>NZ_JADBGC010000002.1:0-577912 GCF_014892245.1 Microbispora sitophila | reverse complement strand
GGACGGCCCATCCGCCCGGAGGGGAGAAGAACCTGCAGCTTCTCCCACTCTTCATCGGTCAACTCGTACCGGCGAATCACGCCAAGTCATGATCCAACACCTAGATCACATTGAAGACACGGCCTAGCGCTCAGAAGAGCTTTAAGCTGGACAATCTCCAGACGGTCCGTCCCCGCCTCGCGAACCCTCACCGTCGCCTCAGCATAGACTTCCGCGTCGGCCCGCTCACCGACAGCCCACACCCCGCAGATCTCCACCGACTTGTCGTCGGTGATGCGGTAGACGACACCCCGCGCTCTGGCCGAGCTGGCACGCGGCCGGATGAAGCACAAGCACGCCGCGCTGGTGGAGGCGCTGACGGGACGGTTCGAAGACCACCACGCCGAACACCTCAGTCGGCTGGACACCGGCAGGAAGGTACGCAGCCACGTCCGGCAACTGGAAGCACTCGGATTCAACGTCACCTTGAGCCAGACCGCCTGACCCATACAGCTCGTCGCGGCCCCGACACCATGCCCTGTGCCGGGGTCCGCTGCCGCGCGACGCCTCGCCGGCGGTCAGGCCGACGGGGCAGCTGACGCCGGTGCCGCCGATGCCGCAGTAGCCGTTGGGCACCTTGAAAAGGTATTGCTGGTGGTAGTCCTTCACCTCAGGCAATAAATACACGAGGACGAGCTACGCATCGGTGTTCTTGGAATGCCGTCGGGATGCATGGACGAGCCACACTGTTCGCGCCTCGTCATCGAATGATGTAGCGGACACGACCTCCACTCGTGATCTCGAACTCCGAGATCGACTCGAAGGCGACGCTGCCGTTCGACATTCGCTCGCGAGCGTGGATCTGCGCGCAGAGCTTCAAGACATCGCCATGTATTCGCCAGGGCGTGCCTGAAGAGCTCCTCCCACCTCTCAACGGCATCACCGGTCGCGCTCCCCCACAGGCCCACCGAAAGGGCGGCTGATAAGCCAGGCTGGACGTGTGAAGGACGACGGGCTCTACACGATCGGCCAGGTGGCTCGGCTCGCCGGGGTGCCGGTGCCGACGGTCCGGTACTACTCCGACGAAGGGCTGGTACCTCCAGCTGGCCGGTCGGCCGGCGGCTACCGGCTCTACGATCACGACGCCCTGGACCGGCTGGAACTCGTCCGTACGCTGCGAGATCTCGGCGTCGAGATCGCGACGATCACACGAGTGCTCGCCGACGCGCAGACTCTGAACGAGATCGCCGACGGGCAGATCGCGGCCATGGAGGACCAGATCCAGACCTTGCGGGTACGCCAGGCAGTGTTGCGCTACATCACCACCCGCCGTACCGGCACGGCCGGAATCGCCCACGTGAACCGGCTCGCCCGGCTACCGGCGGAGCAGCGCCGGCAACTGGTGGCCGATCTCGTGACCGAAGCGACTCGCGGGCTCGACATGGAGCCCGCGTTCGCCGCGCACCTGCGCTCGATGCTGCCCGACCTGCCCGACGACCCATCGGTCGAGCAGCTCGACGCGTGGCTGGAGCTGGCGCACCTGGTCGGCGACCCCCACTTCCGGGAGAGCGTACGCGAGGCGTTCGAGCGGCACGCGACGGACCGCTCCTCCGGCGCCGAGCACGGCGACCACGAGAGCTGGGCGCGAGCCGAGCAGGCCACGCTGGACCTCGTCGGCCGCGCCCTGGCGGACGGGATTCCGCCGGTCTCCGCCCTGGCCCGGCCCATCGTGAACGAGCTGGTCGCCGTCTTCGCCCAGGCCCACCGGCGGTCCGACGACGCCGGGTTCCGGCTCTGGCTCGCCGAGCGGATCCGCATCGGGGCCGACCCTCGGGTCTTCCGATACTGGCAACTGCTGGCCATGATCAACGGTACGCCCCCGAAACCCGATCCGGTCCCTGCGGCCCGCTGGCTCCTCGCCGCACTCGACCCCCGCGTACCCGACCTTTAGGGAACGGGATGGTGCCGGAGCGCCTGAGTGAACCAGTCGAACGCCGGCGCCAGGCTCGGCGGCGCCGGCCAGCCGTTGATCGTGGACAGCAAGGCGAAGTACCGCTCCGTACGGGGATCATTGGCGATCTCCAGCCGAGTCAGCAGCTTCCGGCGGTACTCGGCACTGTCGAAATGGCCGAATGTCGCGGTGTATCCGACGATCAGCTCGACCAGCACCATTCGCGCCTGCTGCGAACCCGGCTCGACCCCGTCTGCCTGCGCCTGCCGCACCCGTTCCCGGACCAGCTCGGTCACCTCGTGGTGCAGGCCGGTCTGATCCCCGGCCGCCCTCTCAGCCGCCTGATGCTCGGCCATCCTGCGGACCCTGGCCTTGAAGTCGGCATCACGGACCAGCTCGGACAGCTCCGTCCAGGCGCCCAACTGCTCAGGGCTGGGAGCGGCGGGCATCTCAGGCACCACCGTACGCAGCATGGTGACGAAGTCCAGGTTGGCGTCCAGACCACCGAAAGTCTCGTCGATGAAGTCGTTGATGAGGCGCTTGCCATCCTCAGCGGACGGCGTCACGTATCGCGGCATGGAATGCGCTCTCCCGGAGTCGGATCGGATGGGTCGCGGACGGCGAAAACGAGCACGTGCCGCCCACGGCATCGATCCTGAAGTCTCCGGTTACTTGAGACTCAAGTGCCGGTCCAAACAAAGGCTCAGCCCACAACGCGATCAGGTGCCGGGAATCTGGCTGTCCGGGCCGCCGTCGACAAGCTCATGGACCACGTGAGCCCGCTCTCAAACTCCAATGGCCCGCAATTACGGACCATCGGTTCGAAGGGTTACGCCTCGCCGGCGGTGAGGCCGACGGGCTCGCGCCCGTGCCGTTCGATCAACAGATCACTGCTCAGGACCGCGGGGCGGGACGGCGCTCAGAGCTGTTCCGGTAGCAGCATGAACGCACCGGTGTGGTGAGGACGGACGACGGTGAAGTGGCGGCGGTCAAGTGTTGCCACTTCCGTGACGCCGAGTCGCTCAGCAATGGCGATCACAGAGGCGTCAACCGCCCCGAGTGGGAGACTTGCGTACGTCCCCACCAGGTCGCTCATACGCTGCAGATCACGTTCTGCGAGATCCACTAAGGTCAGACCTGCTCCAAAGGAGCGCAGAAACGCCGCCTCCGCTTTGCTCCCCTGCCGCTTCTCGACGAGTTGGCATACCTCGGTGACCACGCTCGCGGGGACGAGCAAGGGCCCTGGATGGGTCCGCAGAAGTCGGGCGCAGGCCTGATGATGGCGGTCCCGGACGTTCACGGCCGCAACCAACGGACCCGAGTCGATGACGATCACAAAGAGTGATTGTCCTCCGCGCGGAGAATCTCCTCCGAGCGTTCCGCGAAATCCGGCTCCGCTTCGAGCATGCCGATGAACGGCAGGTCGCGTACCACAGGCGGCTCTTCGAGCTGATCGCGGACGAGCCTGAGCAGAGGAGCCACCTTCTCCTCTGGCAGCCGATCAACCAGGTGGTGGAGTTCCTCGCGCATCACGCTCATGTATCGAGTGTAATCAGCGGGACCGCCCCGGACAGCCGCGCGGCGCGGCAGCTGATCGCAACCCGCTGAGAGCGGCTGCGCCGGCCCGGGGCAGCCCGGGCTCCGGGCCGACTGGTTCCTGCGAGATCAATGTGGCCCATGCGCAGAGCTGCGATCTACTGCCGGATCAGCCAGGACCGCGCGGGCGCTGTAATCATGCCGCGCCTGGAACCGCCGAATCTGGGAAGCCAGGGTCACGGCCAAGATCACCGCAGACGAAGGGCGTGGCGGTGAGTTCTGAACTCTGATTCGACCTTCGCGTAGCTCGTCACTCTGGTAGCCCGGTCTCTCGCTGCCTGACATCCGATCTTGTCGGACCTATCTGCGAAGATCTTGCGATCCCAGCACCCGGAGTGACGGAGTTTCATGACATGAGCGATGGCCGGCCTGCGAGCCCTGAGGTTTATCGCTACTACCAGCGGCTACTCAAGGATCATTGGCTGGAGAACGGCATCTGCTGGACCGTTGTCGTACCCGACGACGGAAAGCCGCTCGCTCTCACCGAGATCGGCGAACGGGTGAGCGGCGGCGCGAGTCACGCGATCCACGAGGCGGCGCGCTTCGAGGACGACTACTCCGACGAAGGCGCCTGGGCGGTGCTGGTGGGCCAGTCCGGTTCAGTGACCGAATTGTTCGAGTACAACGGGTTCCGCGGCGTCCATCCTCAGGTGCTTCCGCGTCTCAGCGCCGGTGCTCGCGCTTACAGCGTCTACTGGAACGTGAACGCCAACAACCGCGTCAGCTTCGCCGCTGATGGAGAGACGCTGCTCATGGTCGATGCCATGTATCCCGAGAGATGGGTGCACGAGCCGAATCTGGCACGTTGGCCAGAGCTGATGGACATGGCACCAAACTTCAGATGGAGGAGGGGCAAGAGCTGGCGAGCGGCAGCGCTGGCGACGATCGAGCTGACTACGGGGGCCAGGCTGAGCCTTGAGTGGCTTGACCAGGAGCGTCCGTATCTCACTTGTCAGGACCCTGTGGTGGACTGAGAAGCGGCGAGTGCGGGACATGCACGGGATGATCTCCCTGATGGCGCAGGCCACCCAAGAGGTTCGCGCAGCTCACACCGTATATGCCAGCCGTACGGCCACCACTGTCCTAAAGCGGGTGCTCGAAGGCGGGCTGCCGCGCGGCTTCCGGTCCTCGGCCTGGCGGCCCTGCGGTCCGGGTCCGCTTGGCACCGGATCACGAGGGTGCGCCCATCGGAGGACACTTCTCGTCAGCAGAAGTCAGGCGTCAGCGGGCTGAGCCCATCAGAATTCGCATCCACCAATAGCGGGCTTCGTCACCTCTCCAGCCGCCGGTGTATGTATGCTCAGGCGGGTCAGACTGGATGACCTTGTGGACCTGGTAGATGCCGCCGACACAGATCAGCTCGTAGACAACTGCCTGGCAGCAACAGGTGTGGTCGATGACTCGGTAAGGGCCGCGAGGCTGGTTCTGCCACTCCAACCGTTTCCGGCTCCGTAGCGCGATGCCCGGATGGACCGCGATGCCCGGGCAGTCCCACTCTGGGCCTCCACCAGATCGTGGGCCAGCCGACGCGACCCTCCCTGCACCGCCGTCATTGCGCCGCCGACCGGCCCGTCTGTTCGTCAAGCGCACGCCGCAGCTCATCCAGAGTCTCAGCGGCTACCGTCATGCAAGCGCCGGCCAGGAGCTCGGCATGGGTAAGTCGATGGCCTCGCCGCGTCGCGTACCAGTCTCCCGGCCTGTCATCCGCTCGGCTGCGCCAGATCGACCAGCCGGGGAAGCCCGCTACCAGTTCCTCAAGCTCCGTCATGTCCCGCAGCCAGAGCCTAAATATATCTGTCTATAGCTATGAGCTTCTATGCCCCTCCTGGGGCTACTACCTACAGTTGCCGAGTGATCGACTACGACCCGACGCGACCCAAGTGGGTGCAGATCTACGAGGTCGTACGCGCACGCATCGAGTCGGGCGAATACCCGCCCCGTTACCTCATCTCCGAGGTCCAGATGGAAGGCGAGTTCGGCGTCGCCCGCGTGACCATCCGCAAGGTGACCGCCAAGCTCCGCGAAGACGGCCTCATCGTCACCACCCCGGGCATGGGCTCCTTCGTGGCCCAGGACAAGAACGAGACCTCCGAGCAGGCCTGAACCGCCACCCGGAGGTCTCAGCAATCCCGGCTACTCCTCCGAAGAGGCCGTCAGCCCAGTCGGGCACCAGGCCGAAGGGTCACCTGCGTTGACACCGGTGCCGCCGATGCCGCAGTAGCCGTTGGGCACCTTGAACAAGTATTGCTGGTGATAATCCTCGGCGAAGTAGAAATCGCCGGCGGGGGCGATCTCGGTGGTGATCTCGCCGTACCCGGCCTTGGTGAGCACCTCCTGGTACGCGTCCCGGGACGTCACGGCCGCCTTGGCCTGCTCCGGACCGTGGGTGTAGACGGCCGACCGATACTGCGTGCCGACGTCGTTGCCCTGGCGCATGCCCTGGGTGGGGTCGTGGGCCTCCCAGAACACCTTGAGGAGCTCCTCGTACGAGACCTCCGCCGGGTCGAAGACCACCCGGACGACCTCGGTGTGCCCGGTCAGGCCGGTACAGACCTCCTCGTACGTAGGGTTGGGCGTGTAGCCGCCCGCGTAGCCCACGGCGGTCGAGACGACGCCGGGGGTCTGCCAGAACTTACGCTCGGCGCCCCAGAAGCAGCCCAGCCCGAACTCGGCGATCTCGGTACCCTCGGGATACGGCGGAGCCAGCGGCCCGCCGAGGACCTGGTGGCGGGTGGCCACCGGCATGACCTCGGCACGGCCCGGCAGGGCGTCCGCGGGGTCCACCATCGTCGTCTTGTCTGTGCCGAACAGCCAGCCCATCACGCACCTTCCTTCCGGTCTGCCATCACCAACCAGACGCCCGGCGGGCTTGTTCCTTACATAAGCGCCTCTAAACCTCAGGCATAGAGACCCTTATTTGTGCTGAATCTAGGTAAGCAGCGAAGATGGGCTTCATGCCTGATACGCGCCGCGGTGTCCTATATGGCGTCGCCGCCTACACCATGTGGGGCCTGTTCCCTCTCTACTGGCCTCTGCTCAAGCCGTCCGGCGCCGTGGAGATCCTCGCCCACCGGATGGTCTGGTCGCTGGTCGTGGTGGTCACGATCCTCGCCGTACGCCGCCACTGGTCGTGGATCCGCACCATGACGCGCCGCCAGTTGATCTTCCTCGCCCTCGCGGCCGTCACGGTCTCGGTGAACTGGGGCGTCTACATCTACGCCGTCAACGCCGGTCATGTGGTGGAAAGCGCGCTCGGCTACTTCATCAACCCTCTGGTCAGCGTGCTGTTCGGAGTGCTGATCTTCCGCGAGCGGCTGCGCCTGTGGCAGTGGATCGCCGTCGGGCTCGGCACGCTCGCTGTCCTCATCCTGACGCTCGACTACGGGCGTCTTCCCTGGATCGCCCTCGTGCTCGCCGTCAGCTTCGGCACGTACGGGCTGATCAAGAAGGCCGCGGGGGTGGGCAGCGCGGAGAGCCTGACGATCGAGACGCTCGTGCTGCTGGTGCCGGCCCTGGGCTACCTGCTCGTCCTGCAGTCGAACGGCACCGGGACCTTCGCCAACCACGGTCTCGGCCACGCGCTGCTGCTGGTCGTGTCCGGCCTCATCACCGCGGTGCCGCTGATGCTCTTCACGGCCGCCGCGCTGCGGGTTCCGCTCACCGTCATCGGTCTGCTCCAGTACATCGCTCCGGTGCTGCAGTTCTTGTGCGGGGTGCTGATCGCCCACGAGACGATGCCCGCCAGCCGGTGGGCCGGGTTCGTGGTCGTCTGGCTCGCGCTGAGCGTCTTCACCTGGGACAGCGTCCGCTCCGCCCGCATCTCCCGCCAGGAGCGCGCGGCCGCGCTCGAGACCGTCTAGTACGCCCCCCGGAGTACGGGGTCCGCCTCCGGCGGGAGGACGACGGGACCGGCCGGAACGGCGAGGATCGGCGGCATGAGCAAGGAATTCCGTTTCGGGAGCGTCGCCGGTCTGGCCCAGGACGCCGCCGCGTGGACGGCGACGGCCCGCCGCACCGAGGACCTCGGCTACTCGACCCTGCTCGTCCCCGACACCCTGGGGACGCTGCCGCCGCTGCTCGCGATGACCGCCGCGGCCACCGTCACGACGAGGCTGCGCGTGGGCACGTTCGTGCTGGCCGCGCCCTACCGCAATCCCCCGCAGCTCGCGCACGAGCTCGCCGGGCTCGACTTCCTGTCCAGTGGACGGCTGGAGGTCGGCGTGGGAGCGGGCCGCCCGGCTGCCGAGGAGGAGGCCCGGGCGCTCGGCATGCCGTACGGCACGGCGAGCGAGCGCGTCGCGCTGGTCCGGTCGGTGATCGGCGAGGTGCGGACGGCCTTCGCCGGGAGCAGGACCACCGTGCAGCGTCAGGGGCCGCCCATCCTGGTCGCGGGCGCCGGCCGCCGCATGCTGGCGCTGGCCGCGGAGGAGGCGGACATCGTCGCGCTCGCCGTACCGGCCGACACGCCGGAGGAGGGCCTGCGCGGGCCCGTCGGCACGCTGCGGGAGCTGGCCGGGGCGAGGTTCGACGACATCGAGCTGAGCATGAACCTGCTCCAGGTGGGCGACGAGCCGCCCCCGTGGGTGCCCGAGGGGCTCAGCATCACGTCGGCGGACGCCGCCGCCGTGCTGCGCGGCTCGCCCCGCGAGATGGCCGACACGCTGCTGCGCCGCCGCGACGCGCTGGGCCTGTCCTACATCACCGTCAACGGCTTCTTCGCCGACGCCCTCGCCCCCGTCGTCGACCTCCTCGCCGGCCGCTGACGTCAGCGTGTCGCCGACAGGCGTGACCGGGTGCGGGCAGGCGCCGAGGAGGGCAGCTCGGCAAGGATGTCGGCGAGCGTGACCCCTGCGAGGCTGCTCCGCCACGCCCGGTGCGCATCGGCCATCTTCTCGGCGATGACGCAGATGCGCCGGCAGTCCTCGGGAGGCAGCGCCCCCCGCCCCTGCTGGCGGATCTCGCGGCACTCGTACGGCGAGGAGGCGCCGTCGACCGCCTCGACGATCTGTAGCAACGTGATGTCGGAAACCGCCCGCGCGAGCCGGAACCCGCCTCGCGGGCCCGTCATCGCGGCCAGGACACCGGCCCTGACCAGCGCCTGCAACTGCTTGGCCAGGTAGGGGGCCGGAACGTCGTAATACTCCGCGAGCTGCGCCGCCGACGCGCTGGCTCCCGGCTCGAGCTGCGCCAGCGTGGCGGCGCAGTGCAACACCCACTCGGTGCTCGCAGGCAGCTTCATGCCCTCCAGTGTATTGGAGAGATTGCAGATCTATTTTGTCCGAGATAGCATCCGAGGCGTCTAGCGAAGGAGAAACCATGCGTATCGCAGTCGCCGGCGCCACCGGGAACATCGGGTCGCTCACCGTCGCCGCTCTCGAACGGGACGGGCATGACGTCGTACGGATCAGCCGCTCCCTCGGCGTGGACCTGATGACGGGCGAGGGGCTCGACAAGGCCCTGGACGGCGTCGAGGCGGTCGTCGACGCGATCAGCTCAGAGGCGACCGACCGGGACGAGTCGGTGGCGTACTTCGGCACGACCACCAGGAACCTGCTGGCCGCCGAGGAGCGGGCGGGCGTCCGCCACCACGTGCTGCTCTCGATCATCGGCATCCACCGGGTGGAGGGCAACGCCCACTACGCCGGCAAGCGGGAGCAGGAGCGCCTGGTGTCCGCGGGTTCTGTGCCGTGGACGATCGTCCCCTTCGCGCAGTTCCACGACTTCGCCGAGATGGTGGCGGGGTGGGCCGAGCAGGACGGCGTCGCCACGATCGCGCCGCTGCTGGTGCAGCCGATCGCGCCCGCGGACGTGGCCGACGTCCTCGCCGAGATCGCGGTTGGCGAGCCGCGGGGTCGCTACGCCGACGTGGCCGGTCCCGGGCCGCAGGACCTCGTCGACATGGCCCGGCGCACCTACGCGGCACGCGGCCGGACGGTGAAGCTCGTGCCGACCTGGTCGGGACTCTTCGGCACGGAGATGGCCGGCGACGTGCTGCTGCCCGGCGAGGGCGCCCGCATCGCGCCGACCACGTTCGACGAGTGGCTCGCCGACCAGAAGTAGACACCGGCAGCGCGAGCGGCGCGCCCTTTCGGACCTCGTGCTCGGCCGCCGGCCACTCAGGGCGGCCACGGTGGCGTCAGGTCAGCGCCGCCTCCGCCCTGGCGTACGCGGCCTCGGCGATGCGCGGCAGCAGGCGCGGGTTCGCACCTCCGGTACCCCGGTTGGGCACCGGGATCGGCTCGCCCTTCGGCAACACCCAGGAGAGGAACGTCTGCGACACCGAGGGGGTGGGGGCCGGTCGTTCCCCATCCGGCCCAGGCGAGGCCGGCTCGGACGAAACCGGCTCAGGCGAACCCGCCTTGGGCGAAACCGGCCCAGGCGAACCCGGCTCGGGCGAACCCGCCGCGGCGATGGCGTCGAACAGGGCTTGCGCCGAGCCCTCTCCCTCCCCAGACGTGAGGACCTGGTCCTTGTCCACCACGATGGAGCCCACAGGCGTCGAATCCACTGGAGTCGGGACGGCGGCGGATGTGCCCGCACGTGTGCCGCAGGCGGCCACGGCCAGGGAGAGCGACACGGCCGCCGGCAACACGACCGCACACCGGATGGTCCTCATCCGGGCAATGATCCCCTAAAAACGATCAGCCCGTGCGCTCGACGACGTAGTCGCACAGGGCGATGAGGGCCGTACGGGCCGGGATGTCGGGCAGGCCGGCGAGGGCCTCCTTGGCCCGGTCGATCCAGCGGATGAGTTCCTCGCGGGCCTGGACCATGGCCCGGTTGGCCCGCAGCAGCGTCAGCGCCTCCTCGACGTCCTCCTCGGCCACGGGCCCCGACAGCAGGGTGCGCAGCCGGGAGTCGGCGGGGTCGTCGGAGGCCAGGGCGTACAGCACGGGGAGCGTGCGGACGCCCTCGCGCAGGTCGGTGCCCGGGGTCTTGCCCGAGTCGGCCGTGGGCGCGGCCACGTCGATGAGGTCGTCGCCGAGCTGCCAGGCCACGCCGATCGCCTCGCAGGCGTCGGTCAGGCGCTCGACCACGTCGGCGGGAGCGCCGGCGAGCATGGCCCCGAAGCGGCCCGAGGTGGCGATGAGGGAGCCGGTCTTGTCGGCCAGCACGCTGATGTAGTGGGCGATCGCGTCGCGGCCCTCGGCGGGCCCGATCGTCTCGCGGATCTGGCCGCGCACCAGGCGGGAGAACGTACGCGCCTGGATCCGGATGAGCTCGCTGCCGAGGTCGGCGAGGATCTCCGACGCCTGGGCGAACAGATAGTCGCCGGTGAGGATGGCCACGGTGTTGTCCCACCGGGCGTTGGCGGACGGGGAGCCCCGGCGCACCGGGGCCTCGTCCATGACGTCGTCGTGGTAGAGCGTGGCCAGGTGGGTCAGCTCGATGACGACGGCCCCGGGCACGACGCCCGGGGCGTCCGGGTTGCCGAACTGGGCGGCCAGCAGCACGAGCATCGCCCGGAACCGCTTGCCGCCCGCCTCGATGAGGTGCCTGGACGTCTGGGTGACGAAGGCGTCCTCACTCTCGACCGACGAGCGCAGCAGCTTCTCCACCGCCGCGAGCCCGCCTGCGAGGTCGTCGGCCAGCCGCTCGTCGACGAGAGGAATGTCCACTACGGGCGGCGCGGCCATACGGAAATCTCCTATCGAACGAACAGGGACTGTGCAGCCGTGTGCGCGAGGTCCAGCACGGGCTGGGGGTACACCCCGAGAACTACCGTAGCCAATGCCGCGATACCGACCACAGCCGCGGTCCCCCGCGAGGGCAGCACGACGGACGGGCCGTCGGCGGCCGGGTCGCTGAAGAACATCAGCACGATCACACGGACGTAGAAGAACGCGGCGACGGCCGAGGCCACCACACCGATGATGACCAGCGGCGTGGCGCCGTTGGCGACGGCCGCCTGGAAGACCGCGTACTTTCCGAAGAACCCGCTGGTCAGCGGGATGCCGGCGAAGGCCAGCAGGAAGAACGCGAACGTCCCGGCCAGCAGCGGCGAACGCTTGCCCAGCCCGGCCCAACGGGACAGGTGCCACGCCTCACCGCCCGCGTCGCGCACCATCGTGACGATGGCGAACGCGCCGACCGTGGTGAAACCATACGCCACCAGGTAGAACAGCAGGCCCGACAGGGCCGAGGTGTTCTCCGCCTGCGTCTGGCCGGTGGCGACGACACCGATGAGCAGGAAGCCGCCGTGCGCGATCGACGAGTAGGCGAGCATCCGCTTGATGTCGGTCTGCGTGATCGCGAGGATTGCGCCGACCACCATCGTGAGAATCGCCACACCGTAGAGCACCGGACGCCAGTCCCAGTCGAGACCGCCCAGGCCGACCCAGAACACCCGCAGCAGCGCGCCGAAGGCTGCCACCAGGGTGCCGGAGGCCATCAGCGCGGTGATGGGCGTGGGCGAGCCCTGGTAGACGTCCGGCTTCCACGCCTGGAACGGCGCGGCACCGATCTTGAAGAGCAGGCCGACGCCGAGCATGGCCGCGCCGATGTAGAGCAGCGTGTCCTGGCCGCCGACCGATCCCAGCGCCTGGTTGATCTTCACGAGGTCGATCGACCCGGCGTAGCCGTAGATCAGGGCCGTGCCGTACAGGAAGAAGGCCGAGGAGAACGCGCCGAGCAGGAAGTACTTGACCGCGGCCTCCTGCGACAGCAGGCGGCGGCGCCGGGCCAGGCCGCACAGCAGGTACAACGGCAGCGACATGACCTCGAGGGCGACGAACGCCACGAGCAGGTCGTTGGCCGCCGGGAACAGCAGCATGCCGCCGACCGCGAACAGCAGCAGCGGGTAGACCTCGGTGTGCGCGGCCCGCTCGACGAGCGACTGCTCCTCCTCGGCCGAGCCGGGCACGGCCGCCGCGGAGCCGACGAAGTGCTCCTCGTCCTTGATGAGCAGCACGCTCACGAAGGCGAGGATGAGGATCGTGCCCCAGATGAACAGGGCCGGGCCGTCCACGGCCACCGCGCCCATCGCGGCGGGCTTGGTGGGCACGCCCTTGACCGCCTGCCAGACGGCCAGCGCGAACGCGCCGGCCAGCGACAGCAGCGTGAGCGGCAGGTGGATCGCCGAGCGCAGGTAGCGCGGGGCGAATGCCTCCACCAGCACGCCGACGATCGCCGCGCCGAAGACGACGAGCACCGGCGCCAGAAGGGCGTACTCGATACTCGGCGCCTGAATGGTGCCGTTCACTACTGGCCCTCCTGAGCAACGGGTACGGCCGGCTTCGGGTCCGTGACGGAGACGCTCGACAGCGTGTCCTTCACGGCGGGATTGATCACGTCGAGCAGCGGCTTGGGATAGAAGCCGAACACCAGCAGCAGCGCGACGAGCGGCGCCACCACCCACTTCTCCCTGGCGTTGAGGTCGGGCAGCGACTTGACCGACTCCGCCGTCGGGCCGTTCATCGTCCGCTGGTACATCCACAGGATGTAGATCGCGGCGAGGATGACGCCGACCGTCGCGATCACGGCCGGGACGACGTACCGCTGGTAGGTGCCGGTCAGCACCATGAACTCGCTGACGAACGTGCTGAGACCGGGCAGCGAGAGGCTGGACAGACCGGCCACCAGGAACGTCCCGGCGAGGATCGGTGCCACCTTCTGCACGCCGCCGTAGTCGGCGATGAACTGCGAGCCCCTGCGGTAGATGAGGAAGCCCGCGCTCAGGAACAGCGCGCCGGTCGAGAAGCCGTGGTTGACCATGTAGAGCGTCGCGCCCGAGCCCGCGCTGGTCGTCATCGCGAACACGCCCATCGCGATGAAGCCGAAGTGCGACACCGAGGTGTACGCGATGAGCCGCTTCATGTCGGTCTGTCCGATGGCCACGATCGCGCCGTACACGATGCCGATCACTGACAGCGTGATGACCAGCGGCGTGAAGAACTTCGCGGCGTCGGGGAAGAGCTCGAGGCAGAAGCGCAGCATGCCGTACGTGCCGACCTTGTCCAGCACGCCGACCAGCAGGACGGCCGCGCCGGCCGGGGCCTGCGCGGCGGCGTCCGGCAGCCAGGTGTGGAACGGCCACAGCGGCGCCTTGATCGCGAAGGCGATGAAGAAGCCGAGGAACAGCCACTTCTGCGTCGTCACGTCCTGGATGGTCCCGACCAGGTCGGTGAACATGAACGTGCCCTTGCCGGCGATCGAGTAGAGCGCGATCACCGCCACCAGCATCAGGAGCCCGCCGAACAGCGAGTACAGCAGGAACTTCACGGCCGCGTACGACCGCTGCGCCCCGCCGTACGACCCGATCATGAAGTACATCGGGATCAGCATGGCTTCGAAGAAGACGTAGAAGAGGAAGACGTCGGTCGCCGCGAAGACGCCGATCATCATGGCCTCGAGCACGAGCAGCAGCGAGAAGTACGTCCGGACCGAGCGCTTGCCGGCCTCGGCGTCGTGCCAGGAGGCGAGCACCACGATCGGCACGAGGATCACCGACAGCAGGATCAGCACCAGGGCGATGCCGTCCACGGCGACGCCGTAGTGGACGCCGAACGCGGGAATCCAGTCGTACTTCTCGGCGAACTGGAACTTGTCGCCGTTCGGGCTGAACTGGACCGCCATGGCGACGGTCAGCGCCAGCACGATCAGCGACACCACGAGGGTGAACTGCTTGGCGAGCTTGTCGTTGCGGACAAGGGTCACGCCCAGCGCGCCGAGTACGGACACGCCCATCAGGGTTGAAAGCCAGGGCATCACAGGTTCCCTACGACGAGCCAGGCACCGGCCAGGACGGCGGCACCCAGGAATATCGACAGCGCGTACGAGCGGACGAACCCGGTCTGGACCCTGCGCAGACGCCCGGACGTGCCGCCGATGCCGGCGGCCAGGCCGTTCACGAGGCCGTCGACGCCGCGGTTGTCGAAGAACACGGCCAGGCGGGTCAGCCACTGGCCGGGGCGCATGAACAGCGCCTCGTTCAGGGCGTCGCCGTACAGGTCACGACGGGCGAAGGCGGTGAGGAACGAGCCGCGCGGGGCCACCGCGGGCACCTCGGCCCTGCCGTACTTGACCCAGGCGAAGGCCGCGCCGATCGCGACGAGCGCGAGCGTGACCAGACCGGTGAGGCTGAACGGGTGGAACGACGGCATCTCCTCCGGCGCGCCGACGGCCGGCGAGAGGAAGGTCATGAACCGGTTGCCCAGCACCAGGAACGCGCCCAGGCCGATCGCGCCGACCGACAGGATGATCAGCGGCCAGGTCATGACGGCGGGCGACTCGTGCGGGTGAGCCGTGGGCTCCCAGCGCTTGGCGCCGAAGAACGTCATGAACACCAGGCGCGACATGTAGAAACCGGTGATGCCCGCGCCGAGCACGGCCAGCCAGCCGAGGATCGCGTTGTGCTCCATCGCGGTCTCGATGATGCCGTCCTTGGTGAAGTAGCCGGACAGCAGCGGGAACCCGATGATCGCCAGGTAGCCGATGAGGAACGTCACGAACGTGACCGGCATGACCTTGCGCAGCGCGCCGTACTTGCGCATGTCGACCTCGTCGTTCATGGCGTGCATGACCGAGCCCGCGCCGAGGAACATGTCGGCCTTGAAGAAGCCGTGCGTGATCAGGTGCGCGATCGCGAAGGCGTAGCCCGCCGGGCCGATGCCCGCGGCGAGCACCATGTAGCCGATCTGCGACATCGTCGAACCGGCCAGCGCCTTCTTGATGTCGTCCTTGGCGGTACCGATGATCGCACCGGCGAGCAGCGTCGCGACGCCGACGATCGTCACCACGAGCTGCGCGGTCTCGGCGCCCTGGAAGATCGGGCCGGACCGGACGATCAGGTAGACGCCGGCGGTGACCATGGTCGCGGCGTGGATGAGGGCCGAGACCGGGGTCGGGCCCTCCATCGCGTCGAGGAGCCAGGACTGCAGCGGGAGCTGCGCCGACTTGCCGCAGGCCCCGACCAGCAGCAGCAGGCCGATCGCGGTGAGCGTGCCCGAGGACGCCTTCGAGGCGTTCGCGAGGACGTCGTTGAAGGCCAGCGTGTGGAACGTCGCGAAGATCGTGAAGATGCCGATCAGCAGGCCGAAGTCGCCGACGCGGTTGACGATGAACGCCTTCTTGGCCGCGGTCGCCGCCGAGGGCTTGTGCTGCCAGAACCCGATCAGCAGGTACGACGCCAGACCGACGCCCTCCCAGCCGACGAACAGGGCCACGTAGTTGTCGGCCAGCACCAGCAGGAGCATCGCCGCGACGAACAGGTTGAGGTAGGCGAAGAACCGCCGCCTGTTCGGGTCGTGCGCCATGTAGCCGATCGAGTAGATGTGGATCAGCGAGCCCACAAAGGTGATCAGCAGGCAGAACGAGATCGAGAGCGGGTCGACCAGCAGGCCCACCTTCGCCAGGCCCGGGATGAAGTCGTACAGCTCGATCCCGCGGCGGCGCTCGCCGGGGGCGAAGCCGAGCAGCTGCGCGAACGACAGCGCCGCCACCACGAAGGACGCGACGGCCATGAGCACGCCCAGCAGGTGGCCGAACTTGTCGGTCCTCCGGCCGCCAAGCAGGAGGACCGCCGCTCCCACCAGGGGCAGAGCGATCATGAGCCAGGCTGCTCCGATCGCTCCGCCGGAGTGCTGGATGATCTCAGCGGGTTCCACGGCCACCTCTTAGTACTTCAGCAGGCTGACGTCGTCGACCGACGCGGACCTGCGGGTTCGGAAGATCGTCACGATGATGGCCAGGCCGATGACCACCTCGGCGGCGGCCACGATCATCACGAAGAACGCGATGAGCTGGCCGTCGAGGTTGCCGTTCTGCCGGGCGAAGGTGACGAACGCCAGGTTGCAGGCGTTGAGCATGAGCTCGACGCACATGAACACGACAATGGCGTTGCGCCGTACGAGCACGCCGACGCCGCCGATGGCGAACAGCAGCGCGGAGAGCACCAGGTAGTGCGTGGTCACTTGCCGTCCTCCTCGCTCAGGGACTCACCGCGCGGGCGGACGACCCGGCCGGCCACGACACCCTCTTCATCCATGGGCTCGGTGTCGGGGCCGCCGTCCCTGACCTCCTCGGCCACGGTGGGCGTGCTGTGCCCGTTCGCGCGCTGCGCGGCCTCCTCCTGCTCCAGCACGCGGGCGACCTCCGGGGGCAGGATGCCCTGGGACTCCTCGTACCGGGCGATGTACCGGTTGACCGACAGCGGCGAGACCGACCCGTCGGGCAGCAGCGCCGGCATGTCGATGGCGTTGTGCCGGGCGTAGGTGCCGGGGCCGGGCAGCGGCGCCGGGTTCTTGCCCGTCTTGCCGAAGGCGACGAAGCGCTGCCGGGACAGGTCCTTCTGCGTCGGCTTGGCCTCGGTGCGCTCCCGGTGCGCGAGCACCATCGCGCCGAGCGCGGCGGTGATCAGCAGCGCCGAGGTGACCTCGAAGGCGAACACATGGCGCGTGAAGATCAGCTCGGCCAGGGAGGGCACGTTGCCCGCCTGCGTCGCCGCGGCCAGGCCCTTGGCCGAGCCGACGACCGCGTTGCCGATTCCGGCGGCGAGCAGGACGGCGAAGCCGAGCCCGCCCACGATGGCCCAGAACCGCTGGCCCCTGATCGTCTCCACGAGGGAGTCGGACGAGTCCACGCCCACGAGCATGAGCACGAACAGGAACAGCATCATGACCGCGCCGGTGTAGACGATGATCTGCACCGCCGCCAGGAACGGAGCGTCCTGGACCGCGTACAGCACCGCCAGCGAGAGCATGACGACGCCGAGCATGAGGGCCGAGTAGACGGCCCTGCGGCTGAAGACGAGTCCGAGCGCGGCGATCACCGAGACGACCGCGAGCACCCAGAACGTGATGGACTCACCCATTGCTTCGACCCAACCGGTAGTAGTCCTCTTCGGTCTCGCCGAGGCGCATCGGGTGGGGCGGCTGCTCCATGCCCGGTCCGAGCGGCGCGAGGAGCATCTCCTTGGTGTAGATCAACGACTCGCGGCTGGAGTCGGCGAGCTCGTACTCGTTGGTCATCGTGAGCGCCCGGGTGGGGCACGCCTCGATGCAGAGCCCGCAGAGGATGCAGCGCAGGTAGTTGATCTGGTAAACGCGGCCGTACCGCTCACCCGGCGAGAAACGCTCCTCGTCGGTGTTGTCGCCGCCCTCGACGTAGATGGCGTCGGCCGGACAGGCCCAGGCGCACAGCTCGCAGCCGACGCACTTCTCCAGGCCGTCGGGCCACCGGTTCAGCTGGTGCCGTCCGTGGAAGCGCGGCGCGGTGGGCCGCTTCTCCTCGGGATAGTTGACGGTCACCGGCTTTTTGAACATGTGGTGGAAGGTGACGCCGAATCCCTTGATCGGGTTCAGCCAATCAGTTGCTCCCACTGGTCACCTCCTTGGCGGCGTCGGAATTGAGGCGCGCGGCGGGCACGACTCCGTGGTAGTGCGGGGCGTCGAGCGGCGGCACCGGGAACCCGCCCGCGGTCGGCTCCTCGCTCAGCTGCTCGAACTCCTCCTCGATCGCGGCCGCCTTGGCCTCCCTGCGGCGCTGGTTGACCGTGTCGAACCGCAGCCAGATCGCGAAGGCGCCGATGATGACGACCGCGCCGATGGTCAGGATGATCGCCCGGTCGGCGTCGGGCAGGCGCAGCGCCTTGAACGTGGCGGCCAGCAGGATCCAGCCCAGGTTGAGCGGGATCAGCACCTTCCACCCGAAGGCCATCAGCTGGTCGTACCGGACACGCGGCAGCGAGGCGCGGACCCAGACGAAGAAGCCGAACGCGATGACCAGCTTGAGGAAGAACCACAGCATGGGCCACCAGCCGGAGTTCGCGCCGTCCCACAGGGAGATCGGCCACGGGGCCCGCCAGCCGCCGAAGAACAGCGTGATCGCCATCGCCGAGACCGTGAAGACGTTCACGTATTCGGCGAGCATGAACATCGCGAACTTCAGCGAGGAGGAGTACTCAGTGTGGAAGCCGCCGACCAGCTCGCCCTCGCCCTCGGGGAGGTCGAAGGGCACGCGGTTGGTCTCGCCCAGCATCGTGATCGCGTAGATCAGGAAGGACGGCAGCAGCGAGACCACGTACCAGGACGGCGTCGGGATGGACAGCCCGCCGATGTCCCAGGTGCCGCCGCTCGCCTGCTTCGCCACGATCTCCGAGGTGGACAGCGTGCCCGCCTGGAGGAACACCGCGACGAACGACAGGCCCATCGCGATCTCGTACGACACGACCTGGGCGCTGGAGCGTAGGCCGCCGAGGATCGCGTACGGCGAGCGCGAGCCCCACCCGGCGAGCACGACGCCGTAGACGCCGATCGAGGCGGTGGCCAGGACCAGCAGGACCGCGACCGGCAGGTCGGTGAGCTGCAGCGGCGTCTTGTGGCCGAACATCCACACCATCGGCCCGAACGGCACGACGGAGAAGGCCAGGAAGGCCGGGACGGCGATGATGACCGGAGCCAGGAAGTAGATCACCTTGTCCACGGTGCGTGGCATGATGTCTTCCTTCAGGCCCATCTTCAGGCCGTCGGCCACCGACTGCAGCAGGCCGAACTTACCTGCGCGGTTGGGGCCGTAGCGGTGCTGCATGCGCGAGATGAGCTTGCGCTCGGTCCATACGCCGAACAGCACGCCCAGCATCAGGAACACGAAGATCGCGACGGCCTTGATGATGCTGATCCACAGGGGATCGTGGCCGAAGTCGCTCAGCGTGGGTCCGGGGTTGTTCACGAGACGCTCCCGATCTTTACGACGTCTCCGGCGACCGCGCGCAGGTCGCGCGTGACCGACAGGCCGGCGGAGTTGGACGGCACCCACACGACACGGTCGGGCAGGTCCGCGACGCGCACCGGCACGACCACGTCGTCACCGATGGTGATCTTGCCGCCGTCGACCGCGCCGATCTCGGCGGCCGTCGCCTCCGACAGCAGCGCCGCCACCGTGCGGGCGGTCCCCGCCAGGTAGGGCTCGCCGTCCTGCATCCGGCCGTCGTCGAGGAGCAGGTGCCAGGTCGCCAGCACGGCCTCGCCCGCCTGCGGCTCCCCGACCGGGCGACCGGTGACCGCGGGCGCGGCCGGGCGGGTGCCCTTCCAGGCGCCGAGCGCGGCCATCTCGCGCCGGGCGGCGGCGGGGTCGGGCAGGCCGAGGTGGACGTCCATCTGGTCGGCGATCGAGGCGATGGCGCGCAGGTCGCTCATCAGGCCGGGGACGGCCGTCGCCACGCCGAACGAGCGGCCCCTGCCCTCCCAGTCGACGAACGTGCCGGACTTCTCGGCCACCGCGGCGACCGGCAGGACCACGTCGGCCCGGTCGGTGACGGCGCTGGCGCGGATCTCCAGGCTGACGATGAACGGCGTGTTCTCCAGCGCCGCCAGGGCCCTGGCCGGGTCGGGCAGGTCGTAGGGGTCCACACCCGCCACGACCAGCGCGTCTACCTCGTCGTTCAGCGCGGCCTCGATGATGCCGGCCGTGTCGCGGCCGGGCGCCTCGGGCAGCGAGGCGACGCCCCACACCCGGGCGACCTCCGCGCGGGCGGTCTCGTCGGCGGCCGGGCGGCCGATCGGCAGCAGGCCCGGCAGGGCGCCCGCCTCCAGCGCGCCGCGCTCGCCGGCCCGGCGCGGCACCCAGGCGAGCCGGGCGCCGGTGGCCTGCGTGAGCCGTACGAGCGCGGACAGGGCGCCGGGGGCGGTGGCGAGCCGCTCGCCGGCGAGGATGATCGCACCCGCGGGCAGCACGTCACCGGTGACGAGGTCGCCGAGCGCCTCGGCCTCGGCGCCGGGCAGCGTGCGGATCAGCGTGCCCTTCATCTTGGCCAGGCCCGGCGTGGCGAACGGCGCGAGCGAGTAGACCTTCAGGCCCCGCTTGCGCGCCGCCTTGCGCAGGCGCAGGAAGACGATCGGCGACTCCTCCTCGGGCTCGAACCCGACCAGGAGCACGGCCGGGGCCGTCTCCAGGTCGGCGTAGGAGACCTCGATGCCCTTGCCGGCCACGGCGTGGACGAGGAAGCGCGTCTCCTCCTCCGAGTGCGGGCGGGCCCGGAAGTCGATGTCGTTGGTGCCGAGGGCGATCCTGGCGAACTTGCTGTACGCGTAGGCGTCCTCGACCGTGAGCCGCCCGCCGACCAGCACGCCGGCCTTGCCGCGGGCCCGCAGCAGGCCCTCGGCGGCGACGGCCAGCGCGTCCGGCCAGGAGGTCGGGACGAGCTTGCCGCTCTCGTCACGCACCAGCGGCGACCGCAGGCGGTCGGGCTGGGTGGCGTAGGTGAAGGCCCAGCGGCCCTTGTCGCAGTTCCACTCCTCGTTGACCTGCGGGTCGTCCCCGGCCAGGCGGCGGGTGACCTTGCCGCGGCGGTGGTCGGTGCGCAGCGAGCAGCCCGACGCGCAGTGCTCGCACGCGCTCGGCGTGGAGACCAGGTCGAACGGGCGGGAGCGGAACCGGTAGGCCGCCCCGGTCAGCGCGCCCACCGGGCAGATCTGGATGGTGTTGCCCGAGAAGTAGGACTGGAACGGCTCGCCGTCGGCGACGCCCACCTGCTCCTTGGCCCCGCGCTCGAAGAAGTCGATGAGCGGGTCACCGGCGATCTGCTCGGAGAACCGGATGCAGCGCGCGCACTGGATGCAGCGCTCGCGGTCGAGCAGCACCTCGCTCGACAGCGGGACGGGCTTCTCGAACGTCCGCTTCTGCTCGACGAACCGGCTCTCGCCCTGGCCGTTCGACATGGCCTGGTTCTGCAGGGGGCACTCGCCGCCCTTGTCGCAGACCGGGCAGTCGAGCGGGTGGTTGAGCAGCAGCATCTCCATCACGCCGCGCTGGGCCTTCTCGGCCACCGGCGAGGTGAGCTGCGTCTTGACCACCATGCCCTCGGCGACCTCGATCGCGCAGGACGGCTGCGGCTTGGGGAAGCCGCGGCCGTTGCCCGCGTCGGGGATGTCGACCAGGCACTGGCGGCAGTTGGCCGCCGGCGAGAGCAGCGGGTGGTCGCAGAACCGGGGGATCTGGATCCCCAGCAGCTCCGCGGCCCGGATGATCAGCGTGCCCTTCGGGACGCTGATCTGGAAGCCGTCTATGGTCAGGGTGACCATGTCCACGACCGGCTGCTCCGGCTGCGTCGTCTGAACTGTCACTTGGACCCCCACACCGTGGAAGCGGCGGGATCGAACGGGCAGCCGCCGATCTCGAAGTGCTTGAGGTATTCGTCGCGGAACTGCTTCACCGACGAGTGGATCGGGCTCGTGGCACCGTCACCGAGGGCGCAGAACGAGCGGCCGAGGATGTTGTCGGCGATGTCGGTGATCGTGGCCAGGTCCTCCTCGGAGCCCTGGCCCTTCTCCAGCCGCTTGAGCACCTGCTTGAGCCAGTAGGTGCCCTCGCGGCACGGGGTGCACTTGCCGCAGGACTCGTGCGCGTAGAACTCCGTCCAGCGCAGGACGGCCCGGACCACGCAGGTCGTCTCGTCGAAGATCTGCAGGGCGCGGGTGCCCAGCATCGAGCCCTTGGCCCCGACCGACTCGAAGTCGAGCGGCACGTCGAGGTGCTCGGCCGTGAAGATCGGCGTCGAGGAGCCCCCCGGCGTCCAGAACTTCAGCTCGTGGCCCTCGCGGATACCGCCCGCCATGTCGAGCAGTTCGCGCAGCGTGATGCCCAGGGGGGCCTCGTACTGGCCCGGCCGGGTCACGTGGCCCGACAGGGAGAAGATGCCGAAGCCCTTGGACTTCTCGGTGCCCATCCCGGCGAACCAGTCGGCGCCGTTGGCCACGATGCTCGGCACGCTCGCGATCGACTCGACGTTGTTGATCACGGTCGGGCACGCGTACAGGCCGGCGACCGCCGGGAACGGCGGCTTGAGCCGGGGCTGGCCGCGGTAGCCCTCGAGCGAGTCGAGCAGCGCGGTCTCCTCGCCGCAGATGTACGCCCCGGCGCCGCTGTGCACGACGAGTTCGAGGTCGTAGCCCGACCCGAAGATGTCCGTCCCGAGGTAGCCCTTCTCGTACGCCTCGCGGACCGCGGCCTGCACCCGGCGGATGACGTGGAGCACCTCGCCGCGGATGTAGATGAAGGCGTGGTTGGCCCGGATGGCGTAGGACGCGATGATCACGCCCTCGACCAGCGCGTGCGGGTTGGCCATCATGAGCGGGATGTCCTTGCAGGTCCCCGGCTCCGACTCGTCGGCGTTGACCACGAGGTAGTGGGCCTTGCCGTCGCCCTGCGGGATGAAGCCCCACTTCATGCCGGTCGGGAAGCCCGCGCCGCCACGGCCGCGCAGTCCGGAGTCCTTCACCGCCTGGATGACGGCGTCGGGCTCCATGCCCAGGGCCTTCTTCGCGGCCGCGTACTCGCCGTACCCGTCGAGGGTGAACGAGTCGGCCCGGTCCCAGTTCCTGGTGAGAACAGGCGTCAGCGTTGTCATTGGTCGCTCACCGCTCCTCGTTCGCTACGCGGGCCGCTCGTACCTCGCGGACCGCTCCGCTCACTGCGTCGGGTTCGCTCCGCGTGGTCATTCCGCGCTCCCCTCGGCCTTGGGGGCCTCCCAGCCGTTGGCCTTGGCGACCTTCAGGCCCTCCAGCGACGGGCCTGCGGCCGACGGGCCGTCACCGGCCTGGCCGTCGGGCAGCCCGGCGAGGACCCGGGACGCCTCCTTGAACGTGCACAGCCGGCTCGGGCCGCGCGTGGGCGCGACCTCCTTGCCCGCACGCAGGTCGTCGACGAGCTGCTTGGCCGACTCCGGCGTCTGGTTGTCGAAGAACTCCCAGTTGACCATCATGACCGGCGCGAAGTCGCAGGCGGCGTTGCACTCCAGCCGCTCCAGCGTGATCTTGCCGTCCGCCGTGGTCTCGTCGTGGCCGACGCCCACGTGCTCGCTGAGCTCTTCCCAGATCTCGTCGCCGCCCATGACCGCGCACAGCGTGTTGATGCAGACGCCGACGTTGTACTCGCCGGCCGGCTTGCGCTTGTACATGGTGTAGAAGGTCGCGACGCCCACGACCTCGGCCTTGGACAGGCCCAGCATCTCGGCGCAGAACTCCTGCCCGTCGTCGGAGACGTAGCCGTCCTCCGACTGCACCAGGTGCAGCAGCGGCAGCAGCGCCGAACGCGGCCGGGGGTAACGGCCGATGATCTCCTTGGCGTCCGTCTCCAGACGCTCGCGGACCTCGGGCGCGTAGCTCATCGGTCCACACCTCCCATGACCGGGTCGATCGAGGCGACCGCGGAGATGACGTCGGCGACCATGCCGCCCTCGCACGTCGCGGGCACCGCCTGCAGGTTCGTGAACGACGGGTCACGGAAGTGGACCCGGTAGGGCCGGGTGCCGCCGTCGCTGACCACGTGCGCGCCGAGCTCGCCGCGGGGCGACTCGACCGAGGCGTACGCCTGGCCGGCCGGCACCCGGAAGCCCTCGGTCACCAGCTTGAAGTGGTGGATCAGGGCCTCCATGGAGCTGCCCATGATGTGGGCGATGTGGTCGGGCGAGTTGCCGAGGCCGTCGGGACCGAGCGCGAGCTGCGACGGCCAGCCGATCTTCTTGTCCTCGATCATCACCGGGCCGCCCTTGAGCGGGCCGGACAGCCGGTCGAGCGCCTGCTCGATGATCTTGAGGGACTCCTCCATCTCGGCCATACGGACGAGGTAGCGGCCGTACACGTCGCAGGTGTTCTGCGTCGGCACCTCGAACTCGTACGTCTCGTAGCCGCAGTAGGGCTGCGACTTGCGCAGGTCCCACGGCAGGCCGGCGGCGCGCAGCATGGGCCCGGTGACGCCCAGCGCCATACAGCCGGTCAGGTCGAGGTAGGCCACGTCCTTGGTGCGCCGGGTGTAGACCGGGTTCGCGTCGAGGAGCTTGCGCATCTCCTTGATCCGCCCCGGCATGATCTTGAGGAACTCACCGATCTTGTCGACCGCGCCGGCCGGCAGGTCGACGCTGACGCCGCCCGGCCGGACGTACGCCATGTTCATCCGCAGGCCGGTGATGTACTCCATCAGGTCGAGCACCATCTCGCGCTCGCGGAAGCCGAACAGCATCGGCGTCGTCGCGCCCAGCTCCAAGCCGAACGTCGCGATCGCGACCAGGTGCGAGGAGATCCGGGTGAGCTCCATCGTCAGGACCCGGATGGCCTGCGCCCGGTCCGGGATCCTGTCGGTGATCCCGAGGAGCTTCTCGACGCCCATGCAGTAGGCGGTCTCGTTGAAGATCGGCGCGAGATAGTCCATGCGGGTGACGAACGTGACCCCCTGGGTCCACGTCCGAAACTCCATGTTCTTCTCGATGCCGGTGTGCAGGTAGCCGATCACCGTGCGGGCCTCGGTCACGGTCTCGCCGTCGAGGGTCAGCACGAGCCGGAGCACGCCGTGGGTCGACGGGTGCTGCGGCCCCATGTTGATGACCAGGCGCTCGTCGGCCGACTCGCTGACGGTCTTGACCAGCTCGTCCCAGTCCTGACCGGCGACGTCGTAGATCCGGCCCTCGGTCTCGGTGGTGCTCACGACGCTCTCCTCGCTGCCCTCGTCCACTCGTGCAGGTCGCCGCGGATGCTCACGAGTACGACCTCCTCCGGTCCGGCGCGGGGACCTCGGCACCGCGGTACTCGACCGGGATTCCGCCGAGCGGATAGTCCTTGCGCTGCGGGTGCCCCTCCCAGTCGTCCGGCATCTCGATCCGGGTCAGCGCCGGGTGGCCGTCGAAGACGATCCCGAAGAAGTCGTACGTCTCGCGCTCATGCCAGTCGTGCGTGGGGTAGACCTGAACCGTGGAGGGGATGTGCGGGTCGGCGTCGGGGCAGGAGACCTCCACCCGGATGCGCCGGTTGTGCGTGATGGAGCACAGGTGGTAGACGGCGTGCAGCTCCGCGCCGGTCTCCTCGGGGTAGTGGACGCCCGAGACGCCGAGCGACAGCTCGAACCGCAGCGCGGCGTCGTCGCGCAGGTGCTGCATCACCTCGGGCAGCCGTTCGCGCCGCACGTGGAAGGTGATCTCGCCGCGGTCGACGACCACGCGCTCGATCGCGTCGGCGAACGCCGGCTCCAGCGCGTCGGCCACCTCGTCGAAGTACGACCCGTACGGCCGGCTACTGGACAGCTTCGGCGGGCGGCGGACGACCAGGCGGTTGTAGCCGGAGGTGTCGCCGCTGTCCTTGACGCCGAACATGCCCTTGCGGGCGACGGGCTCCTCGGGCAGCCCGGGCAGGTTCTCGGTGGTCACTTCCCGGCCCCCTGGTCGATCAGCGGCAGCGTACGCAGCGCCTGGAGCTCCAGCTCCTCGATCTGCTTCTCGCGGTGCGCGCCGAACTTCATGTTCTGAATCTTGTCGTGCAGCTTCACGATGGCGTCGATCAGCATCTCCGGGCGCGGCGGGCAGCCGGGCAGGTAGATGTCGACCGGCACCACGTGGTCCACGCCCTGCACGATGGCGTAGTTGTTGAACATGCCGCCGCTGGACGCGCACACGCCCATCGCGATGACCCACTTGGGCTCGGCCATCTGGTCGTAGATCTGGCGGAGGACGGGCGCCATCTTCTGCGACAGGCGACCGGCCACGATCATCAGGTCGGCCTGGCGCGGGGACGCGGAGGCGCGCTCCATGCCGAAGCGGGCCAGGTCGTGCTTCGGGCCGCCGGTGGCCATCAGTTCGATGGCGCAGCACGCGAGACCGAAGGTCGCAGGCCAGACGGAGTTCTTCCGGGCCCAGCCGGCCACCTGCTCGACGGTGGTGAGGACGAACCCGCTCGGGAGTTTCTCTTCAAGACCCATGGCTAATCCCAATCGAGGCCGCGACGCCGCCACACATAGGCGTACGCCACGAGAACGGTGACGATGAACAGCACCATCTCGACGAGCCCGAACACGCCGAGTTTGTCGAAGGCCACCGCCCACGGATAGAGGAAGATGATCTCGATGTCGAACACGATGAACAGCATCGCGGTGATCATGTACTTCAGCGGGAAGCGGCCGCCGCCGACCGGCTGCGGAGTGGGCTCGATGCCGCACTCGTAGGCGTCCAGTTTCGCGCGGTTCCAGCGCTTCGGCCCGGTGAAGGGCGCGATGCTCACGGAGAACACGGCGAATCCCGCCGCGAGGACCGCGAGCACCACGATCGGCACATACAGCTCCATGGCTACATGTCCTCGCTTACTCGGTGAATTTGGGCGATCACGAGAATGCCGGAGAGCGCGGCCGGCCGGGCGGCCACCTGCGGGGCCGGCGGCGATGTGCGCGTCGTCTCGGTCATGCGGGCTTCAGTCATGCTGGCTTCGGTCATGATGGCGGAGCCACCTTGGACAGGGCGTTGATTATGCGGTCGGAGGCGTCGCCCCGCCGGTCTGTGAGATTAGCGAGCAGCTTGAAGGCGAATCTCATCAGGGTGGGATGGGGCATCCCGTGCCGGGTGGCGAAGCTCATCACTCCCGGCCTCCCGATCGCCTCGACGAACAGGCGGCCGAGGGTGAAGTATCCCCCATGGGCGTCTTTGAGGATACGCGGGTAGGCGAGTAACACGCGCTCACGCTGGGCGGGCGTCGGCCGGGACAGCGCCTGGACGACCACCTCGGCCGCGGTCCGGCCGGTCTCCATGGCGTACGCGATGCCCTCGCCGTTGAACGGGTTGATCGACCCGCCCGCGTCGCCCACGACAACCAGCCCGCGGGTGTAGTGCGGCTGCCGGTTGAAGCCCATCGGCAGCGCGGCGCCCCTGATCGGGCCCGTCATGTTCTCGTCGGTGAAGCCCCACTCCGCCGGCGTGTTCTTCATCCAGCGCCGCAGCAGGTCGCGGTAGTCGATGTTCTTGAACGCCTCGCTGGTGTTCAGCAGGCCGAGGCCGACGTTGGAGGTGCCGTCGCCGACGGGGAAGATCCAGCCGTATCCGGGGAGCAGCCGGTCGCCGTCCCACAGTTCGAGCCACGTCTCCAGGTAGTCGTCGTCATGACGGGGGCTCTTGTAGTAGGTGCGCACCGCCACGCCCATCGGGCGGTCCTCGCGCTTGTGCAGGCCCATCGCGATCGACAGCCGGGTCGAGTTGCCGTCGGCCGCCACCACGAGCCGCGAGCGGTAGGACACCTCCTCGCCGTCCGCCTTGGCCGTCACGCCCACGACGTGGCCGCTACGCTCGTCGAGCACCGGGCCTGTAACGTTCACGCCCTCGCGCAACCGCACGCCCGCGCGCTCGGCGTGCCTGGCGAGGATCTGGTCGAAGTCGGCGCGGGTGCGCACGAGGCCGAAGTCGGGGTAGCTCGACAGCTCGGGCCAGTCGAGTTCGAGCCGCACGCCGCCGCCGTAGACGCGCAGCCCCTTGTTCCTGATCCAGCCGGGCGCGTCGATGTCGACGCCCATGGCGACGAGTTCCTTCACCGCCCGCGGGGTCAGCCCGTCACCGCAGACCTTCTCACGCGGGAAGCGCGTCTTCTCCAGCAGCAGCACGTCGAGACCGGCGCGGGCGAGATGAAAGGCCGTCGTCGCACCCGCGGGACCCGCACCGACGACGATGACGTCGGCGTCGACATCTCTCCGCGTCACGCGGGCTTGCTCGCTCACGGGGGACCTATCCGTTCCAGGGAAGGAAGGCCTCGAATTGGTTTAGACCTTCGTGCCTTTGTGAACAACTTCACAAACTGTCGCGCCGCAGTCTAACCCCTATCCGGCGCACAGTGTCAGAGGGGTATGGCCAAGCACGCCTCATCACGCTTTGACCGCCCGATGCAGGGCCACGATGCCGAGCGTGAGGTTGCGCCAGGCCACCTTCCGCCAGCCGGCCTCTTGAATGATTCCCGCCAGCGCCTCCTGGTCGGGCCAGGCCCGGATCGACTCGGCGAGGTACTCGTAGGAGTCGGGATTCGAGCTGACCATCCGGGCCACCGGCGGCAGCAGCTTCATCAGGTACTGCGAGTAGACGAGGTCGAACGACTTGGGCGTCGGCCGGGAGAACTCGCAGATCACCAGCCTCCCGCCCGGTCGGGTCACCCGCAGCATCTCGCCCAGCGCCTGCACGGTGTCGGCCACGTTGCGCAGGCCGAAGGAGATCGTCACCGCGTCGAACGTCCCATCGCGGAACGGCAGGCGCAGCGCGTCGCCCGCGACGAACGTCACCCCGCGCACGCCCCCGCCGTACAGGCCGGAGCCGCCGCGCCGCTCGACGCCCGTGCGGAGCATGCCGAGCGAGAAGTCGCACGCGATCGCCCGCGCCCCGAGCGCGGTGAACGCGTCGGTCGAGGTGCCGGTGCCCGCGGCGAGGTCGAGGACCAGCTCGCCGGGCCCGGCGTCGATCGCCGCCGCGGTGGCCTTCCGCCACAGGCGGTCCTGGCCGAGCGAGAGGACGTCGTTGACCAGGTCGTAGCGCCGGGCCGTGCGATCGAACATCGCGGCGACCTCGTGCGGCTGCTTGTCCAGCGATGCGCGCGTCATGCACGCAAGCCTAGGCGGCGACGGGCGTGCCCCCTCACCACCGCCACCGGATGAGCGGAACGTAGTTCATCGATTACGCTGCGTCTGCTAGAAATTGGGGAATGCGCGTCACCACCGCACTGCTCCCAGTCGCATCGCTCGTCACATGCGCCGCCGTCCTCCCCGCCGTCCCGGCGTCCGCCGGGGTGCCGCAGCCCCGCGTGGTCTCGGAGAACCCGGTGAACACCACTCCGCACGTGCTGGACGGCATCGTCACCGCGTTCGCGCTGGTCGGCCGCACCGTCGTCGTGGGCGGCGAGTTCAGCGCGGTCCGCGAGGCCCGGGGCGGGGAGGACCTGCCGCGGGCGAACGTCTTCGCGTTCGACCTCTACACCGGGCGGGTCCTGCCCGACTTCGCGCCGGACCTCGACGGGCCGGTGGCCGCGCTGGCCGCCGGTCCCGGCGGCACGGTCTTCGTGGGCGGCGCGTTCGGTGCCCCCTCCCGGGGCCTGGTCCGCCTCCGCGTGTCCGACGGCGCTCCCGTCGACGGTTTCTCCGCCCCCGTCTACGGCGGGGAGGTCACCAGCCTCGTACGGCTGGGCGGCGCGCTCTACGTCGGCGGCGACTTCAGCAGGATCGGCCGCAGCCCGCGCACCGCGCTGGCCCGGGTGGACGCCGAGACCGGCGCGGTGGACCCCCGGTTCACCGTCACCCCCGGCGACGGGCGCCGCGGCGATCCGCGGATCTACGCGATGGCGGCCGTCCGCGACCGCTTAGTCGTGGACGGCTCGTTCACCACGCTCGACGGCCTGCGCCGTCCGCAGCTCGGCGTGATCGACCTGACGACCGGGCGGGTGGCCGAGTGGGGCACCGAGGCGTACGCCCCGGCGTGCAAGCCGGACTTCCCGTCGTACGTGCGGGGGCTCGATCTGTCCCCCGACGGGCGTTATTTCGTGGTCGTCACGACGGGCGGGCCGGCGCCGCGCACGTCCAAGCTGTGCGACTCGGCCGCCAGGTTCGAGACGTACGCGAAGGGCGAGGCGGTCCGTCCGACCTGGGTGAACCTGACCGGAGGGGACTCCCTGTACGCGGTCGCGGTCACGGGGTCCGCCGTCTACGTGGGCGGACACCAGCGCTGGCTGGACAACCCGAGGGGCGCCGACACGGCCGGTCCCGGAGCGGTCCGCCGGCCTGGGATCGGGGCGATCGACCCGGTCACGGGCAGGGCGCTGCGCTGGAACCCCACGCGGGAAAGGGGAATCGGGGTAAAGGCCTTCCTGACCGTAAAGACAGGTCTTTTGGTGGGAAGCGACACGACGGAGCTCGGGCATGAGTACCATGCCCGCGTCGGCATGTTCCCGACGACCTAGTTCTTCCCCGCCTCCCGCCGTTTCCCGGCGATGCGCTCGCTCACCGCGTCGCGCTGTTTGGTCAGCAGTACGTAGCTGGCCAGGCCGCTGACCAGGACCGCGAGCAGGAGCAACGGGAACGACCGCAGGCCGACGAGATACAGGACGCCGAGGGCCACGGCGAACAGGCCGAGGCGCGAAAGGGTGTAAACGACAACCGGATGCACAGCGTCGAGGTTACGTCACTCTCCCGACGCGCCGGTCTCTCTTCGCATCTGCTGCGGGCACTGCTAGTGTTCACAACAAGGCGCTTTTGTAAAGAAACACCCATGAGCGCCCCAAAGAGGCTCTATCATATAACAATCGGGCACTGAGCCGGTAACAACCCGTGATCTTCTGCGAAAACCACGGATAAATCAGGCTTCGCTCGGCACACTGGTTACCTGTCCGCCCGCTGCAGGACGCGGGACGCGAGGGGGAGAGATTGTGGAGAGTAGCAGCGAGCGACTGCTGACTCCTGGAGAGGTTGCCGCTCTCTTCAGGGTCGACCCGAAGACCGTGACCCGTTGGGCCGCGGCCGGGCGCATCAGCAGCATCCGTACCCCCGGGGGGCACAGGCGGTTCCGTGAATCGGAAGTGCACGCCCTCCTTCGCGGTGAGGACGTCCTCACGGCCGAACGGCCGAACGGCGACTCCCCGCGAGTCTGACGCAGTACCAGCACCGGGTGATCCTGCGCGCTACCCGGACGCCGCAGGGTCACCGGAGTCAGCCTCACGTCGAATCTGCGTCCCCGGCCTGTCCTGCTCCCTTGCCGGGAACGTCAGTCCTGCTCCGCCTTGAAGGCCAGGAACGCCTGCTCGAGCGCGTCGTCGCCCTCGCGCCAGCGGCGCCGCCGTTCGGCGTCCTCCTCCTCGGTGATCGACTCGGCCAGCCAGCGTTCGTAGTCCGGCTCTCCCGGCGCGACCTCGACGTAAGCGTTGCCGATGAGGCGCCCGTCATCGGTGGTGAGTGACCTGGGCACGCGCAGCGTCCCGTCGCCGAGCCGGATCACGTACATCCGAATCACCTAGATTCCGTAACGCCTGTTGAAGAAGAGCATGACGTTGAGGGCGGCCCGCGTGTCCCCGCCCAGCATGTCGACCAGGGCCGGACGCTGCCGGGACGCGATCGCCGCGAACGCGTCGGCGAAGAACTCCTTGCGCCCCAGGCCGCCGGACTGCCGGTGGAACGACGACGCGAACAGCGGCAGGCACTCCTCGTAGAGCGCCGCGAACTCCGGGGAGTCCGACACCCACTCTCCCGGACCGGCGTCCACGTCGTCCAGCGCATGCCCGACTTCGTGCATCATCACGTCGGGCGTGGGCGACGGCCGGTCCCCCACCACGATCTTGCGGTCGCCGTACGCGCCGGCGCAGATGTCCCAGGTGGCCCGTCCCGACGGCAGCGGCGCGCCGCGCAGGTAGCCCATGTCGTCCAGGTCGGGCACCCCGCCGCGCCCGACGTAGATGCCCTCGAGCCCGATGGCGAGCTTGGTCTTGAGCTGCTCGGGCAGACGCGCCAGGCTGTCCACGGCCCGTACGGCGTCGGCGGAGGGAGGCCCTTCCGCGGCGTCCCACTCGCGGTACAGGATGCTCTCCAGCGGCCCGCAGTGCCGCCTGCCGTCCCGCAGGTCGGGCGCGTCGGGAGGGTGGGGCGCGGCCCGCGTCGGCAGGTCGTCGAGCTCGAAGTCCTGCCAGGTGTACTGCGGCCGGTCGTCCACCACGGGCGCGGTCACGGTGTGGACCCGGTCCACCGGCTGCTCCGGCTGCTCCGGCGGCCAACCCGGCCAGTCGGACCCCCACGGCGCATCCCACTGCGCATCCCACTGCGCATCCCTCTGGGCGTCCCACTGAGCCCTGCGGCTCTGCGGCCGTTCCGCGGGCCGGTCCTGGGTGCGCTCCGCCGTACGGTCGGCGGCGGCCCGGTCGGAGACACGGCCGGTGGCACGATCGGGAGGGCGTTCGGGGAGGTCCGTACGGCGGTGGGAGGACCAGTAGGGCCCTCGCTGCCACCACCGCGACCCCCGCCGGTGGCGGCCCCTGTCGCCCGGCTCCGCCATCGCACCCCTCTGTCAGGCTCCGCGTTCCCGGCATGCCGTGTACCGGTCCACCGTACGATGCCCGGCTGTCCCCGTCACCCCGAAGGCCGACACGATCAGTCGCCGGCATGGCTTACCGTGTGGGCATGCCTAGCGTGATTATCGGCCTGGCGCTGCTTGCCCTCTGGCTTTACTGCCTGTTCGACGTGATCACCACCCCCGAGGAGGACGTGCGCAACCTCCCCAAGTTCATGTGGGTCCTCATCGTGATCTTCCTGGCGGACGTGGGCGCACTGACCTGGCTCCTCGTGGGTCGCCCCCGCGCCCGGCACGCCATGTACGCGGCGGGCGGCGACCGGTGGGTCCAGAGCGGCGACGCGCCCCGCGGCCCCGACGACGACCCCGAGTTCCTGCGCAGCCTGGAGCGGCGCCTGCGCGACGAGGACTGATTCCCGCCCTCAGACGCCGCCCATCCCCAGACGCCCCATCCCCGGACGCCGCCCATCGGCGTCGCGACGATCCCCAGGCGCCGCCCTCCCCCGGGCGCCGCCCGTCACTTCGGCACGTCGGCGTAGGAGTGCAGCCCCGAGAAGAAGATGTTGACGCCGATGAGGTTGAACAGCAGGCAGCCGAAGGCGACCAGCGAAATGATCATCGCGGCCTTGCCGCGCCACCCGGCCGTCGCCCGGGCGTGGAGATAGGCGGCGTAGACCACCCACGTGACGAACGCCCACACCTCCTTGGGGTCCCAGCCCCAGTAGCGGCCCCACGCCCGGTCGGCCCACAGAGCGCCGGCGATGACGGCGAAGGTCCAGATCGGGAAGGAGATGACGATCGCGCGGTGCGCGACGCGCTCCAGGCCCTCCCTGCTCGGCAGCACCGACGGCCGCCCGTCCTTGCGGATCAGGTAGAGGATCGCGCAGACGCCCGCCACGATGAACAGCCCGCTGGCCACGATCGCCGCCGTGACGTGGATCGCGATCCAGTAGGAGTGCAGCGCGGGCATGACCGGGCCCGCCTGGACGTGCAGGAACAGCACGGCGAAGCCCAGGCCGAGCGCCGCGGTCACGGTGACGAACGCACCGAGATAGCGGATCGGCTGGCGGATCAGCAGCGCGAGGAACGCGGTGACGGCGGCGAAGCAGATGGCCACCACGAACTCGTACATGTTGGCCCACGGCCACCGGTCGACGGCGATGCCGCGGGTGAGGATGCCGGCGAGGTTGCCGGCCCACGCGATCCAGGTGAGGACCACGCCGACGGTTCCCGCCCGGACCGCCCACGCGGCCGGCTGCGGGCCTGAATCCTCCGCCGTGCCCCCGGTCGTGTCATCGAGCGGCGCGGGACCGCCCGCGCCGACCAGCTCCCGCCGGCGTACGGCCACGACCGTGCGGGCCCGGCCGAAGGCGAGATCCAGCGCGTAGCAGATCATCGCGGCGAGATACAGCAGGACGGTGACCAGGATGAGCTGGTCGCTCAGCGTGGCGAGACTCTCGTTGACCTCGGCGGGCATCACTCACTCCTCGTCCGGGCGGGCGCCCGGCGCAGCGTTTCCGGTGGACGCGTCCGGCGCGACGTGCCCGGCGCTCCCGGGCTCGCCCGGCTCGCCGCCCTGATCGCCGTCCGGGTCGCCGCCGTCCGGCTCGCCGGCGGGCGCGTCGCCGCGCAGGGCGGTGACGATCTGGGCGAACTCCTCGGCGAAGGCCGCGCCGCCGCCTTCGGTGCGGGTCAATCCTCCCACCGTGACCGTCCCGTCCTTCACCCGCACCCAGAGGCGGCGGCGGCGGACCGTGAGGGACAGCACGAGCCCGATCACCGCGGCTGCCGCCGCCAGCAGGGCGGGCTCCCGGCCCGGGTCGTAGGTGATCTGAAGGCTGATCCACTCCTTGACGCCGGTGAACTGGATCTTCCCGGCGCCGTCGGCGAGCTCCTTGGTCTCGCCCACGTTGAGCGGGGTCGGCTGGGCCGACATCTTGCCGAGCGGCTTCAGGCTGGTGGTGTCGAGCTGATACACCGACTGCGGCTGCCCCGACTTCAGGCCGAGATCGCCGGCGAACGGGAAGATCTGCACGGTCGGGTTCGCGGCGCCCGGGAAGACGGACACCCAGGCGTCGCCGTTCGGCACGGTCGTGGGCAGGAAGCGCGCCAGGAACCCGAGCTGGGTGGGCTGGGCGTCCGGCACCTTGATCACGCACTCGGACGTGTACGTGGCCTGGTCGTCGGCCAGGCAGGGCACCGGGCCGTCGTAGGCCACCTGGCCCTTGCCGTCGGTCACCCGGAACGTGGGGGCGTAGCCGTGCCCGATCAGGTAGGTGAGCGTGCCGTTCACGTCCAGGGGGTCGTTGACCTTGAGGTCCACCTCGCGCGGCGGGGCCGTCGGCGAGTCCTGCACGGTCAGCTTGGCGAGGTAGTCGAGCGGCTGGCCCTGCTTCTCCCCCGCGGCGACGTAGCTGGCCTGGAAGTCCTTCAGCGTGAAGGAGAACGGCTCCAGCGACTCGGCGGTGACCCGGCTGCCGGGCATGAAGCGGTCGTAGGCCGCCACGGCGTTGGAGAAGCCGTCGCCCTCCACCACCAGCACGTTGCCGCGGTAGCCGAACAGGCCTCCGGCGCCGACGGCGAACAGCAGCACGAGCAGCGCGACGTGGAACAGGAGGTTGCCGGTCTCGCGGAGGTAGCCCTTCTCGGCCGCCACCCAGCCGTCGCCGGTGACCACCCGGAACCGTCTGCGCCTGAGCGCGGCGGCGGCCTGCTCCAGGGTGAGACCGCCCTCGAACGCCTCGCTGTGCGGCAGGCGCAGGAGGTTGCGCGGCGCGGCGGGCGGGCGGCGCCGGATCTCCTTGAGATGTGCCAGCGCGCGCGGGAACACGCAGCCGGCGAGCGAGATGAACAGCAGCAGGTAGATCGCGGCGAACCAGGGCGAGCTGAAGACGTCGAACAGCCAGAACCGGTCGAGCCACTTCGCCTGGGTCGGGTTGTCCTTGAAATACTGTGCGACCCTGCCCGGATCGACGCTCCGCTGCGGGTAGATGGATCCGGGGACCGAGCCGAGCGCGAACAGGAACAGCAGGATCAGGGCCGTGCGCATCGAGGTGAGCGTGCGCCAGGCCCAGCGCGTCCAGCCGATCGGGCCCAGGCCGACGGGCTTCGTCCGCTCCTGCGCCTGCGCCTCGGCCGCGGGCTCGTCCCGTACGGCGGAGGCGAGATCGTCGGGGGCGCTCATCAGATCACCGGCCTGAAGCCGCCGACCCACACCTGCAGGTGGACGATGATCTCCGACCACTGCCCGGTCACGAGCAGCACGCCGACGGCCACGAGCATCGCACCGCCGACCTTGGTGATCAGCGGGGTGTGGCGGCGCACCGCCTTGAACGTGTGGAGCGCCTTGCGATAGGCCAGCCCCGCCAGCACGAACGGCAGGCCGAGGCCCAGCGCGTACGCGAAGGCGAGGGCGGCGCCGCGCAGCGCGCTGCCCTGATTCACCGAGAGCGTCATCACCACCGCCAGCGTCGGGCCGATGCACGGCGTCCAGCCGAGGCCGAAGACGACCCCGAGCAGCGGGGCCGTCGCGATCCCGGCCGCGGGAAGCCGGTGGATGCGCAGGTCACGCTGGAGGCCGGGGACGATCCCCACGAAGGCCAGCCCGAGGACGATCGTCACCACCCCGAGAACCTTGGTGATCACATCGGCGTTGCCGTGCAGCGCCGCGCCGAGGCCGCCGAACAGCGCGCCCCCCAGCACGAACACGGCCGCGAACCCGAGCACGAAGAGCGCGCTGCCGAGCACCATCCGGCCTCGCTTGGGGTCGCCGCTCATGCCCGTGACGTACGACAGGTAGCCGGGGACCAGCGGCAGCACGCACGGCGAGACGAACGACACGAGCCCGGCGGCCGCGGCGATCGGCGCGGCAAGCAGCAGCGACCCGGTCGCGACGGTGCTGCCGAGGTCACTCATCGGTCACCTTGGTGACGGCCGAGAGCAGGTCGTCGTACTTGACCGCGCCGAGCGCGCGGGCGGCGATGCGGCCCTGAGAGTCGATGATCAGCGTGGAGGGGATGGCGGCGGGCGGCACCGTGCCCTGGAACTGCAGCAGCACCTTGCCGCTCTGGTCGTAGATGCTCGGGTAGCCGGGCTTGACCGCCCGGTCGTACGCCTGCGCGGACGCCTCAAGGTCCTTGAAGTTGACGCCGAGGAACTCCACGCCCTTGGACTTGGTGGTCGCCGCGATGTCCTTGAGCGTGGGCGCCTCCGCCCGGCAGGGCGCGCACCAGGAGGCCCAGAAGTTCAGCACGTGGACCTTGCCCGCGGTCAGCGTGGCGGTGCCGCCGTCGAGGGTCTTCCCCTCGATCACGGGCGCCTTGTGACGCTGCGCGGCGGCGAAGAACTCGACGCGGCCGTCCCCCGCGACGAACCGCGTGTCGCCGGAGCGGGGCTGGGCCGCCTGGCCGCCCGCGCAGCCAGCGAGGGCCGTCGCGGCCACCGCCGCGGCGGCGAGCGCGGTCAGGCGCTTGGCGGACACGCGGTTGGCGGACAGGCGCTTGGCGGACACGGGAGGAGGATCTCCTTGTACTACAACCGGTAGAGCTGTAAGCCTACCGACCGGTGCGGGTGCCCCGTTCGCCGGGTCACACGCCGGGGACGGATCGCGAGCCTGGCGTCTCCTCGTCCTCCGAGCCCGCCCGGAGAGCGTCAGGGATGGCCTCCGGGAGCGCCTCGTCGGCCTTGTCGAACAGCGCGGCCTCGCCCTGCGGCGGCGTGGCCCTGAGCAGCGCGCCCGCGGGCTCGCTGTAACCGACGCTGATGAGCCGATCGCCCTCGAAGGTCAGGCTGGTGAGGCTGGCGAGCGCGCACTGACGGCGGCGGGGGTCGTGCCACAGCCGCCTGCCCTCGGCCGCCAGCCGGATGATCCAGATGGGCAGCTGGTGGCTGACGAGCAGTGCCTCGTGGCCGCGCGCCGCCGCCCGCGCGTCGTCCACGACCGCCTTCATACGCGCGACGACCTCGGTGTACGGCTCACCCCACGACGGTCGGAACGGGTTCCTGAAGTGGCGGTAGGAGCGGGGGTCGCGGAAGACGTTGTCGCTTCCGGTCATCCGCAGGCCCTCGAAGACGTTGCCCGCCTCGATCAGCCGCTCATCGGTCGCCACTTCCAGGCCCAGGGCCCGGGCGGCCGGCGCCGCGGTCTCCTGCGCGCGCTCCATGGGCGAGCTCCACACCGCGACGATGTCCCTGCCCTCGACGGCCTTGGCGACCACCTCGGCCATCCGGCGGCCGGTCTCGGACAGGTGGTAGCCCGGCAGCCTGCCGTACAGGACCCCACGGGGATTGTGAACCTCACCGTGCCGGAGCAGGTGAACGATGGTCATCTCTGTCATGACCTGGACAGCCTACCCGCCGGGCAGCTCGGAGCACGCGGAGCGCAGCGCGTCGGCGGCGGCGCGGATCGCGGGACGCCGGGCGGCGTCGGTCCGCCAGACCGCGTAGATCCGCCGCACCGGCGGCGGCTGGACGGCCAGGACCGCGACGCCCTCGGGCAGCGGTCCCCGGCCCAGCCGGGGGATGAGCGCGCAGCCGTGGCCCTCGGCGACCAGCGCGAGCTGGGTGGGGTACTCGTCGGCCATGCAGACGATCCGCGGCTCCCGCTCCTCGGAACGCAGCAGGAACACCAGGAAGTCGTGGCACACCGTGCCGGGAGTCGAGCTGATCCAGTTGTCGCCGGCGAGATCGCTCAGCCGCACCCGGTCGGCGTTCACCAGGGGATGGTCGGCCGGCACGACGACGTCGGCCACGTCGTCGAGCAGCGCCGTGCGCGACAGGCCCTCGGGCAGCGCCATCGGCCGGTTGAGCCAGTCCTGCAGGACGGCGAGGTCGACGTCGCCGCGTGCCAGTTCGCGGATCTGTCGCTCCGGCTCCCTCTCGTAGACGAGCAGGTCGAGATCGGGGTGCTGCCTCTTGAGCGTGGTCAGGGCGCGCGGCACGATGCCCCGGGCCGCGGTGGGGAAGGCGGCCATGGTCAGCTTGCCGACCACCGCGCCCCGCAGCGCCTCGAAGTCGGCCTCCGCCGTCTCCACCAGCGCGAGGATGCGCTCGGCGTGCTCGGCGAGCAGCCCGGCGGCGTCGGTCAGCTTGACCCCGCGCCCGTTGCGTTCGATCAGGACGGCGCCGGTCTCCCGTTCGAGCTTGGCGAGCTGCTGGGAGATCGCCGAAGGGGTGACCATCAGCGCCTCGGCCGCCGCGCCCACGGAGCCGTAGACCGACACGGCGTGCAGGGCCTTCAGCCGGTTCAGATCCAACATGTAGCCAGTCTAAACCGTTCTCCTTAGAAAAACTTGTTTGCGCTCAACTGTTTAGCGATGCGACGATATAGCCATGCGAATCTTCAACAAGCTCTTCACGAAGCCCACCCGTTCCGAGCAGACCTCCTATCTGGAGACCCTGGCGAGGCAGGCCCGGCAGACCCGCGAGCGCCGTCCCTCCTCCTCGCGCTGATTCCCTGACCCGTGCGCCCCCGCCACCTGGCCCTCGCCGTCGCGCTCGCCGCCGTCTGGGGCGTCAACTTCGTCGTCATGCAGGCGGGCCTGAAGCACTACCCGCCGCTGACGTATGCCGCGCTCCGGTTCCTGCTGGCCGCCTTCCCCGCCGTACTGGTCGCCGGAGGGCCACGCGTGCCCTGGCGGTGGGTGCTGGCCACCGGCGCGTCGCTCGGCGTCGCCCAGTACGGCCTGCTCCTGCTCGGCATGCGGGCGGGCATGCCCGCCGGGTTGACCTCCTTGGTCCTCCAGGTGCAGGCCGTGTTCACCGCGCTGTTCGCGACCGCGCTGCTGGGCGAGCGGCCCGGGCGGCGCCGTATCACCGGGATGGCGGTGGCCTTCGGCGGACTGGGCCTGATCGCGGCCGGAGTGGTGGCGAGGTCGGGCGCGATCCCCTTCGGCGTGTTCCTGCTGTGCGTGGGGGCCGCCGCCGGGTGGGGACTCGGCAACGTCGCCACCCGCAGGGCCGCGCCGCCCGACTCCCTGCGGTTCATGGTCTGGGTGAGCGCGGTCTCGGCGCCGCCCCTCCTGGCGCTGGCCCTGGCGACCGAGGGACCGTCCTCGCTGACGTCGTTCACGGCGGAGGGCGTGGGGGCCGTGCTCTACACGGCGTTCCTGTCGACCCTCGGCGGGTTCGCCGTCTGGGGGTGGCTGCTGGCGCGCTACGACGCCTCGGTGGTCGCGCCGTACAGCCTGCTTGTGCCGGTCTTCGGCATCGCCTCCGCCGCGCTGTTGACCGGCGAGCCGATCTCCCCCCTCACGGTCGCCGCGGGCGCCCTCATCCTCGCCGGGCTCCTGTTCGCCAACTCACGCCCCCGTACGGCTCCCGCCCCCGAAAGGCACCCCCTCCCCGCCTCCCGCTGACCCTCGCCCTCGCATACCAATCCGGAGACAATGGGTAAGGGTCACGAGATTGAGTGGAACGGCTACCGTGAGTGACGAGGATGACACTAAAGTGCACGACGTGAGCAGCGCACTCGAGTACTGGCCGGCGCCGCCCCCTTGGGGATGGACCGCGGACGACCTCGATCATCTGCCCTATGAGGGCCCGAACGGCGAGCCCGACTTCTTCAAACACGTCGAACTGATCGATGGAGCACTCGTCTTCATGTCCCCCCAGCGGCGGTTCCACGAGCGGCTCATCCGCGGCCTGACAGAACGGCTCGACGCGGAGGCCCCCACGCACTTGGCAGCCGTTCAGCAGATGGACGTCAAGCTGGGGGAACGGACGCGGCCCTGCCCGGATGTGATGGTCATCGACGCCGAGGCCGCGGCGGACAACGCGCGCACCTTTTACCAGGCGCGAGAGGTCCATCTCGTGATCGAGATCGTCTCTCCTGAGTCGGTTGAGCGCGACCGCAAGCTCAAGCCGCTGCGGTACGCCGAGGCGGGCATCCCGCACTTCTGGCGGGTGGAGGAGAGCGACGGGCGTCCCGTCGTCTACGTGTACGAACGGGATCCCGCCACGGGCACGTACACGCCGACAGGAATCCACCACGGGCACCTGGCGGTGCAGGTGCCCTTCCCGATCGAGGTGGATCTCGACCAGCTGGTGAAGTAGGCGTTCAGACCCCGGCGGCCTGGGCGGCGGCCTTGGCGGCCAGGGGCAGGGCCTCGGCCACCCGGGTGAGCGCCTCATCGTCGTGGGCGGCCGACAGGAACCACGCCTCGTACGCCGACGGCGGCAGGTAGACGCCCTGGTCGAGCATGCTGTGGAAGAACGCGCGGTAGGCGTCGGTGTTCTGTGTGCGCGCTACGTCGAAGTCGGTGACCGGGGTGTCGGTGAAGAAGATCGAGAACAGGTTCCCGGCCCGCTGGAGGCGGTGCGGGACCCCGGCGGCGGCCAGCGCGTCGGAGGCGGCCCTGCCGATGACCAGTGCGGACGCGTCGATCCTGTCGTACACGTCGTCGTCGCAGGCGCGCAGCGTGGCCAGCCCGGCCGCGCAGGCGAGCGGGTTGCCCGACAGCGTGCCGGCCTGGTAGACGGGCCCCTCGGGAGCGAGGGCGGCCATGACCTCCGCCCGCCCGCCGAACGCGGCGGCGGGCAGCCCGCCACCCATGACCTTGCCGAACGTCATGAGGTCGGCCTCGACGGGGTCCAGGCCGTACCAGCCGGAGGCGGACACGCGGAACCCCGTCAGCACCTCGTCGAGGATCAGCAACGCGCCGTGCTCGGTGCACAACTCGCGCAGGCGCCGGTTGAAGCCGTCGGCGGGCGGCACCACGCCCATGTTCGCCGGGCACGCCTCGGTGATCACGCAGGCGATCTCGAACGTGCGGAACGCCTCCTCGACCGCCTCGACCGAGTTGTACGGCAGCACGATCGTGTCGGCCGCGGAGGCGCCGGTGACGCCGGGGGTGTCGGGCAGGCCGAAGGTGACGACCCCGGACCCGGCCGAGGCCAGCAGCGCGTCCACGTGCCCGTGGTAGCAACCGGCGAACTTCACGACCTTCGCCCGCCCGGTGAAGCCGCGGGCCAGCCGTACGGCGGACATGGTGGCCTCGGTGCCCGAGCTGACCAGGCGGACCTTCTCGACGGGGGCCACCCGGGAGACGATCTCCTCGGCGAGCAGGACCTCGCCCTCGGTCGCGGTGCCGAACGAGAAGCCGCGGGCGACGGCCTCCTCCAGGGCCTCCACGACGGCGGGGTGGCGATGGCCGAGGATCATCGGGCCCCAGGAGCACACCAGGTCGACGTAGCGGTTGCCGTCCACATCGGTGATGTACGGCCCCTCGCCGGAGGCCATGAAGCGGGGCGTGCCGCCCACGGCGCCGAAGGCGCGCACCGGCGAGTTGACGCCGCCGGGAACGATCCGGCGGGCGCGTTCGAACAGGTCCTCGGAGGTCTGCGTGCGAGTCACGCCCTCCAGATTACGGGCCCACCCGTGCGGGGCCCGTACCGGGAATCACTCGCAGAAGTCGGCGAGCAGGTCGAGCACGCGCAGCGGGTCGGGCAGCGGACGCCCGTCGGGGGGCCTGATCCAGCTCACGACCCCGCCCGAGGGCGTGGTGGACGGCGGCGCGAGCACATAGCTGTCCCGGCAGTGCCAGCGCAGCCCCGGCGTGCTGTCGATCGTCTCCGGTCCCGCGTCGAGGCTGCAGGACCACCACTCGTCCTCGTCCTCGGGCGCCCCACGCGTGGCCACGAAAAAAAGCACCCGGTCGCCGTTCTCGGCGACCGGGCCCGTGTCGAAGCCTGCGGCGTCCATCGCGGCCAGGGCGGGACGGCCCGCCGAGGCCGGTACGTCGAACACGTCGAACACCCTGCCGGTGGGCAGGATCACGTTCGCGTCCGGATCCTGTTTCCACCACCGCGTGAGCAGCGCCGTGTCCGTCGTGGCCTGCATCTGCCACGCGGGCGACAGCGGGTGCATGCCGGGGTCGGGACAGCCGACCCGGTCACAGGAGCACGCCCTGCCTCCCTCGCTCAGCGGATGGGCGCCCATACAGCTCGCCCAGCCCAGCTGCGCGTACTCGAGCACCGACGTCATCTTGCGCGGCGCGTGATGCGCACGCCGTTTCGCACGTCGGGCCAGCGGTACCCCCACCATGGCGCTCCTCCCCACAAGCGTCCACCCGCTGCCCTCCTGCGTTACGCAAGATGCTCGCGGTACGTACCTGATAATGCCTTCTGGCCGATTCCGGCGCGGCAGGACCCCCCTGATGAGGTGTCAGGATAGTCCGCGGGCGACCTCGGTGGCCCAGTAGGTGAGGATCATGTCGGCACCGGCGCGGCGGATCGCGATCAGCGACTCCATGATCACCCGCTCCCGATCGATCCAGCCGTTGGCCGCCGCCGCCTCGACCATCGCGTACTCGCCGCTGACCTGGTAGGCCGCGACCGGCACCTCGACGGTGTCGCGCACCTGCCGCAGGATGTCGAGGTAGGCCAGGGCGGGCTTGACCATGACGGCGTCCGCGCCCTCGGCCAGGTCGAGGCGCACCTCGCGCAGCGCCTCGCCGATCGGGCCGGCCGGGTCCTGCTGGTAGGCGCTGCGGTCGCCGAACTGCGGCGCGCACTCCGCGGCGTCGCGGAACGGCCCGTAGAACCCGGAGGCGTACTTGGCGGCGTACGCCAGGATCGGGACCTCGGCGAAGCCGTTGGCGTCGAGGGCCGCCCGGATGGCGCCCACCTGGCCGTCCATCATGCCGCTCGGCGCGATCATCCTGGAACCGGCCGCCGCCTGCGCGACCGCCGCCGACGCGTACCGCTCCAGCGTCGCGTCGTTGTCCACTTCGCCGTCGGCCGTCAGCAGGCCGCAGTGGCCGTGGTCGGTGTACTCGTCCAGGCAGGTGTCGGTCATCAGCACCAGCGCGTCGCCCAGGTCGGAGGCGAGGTCGCGCAGCGCCACCTGGACGATGCCGTCCGGGTCGTCGGCGCCCGAGCCCCGGGCGTCCTTGTGCGCGGGGATCCCGAACAGAATGATCCCGCCCACGCCGGCCTCGGCCGCCTCGTGGGCCGCCTTGCGCAGCGACTCGCGGGTGTGCTGGACGACCCCGGGCATGGAGCCCACCGGCTGCGGCTCGGCGATGCCCTCCTTGACGAACATCGGCAGGATGAGCTCGGCCGGGTGCAGCCGCGTCCCCGCGACCATCCGGCGCATCGCGGCGGTGCGGCGCAGCCGCCGGGGCCGCGCCACCGGGTATTGGGCGTTCACAGTGCTCTCTCCGCTCCGAACGGCGCCGGCCCGCGGGGGCGTCTCCCGCGGGCCGTACGCGAACCAGTTCATTTCACGCGTCGCCGCGCGCCCCTGCGCATCTGGGACGGACGACGGGGCACCTCGCCCGCAGAGACGGCGGCGTGCCGCATCTTGGCACCATAGTCCGCCAGCGCGGCGGCGAGAGCCGAAGCGGACGGCTTGTCGGCCATCACGTCGACCCGCAGGCCGAACTCCTCGGCCGTCTTGGCCGTCTGCGGACCGATGACCGCGATCACCGTCACGTTGTGCGGCTTCCCGGCGATGCCGACGAGGTTCCGCACGGTCGAGGAGGAGGTGAACAGCACGGCGTCGAACCCGCCGCCCTTGATCGCCTCGCGGATCGGGGCCGGCGGCGGCGCGGCGCGCACGGTCCGGTAGGCCGTCACGTCGTCGCACTCCCAGCCGAGCTGGGTCAGCCCCGCCACCAGCGTCTCGGTCGCGATGTCGGCCCGCGGCAGCAGCACCCGGTTGATCGGGTCGAGCATCGAGTCGTACGGCGGCCACTCGGCCAGCAGGCCCTCGGACGACTGCTCGCCCGTCGGCATGAGGTCGGGCTTCACGCCGAACTCCACGAGCGCCCGCGAGGTGGCCTCGCCCACGGCGGCGACCTTGAGCCCGGCGAACGCCCGGGCGTCCAGGCCGTACTCCTCGAACTTCTCGCGCACCGCCTTGACCGCGTTGGCGCTGGTGAAGGCGACCCACTCGTAGCGGCCGGTCACCAGGCCCTTGATGGCGCGGTCCATCTGCTGCGGCGTGCGCGGCGGCTCGACGGAGATCGTCGGCACCTCCTCTGGCACCGCGCCGTACGACCTGAGCTGTTCCGACAGCCCCTTCGACTGCTCCTTGGTGCGCGGCACGAGCACCCGCCAGCCGAACAGCGACTTGGTCTCGAACCAGGACAGGCGGTCGCGCATGCCGACGGCGTCGCCCACCACGATCAGCGCGGGCTCGGTCATCCCGGCGTGCTTGAGGTCGGGACCGAGCCGCCCGAGCGTGGAGACCACCGTGTACTGCTCGGTCGTCGTGCCGTCGCTGGTCACCGCCACCGGCGTCGAGTCGGGCTTGCCGCCCGCGATCAGCGCCTTGCTGATCGGGACCGCGTCCGCGACGCCGTTGTAGATCACCAGCGTGCCCTCGCACGCGGCGTGCTTGGCCCAGTCGTCCACCTGCGCGGCGTCCACGATGCGGAACTCCGGCACCGACGCCGCCGGCGGGATGCCGGCGTACGTCAGCACAGCCGTGGCCGGCGGCACGCCGGGCACGATCTCGAAGTCCACGTCCGCCTTGGCGCAGGCGGCCACCTCGTCGGTGACGGAGGAGAAGAATGACGGGTCGCCCGAGCACAGCCGCACGACCGTGCGGCCCGCCTTGGCGGCCTGGATGGTCTTCAGCGACACCGAGTTCTCCGCCGCGTCGGCGGAGATGTCGACGACCTCGGCGCCCTCGCGGCAGTGGCGCAGCAGCGGGCCGTACGCCTGCCGGTCGAGTACGACGACGTCCGCCCTGCCCAGCAGGTCGGCGCCGCGCAACGTGAGCAGGTTCTCGTCACCGGGCCCGGCGCCGACGAAGGCGACGAACCCGGACCGGGTCTGAGTGCTGTGATTCGCGGGGCTCAATGGGCCTGCTCCCCCATCAACGTGTCGGCCCCCTCGGCGATCATGGCTGCCGCGAGTTCGCGGCCCATCTCCACGGCCGTCGTAGAGGGTCCGGAGGCGGACTTGCGCACCGACCGAGCGCCGTCGACGGCGACGACGGTGGCGGTCAGATTGAGAATGTGCCCGTCACCGGAGGCGAAAGCACCTACCGGGGCCGCGCAACCGGCCTCGAGGGCGGCGAGCACCGAGCGCTCGGCGTCCACCGCGGCCCGCGTCGGCGGGTCGTCGACGGCGCGCAGCAGCTCGATGAGATCATCACGGTCGGCCAGGCACTCGACGGCGAGGGCGCCCTGCCCGGGAGCGGGCAGCATCTCGTCGACCTCGAACACCTGGGCGATCTCCCCGTCCCGGCGGATCCTGACCAGCCCTGCGGCGGCCAGCACGATGGCGTCGAGCTCTCCCGACGTCACCTTGCCGATGCGGGTGTCCGCGTTTCCCCTGATGGGGACGTAGTCGAGATCCGGCCGGAGCAGGCGCAGCTGGGCCACCCGGCGCGGTGAGCCGGTGCCGACGCGGGCACCGGCGGGCAGGTCGTGCAGCTTGACCGGGCCGACGAGCGCGTCGCGCGGGTCGTCCCGCCGGGTGATCGCGGCCATCGCGATCCGCTCGTCCGGCTTGGTCGGCAGGTCCTTCAGCGAGTGGACCGCGAAGTCGACCTCGCCGGCGAGCAGCCGGCCGCGCAGGTCGTTGACGAACACGCCGGTGCCGCCGAGCTGGGTCAGGTGGGCCCGGGACACGTCGCCGAAGGTGGTGACGCCGACGAGCTCCACCTCCCGGCCGGTCAGGGCGGTCAGCCGGTCGGCGACGATCTGCGACTGCGAGGTCGCCATCAGGCTCTTGCGGGTGCCGAGCCGCAGGGGGACGGTCACTGTTCCACCTCCAGGCTCGAAACGGCATCGGGCGTCTTCGGGTCGAGGCCGAACAGCTCGCGCAGCGCCTCCGCATACTGGTCGCCGCCCGGCGAGGCGGCCAGCCGCTTGACCCGTACGGTCGGTTCGTGAAGCAGCTTGTCCACGACCCGCCGTACAGTCTGGGTGATCTCGTCGCGCATCCGCCCGTCGATGTCCGGCAGGCGGGACAGGAGCCTGCCCATCTCCGCCTCGACCACCCCGGCGGCCTTGCTGCGCAGGGCCACGACCGTGGGGGTGACGAGCGCGGCGCGCGCCGCGTCGAGGTAGGCGGCGACCTCCTCGGCCACGATGCGCCTGACCTCGCAGATCGCCTCGGCCCTGCCGCCGTCGGAGACGTCGCCCACGCCGTCCTGCTGCATCGACTTCAGGTCGACCAGCGTCACACCGGGCAGATCCCGTACGCCGGGGTCCACGTCGTGGGGCAGCGCGAGGTCGAGGACGAACAGCGGCTTGTCGCGGTCCCCGATCGTCTCCGGAGTGATGGTGCGGGTCCCCGCGCCGACGCAGGAGATGACCAGGTCGGCCTCGGCCAGCTCGGCGGGGACGTCGGCCAGGTCAGCGGCCCGCCCGCCGACCGTCTCGGCGAGCCGTTCGGCCCGCTCGCGGGTGCGGTTGGCGATGACGACGTCGGTCACGCCCGCGCGGAACAGCGTCGCGGCGGACAGCGAGCTCATCGAGCCGGCGCCCACGACCAGGGCCCGCCTGCCGGTGATCGGGCCGAGCACCCGCTCGGCGAGCGTCAGCCCCACCCCGACCAGCGACGCGCCGGCCCGGTCGATGCCCGTGTCGGCGTGCGCGCGCTTGCCCACGCGCAGCGCGTGCTGGGCCAGCTCGTTGAGCGTGGTCCCGGCCGTGCCCTCCTCCTGCGCCAGGCGCAGCGCGGTCCGGATCTGGCCGAGGATCTGCCCCTCGCCGATCACCATGGAGTCGAGCCCGCAGGCGACGGTGAACAGGTGCTGGACCGCCCGGTCCTCGTAGTGCACATACAGGTGCCGCGCGAGCGTCTCCTGCGGCAGGCCCGAGTGCGCGGCGAGCATGTTCGTCACCGCGGTGACGCCGCCGTGGAAACGGTCGACCACCGCGTAGACCTCGACGCGGTTGCACGTCGAGACGACCAGCGCCTCGGACACGTTCTCGTCGGACTGCACGTCGTGCAGCAGCTTGACGAGCGCGTCCCCGCTGACCGTGACACGTTCGAGCAGCGCGACCGGTGTGGTCCGGTGGCTCAGGCCGACGACGAGGACACTCATGAGCTCGCTCCGATCGATGGCTCACTCACATGACCACCCCGTCCGGCCACTCCTCGGCCATGATGGGCCCTCCATTAGCCTTGCGCTGCTCGTGGAACGCAAGTATCTGCAGTTCGATGGATAAATCGACTTTACGGACATCCACGCCGTCAGGCACAGCCAAGACGACGGGGGCGAAGTTCAAAATACTGGTGACACCGGCCGCGATGACACGGTCGCATACCTGCTGCGCCGCTGTGGCGGGGGTGGCGATCACCACGATCGAGACTCCGCGCTTCTTGATCACCGACTCCAGCTCGTCGGCGTGCTCGACGACGAGACCCGCGATGCGGTCGCCCACGACGTGCGGATCCGCGTCCAGCAGGCCCGCGATCCGGAACCCGCGGGAGGCGAACCCGCCGTAGTTGGCCAGCGCCCGGCCGAGGTTTCCCACGCCCACGATGGCCACGGCCCAGTCCTGAGTGAGACCAAGCTCACGCGAGATCTGGTAGATGAGGTACTGCACGTCGTAGCCCACGCCCCGGGTGCCGTACGACCCCAGGTGGGACAGGTCCTTGCGGAGCTTCGCCGAGTTCACCCCGGCGGCGAGCGCGAGATCCTCCGAGCTCACCGTCGCCGTGCCCCGTTCGGCCATCCCGTTGAGTGCGCGCAGATAGAGCGGCAACCTCGCCACCGTGGCGTCGGGGATGCCGCGGTCGCGGGCCTGCGGGATTCGGCGGATCACTTGCCGGGGCTCCAGGGGGACGGACGGCCGGTTGCGCCCCCGGCCGCACAGCGGTTGCGACGGATGAGTACCAGGTTAGTGCCTTTGTGAAGCTATGCACAAAGTCGATCGTGCGCGGCTTCCCTCGTATCCAAGGGTCCCAGGAGGGGGCGGCGGTCTCCATTCCGGGCCCGAGGGATCGCGATAATCGAGAGCATGGCTCCTCGAGACCACCGGATCACGCTGCTCGGCAAGCCCGGCTGCCATCTGTGCGACGACGCCCGCGCGGTGATCGAGCGCGTGGCCGCAGAGCTGGGCGTCCCCTGGGAGGAACGCGACATCACCGCCTCGCCGGAGGACCAGGCCGAGTACTGGGAGATGATCCCCGTCGTCCTGATCGACGGCGTGCAGCACGACTACTGGCGGGTGAACGAGAACCGCCTCCGCGAGGCCTTGGAGCGTTGAAGCCGAGGCCGGCGTCGATCCGGCCACCCTGATCCGGCTCAGGGTCGTCTCGTCCGTACGGACGAGCCGGCTCTTGGCCAGTGGGAACGATGCCGGGCGCGCGAACCGCTGCGATCCTCCTGGCTATGGACGAGCGAGCACTCATGTCCATACGAGCACTCAGCGCGGCGATCGCGGGCTCGATCGCGATCTCACTTCTGCCCCTGTCGGCTGCGGCAGCCGACGACCATCCGGGGTTACGCCAGGCCCTCCAGCGGCTGACCACCGGCGACGGCGTGCCGGGAGCGCTGGCGGAGCTGCACGCCCGGCACGGAGACGTGACGATCACCAGTGGGGTGCGGGACACGGTCACCAGACGACCGCTACCGGAAGACAGCAGGTTCAGGATCGGCAGCAAGACCATTCGTCGCAACTGTGGCGCTCCAGCTCGTCGCCGAGGGCAAGATCGAGTTGGACGCGCCGGTCGACCGCTACCTGCCCGGCCTGCTGGCGCCCGGCGTCACCGTACGCCACCTGCTCCAGCACACGAGCGGTGTGCCCGGCTACCTGGCGCTGCTGGACCTCGGCGACGTCGTAACCGCTTCTACGCCGCCCTCCTGCGTGGCCGCCTGCTGCGTCCCGCCGAGCTGAAGCAGATGATGACGACCCGTCCGACAGGCCCCGACGGCACCGGCTACGGCCTGGGGCTGATGAGCACGCCGCTGCCCTGCGGCGGTGTGCTCTGGGGCCATGGCGGCGACATGCTCGGCTTCAGGACCAGCGGCGGGGCGACCCTCGACGGCAGGCAGATAACGGTGATGACCAACCTGTACCGCGTCGACGGCGTCCGCAACGCCGACCTCGACTCAGTGGCCACCGCCGCCCTGTGCGAGACCGCGGAGAAGCCGTGATCGAGAGGCTCTCGCGGGCCTAGAGGACCGTGCGGGTGGGGAGGGGGACCACCTTGGCGGCGTTGACGCTGAGCTCGATGACGTTGGCCGCCAGCACGTACCTCACCCGCTCGGTCGCGAACCGCTCCATGTGCGGCTGTCGCTGGTGCTCGCCGTAGCCGACCTCGTCCCGGTAGAGCTCGTAGACGATGCGCTGGAGCGGGGCCGACTTGACCGCGTGGCAGACGAACAGCAGCGTGTCGGGCTCGTTGCGCTGGACCGCCTCCACCGTCTCCTCCGCCAGCTTGTCGAACGCCTCGCCCGAGCCGTCCAGCAGCGTGAAGACGGTCAGCAGGCCATAGATGCCGGGGGCCGGCTTCACCGAACCCCCCTGGCCGGCGGGCCGGCCCGCCTGCTGCGGCGCCTGCCGGTCCCCCTGACCCCCGCCCTGGCGGCTCATGGCCGGACGGGACCTGCCGCCGAACCCCACGCCGAAGCTCGCCGCGAGGTCGGCCGGGTCGGGGACCTCCGCCCCGGGGTAGAGGGCCCCCGTGGCGGGCATCGCCCGGTCGGGCTCGGCCGCAGGCGCCGCGGGCATGCCGTACTCGGGCCTGCGGGGCTGGCCGTACTCGTCCGCGGCGAGAAGCTGGCCGGTCGCGGGCCCGCCGAAGTCATCGGACGGCCGCATGCGGGCGGCGTAGTCGACCTCGCCGCCCTGCTCTCCCGCCCGGTACTCGGCCACCAGGTCGCCGAGCCCGGAACGGCGCGGCGCTCCCGCGACCCCGGCGCCCCCGGGAACCCCCGCCCCTCCCGGAACTCCGGGCGCTCCCGGCATCCCCGGCGGAACCGCGCCCGGTCCGGCCGGGCGGCCTCCCGGAGCCCCATGCGGCGGCGCGGGCGGCCCGGAGGGCGCGGAGGGCACGCGGGTCTCGGCCCGCAGGGCGCTGTCGGCCCGGCCGCCGCGCCGCCCCTGCCACTCCTCCTCCGGGGCCTCGTCGTCCTCGCCCTCGTCGTCGTACGGCGCGAGCGGGCGGGCCACGGCATACCAGACGCCTCCGGCGGAGGCGGCCAGCACCACGACGACGACCAGACCGGGGAGCCCGAATTCGAGCACGCCCGAGATCGCCATTCCCGCCGGGGCGAGCACGACGGACGCGTTCATGTTGTCGACGTCGTACTCGTCGCCGTCCCGCCAGGCCATCACCGCCATGGCGAGGCAGAGCAGGAGCAGAAAGACCACCAGGCCGTGGACGCCACGCAGCAGCCACTCCGGCCAGAGGTCCCAATGGGTCGGCCCGTCGGGCAGCGACTTGTCGAACCCCGCGGTGACGACGGGGTCGAGCACCATGATCACCGTACCCACGACCGTGAGCGCTGCGCCGAGGAGCCAGCCGGCGAAGCGGGCGCCGCCCTTCTCCGCGAGGAGCTGGATGACGCCGATCGCCAGCCAGAGCGGCGCCAGCAGCGAGCCGGTGATCTGGTAGGCCCGGAACGTCACGGGCCCGAACCCGGTGAGGTGACCGACGGCGATGGCGCCGAGTGACAACGCCAGCGCGCCCGTGGCGATGCTCCACGCGATCAGCCAACCGGCCGGCTCGTCACGGAGACGCCCGACGAGGACGCCGGTGGTGATGCCGGCGAGCAGGGCGCCGGCGAACGCGAGGAGAGCGACGAGGACTTCCATGGTGGCACCCATGCTGCCGGACATCGGCTTCCCACCGGTAGCCGGTCACCCTGTCCGGGAATGTCTCCACCCGGTCTTCACTCCTGAAGTGGATTCCTCCACCCGAACGGATTGTGTTATCTCCCGTTGATTTCTAGAGTGTTCGAGCACGCCGACTCCCCTTCCCCCATGGGATAACGGATGCCGAACACGTGGCCGTTGGCCGGGCTTTCCCCTCCGGTCGCCGCAGGAGCAGCGCAACCCGCGCGTTCCGCCGACCTCTCCGACCGCGAGCACGAGCACGACGAGATGCGAAGCCTCGTGCTGCGTGCCAAGACCGGTGACAGCGAGGCGTTCGGCGTGCTCTACGACCACTACCTGGAGCTGGTCTACCGGTACGTCTACTTCCGGGTCGGCAGCCACGCGCTGGCCGAGGACCTGACGAGCGAGACGTTCCTGCGGGCGCTGCGGGGCATCGCCGAGTTCACCTGGCAGGGCCGCGACTTCGGCGCCTGGCTCGTCACGATCGCCCGCAACCTCGTCACCGACCACTACAAGTCGGGCCGCAACCGCCTCGAGGTGACCACCGCCGAGATACTCGACACGCCCCTGGACGGCCCGCACATCCCCGAGAACGCGGTCGTCACGAACATGGTCAACGAGCGCGTGATGCAGGCGATCAAGCAACTCGGCGCGGAGCAGCAGGAATGCGTGATCCTGCGCTTCCTGCACGGAATGTCGCTCGCGGAGACGGCGAAGATCATGGGCAAGAAGTCCGGGGCGATCAAGGCGCTCCAGTTCCGGGCGATCAGGGCGCTCGCCCGGGCACTCCCCGACGATCTCGGCTGAGATCCCCGTAACCATTACCCATACCCCATCGTTGGGCATGTGGCAGGTCGGATCTTCAGGCGGATTTGGCGGGCCGGCCGGGAGGTGACGAACGCTTCCCGGCGGCCCCGCGAGCGTATCTCCGCTGGGCGTCAAGCGGGGGATGGCGGGAGCGGTGATGGGCTGGTGGCGACCCTCGCGCCGCGCGGGCGGCCGGTCGGCGGCTCGCAACCGCCGGGTCGCCGGTCACCGCTTTCTGCTGCGCGGCCGGTCGGCCGCCCGCGACCGCGGGGTCGCCGCGCGCGTGACCGGCCTCCGCTCCCTGCTGGGCGGCGGCCCGAGACCGGAGTTCCGCGAGAGGCTGCGGGCCGAGCTGATGCGCGCCTACGCCGCCGAGCGCGCGGCGGGCAGGCATGCGGCGGGAAAGCACGCCGCGCCTCCCGCCATACCCCCGCGGCCCCGCCGGTCCCTGCTCGTACGGCTGCGCCCCCTGCTGGTGTTCTGCGTGCTGCTGGCAGGGATGTTCGGCACCGGTGTGCGCACCTACCACTCGGTGCCCGGCGAGGTGCTGTACCCGCTGAAGAGGCTGGCGGAGTCGACGGTGCTCGACCTCGCGTACGACGAGGAGGAACTGGCGCAGCGGCAGATGGTGGCGGCGCGGGAGCGGGCGGCCGAGACCGCCACGCTGGTGGACACGTCGACCCCGGAGCGCCGCCGGCTCATCGGACAGACGCTCGACGACATGGAGACGACCACCAGGGCCGCGCTGAGCCGGGTTGCCCGCCAGGGGCGCACCGGCGGCGAGGCGCGCGAGTTCGCCCGTGAGCAGCGCAATCTCGTGGAGCCGCTGCTGCCGAAGCTCGACCGGGAAAATCGTGACAAGGCCAACCAATACCTGAGTTATATCGATTCGTTCACGGGTTCCGGACGTTGACACGTCATGTCCCGCTCCCGTTCCGTCCACTCTCCGACGGTTAAGCTGATGAGTCATGAGGCGGCTATTGCGACGGCGGGAAGCGGCGGAGATCGCCGGCGAGGTGGCGGCCGCCGCGGCGGTGTCCGTCCCCGAGGTCGTCCCCGACCTCACGGCGGCGGCGTTCTTCGACGTCGACAACACCATGATGCGCGGCGCCTCGATCTACCACTTCGCCCGGGGACTGGCGGCGCGCGGCCTGTTCACCAGCCGTGACCTCATGAAGTTCGCGCTCGGGCAGGCGTGGTTTCGCGTGCGGGGCAACGAGAACCCCGAGCACATCGCCAAGGCCAAGGAGATGGCCCTCGCCTTCGTCGCCGGGCTGAAGGTGGACGAGGTCGTCCGGCTGGGCGAGGAGATCTACGACGACGTGATGGCCGACCGCGTGTGGCAGGGCACGCGCGCGCTGGCCCAGGCGCATCTGGACGCCGGGCAGCGCGTGTGGCTGGTCACCGCCACGCCGGTCGAACTGGCCCGGGTCATCGCGCAGCGACTCGGGCTCACCGGCGCGCTCGGCACGGTCGCCGAGACCGCCGACGGCGCCTACACCGGAAGACTCGTCGGCGACCTGCTGCACGGCCCGGCCAAGGCCGAGGCCATCCGGGCGCTGGCGCGCCGCGAGGGCCTCGACCTGGCCCGCTGCTCGGCCTACAGCGACTCGGCCAACGACCTGCCGATGCTCTCCCTCGTCGGGCACGCGCACGCCATCAACCCGGACAGCGAACTGCGCGAGCACGCCAGGGAGAACGGCTGGGAGATCCGCGACTTCCGCACGGGCAGGAAGGCGACGATGATCGGCCTGCCGATCGCCGCGACCGCGGGGGCCATCGCGGGCGGCGTCGCCGCGGGCATCGCCCTGCGCCGCCACTACCGCTCCGTGCTGTGACACTGCCACTCCTGTCTGTGATCAACCACCCGGTCGGTCGCCCGCGGGCTCCCTGGGCGACTCGCGTACGCCCATCAGCGCGGCCGTGACGGCCGTGACGGCGACGAGCGCCGCCGCGATCCAGAACGTGAGCCGGATCGCCCCCAGGGCCGCGCTGCCCGCGTCCACATGCGACCTGACGTCCGCGGTGAACCTGTGGAGGAACGCGGTGCCGAGAACGGCGACGCCGAGGGTGCCGCCGAACTGCTGGACGGCGTTGAGCAGGCCCGCGGCGGAACCCGTCTCGTGCGCCCGCACCCGTGACAGGGCCGTGGTGAAGAACGGGACGGTGAACAGGCCGTTTCCCGCTCCGCTGAGTGACAGCGCCGCGAGCAGGGGCCAGGCGTAGCCGTCGGCGGATGCGGCCCGGTAGACGGCGACGGCGCAGATCAGCCCGGCGAACAGGGCGGCGAGCCCGACGAACATGATCTTCGCTCCGTGGCGGGGAACCAGACGGGCGCCGGCGTACCAGGAGGCGACGGCCATGGCTGCCGACCACGGGAGCAGGGTGAGCCCGGCGGTCAGGACGTCGCTGCCCAGCCCCAGTTGCACCTGCAGGACGATCGCCACCATCAGTCCGTTCATCACCGCGAAGAACAGCGTGGAGGTCGCCAGCGCGGCCGGGAAGGCCCGGTCGCGGAACAGGCTCGGCTCGATCAGCGGGCTGCGGCCCCGCCGGGCGCGGTGACGCTGGTGCCATCCGAGGACCGCGAGGACGACGACGCCCGCGGCGAGGGCGATCCACACCCAGGCGGGCCAGCCGGCGGCGTCGCCCTGGATGAGGGAATACACGATCAGACCGGTGCCGAGCACGGCCAGCCCCGTGCCGGGCAGGTCGAGGCGGGGAGGGTGCGGCGACCCGCTCTCCCGAAGGGCCGGCAGAAAGGCCAGGACGAGCGCGGCGAGGGGAACGTTGACGAGGAACGCCGCCCGCCACGACGCGCCCAACAGGTCGACCCGGGTGAGAACGGCGCCGAGCACGGGCCCGCAGACGGCGGCCAGGCCCATCACCGGCCCGATCGACCCCATGGCCTTGGCCAGTTCGTCCCCCTCGAACATGCTCCGGATCAGCCCGACGGTCTGCGGGATGATCAGCGCGGCCGCCGCCCCCTGGACGGCACGTGTGGCGATGAGCATTCCCGATCCGGTCGCGCAGGCGCAGATCGCCGATGCCAGCGCGAAGAGGGCGACCCCGGCCGCGAACACCCGCTTCCGTCCGGCGAGATCACCCAGGCGGCCACCGGGCACCAGCAGCACGGCGAAGGGCAGGGTGTAGGCGGCGCTGAACCACTGGATGTCGGACTCGGCGCCGCCGAAATCGCGGTGGATCACCGGCGCGACCACCGTCGTGATCGTGGCGTCCAGCAGGTTCATCGCTTCGGCGACCAGCAGCGCGAGCAGGGCCGCCCACCGCCGTCGATATCCCGTCGCGGTGGTGGTGTCCTCCAGTACGGGCATGCTTCGTCCTTCCGGTCGCGTCGTGATCAGGCAGCAGCCTGAGGCGTACGGGTGGGACGTTCCAGCCGGGAAGCCGAATGTGCGGATTTCTTCCATCAAGGGTGGAACAGCGAGAGAATCCGACGATGCTGGATGAACTGGACCGGGGTCTCGTCCATGCCCTGCACGTCGACGGGCGAGCGCCGTTCAGCCGGATCTCCGAGGTCCTCGGCGTGTCAACCCAGACCGTGACGCGCCGTTACCGGCGGCTGCGCGCCGAGGCCGGGTTGCGCGTCGTCGGCCTGCCCGAGCAGGACCGCACCGGCCATGCGCAGTGGGTGGTCAGGCTCACCACGACCCCCACCGCGTCTCAGGCCCTGGGGCACGCGCTGGCCCGGCGTCCCGACACCTCCTGGGTCAAGCTGGCCTCCGGAGGCACCGAGATCTTCGCGATCGTCCACGCGGAGGACGGCAGCCACCTGTCACGATCGCTGCTGCTGCACGACATCCCCCGCACGTCCGGGATCACGGCCGTCTCGGCGCACCTGCTGCTCCACACCTACCTGGGCGGTCCGACCGCCTGGCGTGGACGGCTGCGGGCCCTCAGCGACGAGCAGCAGCGGGCACTCGTGCGGCCGGCCCCCTCACCCGGCACCCGCGGACCGGTGAGCCTGACGGACGGCGACCGCGCCCTGATCGACGCCCTGCGCCACGACGGCCGAGCCGGCTACGCCGAACTCGCCGCCGCCACCGGCTGGTCCCCCGCCACCGTGGCACGGCGCCTGGCCGACCTGCGCGCCAGCGGGATGATCTTCTTCGACGTGGAGGTCGACGTCGCCGGCTACGGCGTCACCGCCCAGGCCCTGCTGTGGATGGCCGTCGCTCCCGCGCATCTGGACCAGGTCGCGACCGCCCTGGCCACCCACGACGAGCTCGCCGTCGTCGCGGCCACCACCGGCGCCACCAACCTGCTCGCCCACGCGCTCTGCGCCGGTCCCGCCGACCTGCACCGCTACCTCACCCGGCGGCTCGGCACGCTCGACCAGATCCGCACCCTGGAGACGGCCCCCGTCCTGCACACGCTCAAGGCGGCCGGGCATCTCACTCCCGTGGCCGCCCGGCCGGGATTCCGCCCGGCACGCGCCTGAACGGCGATCAGGCGGCGGACCGGCCCGGTGGGGAGCCCTGTGGTGAGCCCTGTGGTGGGCCCTGCGGTAGGCCGGGTACGGCCCGCTCGATCAGGCCGGTCAGCTCCCGGTTCACCAGTCCGGGACGTTCGAAGCCGATCATGTGCCCGGCGCCGGGGATCCGTACGAACCGGGCGTCGGGTAGCGCCTCGGCGATCCTGCGGCTGTGGGCGAGCGGGGTGAGCCGGTCTCGCTCTCCCACCATGACCAGCGTCTTCGTCCGCCGCAGCGCCTTCAGCGCGGCGAACTTGTCGTGCATCCGGAAGTCCCGGAAGAACCCGACCATGACCTCCGTCGGCGTCGCCGCGGCCATCGCGTTGACCAGCCGGATGTGCCGCCGGCTCGCTCCCTTGCCGAAGGCGACGTACCGGGTCACCGGCAGGTTCGTCCAGCCCTTCACGCGGGGCCGCGCGTCGATGACCGCGGCGCGGGCCAGCATGTTCTCGAACAGCAAGGGCGTGACGCGGGGAGCCAGCCGCCCGAGCGGCCCGGGGAGGCCGAAGGTGCTCGCGTCGAGCCCGCCGGACGAGGTGCTGAGCAGCGCCACGCCGGCCACCCGCGACTCGACCAGGGCGGGGTGCCGGTCCGCGAGCGCCATGACCGTCATGCCGCCCATGGAGTGGCCGGCGAGGACGACGGGCAGCCCCTCCGGCACGGCGGCCTGGATGACGGCGGCCAGGTCGTCGCCCAGCCGGTCGATCGTGCACGCCTCCAGCGCCCCGGCCGAGGAGTCGCCGTGCCCGCGCTGGTCGTAGAAGACGAGCGTGCCCAGGCCCGCCAGAGCCGCGCGCTGGAGCTGCCAGCAGTGCCGGTTCATCAGCCAGCCGTGCGCGAAGACGACGGCGCACCGGGGATCGGGATGGTCGTCGATCTCCACGGCCAGGCGGACCCCGTCGTCGGTCGTGACCGTCGTCCGTCGCGCGGACGCGCCGTTCGAAGTCTGTGCGGCCTTCGCCCGTCTGGTCTGGACGCGTCGCGCTGTGCCGATCGCCAGGCCGAGGGCGAGCCCGGCGAGGGCGGCGTTCCGCCCCTTGTTCATGTGCTCCTCCGGGGTGAGAGTGAGCACACCATACCGACCAGTAGGTCTCTTTGTTAGACCCAGCCCCCAATAAGTTGCGGGCAGCGTGATGTCACAGCGCGATCGGGGGAAACGCCGGGCCCCGGCGCAGCCGCAGGGCGTCGAGCTGCCGTTGCATGGTCTCCCGGACGTGGTCGGTCAGGTCGAAGACCAGCATGGGGTCGTCGGCCTCCTCCGGGGCGTACTCGTCGGTCCGGATCGGCTCGCCGAACTCGATCAGCCACTTGGACGGCAGCGGAAGCAGACCGAGCGGCCCGAGCCAGGGGAACAGCGGCGTGATCGGCAGGTAGGGCAGGCCGAGCAGCCGGGCGAGCGACGGAATGTCGCCGATCTTGGGGTAGATCTCCTCCGCCCCCACGATGGCGCACGGGACGATCGGCACGCCGGCCCTGATCGCCGAGGCGACGAACCCGCCCCGGCCGAACCGCTGGAGCCGGTAGCGCTCGGAGAACGGCTTGCCGATCCCCTTGAATCCCTCAGGGAAGACGCCGACGACCTCGCCCTTGCGCAGCAGCCGGTCGGCGTCCTCGGGGCAGGCGAGCGTGTGCCCGGACTTGCGGGCCAGGTGCCCGAGCACGGGAAGCTGGTAGACCAGGTGCGCTCCGAGCAGGCGCAGCGGCCTGCCCAGCTCATCGTGCACCGCGACCTGCAGCATCAGGGCGTCCACGGGCAGCGTGCCGGAGTGGTTGGCCACGATCAGCGCACCGCTGCCGGTCGGCACGTTGCCGAGCCCGAGGGTCTCGGCCCTGAACCAGTGCCGGTAGAGCGGGCGCAGCGCCTCCAGCAGCACCTTCTCGTTGAGCTCGGGGTCGAAGCCGAACTCGTCGATCTCGTATTCGCCGGTGACCCTGCGCCGCAGGAACGCGAACAGCTCGGCGAGCCGCTGGTCGGCCGTGCTCCTGTCCGTGCGCCGGCCCTGGAAGTCGTCCATCGGAGTCCCGTCACGAAATCGGCCGGACGAAGTCGGCCAGCCAGTCGACCAGGGCGCGCGGCAACTCGCCGGGTCCGCCGCGCGACTGGAGGAAGTCGTCGAACGCCGCCGCCGTGCTGTATTTCGGCCGCCAGCCGAGCTCGGCGGCGAGCCTGGCGGTGTCCACCGCCCGGCCGTGGCTCATGAACGCGAGCTGCTCGGGCGAGAAGTCCACCAGCCGCGCGCCCCGGGCGAGTCCGCTGACGAGGCGGAAGGCGGGGGACGGCATCGGGATCACCGGCCGGCCCGTACGCCGCGCGCACTGCGACAGCAGCAGGACGCCGTCGCCCGCGACGTTGAACACGCCCGGGTGGTCGGCCCGCGCCGTACGGCACAGCACCTCGACGGCGTCGTCCTCGTGGACGAACTGCAGCCGGGGGTCGAAGCCGAGCACGGTGGGCAGCACCGGCTGGGAGAAGTACCTCGTCAGCGGTGAGTCGACGCCCGGTCCCATCAGGTTGGCGAACCGCAGCGTCGTCGTCGTCACGTCGGGCCGGCGCCGGGCGAAGCCCCGCACGTACGTCTCGACCTCGGTGGCGTCCCTGGCGTACCCGGAGTGCGACACCTCGACGGGCTCGGTGTCCTCCGTGAACACGGCGGGAGCGTGCGGCGATGAGCCGTACACGGCCGTGGTCGACCGCACGACCACCCGGCGCACCGTGGCGGAGCGCTGACACGCCGCGAGCAGCTGCATCGTCCCGATGACGTTGTGCTCCTTCATGGCCGGCCGGCCGCCGCCGGATCCGCCGCCACCGGGGCCGCTGAGCAGGCTGAGGTGCACGACGGTGTCGACGTCGGCCTCCCTGATGACCTTGACCAGGTCGGGACTGCGCAACGCGACCCGGGCGAACTCGGTGCGGCCGAGCACCGCGCCGTCCTCCCCGGCAGGGGATGGCGGCGGCGCCGTGTCCACGCCGATGACCCGGTCGATCTCCGGGTCGGCCGCGAGCGCTTTGGCCACACGAGCGCCGATGTGACCGGAGACACCGGTGACCAGCACAGTACGAGTCATCGACGCCTCGCCGGGGGTGTGCGTGTTCACGGTCGCCCGGTCCCTGAGGACCGGTGCGCGCTCCGTCTCGGCTACTTCTTGTTACGCCGCTGGATGCGGGTCTTCTTCAGAAGCTTGCGGTGCTTCTTCTTGGCCATGCGCTTGCGGCGCTTCTTGATCACAGAGCCCACGGGACCCCCAGGTGAAGGTGTGACTGTCAAACCGGCGCGCGAGCGCACACCGGCTCAACAGACTACCGGCGATCCGTGGTAGATCGCTCCCCCGGGGGACCCCGCGTCGACCGGGAGTCGGCCACGCCGCCGTCAAGCGTGGTCGCCCGCGTGGTTCATCCTGCTTCGATGAACGCGTCCCGCAAGTAGTCGTGGACCGCCTGCTCGGGCACTCTGAAGGACCGGCCGACACGGATGGCCGGTAACTCCCCGGAGTGCACGAGCCGGTACACGGTCATCTTGGACACCCGCATGACGGTCGCCACCTCGGCCACCGTCAAGAACTTCACCTCGCTGAGAGGTCTTTCGCCTGCACCCATCGGACGCCTCTTCCGCACGTGTTTCCGGGTTATCCCCACTGGTGCCATTGCTCACGCACGTGTACTGCCGTCAGCGTAAGTCCGGACTCCGAGTAGGCAAACCCCTCATTCCATCAGTCAACGGAGCCGTGTGCCGTCAAAATCGGGAAAGTCGCTGGCAGCAGCCGGGCCGTGCCCCTCGCCTCAATCTTGGAACGGACCAACTTCTCTCACATTAGAGTCGCCCAGGCACACGAAAAAGTTGGCAAACGGTCGGCACAGAGGCACAAAAGCGGGCGCGAAATGCCCGGTTTGGGAGGTCCGGAAGGGGAGTCAGAGGCTGCGGGCGACCCGGGCGAGCAGGTACGCCGTCAACGGAGCGTAGAAGCGCGGCAGCACGTTGTCATCCAGGGGCACGGTGACGGCGATCTTTCCCTCGGCCTCGCCCACGAACAGCGCCGGGTCGTTGCTGTCGGCGAAGCCCACGGTCTCGACCCCGGCCTCGCCCGCGGCCCCCGCCCAGCCGTGATCGGCGATCACGAAGTCGGGCCGCTCCTCGGCCAGCATCGCCTCCATCGGCGCCGCCTCGTGGGTGTGCACGAAGGTGCCCCGGTCCTCCAGCATCGCCACGCCGTCGAGGTAGCGGATCCGCCTGCGGCGGCCGAGACCGCCGATGTACGCCCACCCCTCGGCCGGGAAGAGCAGGGTCGCCCCGTTCTCCGCGAGGAACCGCGCCAGCGCGAGGTGGATGGTGAGCAGGCCGGTCGGGTGCCCGGTGGCGAGCACGATCCGGGGGGCGCCGCGCCGCAGCACCTTGGCGATCCGCTCGCCCATCTCCTCGACGGCGTCGATGGTCCGCTCGGGGTCGATCGTGTCGGGGCCCTCGCGGTGACCGGGATCGGCCGCCACTCCCGCCTTGTCCGCCATGAGCGCCAGCACCTCGTGGTAGGACCACTCGCCCTCGAAGGTGAGCCCGAAGAGGTAGTGCGGGTCGCGCAGCGCGAGCGACCGATAGTGGTCGAGGTTGTTCTCGCGGCTGGTCGCCACGTCCCCCGCGATGGCGGTCCGGACGAGGTGTTCGCGCAGTTCGGCTCGGGAGGGTGGTGGTGCGGTCACGACAGGTACAGCGCTCCTCGGCTCGGCATGATTCCGTACTTCTCAGGGCATGGGGTCCAGGCCGTGGAAGGGGAACACCGCCTTCCTGGTCGCGATGACGGCCCGGTCGACGGCGTCGGCTGGATCGTACCCTTCCGAAATGTCCCGCCACTGCGGGTGACGTCCGTCCGTCATCGTCAGGGGTGGTATCTCCCCGGTGCGCTCCTCCACGTACGTCCGCCAGCTGTCCGGTGTGGCGGTCGACGGCTCGACGGGGCGTCCCAGCGCCTCGGCGATCAGGTGCGTCCACGCCCGCGGCACGACCTGGACCAGCTCGTATCCCCCGCCGCCCACCGCGATCCACCGGCCGCCGGCGGTCTCGTGGGCCAGCCGGTGCAGCGCGGCGTACGCCGTGCGCTGCCCGTCCAGGCTGAGCATGAGATGGGCCAGCGGGTCGAGGGCGTGGCTGTCGCAGCCCTGCTGGGTGACCAGGATCTGCGGCGCGAAGGCGCGCAGCAGCGGCGGGACCACCGCGTGGAAGGCGCGCAGCCATCCCGTGTCGCCGCATCCGGCCGGCAGCGCCACGTTGACCGCGGTGCCCTCCGCGCCGGTCTCCTGGGGGAAGCCGGTGCCGGGGAACAGCGTGCGCGGGCTCTCGTGCAGGCTGATCGTGAGCACCCTCGGGTCGTCGTAGAACGCCGTCTGCACGCCGTCGCCGTGGTGGACGTCCACGTCCACATACGCGATCCTCGTCGCGCCCTGCGACAGCAGCCACGCGATGGCGACGGCCGGGTCGTTGTAGACGCAAAAGCCGCTGGCGGCGCCGGGCATGGCGTGGTGCAGCCCGCCCGCGACGTTGACCGCGTGCTCGGCCTCGCCCGTCCACACCGCCCTGGCGGCGGCCAGTGACGCGCCGGTGACCAGGGCGGACGCCTCGTGTACGCCCACGAAGGCGGGATTGTCCTCGGTGCCGAGCCCGTAGCGCAGGTCAGGACGGCCGTCCTTGGAGACGTTCTTGACCGCCTCGATGTAGTCCCGGTTGTGCACCAGCGCGATCTCGTCCTCGGTGGCCGGGACGCAGCCGGTCGTCTCGACGCCGTCGAGCACGCCCAGGTCGCGGGCGAGCGCCATGGTGAGTTCGACGCGTACGGGCGCGAGCGGATGGCCGGGCCCGAAGTCGTAAGAAACCAGAGCGTCGTCCCAGACGACCCGCACCGCCTGACTCATGCGGTGACGGTACCGCACAGGCCGTCACCGCCGTTCACTCGGGCGTCACACACGATCAGTCCGTACGTTCAGTCCGTACGGAGGGCGACGACGGGGTCGAGCCTGGCCGCCCGCCGGGCGGGGGCGACGCCGAAGAAGACACCGACGGCCGCGGAGACCCCGAAGGCGAGCACGATCGACCACCAGGTGATCGACGCGGGCACCGGCGAGACCGCCTGGATCAGCAGCGCCCCGCCGACCCCGGTCAGGATGCCGATCACGCCGCCGATCGTGGTCAGCAGCACGGCCTCGATCAGGAACTGGCCGAGGATGTCGCGGCCCCGGGCGCCGAGGGCCTTGCGCAGGCCGATCTCCTTGGTGCGCTCCCTGACGCTGACCAGCATGATGTTGGACACCCCGACGCCGCCGACCAGCAGGGAGATCCCCGCGATGGCGGCCAGCACGCCGGTCAACATGCCGAGGACCGTGCCGATCGTGCCGAGGAGCTGGGTCTGCGTGACGGCCGAGAACGTCTCGCCCGGGTAGCGGGCGTCCAGGGCGGCCACGACTCGCCGCCGCAGCGGTTCGATCTCGTCCGGGCCGGAGGCGCCGACGGCGATGCCGTTGATCCTCGGCAGCCCGATCAACCGCTGGGCGGTGGTGACCGGCAGATGCACCTCCTGGTCCCGCGCCACCCCGAACGTGGATCCGACGGTCTCGTAGACGCCGATCACCCGGAACCGCACCCCCGCGATCGTGACCTGGCGGCCGATCGGATCGACGTCGCCGAACAGCTTGGCCGCGACCTCCGAGCCGAGGATCACCACCCGCCGCCGCGTGTCCACGTCGGTCTCGGTGAGATAGCGCCCCCGGCGCAGCGGCCGGTCGAAGACGTGGGGCATGTTCTCGTCGGTCCCGGTGAGCGTGGCGAACACCTCCACGCGGCCCACCCTGACCGGCTCTCCGGAGTTCACCGCGACCGTCACCTTCGACGGGTCGCCGACCACGCGCCGCACGTACGCGACGTCCGACAGGTCGAGGCGGCTCTGTGTGGGGGCCGCGCCCAGCCCCACCTGGCCGGGGACCACGAGGATGATGTTGCTGCCGAGTCCCGCGATCTCCTTCTCCACCGCGTTCTTGGCCCCGGTGCCGATGGCGACGAGGATCACGACAGAGAGCACGCCGATGATCACCCCGAGCATGGTCAGCATGCTGCGCAGCCGGTTGACCCGCAGCGCCTCCACCGCCATCCGCAGAGCTTCGGCCGTCCTCATGACGCGGTCCTCATGTGTCGCGCTCGATCCGGCCGTCGCGTACGTGGATCTGACGGCGGGCTCGGGCGGCGACCTCGGCGTCGTGGGTGACGAGGACGACGGCCACGCCACCCTCGTTGAGCCGTTCGAGCAGGCCCATCACCTCCTCGCCGTTACGGGTGTCGAGGTTGCCGGTGGGCTCGTCGGCCAGCAGCACCCGGGGATCGCCCACCAGCGCCCGGGCGATCGCCACCCGCTGCTGCTCGCCGCCGGACATCTGCGACGGCCGGTGCGTGAGCCGGTGGCCGAGCCCGACCGCCTCCAGCGCCGCCCTGGCTCGCTCCCTGCGCTCGGCCCGGGACACGCCCCGGTAGACCAGCGGCAGCGCCACGTTGTCGAGCGCGGACGTGCGGGCCAGCAGGTGGAAGGACTGGAACACGAAGCCGATCGTGCGGTTGCGCAGATCGGCCAGTCCGGCGTCGTCGAGCGTCGCCACGTCCACGCCGTTCACCCGCAGGGTGCCGGAGGTCGGCCGGTCGAGGCAGCCGAGCAGGTGCATGAGCGTGGACTTGCCCGAGCCGGACGGGCCCACGATCGCCGCGAACTCCCCCTGCCCGATGCGCAGGCTCACCCCGCGCAGCGCGTCGACCAGCACCCCGCCGTCCAGCCGGTAGGAGCGGGTGAGGCCGATCGCCTCGAACGCCGGAGGCGTCCCGTCTGCCGTCCCGGAAGCCGTCGCCGCTGTGGCGGGCCCGTCGGCATGCTCGTCGCGGCTCACGACAGGGACTGGCCGGGGCGTACGGCGTCGGCGCCCTTGACGACCACCCGCTCACCGGGGGACAGCCCGCTGAGGATCTCCACGACCGCGTCGCCCTGCGCGCCCAGCCGGACGACCCGCCGCTCGGCCTTGCCGTCGCGCACCGCCCACACGATCGTCTCCCGGCCGCTCGTCACGATCGCCGACGCGGGCACGGCGGTGGCGTTCTCCGACCGGCGTACGGCCAGCCGCACCACGGCGCTCATCCCCGGCTTGGGCGCGGGGGCCGCGCTGCCGTCGTCGTAGGCGCCCCGGCCCAGGCGCAGCCGTACGGGATAGCTGACCCCGCCGGTCGCGCCCTCCTTGGGGGTGACCCCCACGCCCGTCACGGTGGCGGTGTACGTCGCGCCGGTCACCGCGTCGAACTCCACCTCGGCCGGCGTGCCCCTGCGCACCAGCAGCACGTCGGTCTCGTCCACGTCGGCGGACAACGTGAGCACGGACACGTCGGTCACCGTGACCAGCGGGTCCCCGGCGGCCACCGGGACGCCGGTGGCGACGGTCCCGCCGGAACGGCCCGCGGGAGCGGCCGCCGCGGCTCCCGCCTGGCTCGCCGGCCCGGCCGGCAGCTGTGAGACCAGCGCGCCGAGGCCGGCCGCGCCCGCGCCGGAGGACGCGCCGCCGAGCGTGACCACGCCGCCGAACGGCGCCCTGACGACCAGGGCGTCCACGGTCTGCTCGGCCGCGCGCACGGCCGCCCTGGTCTGCGACCTCGACGCCGCCCGCAGGGACGCCATGGACGCGCTCAGCCCGCTCATCCCCGCGCTCACCTGGCCGCTCACCTGCGACAGCGTCTGGTCGAGCGAGCGGGTCAGCCCGTCGAGCACCTCATCGAGCGCCCGCCGCTGGGCCCGCCGGCGCTTGTCCGCGGCGTCGATGGCGGCCAGCAGCCGGGTCCTGGCCGCGCGGTCGCCGATCGACCTGGCCGCCTTCCTGGCCTGGGCGAACGACCGGTCGACGTGCGCGTCGAGCGAGCCCGGCAGCCGCAGGCGCGGCAGCCGTACGCTCATCGGTGCGCCGCCGAACGACACGGGCCGGGCGGCCTGCCGATCGGCCTTCCGCGCGGCCGACAGCTGCTGCCTGGCCTGGGGAGAGCTGATCCTGGCGAGGATCTCGCCCTTCTTCACCGTGTCGCCGTCCTGGACGTACAGGCGGGCGAGCGTGCCGGAGGCGGGGGCGGTCAGGGTGGCCGTCGCACGCGCGCCCACCGTCGCCGGTGCCTCGACGACCTCGCTGACGGTGGTTCTGGTGACCACGGCCACCGGGGCCTTCTGTGGTTCCGAGGACGTGCACCCGGCGGCGAGCAGGACGGCGAGAAGCGGGACGAACCCGCGACGAGACGTCACCCGCCAATCGTAAAGCGGTGGTCATCTTCCGTCCCGGGAACGCCGGTCAGCGCAGGGCATAGTGCGGCAACCGGGGCAGCGTCAGGAGGAAGCGCCGTAGGTCAGCCGGCGGCGAGACGGCGGCTGCGCTCGCAGGCCGCCTCGATCGCGTCGAGGAACGCGGCCCGCACCTTGTGGCGCTCCAGTTCCGCGATGGCGGAGATCGTGGTGCCTCCCGGCGAGGTCACGGCCTCGCGCAGGATCACCGGGTGCTCCCCCGAGTCGCGCAGCATGATCGCGGCGCCGACGATCGACTGGGTGACCATGTCGAGGGCGGCGGCGCGCGGCATGCCCAGCAGGATCCCGGCGTCGACCATGGCCTCGACCAGGTAGAAGAAGTACGCCGGGCCGCTGCCGGACAGGGCGGTGGCGGCGTCCTGCTGCGACTCGGGGATGCGCAGCACCTTGCCCACCGGGCTGAGCAGTTCCTCGGTGCGCTTGAGGTGCTCCTCGGAGGCGTGCGCCCCGGCCGAGATGACGCTCATGGCCTCGTCCACCAGGACGGGCGTGTTGGACATGACGCGGACGACCGCCACGCCGTCCCCGAGCCTCGCCTCCACGAACGCGGTCGTGATGCCGGCGGCCACCGAGATGACCAGCCGGTCGGCGGCCACATGCGGGGAGATCTCGGTCAGCAGTGCGGCCATGTCCTGCGGCTTGACCGCGAGGATCAGCGTGTCGGCCAGCTTGGCGGCCTCGGCGTTGCTCGCGACCCGCACGCCGTAGCGCTCGCGCAGCGCCTCGGCCCGCTCGGGCCTGCGGGCCGTCGCCACGATCTCCTCCGGCCGCAGACCGGCGCGTACCAGCCCGGAGAGCAGGGCCTCGCCCATCTTTCCGGTCCCGAGAATCGCGATCATTCCTGCACCTCTTCTGGGCTTCGCCGGGATCTCCCCGCAGCTTACCGACCCTGCCGGACGGAGCCGAACGCGCTGCGCCACGGGTCGGAAGAGTCAGTTCCAGTGGCCCGCGGCGGCGGTCTCGGCGACGTAGTCCTCGAACCGCCCGGGCGGGCGGCCGAGGGCCTGTTCCACCCCGTCGGACGGCGCGGCGCCCCGCCCGTCGCGAATGTTCACGAGGAGACCGGTGAGCAGTCGCGCGACGTCGGACGGGACGCCGTTCGCGACCTGGCGCTCCACGAAAACCTCGGGGTCGACGTCGACGTGCCGGATCGTGCGCCCGGTGGCCCTGCCGATGAGGTCGGCCGCCTCGCCGAAGGCGATCGCCCGCGGGCCGGTCAGATAGTGGATCCGGCCGCTGTGGCGCTCGTCGGTCAGCGAAGCCACGGCGACCTCGGCGATGTCCTCGGCGTCGACGAACGGCGTGCGCCCGTCGCCGGTGGGCAGGGCCAGGGTCCCGGCGAGGATCCCCTGCCGCCAGAAGGCCTCGCTGAAGTTCTGCGAGAACCAGTCCGGCCGCAGGATGGTCCAGCCGACGCCCGATTCGCGTACGGCCTGCTCGGCGGACTTCAGGGGGTGATCGTCGCCGGCCTCGCCCACGCCGTGGGCGGACAGCAGCACCAGCCGCCGCACGCCCGCGGCCACCGCCTCGGCCACGAGAGCGGGGACGCGCGCCCGGCGGTCGAGGCCCGGCCGCAGGTCGGGCTCGACGATATAGACGGCGGCGGCCCCGTCGAGCGCGGGAGCCCAGCTCTCCGGTCTGCCCAGATCGAAGGGGACGTCTCCGTCGGTGCGGGACGCCGTACGCGCCTGCAGACCCGCGGCCTTCAGGCGCCGGACGACGCGACGACCGGTCTTGCCGGTGCCGCCGAGAACGAGGATCTTCTCCATGCCTCAAGGAAACCGGCGGAAGCGAAGACGATCCATGGGAGAACGTCGTCCATTAATTTGTGATCGTCTACCGTGACGGCATGGACGTGCTGAGCGATCTGCTCCACCGGGCTCACGCCAGGAACGCGCTGGTCAGGCAGTTGATCCAGCGGCCGCCGTGGGCGCTGGCCTTCACCGGCGCCCCTCCTCTCACGGTCGTGGCCGCGCTCGGCGGCCACGCGTCGGTCCGGCTCGACAACGCCGGCGTCGCCCCGGTGCGCCTGGACCCGGGTGACATCGCTCTCATCGGCGGCGCCCACGCGCACACGATCGCCGACGACCCGTCCACCCCGCCGCAGGCCGTGATCCACGGGGACCGGAAACACGTCGTCGGCGGAGGCGAGGGGACGGCCGGGCCGCACCGGAGTCTGGCGCCGCGCACCTACGGCGACGGCCTGCCCGGAGCCACGATCATGCTCAGGGGCGCCTGCGAACTGCGCGGCGAGGCCGGCGTCCGGCTGCTGCGCATGCTGCCGCCGCTGGCGGTCGTGCCGGCCGGGCCGCGGACCCGGGCGGCGCTGGACCTGCTCGCCACCGAGGTCGCCCGCGACGAACCGGGCCAGGACGCCGTCCTCCACCGGCTGCTCGACCTCGTGCTCGTGCTGGCGTTGCGGGCCTGGTGCGCCAGGCCGGAGGCTCCACTCCCCTCCTGGCACCGGGCGCTGGCCGATCCCGCGGTCGGCGAGGCGCTGCGCCTGCTGCACGACCGTCCCGCTCATCGCTGGACGGTCGCCGAGCTGGCCGCCGGGGCCGGCATGTCCCGCGCCGCCTTCGCCGCGCGCTTCAGGAGCATGGTGGGCGAGCCCCCGCTCACCTACCTCACCGGCTGGCGGATGACCCTGGGAGCCGATCTGCTCACCGACACCGATGCCACCGTCGCCGCCGTGGCCCGCGAGGTCGGCTACGAGGACGCGTTCGCCTTCAGCGTGGCGTTCAAGCGCGCTCACGGGGTCAGCCCCTCGGCCTGGCGCCGCCGAACGCGCTGAGCCGATGCTCAAGGCGTACGGCGGCACAGGGATTCCGACGGCACTCGGACTCCGACGGCACTGGGACTCCGACGGCATAGGGGTCCGGCGACGCTCAAGGGGTTCGGCGACGCAGCGTGGCGGCGCCGAGTAGAAGTGCCAGCACGGCCGACGCCGCCACCACGGCGACGTCGCGCCAGAACTCGCCGCCCGGGTCGGCGTCCGCGACGGCGTGCGCCATCGCCTCGATCGCGTACGACATGGGCAGCACGTTCGAGATCCACTCCAGCACGGTCGCCATCTGCTCGCGCGGCACGAGGATCCCGCCGAGCAGGATCTGGGGGATCATCACGATCGGCATGAACTGCACGGCCTGGAACTCCGTACGGGCGAACGCGCTGCACAGCAGGCCGAGCGCGGTGCCGAGCAGGGCGTTGAGCAGGGCGACGAGCACCAGCGGCCACAGCGGGCCCGGCAGGTCCAGACCCAGCCAGGTGAGGGAGACGGCCAGCGCCAGCGCCACCTGGGCACACGCCGCCAGCCCGAACGCGAGGCCATACCCGAGGAGGAGGTCGAGCCGGCCGAGCGGCATCGCCATGAGCCGCTCCAGCGTGCCCGACGTGCGCTCGCGCAAGGTCGCGATCGAGGTGATGAGGAACATCACCAGGAAGGGGAAGACGCACAGCAGGATCGGCGCCCACCGGCCGAATGACCGCTCGTCGTCCATCACGTAATAGAGCAGGATCATCACCAGCGTCGGCACCAGGACCATCAGCGCGACCGTCCGCCGGTCGTGGCGGAGCTGGGTCATGATCCGCCTGGCGGTGGCGAGAGTGATCGCGAGATTCATGCCGCCGCCCTCTCCTCGATCAGGCGCAGGAACGCCTCCTCCAGGTCGGCCGTGCCCGTGTGCGCGCGCAGGGCGCCGGGGGTGTCGTCGGCGAGGATCTCCCCCTGGCGCAGCACGATCAGCCGCTCGCACCGCGCGGCCTCGTCCATGACGTGGCTCGAGACCAGGATCGTGGTGCCGCCCTCGGCCAGGCGGTGGAAGAGCGTCCACAGCTCCTCCCGCAGCACGGGGTCGAGCCCGACCGTCGGCTCGTCCAGCACGAGCAGTTCCGGACGGCCGAGCAGGGCCACGGCGAGCCCGGCGCGGCCGAGCTGGCCGCCCGAGAGCGTGGACCCGAGCTGGTGGGCGGCGCCGGCGAGCCCCACCTCCGCCAGCACCCGCTCGGGGTCGTCCTTCGGCGCGCCGAGCACGGCGGCGAAGTAGCGCAGGTTCTCCAGCACGGTCAGGTCGCGGTAGACGGCCGGGCTCTGCGTCGAGTAGCCGATCCTGCGGCGCAGGCCCGCGCTCCCGGCCGGCTCGCCGAGCACGCTCACCTCGCCGCCGGACACGATCTGGACGCCCACGATCGCCCGCATGAGCGTCGTCTTGCCGCAGCCGCTCGGCCCGAGCAGGCCGGTGACCTGCCCTCGCGGCACCTCGAAGGTGAGGCCGTGCAGAACCTCAGTCCCGCCCCGTGACACCCGCAGATCCCGTACGGCGATCGCGGGATCCGATAAATTCATCATGTGTTGAAATTAGACTCGCGACACGGGCGCGTCAACGTTCGGGTGCCTGTTCGGTGTCGGCGCACGGCGTGCGTGAGACCCAGGTCGCGCATCTCGGCGGCATCGCCTCGGGACGGGTGCTCGACGCTGAGGAGCCTCCCCCGTCGACCACCGCGCCAGTGAAGGCCGCCGATTGCGAGGAGTCCGGCTACCGCCGCTGCGCACCGGCGGATCGGGCCACAGTGCCGCGAGCGGGGTCCGCCGGATCCGGTATCTCGCGCCATGCCGAAGGCCAGACGCGAACGGTCGCGATGGTGCGCGGAAAGGTGACACCGGACAGGTCGCCGCCGCCGATGTCGGCGCCGTCGAAGTTCACAGAACCTTTGAAGTGCGTGTCCGCCAGGTCCAGACGTTGGAGGCCGCGCGGTTCGCTTCCCTGAACCCGAACCGTAAGCGCCCTGATGCTCCGCCGGACGACCGATACGCCCTTGTGCTCCGCTTCGAAATGCACGGCGGCCGCCCCGGGATCGGTCTTGTAGGCGATGCCGCGCGACGCCGTGCCGGCGAAGGACACGTCGTCGAGGAACGCGCAGTGCCGGAAACCGGCCCGGCCGAAGAACGTCCCTTCGAAGGAGGTGGGACCGGCGAAGTCCGAATAGCGGAAACGAACACCGCAGCGGAAGATCGCGTAGCCGAAGTTCAGCCCGCCGTCGAAGGCCACCCCTTCGAAGTGCCCCGCGAAGAACTCGCTGTTCTCGAAGCTCGTGAGGCTGCCGTCGAAGCTCGCTCCGGTGAACCTCGCCGTGCCGAACCGGGCACCGCTGAAGTCGGCGTCCGTGAACGTCGCGCCGCTGAAGTCGGTGTCGAACCTGAATATCGCGTACGCGAAGCTCGCCCCGCCCCAGAATCCGGCTCCCGCGAAGTCCGCTCCCAAGAAATACGCGGTGCCGAAGTCGGCGAAGCCTCGGAACTCGGCGCCGGTGAAGTCCGCCCTGCCGCGGAAGCGGCAGTCGGTGAAGTCCGCCCTGCCGGAGAAGACCGCCTGCGCGAAGCTCGCCGCCTCGACCTCGCTGCCGCTCAGGTCGAAGTCGACCAGGGATGCTCTCGTGAGGTCGACGGCGACGCCCGGCCAGTGATCGCCATCGTCGCCTTCGCCCGACGCGCCACCGGAGGACTTCAGATGGCGGACGACGATCCGTTGTGCGGTCAGACGGGCCTCCAGGTCCAGCGAGTGCTCCTGGCCCGGGTCGTGGCCTCCGATGTCGCCCGCGCCCCCGGCCGGCTCGCGTGCCCGGTCCGCCGGGTCACCCGCCGCGCCTCCCGGCAGGGGGGCCCGTAGGTACGCGCAGAGCACATCCATGACGGCCTGGCGGTGCTCGGGGTTGTTCCGGCCCAGCCGCTCCAGGGCATACATGGCCGCGATGCGCACGCCCGGGTTGCCGGAGCCGAGCTGGTCCACGGCCTTCGAGTAGAGCTCCGTGACCCGCTTCTCCGTCGCGTCATACTCCTGGTAGACCTGCGTGCGCTCACCCAGCCACTGGCGGCGGACACCGAGGAGGAGCGCCACGCCTCCGGCGGCTCCCGCGCCCACCGTCAGGCCACTCTTGATCGCGTCCAGCCGAAGGGCGGGATCCGCTCCCGCGATCGCCGTGAGGGCCGTTGTGGCGATCCAGGTCGAGACCGCGACGCCCATGAGGCCGCCGACGATCCACCAGACCGATAGCACCCGCACCGGGGAGGGCGACGTCCGCACGGACCTCGAGTTCGTGGCCAGCAGTACGAGTCCGGCCAGCAGCAGGACCAGCCCGCCGAGGGCGAGCACGCCGCCGAGCGGTACGCGCGCGAGAAGGCCGGGAATGTCCATCCAGCGCGCCGCGAGGACGACGGCGGCCAGCCCTGCGAGCAGAGCTGCGGCCCCCGTGGCCTTGCGCATCCGCGTCCCTCTCGAGTCCGTGCCGTGGCATGCGGCCCGTCCGGCGGCTCTCCACATGATCACGCACCCGCCCCGACCGCGCAAAAAGGGGCATCGGAGTGGGACCGGGGAGCGGCGCCCTGGGCGATCACGGCGGGTGAACCGGAGGCTTCTTACAGCCGTGTAAAGGGCATGAGAAAGCTCTGGCTCGTGGCCCTCCTGTTCCTGGCGGTCGCCTGCGGAGGGACCTCCTCCACCTCGGCCTCACCCGAGCAGCCGGAAGGCTCCCCCTCCGGAGCCGGCGCCGATCACGGCTCCTCTGCCCCGGCCTCGCCGGTCGGGCCGTCCGGCGCGCCGAGCGGCGCCCCGTCTCCCGTGACCCCGGCCGGGCCCACGCTGAACCCGCGCAAGGTGCCGTGGGAGAGCGCCACCCCCACCGCCGACGGCCGGTCCCTCGACGTCGTGTGGTGGTCCGGAGTGGAGCCCTGCACCGTGCTCGACCGCGTCGAGGTGACCGAGACCGCACGCGAGGTGACCGTCACCCTGTACGAGGGGCAGGACCGGCGCTCGCCCGACGCCGTCTGCATCGCGATCGCGATCCTGAAGACCACCAAGGTGCACCTCAAGGCTCCGCTCGACGGGCGGAAGGTCGTGGACGGCGCCAAGTAGGCCGCCGAGCCGGGTCAGGTCCGCGTCGCGGCCGGGGAGCCGGAGGCCGGGGCGGCGGCGGTTGAGAGTGGCGGCCACATGCCCGGCGGCCGGGCGTCCACCGCCCCGGACGGGGCAGGGAGGACAGGCCACACAAGTTCGCGATGACGGGATGAAATCCGCGCGCTCCAGGGTTGAGCCTCATAGACTCAAGACGTTTGACAGACCCCTCGGCGGGGCTAGTATTTGAGTCTGACCGACTCAACTTTGACTACAAGGACGTACTCATGGCACGTGCGGTAGGTATCGACCTGGGGACGACCAACTCCGTCGTCTCGATCCTCGAGGGCGGCGAGCCCACGGTCATCGCGAACGCTCAGGGCTCGCGGACCACGCCGTCCGTGGTCGCGTTCGCGAAGAACGGCGAGGTTCTCGTCGGCGAGGTCGCCAAGCGGCAGGCGGTGACCAACGTCGACAGGACCATCCGCTCGGTCAAGCGCCACATGGGCACGAACTGGTCGATCGAGATCGACGGCAAGAAGTTCACGCCCCAGCAGATCAGCGCGTTCGTCCTGCAGAAGCTCAAGCAGGACGCGGAGGCGTATCTGGGCGAGAAGATCACCGACGCGGTGATCACCGTCCCGGCGTACTTCAACGACGCCCAGCGGCAGGCCACCAAGGAGGCCGGCCAGATCGCGGGCCTCAACGTGCTGCGCATCATCAACGAGCCCACCTCCGCGGCTCTGGCCTACGGCCTCGACAAGGAGAAGGACCAGACCATCCTGGTCTTCGACCTCGGCGGCGGCACCTTCGACGTGTCCCTGCTCGACGTCGGTCAGGAGGACGGGCACGGATTCGTCGAGGTCAAGGCCACCAGCGGTGACAACCACCTCGGCGGCGACGACTGGGACCAGCGGGTCGTCGACGAGCTGGTGACCCGTTTCAAGAACGCGCACGGCGTGGACCTGTCCAAGGACAAGATGGCCCTCCAGCGCCTGCGCGAGGCGGCCGAGAAGGCCAAGATCGAGCTGTCGGCCCAGACCGAGACCACGATCAACCTGCCCTACATCACCGCCTCCTCCGAGGGCCCGCTGCACCTGGAGGAGAAGCTGACCCGGGCGGAGTTCCAGCGGATCACCGCCGACCTGCTCGAGCGCTGCAAGGGCCCCTTCCACCAGGTCATCAAGGACGCGGGGATCAAGATCTCCGACATCGCCCACGTGGTCATGGTCGGCGGCTCCACCCGTATGCCGGCCGTGTCCGACCTGGTCAAGGAGCTGACCGGCGGCAAGGAGCCCAACAAGGGCGTGAACCCGGACGAGGTCGTCGCCATCGGCGCCGCGCTCCAGGCCGGTGTCCTGAAGGGCGAGGTCAAGGACGTCCTGCTGCTCGACGTCACCCCGCTCAGCCTGGGCATCGAGACCAAGGGCGGGATCTTCACCAAGATCATCGAGCGCAACACGACGATCCCGACCAAGCGCTCGGAGGTCTTCACCACGGCCGAGGACAACCAGCCGTCGGTGCAGATCCAGGTCTACCAGGGCGAGCGCGAGATCGCGGCGTACAACAAGAAGCTGGCCACCTTCGAGCTGACCGGCATCGCCCCGGCCCCGCGCGGCATCCCGCAGATCGAGGTCACCTTCGACATCGACGCCAACGGCATCGTGAACGTCTCGGCGAAGGACCTCGGCACGGGCAAGGAGCAGTCGATGACCATCACCGGCGGCTCGGCCCTGGGCAAGGACGACATCGAGCGCATGATGCGCGAGGCGGAGTCCTACGCCGAGGAGGACAAGCGGCGCCGCGAGGAGGCCGAGGTCCGCAACAACGCGGACGCGCTGGCCTACCAGACGGAGAAGTTCCTCCGCGAGAACGACGAGAAGGTCCCGGCCGACGTGAAGACCGAGGTCAACGACTCGCTCGCCGAGCTGAAGAAGACGCTGGAGGGCACCGACATCCCCGCCATCCGCACCGCCGCCGAGAAGCTCGCCACGGTCAGCCAGAAGATGGGCTCGGCCATCTACGCCCAGTCGCAGGCCGGTGCCGAGGGCGCCGCGGCCGGCGCGGGCGCGGCGGGCCCTGAGGGCGCGCAGGCGAAGGCCGACGAGGACGTGGTCGAGGCCGAGATCGTCGACGACGAGCGGGAGGGCGGCCGCAAGTGAGCCCGCGTGAGAACGGTTCCGAGGAGGAGCCGGTGATCCGCGACAACCGCAAAATCGACCCGGAGACCGGCAAGGCCCGAGAGTCCGCCGGGGACGCGCCCGAGGCCGTCCCGGCGGACGAGGGCACGCAGACGGCGGCGCCCGCCGAGGGGTCCGCGACGGACCTGCTCGCCGAGCGCACCGCCGACCTGCAGCGGCTCCAGGCGGAGTTCAGCAACTACCGCAAGCGGGTCGAGCGCGACCGGATCGCCGTCAGGGAACAGGCCGTCGCGAGCGTGCTCACCGAACTGCTGCCGGTGCTCGACGACATCGGCCGCGCCCGCGACCACGGCGAGCTCACCGGCGGCTTCGCGAAGGTGAGCGAGTCGCTGGAGGCGGCCGTCGGCAAGCTGGGCCTGACCGCGTACGGCGCGAAGGGCGACACCTTCGACCCGACCGTGCACGAGGCCCTGCTGCACAGCTACTCGGCGGAGGTGACCGAGCCGACGTGCATCGAGATCCTCCAGCCGGGCTACCGGATCAACGACCGGATCCTGCGCGCCGCCCGGGTGGCCGTCGCCGAGCCGAGCGAGGAGGCGGCGGCGGAGGAGACGGCGGCCGGCTCCGGCGAGTCCGGCGCGTCCGGCGGGCCGGACGAGAACTGAAACCGCGGAGGTCTCTCCCGATCGGCGAAGATCGGGAGAGACCCGCGAGTGCACCCGCGACGACAGCCGCGGGGGCATCCGCGGGAACAGCCGCGAGAACACCGATTTACTCCCCTTTCGTGCGAAGGAAGCGATAGATGAGCACCAAGGACTACTTGGAAAAGGACTACTACGCCGTCCTTGGTGTGCCCAAGACCGCGAGCGCCGAGGAGATCAAGAAGGCGTATCGCAAGCTCGCCCGCAAGTACCACCCCGACGCCAACCCGGGGAACAAGGAGACCGAGGAGAAGTTCAAGGAGGTCTCCGAGGCGTACGACGTGCTCTCCGACGTCAAGCGGCGCAAGGAGTACGACGAGGCGCGCACGCTCTTCGGGTCGGGCCTCGGCGGCTACGCGGGCGCGGGCGGGACCCGGGCCGGCGGGGGCTTCAACTTCGACCTCGGCGACCTGTTCGGCGGCTCGGGGTCGGGCGAGCGGATCGGGGACCTGTTCGGGGGGTTGTTCAACCGGGGCGGAGCGGGCACGCGCACGACGACCGCCCGGCCACGGCGCGGCCAGGACGTCGAGTCGGAGGTGACGCTCGCCTTCGGCGAGGCGGTCGACGGCACCACCGTGTCCCTCCGGCTCACCAGTTCGGCCGCCTGCACCGCCTGCGGCGGCACGGGGGCGAAGGCGGGCACGACGCCACGGGTCTGCCCGACCTGCGAGGGAACCGGGGCGGCCAGCCGCAACCTCGGCAACTTCGCCTTTTCCGAGCCGTGCCGCGACTGCCGCGGCCGGGGCCTGGTGGTCGACGACCCCTGCCCCGTCTGCGACGGCAGCGGGCGCGGCAAGAGCACCCGTACGATCCAGGCCCGCATCCCGGCCGGGGTCGGCGACGGCCAGCGCATCAGGATCAAGGGCAAGGGCGCGCCCGGTGAGAACGGCGGCCCGGCCGGCGACCTCTACGTGCTGGTCCACGTCAAGCCGCACCCCGTGTTCGGGCGCAGCGGGGAGAACCTGACCGTCACGGTCCCCGTCACCTTCCCCGAGGCCGCGCTCGGCGCCGAGATCAAGGTGCCGACGCTCCGGGGGATGCCGGTGACCCTGCGCATCCCGGAGGGAACGCCCAACGGACGGACGTTCCGGGTGCGCGGCCGGGGGGCCTCCCGCAAGGACGGCACGAAGGGCGACCTGCTGGTCACCGTCCAGGTCACGGTGCCCCAGAACCTCGACGACAAGGCCCGCGCGGCTCTCGAGGAGTTCAGGAACGCCACGGAGGGCCAGGACCTTCGCGAAGAGCTGATCAAGCAGGCCAGAAGCGAGTGAGCCGATGGATGCCAGGTTTTTCGACATCTCCGACGACACCCCCGTCTATGTGATCTCCGTAGCCGCCCAGCTGTCCGGGCTGCACCCGCAGACGCTCCGCCAGTACGACCGGCTCGGGCTCGTCAGCCCCGGCCGTACGGCGGGGCGGGGGCGGCTGTACTCGACAAGGGACATCGTGCTTCTGCGCGAGGTCCAGCGGCTCTCCCAGGAGCACGGCATCAACCTCGCCGGCATCAAGCGCATCCTCGAACTCGAAACCGAGAACATGCGCCTGCGCGAGGAGGTCACCCGGCTCAGGGGTGAGCTCACGATGTTGCGGGCACTGGTCCGCTACGAACTGCCACCTGCCTGATCGGCGAAACGAGGCATTCACATATGGACTACAAGTTCACCCAGAAGAGCCAGGAGGCCCTGTCCGCGGCCGTCCGGCGCGCCGCGGCCGACGGCAACCCCGAGGTCGCGCCCGCGCACCTGCTGACGACCCTGCTGGCGCAGAACGGCGGCATCGCCGGGTCGCTGCTGCAGGCCGTCGGCGCGGACCCCCGGCAACTGCGCGCCCAGGCCGAGGAGTTGCTCGACCGGCTGCCGAAGGCGCAGGGCTCCACCGTGAGCGCGCCGTCCAGCTCGCGCCAGCTGCTGACCGTGCTCAACACCGCCGCGCAGCGGGCCAAGCAGCTCGAGGACGAGTACGTCTCGACCGAGCACCTGCTGGTCGGGCTCGCCACCGACGGCGGGCAGGTCGCCGACCTGCTGAAGGCCGCGGGCGCCACTCCCAACGCGCTGCTCGAGGCGTTCGAGAAGGTCCGCGGGCACGCCAGGGTCACGAGCGAGACGCCCGAGGACACCTACCAGGCGCTGGAGAAGTACGGCGTCGACCTCACCGAGCGGGCGCGCTCGGGCAAGCTCGACCCGGTGATCGGCCGCGACAGCGAGATCCGCCGGGTCGTCCAGGTGCTGTCGCGCCGCACCAAGAACAACCCCGTGCTGATCGGCGAGCCCGGCGTCGGCAAGACCGCCGTGGTCGAGGGCCTCGCCCAGCGGATCGTCGCGGGCGACGTGCCCGAAAGCCTGCGCAACAAGCGCCTGGTCGCGCTCGACCTCGGCGCGATGGTCGCGGGCGCGAAATACCGCGGTGAGTTCGAGGAACGTCTCAAGGCCGTGCTCAACGAGATCAAGGAGAGCAACGGCCAGATCGTGACGTTCATCGACGAGCTGCACACGATGGTCGGCGCGGGCGCCGCCGAGGGCGCGATGGACGCGGGCAACATGCTCAAGCCCATGCTGGCCCGCGGCGAGCTGCGCATGATCGGCGCCACCACGCTCGACGAGTATCGCGAGCGCATCGAGAAGGACCCGGCCCTGGAGCGGCGGTTCCAGCAGGTCTACGTCGGCGAGCCGACCGTCGAGGACACGATCGCGATCCTGCGCGGGCTGAAGGGCCGTTACGAGGCCCACCACCAGGTGCAGATCTCCGACAGCGCCCTGGTCGCCGCCGCGACGCTCTCCGACCGCTACATCACCGCGCGCTACCTTCCCGACAAGGCGATCGACCTGGTCGACGAGTCGATGTCGCGGCTGCGCATGGAGATCGACTCGCGGCCGGTGGAGATCGACCAGCTCCAGCGGAGCGTGGACCGCCTGAAGATGGAGGAGCTCGCGCTCGCCAAGGAGACCGACGAGGCCAGCCGGCAGCGCCTGGAGAAGCTCCGCGAGGAGCTGGCCAACCGTCAGGAGGACCTCAACGCCCTGGTCAGCCGGTGGGAGCGGGAGAAGGCCGGCCTCAACAAGGTCGGTGAGCTGAAGAAGCAACTCGACGAGGCGCGTAGCGCCGCCGAGCGGGCCCAGCGCGACGGCGACTTCGAGGCCGCGTCCCGGCTCATGTACGGCGACGTCCCCCGGCTGGAGAAGGAGCTCGCCGAGGCTTCCAAGGCCGCCGAGACGGCGGAGGTCGAGGAGCCGATGGTGAAGGAGGAGGTCGGGCCCGACGACATCGCCGAGGTCATCTCCTCGTGGACCGGCATCCCCGCCGGGCGGCTGCTGGAGGGTGAGACCGCCAAGCTGCTGCGCATGGAGGACGAGCTGGGCAAGCGCCTGATCGGCCAGCAGCAGGCCGTCCAGGCGGTCTCCGACGCCGTACGGCGGGCCCGGGCCGGCATCTCCGACCCCGACCGGCCCACCGGCTCGTTCCTCTTCCTCGGCCCGACCGGCGTCGGCAAGACCGAGCTGGCCAAGGCACTCGCCGAGTTCCTGTTCGACGACGAGCGGGCCATGACCCGCATCGACATGAGCGAGTACAGCGAGAAGCACAGCGTGGCCCGTCTGGTCGGCGCGCCGCCCGGATACGTGGGCTACGAGGAGGGCGGCCAGCTCACCGAGGCCGTGCGGCGCAGGCCGTACACCGTGGTGCTGCTCGACGAGATCGAGAAGGCCCATCCCGAGGTCTTCGACATCCTGCTGCAGGTGCTCGACGACGGCCGGCTGACCGACGGGCAGGGCCGCACGGTCGACTTCCGCAACACGATCCTGATCCTCACCTCGAACATCGGCTCGCAGTTCCTCGTGGACCCCACGATGGAGAGTGAGACCAAGCGCGAGGCGGTGATGAACGCGGTGCGGGCGTCGTTCAAGCCCGAGTTCCTCAACCGGCTCGACGACATCATCGTGTTCGACGCGCTCGGCACCGAGGAGCTGTCGCAGATCGTGGACCTGCAGGTCGCCCGGCTCGCGCGGCGCCTGTCGGACCGGCGGCTGAAGCTGACCGTCACGCCCGCCGCCCGCGACTGGCTCGCGCTGACCGGCTACGACCCGTTGTACGGCGCGCGCCCGCTGCGCCGCCTGATCCAGTCGGCCATCGGCGACAAGCTCGCCAAGGAGCTGCTGTCGGGCGCCATCCGGGACGGCGACGAGGTAATCGTCGACTTTGACGAGGCAGGTGACACGCTGACGATCCGGCCCTCTCGGTAAGGTCTTCCCCACCATTGAGGCAAGCGCGCCCCGCCCTTTCCCCTCGCTGCTACGTTCGGCGTTCGTCGGACTACCGTACGCGATCAGGGGGACGTGGATGTCCAGGACATCACGAAGTATTCGAGGGCGGTGCGTCGCGCTTGCGGCGGTCACTGCCGGAGTGAGCTGGCTGACCGGAGGCCCGGCGATGGCGAAGGGCGGCGCGCTGGCCGACGCCTGCCGGGCCCAAAGCCACGGCGTCACCGGCCGCGACGTCACCGGCCACGAGGTCACCGGCCGCGACCTGACGGGTGGGCTGACCACCCTCGCTCCGGCGGCGAGCGTGCTGAGCATCGCCGACGCGGCAGGGGCGGCCGCCGGGCAGGGGCACAACTCGCTTCCCACCGGCTCGGCCACGGTCGCCCGCACCGTCCCGGGGCCCGCGGCGCTGCCGGCCGTGCCGGGCCCCCGTACGCTGCCGGGTTCGATGCCGCGCACGGCACCTGGCGCGGTGCCCGGCGGCGCGGCGGCACTGCCCGCGAAGACGCTGCCCGCCGACGCCACGACCCTCTCGGCGCCCGCGAAGGCGGCCTCCGCCCCGGTGAACAACGCCGTGGCCGGCGCCACTGCCGTCGCCGAACCGCGCCGCGCACCCGCCGTTTCCGCGGCTGATGCCAAGACCCTGTTCCCGGCCAGGAGCACCGTGCCCCTCCTCGCCGTCGCCCCCGCCAGGCCCGGCGCCGCGGACACCTGCGCGCCGCAGGCGCTGCGGACCGCGCCGGCCGCCCACGAGCGGGAGCACCCCGTCGCGCAGGGGCATCCGAAGAAGAGCCACCGGCATCCCAAGCCGGAGGACGAGTCGGCGAGCCCGGCGTCCCGGGGCGGCTCGGCCCAGGGCCCGATGTCGCAGAAGCCCGGAGCACAGAAGCCCGGAGCACAGAAGCCCGGAGCACAGAACGCGGGGGCGCAGAACGCGGGGGCGCAGAGGCCCGGGGCACAGAACGCGCAGAAGCCGGAGGCGCGGAACCAGGGCATGCAGGGGGTCATCGCGCCCCAGGGCGAGTCCCACAGCACCAGTTCGCAGAGCAGCGCCTCGAGCCAGGAGCAGAGCACCCGGACCTTCCCGGTGAAGGAGCGCCGCCACCGCAAGGCGCACCACCCGCACAAGCAGCCCGGGGTCATAGCCCCGGCCCAGGCCGGCAACCAGAGTGCCGCCCAGGCGGCCCCGCAGGCGGGTCAGGCCGGCCGGCCCATGACCGGCACGCGGAACGCCTCCCTGCCGGAGGGTGAGCGCAAGAAGGACAAGCGGCAGCGGCACGACGACGCGCGCGGGCAGGAGACGGCGGCGGGCGTGCAGCCCGACGCGGCGGACGGCCGGCACGTGCCGCGCCTGCGGCCGCGCGAGTACCCCAAGGCGGCCACGCGCCAGCAGAACGGCGACATCACCGCCCCGGCCGCTCTCACCAAGGCGACGGGCACGCGCGCGGTGACCGATTTCGCCACCGCGACCGGCAAGAAACTCCTGCCGTAACCCTCCATCCGCCGTACGCCACGGACTCGCGAGGACGGCGCCTCGCGGCCGGCGGCTACGCCGAAGACAGCGAAACCGACGACAGCGAAACCGAAGACAACGTGACCAAGGGGCCGTGACGCACGGCCCCTTTTCACGTGCCCTCACAACCACCAGCCACGCGGAACGGCCCGGGGCGCGGTGAAGGAGGCCCTCAGCCGTAGCCGGGGTGCCGGGAGGACTCAGCGGGAGACGTCGAGGAGGGCGTCGAGGTCGTCCTCGGGCAGGCCGAGATCGACCCGGATGCGGTAGCGGGTGCGCAGCAGCGAGTCGCGGATGCCCGACCCCGTCGCGCCGCAGGCCCGGATGCCGTCGGTGGCCCACTCGTGCGCCGCGTCGAGGTCGCCGTACGCCACGAGTGTCTCGGCGACGGTCAGCGCGGTGGCGGGGTTCCAGTCCCCTGCCCTGACCGCGGCGATCACGGCCCTGGCCTCCTCGGGCCGGTCGAGTTCGAACAGCGTGTCGGCGATGCCCGCCCGCGGGTCCACCGGCACCTCCCCGCCGTCCTCCAGAGCGCTCTGGTAACGGTCGAGTGCGGTCGCGGGCTGACCGGCCTGCCGCCACTCCTCCGCGGCGAGCACGAGGATCGCCGCCCTGGACATCTCTCCCGACTCGTACCCCTGGGCCAGCGCGTCGAGGCGGCGGGCGAGGGCACCGTGGTCATCGAGCAGCAGGGCCTGTTCGAGCAGTCGGTCCACCTGCTCATTTGTCACATGTGCCACAGAGCCGAGGCTACCGATCCCGGCGTGTTTTCGCAGGACAACACCAGGCATTGCCGAAGCAACAATTAGTACACGTTTGGCTACTATGCGCTTTTCTCTGCAGATAGTCGGGCATATCGCACCATGCCTGTGCCAATCGAAGCTCGGCGAGGAGCGTTACAGCATGTCCAAGCGGGTGATACTGACTCTCGCCTCCACAACGGTGCTCGCCGCGGTGGTCCCGGGTTTCGCCGGCTTCGTCACGGCCCAGTACGAGGCGCTCGACCAGGCCCGCGCCGAACTGGCCCGGCTGCAGGCCAAGCTGCAGATGATGGAGCTGAGGGTCGAGCCGGCGGCGAGTCTGGGATGCCGCGCCGGCACGGCCGGGAAGAGGCAGCCGAGCCTGACGGACGAGGACGACACCCGGGAGCTGACGATACCGCCGCGCACCCGCACCAGATCGTGGCAGAACACCGCCTACGTCCAGGGCACCGCGCCGGGACTGTGGCCCTCGATCGGCGTCCCCCGCGCCGTACCCGGCCCGCAGGCGCCGGGGGACCCCGGCCGCCCCCGCGAGTGAGGCGCCGGGGCGAACCGTCGTCACTCGCCTCCCGAGACGGCGGAGGCGAGCTGGCGGGACAGGTATCCGCAGACGAGCTGTTTGGCTTCGGCCACGATTCCGGGGTCGCCGTTGGGGTCGTGCCGGAAGGCGAGCTTCAGCACCGCGTCCCCGGCCTCGACGGCGACGAGAATGGCACGGTCCAAATCCTCGCTGTCGGCAAGGCCGAATTCGGCGAAAAGCAGCGCGCGGAGCCGTCCGGCGATCACCGTGTTGTTGTCGGACACGGAGTCGAGAAGGTCGAGATCGAAGACCTCGCCGAAGTGCAGCGAGCGGAACCCGGGCACGGTGCGGTGCATCTCGACGTACTCGTCGATGATGGCGTCGACGGCGTCCCACCAGCCCGCGTAGTCCTCGACCATGAAGCGACGCCCGACCCGCGCGACGAACAATTCGACGTTGCGCCGGGTCAGGGCCTGGCTGAGCGCCCGCTTGTCCGGGAAGAACTGGTAGACCGAACCGATCGCCACCCCGGCCCGCTCGGCCACCCGGGTGGTCGTCAGCGCGTCATACCCGCCCTCGTCGAGCAACTCGGCGCAGGCGTCGAGCATCCGCTCCACTCTGCGGGCGCTGCGACGCTGCGAAGGACGCCGCCGCAGCGGCTCACCGGGATGCGACGAGCGCGGCGACATCCCCTCACCACCCCCACGGCCCCAACTGTCGGCGGGTGAACAGTGCTCGACGACGAAGGCGGGACCGCCTGCTTCCCTCACGTACCGGCTGGACACCCACCCATCTTGCCTGTTTCACGCGCCGTGGTCAGCGCTTATCGACCAGTCGTCTGAATTGCGGCAAGAATCCCGTAGCGCCGCCGTCAGGAGTCGGCCGGTGCGGCCGACAGGCCGGTGCAGCCGCGCAGCGCGCGATAGGCGCCGAGCGCCTGCTGCTTGGCGCCGCCCGTCACGGGAATCGGCACGCCGCCGTTGATCCGGGCGGGGGTCCACTGGTCCTTGAGCACCTTCCTGCCGTTGATCGTCAGGGTGAGCACGCCGGTCGTCCCGGTGTCCGGGCCCCAGTTGTAGAAGGCGAAGTTGCCCAGGCCGTACTGCACGTACGCCTGACCGGAGTAACCGCCGCCCAGCAGGATGTGCGCGTGGCTGCCGACGATCACGTCGGCCCCGGCGGCCACGAGCTTGTCCGCCAGGCTCCGCTGCACCGGCGTCGGGCACTTGACCAGCTCGGTGCCCCAGTGCAGGAACACGATGACGGTGTCGGAGTTCTTGCGGGCCTGCCGTACGGCACGCAGGAGGCGGGGCTCGTTCTTGGCCGAGGCGAGCCCGCCCTTGTCGCCGGAGGCGGTCCACGCCTGGATGAACTGCTCGTCGAGCACCTGGGTCGCGCCGATGATCGACACCCGGTTGCCGTTGACGGTCCTGCGGTAGGGCCGGTATGCCTCGGTCTCGTTCGCGCCGATGCCGATGACGGGGAACTTCGAGGACCTGATCGCGGCGAGCGTGTCCCGCAGGCCGCTCTCCATGTAGTCCATGCCGTGGTTGTTGGCCATCGTGACGACGTCCACCCCGGCGGCCTTGAGGGCGGCGAACGCCGTGGCCGGGGCGCGGAAGGTGAACTGCTTGCCCGGCGCGGGCGTACCGGCGGTGGTGATGGCCGTCTCGAGGTTGAGCGCGGTGAGGTTGGATTTGCGCAGCACGGCGGCGATCGGGCCGAGCGCCGTACGCGGGTCGGCGTTGAGCCGGTTGCGCAGGACGCCCTCGAAGTGCACGTCCCCGGCGAAGGAGATCGTGAAGGGCCGCCGCTGCGGCTTGGGAGACGGCGTCGCGGTCCTGACCTCCGGTTGCGACGCGCCGGGGACGGGCTCGCTCTCCGCCGGGCTGCATCCCGCGACGAGGAGGGGAGCCGCGAGGAGGGCGAACAGGGACAGGGCGAGGGGCTGACGTCTCACGGCACCCGAGCATGCCATCTTCCGCCGACATCCGGGGAGCCCGTGGGAGATCCTGGGGCAAAAAACTTGGAGAGTTCCTTTACTTGAGTCATTCAAGTTTACTGCTAACGTGAGGGCTGTGGACGACGCCGGGCGCCTTCGCGAGGCCGGACTGCGGGTGACCGCGGCCCGGCTGGCGATCATGCAGACCGTGAGCGGAGGCGACCACCTCGACGTGGAAGCCATCCATCGCGGTGTGTGCGAACGCGTCGGCCAGGTGTCCCTGCAAGCCGTCTACGACTCGCTGAACGCGTTGCAGCGCGGCGGACTGCTCCGCCGCATCGAGCCCGCGGGCAGCCCGACGCGATACGAGACGCGGGTCGGCGACAACCACCACCACCTCGTCTGCCGCCGCTGCGGAAGAGTCACGGACGTCGACTGCGCGGTGGGGCACGCGCCCTGCCTGGAGCCGGCCTCGGACGCCGGCTACCTGGTGGACGAGGCGGACGTCATCTACTGGGGCCTGTGCCCCCCGTGCCGGGCCGAGACCGGCAGCGCCCGGTCCGACTCCGCCTGAGCCTCGTGTCCCTGCTTTCCGTTGCTTTCCGCACGCATTCCATGAAGTGACCCCGGAGGACAGCCCCATGACCGACAGGCCCATCACCACTACTGACGCCGGGATTCCCGCTCCCAGCGACGAGTTCTCGCTGTCCGTCGGCCCCAACGGCCCGCTGCTGCTGCAGGACCACTACCTGATCCAGAAGATGGCCCACTTCAACCGGGAGCGGGTCCCCGAGCGCGTGGTGCACGCCAAGGGCGGCGGCGCGTACGGCGTGCTGCACATCACCGAGGACGTCAGCCGGTACACCAAGGCCAAGCTGTTCCAGAAGGGCAAGGAGACCGAGCTCTTCCTGCGGTTCTCGACCGTCGCCGGTGAGCTGGGCAGCGCCGACACCGTACGCGACCCCCGCGGCTTCGCGATCAAGTTCTACACGGAGGACGGCAACTACGACATCGTCGGCAACAACACGCCGATCTTCTTCATCCGCGACCCCTCGAAGTTCTCCGACTTCATCCACTCGCAGAAGCGCCGCGCCGACACCCACACGCGTGACAACAACATGCAGTGGGACTTCTGGACGCTGTCGCCCGAGTCCGCCCACCAGGTGGCGTTCCTCATGACCGACCGCGGCACGCCGCGCACGTGGCGGCACATGCACGGCTTCGGGTCGCACACCTTCCTCTGGTACAACGCCGCCGGCGAGAAGTTCTGGGTCAAGTACCACTTCAAGACCGAGCAGGGCATCGAGAACCTCACCGACGCCGAGGCCAAGGCGCTGGTGGCGGAGGACCCGGACTTCCACATCCGCGACCTGCACACCGCCATCAGGAACGGCGACCACCCGGCGTGGCAGGTCAACGTCCAGATCATGCCGTTCGAGGACGCGGCGGACTACCGGTTCAACCCGTTCGACCTCACCAAGGTCTGGCCGCACTCCGACTACCCGGAGATCACGATCGGCCGGTTCGTGCTCAACCGCAACCCGGAGAACTACTTCGCCGAGGTCGAGCAGGCGGGCTTCGAGCCGGCGAATCTGGTGCCGGGCATCGGACCCTCACCGGACAAGATGCTCCAGGGTCGGCTGTTCTCCTACCCGGACGCCCACCGCTACCGCATCGGTCCGAACTACCTGCAGCTTCCGGTCAACGCGCCGAAGGTGCCGGTGCACAGCTACAACCGCGACGGCCAGATGCGCTACCGCAACCCGGGCGACCCGGTCTACGCGCCGAACAGCGTCAACGGCCCCGCGGCCGACCCGTCGCTCTACGAGGGCGAGAACTACCAGGTCGCCGGTGAGATCATCCGGAGCGCTCACGTCAGGCACCGCGATGACGACGACTACGTCCAGCCGCGCGCGCTGTGGGAGAACGTGCTCTCGGACGTCGACCGCGACCACATGGTGAGCAACATCGTCGGCCACGCCTCGGCTCCCGAGGTCACCGCCGACATGAAGAAGCGCGTGGTCGAGTATTGGACCAACATCCACAAGGACCTCGGCCAGCGCGTCGCGCAAGGGCTCGGCGTCGCCTGACCCCCTTCCCCTCGCGTACGGCTCGCGCCCCTTTCCGGGCGCGGGCCGTACGCGCGTCCGCGACCGTCGTCACGAGCGCCCTGCCGGCGCCGATTCCCGGGGTCGCGATTTCGCCGGGCTTGTTAAAGGTCGAACTCGCCGTCCTTCACGCCGCCGATGAACGCGTCCCATTCCGCGGGCGTGAAGATGAGAGCGGGACCGTCCTGGTTCTTGCTGTCACGCACACCCACGTGGCCGTCAGGAAGTACGGCCACTTCCACACAGGCGCAGTTGTTGGCGCTCCGGCTGCTCTTCCACCAGACGGCTCCGGACAGGTCAATCGAGTTCATGGACAACGTTTCTCTCCCCCCGGAAAAGCATTACGCGTGGGTTCCCGGGGCGGTCTAGAGCTGGCTAACGCCAGTGACGGACAGTTTTCTCCAAGAACCGGCGGGAGTCGTCCACGTCGAGGGCCTTCGTCTCCAGGTAGTCGAATGCCACCTCGTACCGGTAGACGATCGCCTCGTCCTCGACCAGACGTCCGCCCAGGAGTGCCTCCAGGTACACGACGTCGTGGAACTCGGGCACCTTGAGGTGGCAGAACGCCCCGGTGTTGATCGGGTGGTCCGCGTCGAGCGGAAGGATCCGCAACTCGACGTTCGGCAGCTCTGACACCTCGATCAACCGCCTGACCTGTTCCCGCATCACCTCGTGGTCGCCGAACCGGCGCAGCAGGACCGACTCCTCCAGGACGGCGGAGATGGCCAGCGGGCTCTCCGCCCTGAGAACCGCCTGCTGGCGCGCCATCCGGACCTCGATCCGGCTGCGGACGCCGCCCGGCGCCTCAAGGGTGCTCCGTTGTCCGCTCTCCATCATGGCTCGGACGTACGCCTCGGTCTGGAACAGGCCCGGCACCACCTGGGGTTCCCAGTCGCGTGCCGCTGTGGCTTCGGCCTCCAGGCCAAGGAACGTCGTGTATTCCTTGGGCAGGGAGTCGCGGTAATCCTCCCACCAGCCCTTCCGGGTCGCGTCCCGGTGCAGGGCGAGCAGCTCTTGGCGTTGGCGGGAATCTACCATGTAGATCACCAGAAGCGCCTCAACATCGCTCGTGCGAGGCGAGGTGCGCGCCGTCTCGATTCTGCTGATCTTCGCTGCCGACCAGCCGAGCCGGGCGGCGACCTGGTCGCCCGTCAGATCGGCGCGCTCGCGTAACCGGCGCAGTTCCTGCCCCAGCCGCCGGCGGCGGACGGTGGGACTGCCGTGCTCGGGCACCCCGGCCGACCTCCTTCATCCGGTGAATCCGGTGGTTGCGGTGGACGCACGGATGGTGGGCGCGCCCTGGCGGATCGGGCGCACGGGTGAGGGGCGCCCTGTCCGAAGATTACCGCGCCCGCTCGTGCAACTTGCACCGTGATTTGCAGCGTATCCGCACAAGATTCTTGCGGATTTCTTTTCGTCAAGTATTGCAGGGCAATGCGTCCTGAGTCACGATCGATGCGGGAAGGGTCTTCCGGAGTGTGGGGGCGCCGGCGTCGCCGGCGAAATACTCCGAGGCCCGCTTCCCCATCCGGGGCACGCGCCCGGCGAGGGGCGCCGGCCGCCTTGGATGCGCGTGACAACGGGAGGCATCCGGGCCAGCGGGATTTCGACATTCGGCCGGCGTCGCCGGCGCTCGCACTGCACAAGCAGTGAACACCGAATGGGCCGTTCCGGCAGTGGAACGCGCCCTCCGTACGACGAATTCAGAACGACGAGATCTCCACTTGGCACCCATCCGGAAGGAGTCTCTTGGTGAATCCCCCCGGTGCCGTCTGGTTATCACTGCTCAAAAGCCGGATGACGATGGCAGACCTGGCGCTGTGCGCCGACCAGGACAGGTGGGCGCGCGAACTGAGATGGACCGTGAGCCGCACCGGCTTCGGCGCCCGCCACTACCGCGACCCCCGCTTCGACCTCGTACGCGAACTGGAGGAGGTCGGCCGCCTCTTCACCGTCTGACGCCCTCTCAACAAGGTCACCGTGACCGCATACGACGAGGGGACGCGTCGTCGTACGGCAGAGGGGCGCGTGCTTCGCGGACCTGACGGCGCGCGGCGCCGGATCGGGGACGAACTGATCGTGACCGGTTAGGCTTGCGCAGGTGACGACCGCGCTCATCCACGAACGGCTGCAGTCTCAGCTCGCCTTCCACATGGAGATCGACAAGCTGAAGCGCGTCATCCGCCGGAACTCGCTGATCGACGGCTCGCGCCGGGAGAACGACGCCGAGCACTCCTGGCATCTGTCCATGATGGCGATGACGCTGGCCGAGCACGCGCCCCCGGGAACCGACGTGTCCAGGGTGGTCGCGATGCTGCTCGTCCACGACATCGTGGAGATCGACGCCGGCGACACCTTCGTCTACGACCCCGTCGCGGTCGAGGGGCAGGCCGCCCTCGAACGCGCGGCGGCCGACCGGATCTTCGGGCTGCTGCCCGAGGACCAGGGGGCGCGACTGCGTGCCCTGTGGGACGAGTTCGAGGAGCGGCGCACCCCGGAGGCGAGGTTCGCCAGGGCGCTCGACCGGCTCGCGCCGATCATCGCCAACCACCACAACGAGGGCGGCACCTGGTCGCTCTACAAGGTGACGGCCCGCCAGGTCATGGAGAAGGTGCGGCTTATCGAGGAGGGGTCGCCCACGCTCGGCGAGTACGCCGCGGAGCTGGTCGCCGGCTCGGTCGCCCGGGGTCATCTGGCGCCCTGACCGGGAGCCTGCCGGTCCGAAACTCGCATATACCGTCTCATGCCTGTCCATGTTCACACCTGTGACGCGGGGGTACGTGATCCCGTGTTAGGGGGCGAAAGATGGAAGAGACGACCAGGCCGCGTGCGGGCCGTACGGCACGGAGGGTCCCTTCGGCAGAGCTCCTCGACGGGCTCGAGCGGGCCACCGTGCTCGACCGGCCGATCACCGTCATATCCAAGAAGGTGCGCCGCAGACTCGGCCCGGGCAAGCTGCGAGACGTCCTGCACGGCGTGCCCATGGGGCACCCGTTGCACCCGGCGCTCGCCGTGACGACCTTCGGCTGCTGGCTGTCGGCGAGCGTGGTGGACATGACCAAGACGGGCTCACGCGCGGCGCGGACGCTGATCCTGGTGGGACTGGGCAGCGCCGTTCCCACGGTGGCGGCCGGCCTCACCGACTGGTCCACCCTGCACCGCGAACAGCAGCGCGTGGGCTTGGTGCACGCCATGACCAACGCCACCGCGGCGCTCTGCTACACGGGCTCTCTTTTCTTACGGGTGACGGGACGCGAACGCGCCGGGCGCATGCTGGCGTACGCGGGACTCGTGGCGGCCTCCGCGGGTGCGCACCTCGGCAGCCACATGTCCTACCGCCAGGCGGCCGGGGCCAACCACGCGGAGTCGGTCGGCCATCTCATGCCGCTCGGCTGGCACGACCTGTGCGCGCTCAAGGACCTGCCCAACGGGCGGCCGGTCCGGCGGCGGCTCGGCTACATCGACCTGTTCGTCCTGCGCCTCGGCGACGACGTGAGCGTGCTCGCGGACAACTGCTCCCACCTCGCCGGCCCTCTCCACCAGGGGCGGGTCGCCATGGAGGAGGGCCAGGCGTGCATCGTCTGCCCATGGCACGGCAGCGCCTTCCGCATCTCCGACGGCCGGGTCATGCACGGACCCGCGACGTCGCGCCAGCCGGCCTTCCAGACCCGGCTGCGGCAGGACGGCGTCGTCCAGGTCCGTCCCGCGGAGTGACCCCCAGTGACTCCACAGTGACTCCACCGTGGGGACGCGTTCCGCGCCCGGACCCGGTCAGCCGGTGTCCGGGCCGCGATCGTCGGCGGGATGTTCGACCAGCGCGAGGACGCGGTTGGACATGAACCTCGCGGTGCGGACGGGAGTGCCCGCCCGCGTGACCTCGGTGACCTCGACCACTCCCCGGCCCGTCGTGATCTCGATCCGGCGGCCCGCCCTGGTCGCGACCACCTCGTAGGTGCGCGGGGTTCCCCCCGCATCGATGACGATCTCCACCCGGTCGCCCTTCACAAGGGCAGACATACCCTTTCAGGACACCAGCTTCACTATCGCCACGATCCCGACGACAACAATGAATCCCCGCAGCAAGGGTGCGGGCAGGCGGCGGCCCACGCGGGCGCCGAGGAAGCCGCCGACGGCCGAGCCGAGCGCGACCATCAGCACGGCGGCCCAGTCCACCGGCGCGATGAACGCGAACAGCACCGCCGCCGTGGCGTTGACCAGCAGCGACAGCAGGTTCTTCGCCGCGTTCACCCGTTGCAGGTCCTCGTCGAGGAAGCTGCCGAGCAGGCCGATCAGCACGATGCCCTGGGCGGCGCCGAAGTAGCCGCCGTACATGCCGGCGCCCAGAACGCCGAGCCACAGCCACGGCCCGCCGTGGGGGTGCGGCCTGCGCCGTACGGCCAGCCACTCGTTGATCCTCGGCTGGAACACGACGAGGAGGCAGGCGACCGCGATGAGCACCGGGACGATGACCTTGAACGCCTCGGCGGGAAGGCGCAGGAGCAGCACCCCGCCGGCGAGCGAGCCGATAACGGACGCGACGCCGAGCCGGAGCAGCCGCTCACGCTGGCCCTTGAGCTCGGCGCGGTAGCCGAGCACCCCGGTCACGCCGCCGGGGACGAGCCCGACGTTGTTGGACACGTTCGCGACGATCGGCGGGAAGCCGACGGCCAGCATCGTCGGGAACGTGATGAGCGACCCCGATCCCACGACGGCGTTGATGGCCCCGGCCCCGACACCGGCCGCGAAGACCGCGGCCGCCTCCCACGGCGTCACTCGCACCTCTCCCTCGTACGGCTATCCGCCAAGGGTAGGCTCCGGGCTCCGCGTGGAGGTCAGAGGGGACGGGCGTACCAGCGGCCCTCCTGGCCGCGGTCGAGATGCAGCGGCACTCCGAAGGTCGCGGACAGGTTCTCCGGCGTCATCACCGAGTCGATCGGTCCCTGGTCGACGACCGAGCCGTGCCGCAGCAACAGCACGTGGGTGAACCCGGCCGGGATCTCCTCGACATGGTGGGTGACCAGCACCATCGTGGGCGACTTGGGGTCGCGGGCCAGCGCGCCGAGGCGGCGTACGAGATCCTCGCGGCCCGCGACGTCGAGCCCGGCGGCGGGCTCGTCGAGCAGCAGCAGCTCGGGATCCGGCATGAGCGCCCGGGCGATCTGCACTCGCTTGCGCTCGCCCTCCGACAGCGTCCCGAAGCGCCGCCGGATCAGGTGCGCGCAGCCGAGCTGGTCGATGAGCTCGACCGCCCGGGTGACGTCGTGGGAGTCGTACTCCTCCGTCCAGCGGCCCAGGATCGCGTACGACGCGGTGAGCACGAGGTCGATGACCTTCTCGTCCGGCGGGATGCGCTCCGACAGGGCCGCGCTGGCCAGGCCGATCCGGGGCCGCAGGTCGAACACGTCCGTCTGGCCGAGCCGCTCGCCGAGGATCTCCACCGAGCCCTCGGACGGGAACAGCAGCGATGCGGCCACCTGGAGCAGCGTCGTCTTGCCCGCGCCGTTCGGTCCGATCACCACCCAGCGCTCGTCTTCCCGGACGCTCCAGTCGATGCCGCGCAGCAGGGCGGCGCCGTCCCTGCGGACGGCCACGTCCTGAAGCTGAAGCACCTGACCGCCCATGTGGTCCCCCTCCCGTGGTTCGCTGAGATAAAACTATGGCAGTCCGACCACATATCGTGGATCGGGTGCGCATCGATTCACCGATCTCCGCCACTCTCGTCGCCTGGGGCAATGCCTGGCTCGGGGGACATGTGAGCCTGGAGCACGCCCTCGACCGCGTCGAGCGCGAGGCCGGGCCACAGGTGGTGGCGGCGGATGACGTCGAGACCCCCCTGCTCGCCTACCTCGTCGACCGGCGGATCGAGGGGCTCGACGCGTTCCGGCTGGCCCTGCCGGCGCCCGGCGACCCGCTCGGGCTCACCGGCCCGCCCGCCTTCAACGGCGCCGCGATCGACGCGGGCCAGGCCGTCGTCGCCGTGCTGCCCGGCCGGTGCCTCGGTCTCGTGCCGTCCGCCGACCGGCGCGGCTCGTCGTACTCCGGGATCCGCTGGACCGTGGCCGAGGCGTCGGCCCTACCGCCCGACGTGCCGTCGCTGGCCGAGGCGGAGCAGGCGCTGCGGACCGCCATGATGGCCGCCACCGAGGCGCTGCTGGGCGTGGGCGGCCCGGCCCAGGGCTTCCCGGCGCCCGACGCGCTCGACCGCGCGGGCGAGGCCCTCGCCCCCGGCTATCCCGGCAGGGCGCACCGGGTCGGCGCCCTCGCCGCCCGGCTGTCGGTGGCGCTCCGCCTCGCCGACGAGCGGGGGCTCACCTCCGGGCAGGTCGCCGCCCGGGTGCAGGCCCTGCGTGACCTCGACCGCGCCGTACGGCGGGCCAGGGTGGCCGCGCACAACGCGATCGTCGAATCCCAGGTCTGACGCGCGCCCGGACCGGGCTCACCGTTTCGCGATCGCCTCGCGGACGGCGGGCACGACCTCCTGGGCCCAGCGGGCCAGGAGAGTGGGGTCGGGGGCCCCGTGGTCGGCGGAGAAGAGCGTGAAGCCCGACGCGCCGTGCTCCAGCACGGCTCCGGTCAGTTCCTCGACCCACTGGCCGGCGGAGCCGCCGATCCAGCGGCCCTCGGAGTCGCGGGTGGCGGGCAGCGGCCGGTCGGTGATGCGCCCGGGGAAGTTGAAGACGGTGCGGATCTCGCGCGGATCGCGGCCGACGGCCGCCGCCGCCTCGTCGATGACCGGCCGCGACGTGCGGTAGCGCTCGCTGAGCCAGTCGGCCGCGTGGCCGGGGATCCAGCCGTCGGCCACCCGGCCGGTGGCGGCCAGGGATTTGCGGCCGACCGATCCGGTCCACACGGGCGGCGCGGGCACGGGGGCCGGCTCGATCCGGTTCACCTGGTAGTGCTTGCCCTGGTAGGTGACCGGAGGGCCGCCGCCCGACAGCAGTTTGACCAGGACGATCGCCTCCTCGAAGGCGTCCACGGCGTCGCCGGGCGAAAGGAGCGGCACCCCCATGTCGGCGATGCGATCCCACAACCCGCCCGCGCCCATGCCGAGCACGACCCTGCCGCCCGACAGGGCCGACAACGACGTCACCATCCTGGCCAGCATGGGAGCGGGCCGGGTCGGCAGGTTGGTGACGTTGGCGAAACCGGCGATGTGCTCCGTGCGCCCGAGGATGAAGCCGAGCGCGGCGTAGGCGTCCACACGTCCGCCGAGGTAGGGATGGTCCGACAACGTGAAGATGTCGAGCCCGTCCCGGTCGGCCTGCTGAGCCATGCGCAGCAGCTCGGGTATGTCGTCGATTCCGGAGTGCGCGCCGAAACCGAAGACGACGTCATGTGCGGGCATTGTTCTGTCTTTCTGTGTGCGGACAGGCGTGGCGTTCATGTCAGGCGGCGCCGAACTGCTCGGTGAAGCGGCCGGTGAACAGGTCGGCCCCCTTGTACGCCGAGACGGTCTCGGCCGGGACGACGACCGGTCCTTCCGGGGAGGGCAACTGGCCGACACCGCCACGCGGGCCGAGCGGGAGCAGGATCATGGGGTAGGGCAGCGGCTGGTAGGTGGCCTCCGGCCGCTCGCCGCGCAGCTGGGCGAGGATGTTCCGGGCCACCACCTCGGCGTGCTGCATCGCGTACCCGGCCATCTTGGCCTCGGGGACGTCGGTGATGTCGCCGACGGCGTAGACGTGCTCGTATCCGTGGACGTTGAGGGTTGCGGTGACGGGAACCTGCCCCCGCGGGGTACGCGCGGTCAGCCGGCCGTCGGCGAGGTAGTCGCTGTTGACGTGAACGCCGTGCGCACGGAACCAGATGTCGGCGGTGATCTCCTCCCCGCCGGTCGTCGTGACGGTGAAGGGCTCCGCCTGGGCGGGTTCGGTCGGCGGAGTCGTGGTCAAGCCGGCGCCCAGCCGCAGGTGGATGCCCAGCTCGTCGAGCTGGCGGTGCAGTTCCCTGCGCATCTCCTCGGGGAAGGCGGCCAGCAGTCGCTCGGCCGGGTCCAGGACGGTTACGTGCTTGTGCGGCCAGACCTCCTTGATCTCGCCGGCGAGTTCCAGACCGACCGGCCCCGCGCCGAGGATCAGCACCCGCTCGGCGCCGGCCAGCTCCTTGTGGGTCCGGCGCAGGTCGTCCATGACCTCGTCCATGGAGTCGGACGCCGGCTTGGCCGGGTAGGTGTAGCTGGAGCCGGTGGCCAGCACCAGGTAGTCGGCCTCGATCCGCCGGCCCGAGGCCAGGGTGACACCGCCGGGGTCCGCCGAGACCGCGCGCTCGCGCACCACGCTGCCACGCCTGAGCCACTGGTCGTAGGGGAAGAACATGGCGCCCGCCCAGTCGGGCCGAGTCAGCGCCCGCAGGGAGCCGGCCGTGTTGACGAACGCGTCCCGGGGGTCGATGAGGACGACGTCGGCCTCGGCGTCCAGCGCCTTGGCGACCGCGGAACCACCGTAACCCCCGCCGACGACCACGACCGTACGACTCATGATTCACACTCCAACGCAAGAAAGAGTTGCAGTTCGTGCCACGAACCATATTAGTTCGTGGCACGAACTGCAACTCTTCTCGGGTTCAGCGCGTGGATTCCGGTTCCAGGAAGACGGTGGGGACCTTGTTGTCCGTCACGACACGGCCGAGCAGAGCGGCGAGCGTGTCGCGCTCCGCCGGCTCCAGCCCCGAGGCCAGTTCCTCGACCCGGCGGCAGGTCTCGGTGTAGAACTCGTCGGCCAGCTTGGCGCCCTGCCTGGTGAGCGACACCCGCACCGCCCGGGAGTCCTGGGGGTCGGGGGCGCGCTGCACCAGTCCGTTGCGCTCGCTGCGGTCCACCAGGCCGGTCAGGCTCGACTTCGCCAGGCCGAGCACCGCGCCCAGCTCGCTCATGCCGTAGGGCTGCGCCATCAGGACGCACAGCAACTGGCCCTGCTGCTGGGTGAGGCCGTACTCGCGGGCGGAATTCGCGTACACGGCGTTCACCAGGAACGTGGACCGCACCAGCGCGGCCACCGTCCCGATCTGGCCGTCGAGATTCTTACTCACCGGTCCAGAGTATCCAATTCGCGAGACGAACTACCGTGTCCTCTGGCGTACAGAAGGGGGCGGCTGGAGCGGGGCGGCGGCTCGGTCCACGTTGTCGGTCACGCGCCGGAGCAGCCGGATCAGTTGCTCCGCCTCCTCGGCGGTGAGACCGGACAGCGCGTCCCGCTCCCCCTGCAGCAGCGCCTCGCGCACCACGTCGAGCCGGTCCCGCGCCAGGTCGGTGACGGAGAAGAGGCTGCCCCGCCGGTCACGGGGATTGCGCTGCCGGCACACCAGGCCGTCGCGCTCCATCCGCGACAGCATCTCGGCCATCGTCGGCTGTTCGACCCGCGCCAACCGGGTCAGGTCCTTCTGCGACAGTGGGCCGTCTTCGGCCAGCGTCAGAAGCACCGCGGCGTTGGCCATGCTCAGCCCGAGGGGGCGCAGCCGCAACTCATGGAGGCGGGTCACCTTCCTCGACGAGTGGTTGATCCAGAACGCCGCATAGCGCTCCGGGACCCACTGCTCCCCCTCGCCCTCCATCGGCGCCTCTTTCCCGCTCGACCGGCCGTCCGGCATGGGCGCGTGCCGGCATGTCCCGCGCGGGGCACCCGTCCACCGCCCGGCAAAAGGCTACCGACACCTCAAGCGCCCGTTGCATAGGCACCTATGTATCTGTTTACATAGGGCCCTATGCATCAGCTCGGCAGACTGGACGGACCATGAAGACAGCCATCGTCAACGCCCGCGTGTTCGACGGCGAGAGGCCGATCGGCCCCGCCGGTGTGCTCGTCGGCGACGGGCGGATCCTCGCCGTGGGAGGGGACATGCCCTCCGACGCCGAGGTCGTCGACGCCGCCGGGGCGACCCTCCTCCCCGGCCTGATCGACGCCCACGTCCACACCAGCGAGGACTCCCTCGCGCTCGCCCTGACGTTCGGCGTGACGACGGAACTCGAGATGCAGGGCGGGCACACCCGGCACAGCCGCGCCCACATCGAGGACGACGACACGCTCGCCGACGTCCGCTCCGCCGGCTTCGGCCTCACGGCGCCGGGCGGGCATCCCAGCGAACTGGTCCCCGAGGGCTTCGACATCCGTCCCTTCATCGGGCGCGGCGGGCAGGCGTCCGCCGGGGACGGCGCGCCGGATGACCGGTGGCAGGCCGGCCCTCCCCCGGAACCTCACGTGACCACCCCCGAGGAGGCGGTGGCGTGGATTCCTCGCCTCGTGGCTTCGGGCTCGGACTACATCAAGTTCATGGTCGACGACGGGACGGTCGAGGGGCATCCAGGCCTCCCCATGCTCGACCAGGCGACGCTGAACGCCGGCGTCGCAGAGGCCCACCGGCACGGGATGCTCGCCATCGCCCACGCGCTCACCGTCGACGCCACCCGCATGGCGATCGAGGCGGGCGTGGACGGCCTCGCCCACCTGTTCATGGACCGGCCGCACACCCCCGAGATCATCCGGATGATCGCCGACTCCGGCGCCTTCGTCGTCGCGTGCGTGTGCCTGAACGCCTCACTGATGGGGATGACCGGCGAGGCGCTGGCCGACGACCCGCGGGTGAGCAGGCGTCTCGACGACCGCTGGAACAAGACCCTGCGCGGCAGCTTCGACCGCTACCCGCAGGGCAGGCTCGACGACGTGCTGGCGTCCGTCGCGGCCCTGCACGAGGCCGGCGTCGACGTCCTCGTCGGCACCGACACCTCCATCCCCGTGCCGTTCCTCGGCGGGCTGGCCCACGGCGCGAGCGTGCACCACGAACTGGGATACCTCGTCCGCGCCGGTCTCACCCCGTCCGCGGCGCTCCACGCGGCCACCGCCGCCACCGCCCGGCGGTTCCGGCTGGACGACCGCGGGCGCGTCGCCCCGGGGCTGCGCGCCGACCTCCTCCTGGTCGACGGCGATCCCACCACGGCCATCGGCGACACCCTGAACATCCGGGCCGTCTGGCGGCGCGGCGCCCGGCTCGCGGGGTGAGCAGGCAGGCGCTCAGGCGAGGCCGTGGCGTACGGCGTAGAGCGCGGCCTGGGTGCGGTCCTGCACGCCGAGCTTCATGAGCACGTTGGAGACGTGGGTCTTCACGGTCTTCTCCGCCACCACGAGCTCGCGGGCGATCTCGCGGTTCGAACGGCCGGCGGCGAGCAGCCGCAGCACCTCGCGTTCCCGGTCGGTCAGGGCGGACCCCGCTCCGTCGTGCTCGCGGTGCGCCGGGCCGGCCAGCATCGCCTCGGCGGCCTCCGGCGCGAGCAGGACCTGCCCGCCGTACACGGCCCGGATCGCCTGGACGAGGGCGCCGGGGTCCACGTCCTTGTAGAGGAAGCCCGCCGCGCCCGCCCGCATGGCCGGGGCCACGTCACCGCGGTCGCTGACCGAGGTGAGGACGATCACCCGCACGTCCCGGCCGGACAGCTCCGTGAGCGCGCCCAGGCCGTCGAGCACCGGCATCTTCAGGTCGAGCAGCAGCACGTCGGGGGCGAGCGCGCCGGTCATCTCGACCGCCTCGGCGCCGTCGGCCGCCTCCCCCACGACGCTGATGTCCTCCTGGATCTCCAGGAACGTACGCAGGCCCTGCCGTACGACGGGGTGGTCGTCGGCGATGAGCACGCGGATCACGCGGGCACCTCCAGTCGTACGGTCGTGCCGCGGCCGGGCGCGGAGGAGACCGTCAGCGTGCCGCCGACGGCCTGGGCCCGGTCGCTCATCGACGGCAGCCCCAGGCCGTGCACTCCCGCCTCATCGAATCCGGCGCCGTCGTCGGTCACCTCGAGCACCAGCGCGGCCTCCCGATGCGCGAGCCGTACGTCGATGCGGGCGGCCCTGGCGTGCCGTACGGCGTTGTGCAGGGCCTCCTGAGCGACCCGCAGCACGGCGACCTCGATCTCGGGCGCCAGGTCGAGGTCGCGGTCGCCGGGCGCCTCGCCCTCGTCCGTGAAGGCGACCGTCATGGGGTGCAGGCGGTCGAGGAGGGCCACCTGCTTGCGCAGGCTCTCCACCAGGCCGTGCCGGTCCAGTTCGGCCGGCCGCAGCTCCACGATCACCGCGCGCAGCTCGGTCAGCGCCTCTCCCGCCATCCGCTCGACCCGTTCGATCGCCTCGGCCGCCCGTTCGGGGTCCGTACGCGCGAGCGCGGCGGCGGCCCGCGCGGTCAGCCGCAGCGAGAAGAGCTTCTGGCTGACGGCGTCGTGCAGCTCGCGGGCCATCCGGGTGCGTTCCTCGACGACCGTGAGCTCGCGCCCCCGCTCGTACAGCCGGGCGTTGGTGATCGCGATGGCGGCGTGCGCCGCGAACAACGTCAGCAGTTCCTCGTCGGCCTCGTCGAACCCGCCGGGCGTCCGCTTGTTGGACAGGAAGATGATCCCGAGGACCGTGCCGCCGTCCATGATCGGCACACCGAGGAAGTCCTTGAGGATGGGATGGGCCTTCGGCCACCACTCGAACCGGGGGTCCCTGCGGATGTCGGCCAGCCGCACCGGCGTCCCCTCGCGGAGCATCGCGCCCAGCATGCCGTGCTGGCGCGGGGTGGGCCCGATGGCCGCCCACTGCTCGTCGGAGATGCCCTCGGCGACGAACTCGGCGAACGCGCCGTCGTCGTCCGGCACGCCGAGCGCGGCGTATTTCGCGTCGAGCAGCCGCGCCGCGGACCGCACGATCACCTGGAGGACCTCGCGGACCGACAGGTGACGGGTGACGGCGAGCACTGCCGAGCTGACCGCGTGCAGCACCGCGTCACGGTCCCGCGCGGACGCGGAAGCGGACGCGGCGGCGGGGTCGGCAGGCTCGGACACGGGACACAGACTAGGTGCACAGCGGAGGGGCCTGCGTCGGCCGCGGGACCTAGACCCAACTGCCGAGCGACGGCAGGACCTCGGTCCGATGTGTCCCTGACGTGCCGATTCCTAGCGTGAAGCGCATGAAGCAGGCACTCATCACCGGAGCGTCGCGAGGGCTGGGACTCGCTCTCGCCAAAGCGCTCGCCGCCGACGGCTGGTCGCTCCTCCTCACCGCGCGTGGCGAGGAGGACCTCATGTCGGCGGCCTTCGACCTCGGCGCCCGGGCCGTTCCCGGAGACGTCGCCGACCCCGCGCACGTGGCCAGGCTCGCCGAGTCCGTGCCCGAGCTGGACCTCCTGGTCAACAACGCGAGCGGGCTCGGTCCCGCCCCGCTGCCCCGGCTCGCCGACTATCCGCTGGACGCGCTGCGCGCGCTGTTCGAGACGAACGTGATCGCGCCGCTCGCGCTGGTCCAGGCGACGCTGCCCGCGCTGCGCAAGCGGCAAGGCGCGATCCTCAACATCTCCTCCGACGCCGCCGTCGAGGCGTATGAGGGCTGGGGCGGCTACGGCGCGACCAAGGCCGCCCTCGACCAGGTGTCGAACGTCCTCGCCGCCGAGGAGCCCGACGTGGCGGTCTGGTGGGTGGACCCGGGCGAGATGCGCACCCGCATGCTCGCGGACGCCGTCGGCCCGGAGGAGGCCGGGGCCGCGCCGCCACCGGAGAGCGTGGTGCCGGCGCTGCTGCGCCTCGTGGGCACCCGCCCCGCCCCCGGCCGCTTCACCCGGGGAGAACTGGAATGACCGCCCGGGACCCCCACACCGCCATCCCGACCCGGACCGAGCCCGCCACGAAGACCGCCCCCGGCACGGCGAACGGGCCGGACACGACGCCGGCCGGGGTCAGGCCGTACGGGGCGCGAGGGTCGTTCGAGTTCGCGCTGACGGCGCCGCTGGAGGCGCACGAACCGCCGGAGGCGCGCGGGCTGCGCCGCGACGAGGTCAGGCTGCTGGTGTCCCGCCGCGACACCGGCGAGGTCACCCACCACGTCTTCGCCGACCTGCCGTCGCTGCTGTCCCCCGGCGACCTGCTGGTGGTCAACAACTCCGCCACCCTGCCCGCGGCGGTACGGCTCGACCGGCTGGCGGTCCACTTCTCCGGCCGCCTCGCGTCCGGTGAGTGGCTGGTCGAACTGCGCCGCCGTACGGCGACGGCGACGGAGCCCTACTCCGGCGCCGCGCCCGGCGAGTGGCTGCCGTTGCCGGGAGGGGCCACGCTGCGCCTGCTGGCGCAGGAGACGCCGCGCCTGTGGCGTGCCCACCTGGACCGCGACGTGCTCTCCTACCTCGCCGCGCACGGCGTGCCCATCCGGTACGGCTACGTGGGGCGCGACTGGCCGCTCGCCGACTACCAGACGGCCTTCGGGGTCGAGCCGGGCAGCGCGGAGATGCCCAGCGCCGGCCGGCCGTTCACGCCGGAACTCGTCACCGCCCTGGTCGCCCGGGGGATCGGCGTCGCACCGATCACGCTGCACACCGGGGTCGCGTCTCCGGAGAAGGACGAACCGCCCTATCCCGAGTGGTTCTCGGTCTCCCCGCAGACGGCACGGCTGGTGAACATCACCCGCGAGCACGGGGGCCGGGTGATCGCCGTCGGCACGACCGTCGTACGGGCTCTGGAGACCGCCGCCCTCGACACTTCAGCCCCGGGCACGGTGCGGGCGGCGTCGGGCTGGACCTCGCACGTCGTCACGCCGGCGGGAGGCGTGCGAGCGGTGGACGGCCTCGTCACGGGCCTGCACGAGCCCCGCTCCAGCCACCTGATGATGCTGTCGGCGATCACCGGGACCGGTGTGCTGGCCCGCTCGTACGAGGCGGCGATCGAGCAGGGCTACCTCTGGCACGAGTTCGGCGACAGCCATCTCATCCTTTGATACGTGATCGAACCGTGATCTCGATCGTCAAGGCTGACCGCATGCGTACCCTCATCGGCAAGCCGACCGCGCTGCTGGCCGTGCCACTGGCCGCGGGCGCGCTGGTCGCGTCCGGCGCGCCCGCCTCCGCCGCGTCGGCCGCGACCACGGCGACCACGGCGACCACGGCGTCCGCCTCGTCCAAGGCGGCCTCGGCGCCCGTCCGCATCCAGGTCAGTTTCCCCTACAGCGTCCGTGCCGGGCGCGTGGTGTCCTTCAAGGTCACGCTCGTCAACAAGCTCAGGACCAGGACCGACGAGATCTTCCTGGCGGTCAAGTTCCCCAAGAACGTCACCAAGACCCGGATCTACGTCCCGCGCGGCACCAACTATCACGAGCAGTGCACCCGGGAGCGGACCCGCGCGCTGTGCGTGCTGCCCGGCCTCAAGAAGGGCAAGAGCTACACGTTCTGGGCGAAGGCCCAGGTGAGCGGGTCCGCCCGCGGCAAGCTCTACGGCTACTTCGGCGGCGCGGTCGTCGACACGTCGCTGAACACCGACCCCAAGGAACTGCTCAGCGAGTTCGGCGACAGCATCGGCTGGGTGAAGTCGAAGAGCACGATCACCCGCTGAGTTCCCTCTGATGCAACCCACGGCGCCGCCCGGCCTCGCCGGGCAGGCGCCGGCGATCGTGTGGCAGGCCCTTTCAGGCCGCCACGGCCTGCTCCTCGGGTTCCATGAGACCCGTTCTGACCTGAGCCTCGGCGATCCGCGCCAGCGCCGCCCGCGCCTCTCCCCGGTGGGCGCGCCCGCCGTACGCGGCCGGGCGGTCCAGCCGTACGGCGGGGAAGACCGTCACCTCCGCGACGAGGTCCCTGGTCGCGACGATCCGCAGGATGGACGCGAGCAGCGTGTCGTCCCCGACGTACGACGGCCGGGTGGAGAGGGCGGCCCGCTCCCCGTCCCCCTCCAGGAACCGCAGTGCCACCGGCCGCACGGGCACCCCCGCGTCGAGCGCCGCCTGGAACACGGCGGGCCGGAAACGCCCCATCTCGCGTCCGCACCACGTCGTGCCCTCGGGGAACGCGGCCACGCTCTCGCCTCGCCGCAGCGCGGCGGTCATGTCCGCGACGACCCCCGGCAGGGCGGACAGCCTGTCCCTGTCGATGAACAGCGCGCCGCCCCCGGCGGCGAGCGTGCCGACGATCGGCCACCTGCCCACCTCCGCCTTGGCCAGCGGGCGGCAGGCGAAGGTCGCCGTGATGACCAGGGGGTCGAGCCAGGAGACGTGGTTGCCGACGAGCAGGGCGGGCCCGTCCTCCCCCGGCACGGCGCGCGCCCGCGCCGACCCCCCGATGCAGGAGAACCCGCGGTGCGTCACGATCCTGACGCCGAGGGCCCGCAGCAGCAGACGCGACCAGCGCCTCGTGACCTCCCCGCGCCGTGCCGTACGGCCCAGCGCGAGCGCGATCGGCAGACCGGCGAGCAGCACGGCGGCCGCGCCCGTCAGGCGGGCGGCCCGGCGGAGGAGACCGGCCGTACGCGCCTGCGTGCGCAGGCAGACATCCGGCGCGCAGGGGGACACCGGCAACCAGGCGGAGGAGGCCGCCGGCAGGTGCGCGACGGCGCTCACCGCGTCCGTCCCAGGAAGTGCCGCAGATAGCGGGGGTCGGCGTCGGCCACGGAGAGCAGCACGAAGAAGTCCGCCGTGCCGAAGTCCGGATCGTACGCGGGAGCACCGCAGATCCACGCGCCGAGACGCAGGTAACCGCGCAGCAGCGGCGGCAGCACGAACCGGTCGGGACGGGGGACCCCGGCGTCGCGCCAGGGCGTGTGCGGCGTGACGCGAAACTCCTCGGGCCCCAGCTGGACCCGGTCGACGACGCCGGCGGCGACCGCGCCGCCGTCGTCCAGGGGCACCGAGCAGCAACCCGCCAGCCAAGAGTGCCCGCGGCTGGTCATGTAGTGCGCGATCCCGGCCCACATCAGGGCGACGACCGCGCCGCCGCGATGGTCGGGGTGTACGCACGTGCGCCCGGCCTCGACCAGGTCGCCGCGCAGGTCCTTCAGCGCGCCGAGGTCGAACTCGGAGTCGGAGTAGAGGCGGTCGGAACGGCGGGGCGGCAGCAGGCGGTAGGTGCCGACCACCATGTCACCCTCGCGGACGAGGAGGTGGTCGCAGTACGCGTCGAGCGGTTCGACGTCGAGCCCGCTCAGCGGGGAGTCGAGCCGGGCGCCCAGTTCCCTCGCGAACACCTCGTAGCGCAGGCGCTGGGCGGCACGCAGGTCGGCGGCGCTCTCGGCGAGCCCGACGGTGTACCGGCCGGAGCCAAGGGATTGTCCAGACTGCAGAGAGATCGTCATGCGCGTCGCGTCCTTCCTCGGGGGGGTGCCGGCCACGATGAGGCGGACGGCGCGGAGCGTCCCGGCCCGGCCTGCTTCGCGGCCCACCACCATGACGACATGCGGAAATGACAGCGGAGCCTCAGGGTGGGGGCATGAAGGCGTCCGCATCGTGAACCTCGTGCGCGCTCATGACAAGCCGCGCAGTAACCTCAAACAACGTGAACCAGCGCACGCTCCTGATCACGCTGACCGGTCCGGATCGCCCGGGCGTCACCTCGCGGCTGTTTTCCGTACTGGCCGGGTTCCCGGTCGTCGTGGCCGACGTGGAGCAGGTCGTCATCCGAGGCCGCCTCACTCTGGGCGTGCTCGTCGCGTACGCCGGGGGGCCGCCCACCGGCACCGGAGGCACGATCGGCGGCCTGTGGACGGCCGTCGAGCAGGTCGCCGCCGACCTGGACATGGACCTGGAGATCGCCACCGGCACGACCTCCAAGGAGAAACGGCGGCGCGGGCGGCTGCACGTCACCGTCCTGGGCGCGCCGCTGCTGCCCGCAGCCATGGCCGGGATCGCCGGCCGGATCGCGGCGAGCGGCGCCAACATCGACAGGATCGAGCGGCTGTCGAGCTATCCGGTGACGTGCATCGAGCTCGCCGTGTCCGGCGCCGACCCCCAGGCGATGCGGGCGGAACTGGCCGCGGAGGCGGCGGCGCAGCAGGTGGACGTGGCCGTGCAGCGCAGCGGCCTGCACCGCCGCGCCAAGCGCCTCATCGTGATGGACGTCGACTCGACGCTGATCCAGAACGAGGTCATCGAGCTGCTGGCCCGGCACGCCGGCTGCCTCGACGAGGTCGCCCGGGTCACCGACGAGGCCATGCGCGGCGAGCTCGACTTCGCCGAGTCGCTGGTCAGGCGGGTCGCGCTGCTCGAAGGGCTGTCGGAGGAGGTCTTCGAGAAGGTCGTCAAGGAGGTCGTCCTCACCCCCGGCGCGCGCACGCTGGTGCGGACCCTCAAGCGGCTCGACTACCGCTTCGCCATCGTCAGCGGCGGCTTCACCCAGATCACCGACTCCCTTGTGGCCGACCTCGGCATCGACTACTCGGCCGCCAACACCCTCGAGGTCGTGGACGGCCGGCTCACCGGCCGGGTCGTCGGCGAGATCGTGGACCGGCCGGGCAAGGCCCGCGCGCTGGAGCGCTTCGCCGCCGAGTCGGGCATCCCGCTGAGCCAGACCGTCGCCATCGGCGACGGCGCCAACGACCTCGACATGTTCGCCGTCGCCGGGCTCGGCATCGCGTTCAACGCCAAGCCCATCGTGCGGCAGGCCGCCGACACCGCGGTCAACGTGCCGTACCTCGACTCGATCCTCTACCTGCTTGGCATCTCCCGTGAGGAGGTCGAGGCGGCCGACGCCGAGGACGGCATGCCGCCCGCCATGACCTGAGACCTCAGGGCCTGTTCGCGAAGGCGTCGGCCGCCGCCGCGCACAGCCGTACGGCGTCGGCGTCCAGCGAGCGCAGCGCCTGGTCGACGGCGGCGGTGCGCAGCAGCGCCCGCCCCGAGCCCGGCTCGGTCGCGTCCGCCTCCAGTTCGGTGAGCCGGCGCTCGGCCTGGGCGCCGACCCACACGGCGTCGTCCGCGAGCCCCCGGCTCGCCTCCGCCGCCGGCTCGTACGGCTCGCGCCCCCGCACGGCCCGCGCGGCGGCCCGCAGGTGGCCGGCCACGGCCTCCAGGACGTCGGGGACCGGCCCGGCCCCGGTCGGCTCGTCGCGGAGCACCGAGATCAGCGTCAGCAGATCGTCGCGGACCCGCTGGGCGGCCTCCAGGGCGTCGTCGACGGCGTCGGGAGCCGTGCCGCCGGGCTCCTTGGCGATGTAGCCGAGCGCCCCCGCGACCATCTCGGCGTCCACCGCGGCCTTCCTGATCCGTTCATCGGCCCGCTCTGCGCCCGCCTTCCCCTTGGCCAGCTGCGCGAGCGTCCGGGCGACCGCCGCGTGCGAGTCGAGCATCCGGCCGACCCGTTCGGCCAGCCGTTCGGTCTCCCCTCGCGGCCACAGCAGCCGCGCGCACGCGATGGCGATGACGCCGCCGACGACGGTCAGCACGACCCGCGACTCGGCGATCCGCGCGGTCTGCGGCACCTGGAAGTCGAGCAGCAACAGCACGCACATCGTCATGAACGTCGCCCAGTAGGCCTGGTGCGTCGGGGCCAGGCCGAACGCCAGCGCGGCCGACACCCCGATCAGCGCGACGAGCAGCCAGTGACCCGGTGTGATGTGCAGGATGGCGGCCGAGACCAGCCCTCCTGCGGTGCTGCCGCCCACCCGCGCCCACACCTTGGCCCGCGTCTCCCCGTACGTCGGCTGGATGGTGACCAGCACCGCGATCACCAGCCAGTGCGGGAACGCGGGCTTGAACAGCACGATGACGATCGAGGCGAAGGCGGTGCCGAGCACGACCCGCAGAGCGTGCCGCACGCGCGGGTCGTCGAAGGCGAGCGACGGGGGGACCGCCAGCGTGGCCAGATCGAGGCCGGGCGCGCACAGGCGGCGGGCCGCCTCGGCGGAGCCGTCGAGCGCCTCCCGAATCCGTCCGGCGCTGTGGGCGATCTGCCGGAGGAGGACGAGCACGACCATCTCGCGCTCGCCGCCCGCGGCCCGGTCGCGCAGCCGGTCGACCCGATCGCCGAAGTCCACGACGGGCACGTGTTCGGGCGGGCACTCGGCCAGGTAGGCCCGCAGCGACGCGGACAGCGAGTCCACGAGGTCGCCGAGCTTCGCCTCGTCCGCCGCCCCGGGCGCGCGCCGGGCCAGCGTGTCGCACAGCCCGCGCAACGCCACGATCTCGTGGAACACCCGGCGCAACGCGACCGCCACGTCCTCGGCCGCACGCGACCGCTCCCACCGCAGGCGGCGGGCCCGGGCCGTCCGAACCTCGGCGATGGCGTCGGCGGCCTTCCTGCGGCGCTTGTCCCACTCGTCCTGGCCCACCGCGGGGTCGGCCACGGCCTCGACCAGCCCGGCCAGGGTGTCGGCCGTTTCGCCCAGCATCGTGACGACGGGGCGGGTGCGCCGCCACGGCCAGCGCAGGGTGAGCAGGACGGCCGCCAGCAGACCGCCGAGCAGTTGCAGGCCCGTGTGCGGCAAGGGGTCGAGCGGCAGCGGGTTGGCGGCGGTCAGCAGCAGCGTGAGCGCCGGGGTGACGCCGATCGGACGCACCAGGCCGCCGAGCCCGGCCAGGGCCGAGGCGATCAGGACCATGAGCCAGCTGCTGCCCGACAGCAGGATCCCCAGCGACGTCCCCACGCCGACCGACAGCACGACGCCGAGCAGGTACGGCGTGCGCACACCCGCCGGGTTCGCGATGGCCCGCGCCGCGACCAGCCACGCGCCGAGGCCGACCGTCGCGCCGCCCGCAGGGTGGCCGGTGAGCAGGCCGGTGAGCAGCGGGATCACCAGGCAGGCGGCTCCGGTCAGGCCGAAGCCGAGCGCGAGGCGCGGATCCTCCAGCCTCGGCGCCCTGGCGAGCACGACGTTCCTGAGCGGCAGGCGGTTCTTCCTACCCGCCTCGCCGGGTGGCAATCAGAGGCGGCTCAGATGGACCAGCCGTCCGGTGCCGGGGGCGGCGTCCTCCCACGGCACGTCCAGCTCGATCACCGCGTACGCGCCGGGCGGGAAGCCGTCGAACCTGGCGTCCGTCAGGGCGGCGACCAGCTCGTGCACGCCCGGGTTGTGGCCGACGAGCACCACCGACGCGATCTCGCCGTCCGTACGGCGCAGCACGCCGAGCAGGTCGTCGGGGTACGCCTCGTAGATGTCGCGTTCGATCTCGACGGGGGCGTCCAGACCGAGCAGCTCGGCGGTCCTGCGGGTGCGGACCGACGGCGAGCACAGGACAAGGCCGGGGGCGAATCGCCGGATCTCCTCCCCCGCCGCCCGGGCGTCCCGCTCACCGCCGGGGGTGAGCGGACGTTCGCTGTCCGGGAGGCCTGGCGCGTGGCCGGCTTTGGCGTGCCTGACCACGACGAGCGTCCGGGCGCTCATGGCATGGCCCAGATGGCGAGGCCCACGATCACGGCGATCATCACCGTCATGGTCAGCAGGATCAGCGCCAGCGTCCTGCCTCCGTTCGGCTTGTCCATAGGTGCTCAGTGTATGGAGAAGGTCCCCCGCTCCAGGAGCAGGGGACCTTCGGGACTAGGGCGCTCAGTGGGCGACGGGCTCCGTGGCGCGGGATGCCTCGTCGGCCTCGCCGGACGGGGCGATGCCCGTGGCGCGGCGCTTGGAGACGACCACGGCGCCGACGACGACCGCCACCGCGACGACCGTCGCGGTGACGCGGACCGCGACGTTGTCGGCGTACGCGACGACGGCCGGGGCGATCAGCAGCGCGACCAGGTTCATCACCTTGATCAGCGGGTTGATGGCCGGGCCGGCGGTGTCCTTGAACGGGTCGCCGACGGTGTCGCCGATCACGGTGGCGGCGTGCGCCTCCGAGCCCTTGCCGCCGTGGTGGCCGTCCTCGACCAGCTTCTTGGCGTTGTCCCAGGCACCGCCGGAGTTGGCGAGGAACACCGCCATCAGCGTTCCGGCCGCGATGGCGCCGGCCAGGTAGGCGCCGAGCGGCGCGTACCCGAGCGCGAAGCCGACCGCGATCGGGGTCAGCACGGCGAGCAGACCGGGGGTCGCGAGCTCGCGCAGCGAGTCACGGGTGCAGATGTCCACCACCCGGCCGTAGTCCGGCAGCTCGCTGCCGTCCATGATCCCCGGCTTGGTGCGGAACTGCTCGCGCACCTCGTACACGACCCGGCCGGCGGCACGGCCGACGGCGCTGATCGCGAGGCCGGAGAACAGGAACACCACGGCCGCGCCGACGACGAGGCCGACCAGGGCGTTGGGTGCGTCCACCGAGAGGCTGAAGTTGGCGAACGAGCCCAGGGCGTTCTTCACGCCCTGCGTCGCCTTCGCGAGTTCGCCCTCGACCGCGGTGCGGAACGAGCCGAACAGCGCGGTCGCCGCGAGTACGGCGGTCGCGATCGCGATGCCCTTGGTGATGGCCTTGGTGGTGTTGCCGACCGCGTCCAGGGAGGTGAGGACGCGGGCGCCCTCGCCCTCGACGTCGCCCGACATCTCGGCGATGCCCTGGGCGTTGTCGGAGACCGGGCCGAAGGTGTCCATCGACACGATCACGCCGACCGTGGTCAGCAGGCCGGTGCCGGCGAGGGCCACGGCGAACAGCGCCACGGTCACGTTGCCGAAGCCGAGCAGGAACGCGCCGTAGACCGCGCCGCCGATCAGCAGCGCCGAGTAGACCGCGGACTCCAGGCCGACCGAGATCCCGGACAGGATGACGGTGGCGGGGCCGGTGAGCGAGCTCTCGCCGATCTCCCGGACCGGGCGACGGTTGGTCTCGGTGAAGTAGCCGGTGAGGATCTGAATGGCGCTGGCCAGGACCAGGCCCACGAGCACCGCGCCGATGGCGATCAGGCGCGGGTCGGCGGTGAGCGCGGCGACGTCCGCGGAGGCGCCGGACAGTTCGGCGAAGCTCGACGGGAGGTACGCGAACGCCGCGACGGCCACCAGCACGGCCGAGATGGCGGCGGAGATGAAGAAGCCGCGGTTGATGGCGGCCATGCCGGAGCGGTCCCGCCCGCGCGGCGAGGTGGCGAAGATGCCGATGACGGCGGTGATCACACCGATCATGGGGACGATCAGCGGGAAGACCAGGCCCTCGGTGCCGAACGCCGCCTTGCCCAGAATCAGGCTCGCGACCAGGGTGACGGCGTACGACTCGAACAGGTCGGCGGCCATGCCTGCGCAGTCGCCGACGTTGTCACCCACGTTGTCGGCGATGGTGGCGGCGTTGCGCGGGTCGTCCTCCGGGATGCCCTGCTCGACCTTGCCGACCAGGTCGGCGCCGACGTCGGCGGCCTTGGTGAAGATGCCGCCGCCGACACGCATGAACATCGCGAGCAGCGCGGCGCCGAAGCCGAACCCCTCGAGGACGTTCGGCGCGTCGCCCTTGTAAACGAGCACGACGATCGCGGCGCCCAGCAGGCCGAGGCCGACCGTGAACATGCCGGCGACACCGCCCGTGCGGAACGCGATGCGCATCGCGGTCCTCTCACCCGAGTCGCGGGCGGCGGACGCGACGCGGACGTTTCCGCGTACGGCGAGCCACATGCCGATGAAACCGGTCAGTGCGGAGAACAGCGCGCCGACGACGAAGAAGACGGACCGGCCGATTCGCTCGCCGGTCGAGCCCGCAGGGAGCAACAGAAGCAGGAACGGAATGATGACGACGAATATCGCAAGCGTCCGGAACTGCCGCGCGAGATACGCGGCGGCGCCCTGCTGCACGGCCCGCGCGATGTTCTGCATTCGCTCGGTGCCCTGCCCGGCGGCGAGCACCTCGCGGACGAGACCGCCCGCGACGGCCAATGCCAGCAATGCCACGACGGCGACGACTATGACAAGAGTGAGATGGGAACCGTTCAGAGCTACCGCTGCGCCTTCGCCAGCGGCGTGCAAGGCAGACATCCGTCCTCCTCGGCCAGACGGGGTTTCGGTCTCCCTGCCCGGACGACGCTGGACGAACCCACTGGCCGTGCGGCGCTTCCGGGCGGGTTGGCAAGTGCCGCTTCCGGTTGCATCCGCAATACCTTGGCCGGTGCCGGGAGTCTACGCAGCGACGCCTCGGATATGAAGGCCCTCGTGCCCCGTAATCGAGGCGGCGTCCAGTAATGGACGAACATTTGCACCGCTATGAAGGTGCTTTGACCAGCGGAGTCAGGGGCGTGGCGGTGATGGTCGCCCTGGTTACGGTACTCCCTTGTCCCTGATTTCGGGCCGACCGAAATTAGGGCGGGCATAGCAAAAGATCGAGTGTCACGCCGGGGGCGACACTCGATCTGCTCGAAGGTCTGCCTCGAAGGTCTCGCCTCGGAGGTCTTCGAGGTCTCTGAAGGTCCTCCTCGGATGTCCTCGGAGGTTCTTTCCGGAGGCTCTCGGATCTCTTCGGAGGTTCTCGGAGGCTCGTGAAGGCTCTCGAAGGTCAGAGGGCGGCGACGCCGTTGGGAGACGCGGGCCAGCTCATGCGGATCCGCATGCCCTTCGGTCCGGGGAGCACCTCGACGTCGTCGGCCAGCCCCGCGATGACCGCGATGCCCAGATTGTCAATCTCGGGCATGAGGCTGCCGTTCGCCTCCAGCACCTGGGGCGTCACGTCCTCGCTCGGGGCGGAGTCGGTGACCGTCACCTCGAAACGCCCCGCGTCATCGCGTAACTCGATGCGTACCGGCTCCCCCGGGCAGTGGAGGCGGTGCGCCTCCACAGCCCGCGAGCACGCCTCTCCGACGGCGAGCCGCACCTCGTCCAGGATCGCCTCCGCCACTCCCGTACGCCGGGCGATGGCCGTGGCGACCAGCCGGGCCGTACGCACGTGGGCGGGCAGAGCGCTGAACGTCAGCTCGACGGTGGCCATGTTGCTGAGTCCCCGGCCGTCACTTGTCCCGGCCGTGGGCTTCCTTGGCCTCCTCGACCGAGGCGTAGATCCCGAAGACCTTCGTCAAACCGGTGATGCGGAAGATCTTCAGGATGCGCTCCTGCGTGCAGACGAGCTCCAGGGAACCGTCGTGCGCCCGCACCCGCTTGAGGCCGCCGACCAGCACGCCAAGGCCCGTCGAGTCGAGGAAGTCCACCTTCTCCATGTTCACGAGCAGGTGGAAGTTGCCCTTGTTGACCAGGTCGATCAGCAGCTCACGCAGTCTGGGCGCGGTGTAGACGTCGATCTCACCCTCGACATCGACGATGGTGAGATTGTCCTCGGAATGGTGGTCCAACTTCAGATCCACAGATCCTCCAGCGCCTTACTTGCGTAGGTCTCGATACAGGTCATGCATCCTGGTAGTCCAGAGGCACGACCCGATGCGCGGCATTCAACCACGCTATGACTCCGTGTCTATACGAAATCACGACTCCGGGCGACTCTCCCCGCAGATGCCAAACTGGAAACCAGTGACTCCGACTTCTTCGTCCTCTGCCCGAACAGGCGACCTTCTCACCCGCCTGCTCGCGGTTCCCGCACGCCGGGGGCGCGTGACTCATGTGGAGCATGTTCCAGCACGTCAGGCAGGTGAGGCAAGATGGCCCGAATGGGCCCCTGATCTGCTGGTCTCCCGACTGCGTCTGCAGGGAGTCTCCGGCCTTTGGGAACACCAGCTTAAGGCCGCCGAGCTGGTTAAACGTGGCCAAAACGTGATCATTGCCACAGGGACCGCGTCCGGGAAGTCCCTGGCCTACCTGGTCCCGGCCGTCACGGAGATCTTCTCCGGCGGCACCGTGCTGTATCTCACCCCGACCAAGGCGCTCGCCGCCGACCAGCTCAGGGCCCTGCGTAAGCTGCGGCTGACGCAGGTGCGCGCCGCGACGTACGACGGCGACACGCCGCCCGAGGAACGCCGGTGGGTCCGCCAGAACGCCAACTACGTGCTGACCAACCCGGACATGCTGCACAGGTCGATTCTGCCCCGGCACTCGTCCTGGTCGTCCTTCTGGCGACGCCTGCGGCTCGTGGTCGTCGACGAGTGCCACGGCTACCGCGGCGTCTTCGGCTCCCACGTCGCCCAGATCCTGCGCCGGCTGCGCCGGGTCGCCGCCAGGTACGGCTCCTCCCCGGTGTTCCTGCTGGCGTCGGCCACCGCGAGCGACCCCGCCGCCGCGGGAGTGCGCCTGACCGGCCTTGAGATGGCCGAGGTGACCACGGACGCCTCCCCCAGGGGTTCGACCACCTTCGCCCTGTGGGAGCCGCCTCTGACCGATCTACGCGGGGAGAGCGGGGCCCCGGTCCGCCGTACGGCCACGGCCGAGGCGGCCGACCTCCTGGCGGACCTCGTGATCGAGGACGTGCGCACGCTCGCGTTCGTCCGCTCCCGCCGCGCCGCGGAGGCCGTGGCCCTCACCGCCCGCCGCACGCTGGAGGAGGTCGAGGCCCTCCTCGACGCCGGGCCCGCGCCGTACGGGGAGGACGTCGAGGGCGTTCCGGAGGAGACGAGCGCCCCGGGCGACGGCGGAGCTTTCGGTGACGCTGCCGGGGGCGCCTTCGGCGGCGCTTCAGGCGAGGCCTTCGACGAGGCCGGCGGGCGGGGAGGGTCCTCCGCGGGGGCGGCCGAGGCCCGAGAGGCGGCTGAGACCGGCGTGGGACGCCGGACAGATCGTGGAGGAGGGCGGCTGGCCGACCGAGTGGCGGCATATCGGGCGGGCTACCTGGCCGACGACCGGCGGGTGCTCGAAAAGGCCCTGCGCTTGGGGGAACTGACCGGCCTGGCCACCACCAACGCGCTCGAACTCGGCGTCGACGTCTCGGGTCTCGACGCGGTCCTCATCGCCGGGTGGCCCGGCACCCGCGCCTCGTTGTGGCAGCAGGCGGGCCGGGCCGGCCGCGCGGGCCAGGACGCGCTGGCCGTGCTGATCGCCCGCGACGACCCGCTGGACACCTACATCGTCCATCACCCGGAGGCGGTGTTCGGACGGCCGGTGGAGGCCATCGTCCTCGATCCCGACAATCCGTACGTGCTGGCGCCCCACCTGTGCGCGGCCGCCGCGGAGATCCCGCTGACCGAGGACGACCTGGAGATCTTCGGCCCGGCCGCACGGGGCGTGCTCGACGACCTCGTGAACCGGGGACTGCTGCGCAGGCGCCCCACGGGGTGGTTCTGGACGAGCCGGGACCACGCTGCCGACCTGGCGGACATCCGCGGCTCGGGCGGCGCCCCGGTGCAGGTCGTGGAGGCGTCCACCGGTCGCCTGCTGGGCACGGTCGACGAGCCGTCGGCGCACTCCATGGTCCACTCCGGAGCCGTCTACCTGCATCAGAGCGAGACGTTCGTGGTCGACGTGCTCGATCTGGACGCGGGGGTCGCCCTGGTCACCGCCGCGGAACCGGACTACGCGACCTTCGCGCGGGACGTCACCGACATCCGGGTGATGGAGTCGCTGCGCTCACGGCCCTTCGGGCCCGGCACTCTGCACTTCGGCTCGGTGGAGGTCACCCGGCAGGTCGTCTCGTACCTCAAGCGGCGTACGCAGACCGGGGAGGTCCTCGGCGAGGAGCCGCTCGACCTGCCGCCGCGCACGCTCTGCACACGCGCGGTCTGGTGGACCCTGCCCACGCCCGCCCTCGCCGATCTCGTCGTGCCCGGACACGCGGTGGATCTCGGCGGGGCGGCGCACGCGGCCGAGCACGCCTCGATCGGCCTGCTGCCCCTGTTCGCGACCTGCGACCGCTGGGACATCGGCGGCGTGTCCACGGAGCTCCACCCCGACACGGGCCTGCTCACGGTCTTCGTCTACGACGGCCACGACGGAGGCGCGGGCTTCGCCGAGCGCGGGTATGCCCGGGCGTCCGACTGGCTGACGGCGACGCGGGAAGCGATCGCCTCATGCGAATGCGAACGCGGCTGCCCGTCCTGCATCCAGTCCCCCAAGTGCGGCAACGGCAACGAGCCGCTCGACAAGGCCGGGGCGATCCGCCTCCTCGACATCCTCCTGTCCACCTGACCCGGCGCGCGGATCGCGTCAGGCATCGGACGGGCACCGCCCCTCCCGCCAGGCGGGCGGGCCCGGCTCCCGGCGAGGCGAACAGAGGCGGACGCAGGCGGCAGGCACCGAAGGCACGTCTCCCGATAGGTGCCGGGGATGCGCGACCGTCAGAGGTCGCGGTGGCGGCCGGAGTAGAGGCTGTCGTCGTCCTCCGTCCAGACGTCCGGCTCGGGCTGGCGGAGAGGCCGTTCCGGCATCTCGCCGTTGAACGCCGCACCCGCGGGCACCGCCGGCACCGGGACCGTCGGCACAGGGGCCACCGGTGCCACCGGCACGGAGACCACCGGCGTCTGACCGGGCGGCGCCGCCGGAGACAGCGGTACGTGAGCGGGGGCCGTCCGGCCGCCGTCATCCGGCCGTGCCGTCAGCGGAGGAAGCGCGGCCAGCTGGTCCAGCGCGGACTGCACGGACGATTGGCCTTCGACGGCCGAGGCCATGACATCACCGGACGACGATGTGGGGGAAGCCGCACGGGCGACGACGGAGTCCACGGAGGCGCCGTTCGACGGATTGGCGCCGGAAGCGCTTCCGTCGGCCGGGTGGGCACCGGAAGCCGGGTCACCGGGAGCGCGGTCCTCGGCGGTGGGGGTGACGGAGGTCACCTCAGCCGCGGGTGTCACGCCAGGGCTGATCTCGGCGGTAGGGCTGTCAGCGGTAGCCGGCAGCGGCTCCTGCGGGTCCGGCCGGTCGAGAGGGGTGGCCGGCTCCTGATCGGACAGCGCGATCTCCCCGCCCGTGTCGGCGTCGATGTCGGTGTCGATGTCGGTGTCGGTGCCCGTGATCGTGATCGTGCGTGCGTCCGCGATCGTGCCCGTGCTCTCGGTCGTCGAGGAGACGGCGCCGAGGAGGGTCTCGGTGTCGCCCCCCGTCTCCGGGAGACTCTCGTGGGCCTTCGGCCTGGCCAGGATGACGGAGGGACGTCGTACAGGCGCCTTCCCTCGGGCCTTCGCCGAGGCGGTGCCGCCGAACGCGGCCGCGCCACTCGCCACCGTGGCGGGCTGAGGCGAGGCGCCCGTCTTTACTGCCGTCGGCCGCGGCTCCGAGCGACCGGATCGTCCCTCGCCCGCGCTGTCGCTCGTCAGGCCCTTGCGACGCAGCCAGGCGCCCAGGTTCGCGCCCGTGAGCAGCAGGACGACGGCGAGCGCGACGTACACGCCGAAGCTCAGCCCGCCGAGCGGCAGGAAAGAGGACTGAGCCGTCATCTTCGGGTCGTCGGTCTTCTCCGGGACGACCACCGGCTCGGTCTGGTCGCTGCCACCGTTCGCCTCCGGCAGCGTGAGCTCGGTGTCCTTCGGCGGCTCGGTGTCCTTGGGCAGCGCGGTGTTCTGAGGCAGCGCCGGTTCCGCATTCGGCACGGCGGTGGACTGGTGCGGCTTCGGGGTCTTGGCGGCGGGCGACTTGACCGCTGCCTGGCCCGGCTTCTTCGACGGCGTCGGAGAGGGGCTCGGGGACGGCTTCGGGGCGGGCACGGTCACGTACACGGCTGCGGAGCGCTGAGATGCGACGGTGCCGCCGGTGCCGTCCGAACGGAACGCACGGACGGAGACGTCCACCTTCTGCCCGCCCAGACCGGCCGGAAGCGCGAGGCTGGTCTGACAGGTCGAACCGGAGCAGGCGGAGTCGGCGGAGACAGAGCCGGACTTGCCGGCCTTGACCGAGGTGATCTCGTACGACTGGAGATCCGGCTCCGCGCCCTTCGCCCAGCTGACCAGGATTGTCGAGGGGTTCTTGAGCTGTGCCTCGACCCCGGAGGGAGCCTCCGGCGGACGGCTGAGCACGAAGGTCGAGGTGGCGTAGGTCTTGTGCGTGACCTCACCGAACAAACTGACCGTGAACGTCCCGTTGGGGGCGTCGCCGGGGTCGAAGGATCCACTGATCGTCTGGTTCGCGCCGCCAGAAGCGATCTTCTGCCGGGATACGGAGGGGCCCTCGACGTACAGGGCCATGCTGATCTGGTACCAGTCCGTCTTCGCGGACACAGCCACCGCACCGGACGACTTGACGACCTCCCCGTCCGCGGGGGACAGGATCTCGGCGTCGGCCGCGTTCGCGGGTGCGACACCGATCACCGGTGCGGACACCAGAGCAGCCAGAACGATCATCGCCGTTGTGCCCAGCCTACGAACCCTGGTCACGACGCATCCCTTCGTGGAGAACCGTCCGCCCCGGCTGCCTCGGCCGAATGCGTACGGCGACTGAGAGTACGCGGCACTTTACGCCAGCCGTCCGCTCTTGGACCGAATGTCTAAGAAGTCGTGATTCTATTGCGACAGAAGTAGTCTCGCATTACGGAAGATCTAAATTGCGTCATATGCCCGTCGCGCCCGAAGCGGCCGGTGGCGCACATTGCCCTGCGGCAGATCCAGGCGGGCGGGCCCGGGCCTCGGCGAGGCGATCGCCCCTCACGCGGCGGCGCCGACCGGACCGACCGACCGGGCAACCACCCGCGCGGCGGCGCCGACCGGACCGACCGGCCGGGCAACCCACTCACGCGGGGGCGCCGACCGGACCGACCGACCGGGCAACCACCCGCGCGGCGGCGCCGACCGGACCGACCGGCCGGGCAACCCACTCACGCGGGGGCGCCGACCGGACCGGCCGACCGGGCAACCCACTCACCCGGCGGCACCGGCCGAACCCCGCCGAACAACCCACTCACGCGGGGGCGCCGACCGGACCGGCCGAGGCGGAGGCGGCGGCGGTCGTGGGACCGAGGAGGGGGACCACGAACCGCACCGTTACCGCGACCTCGGCGACGCCGCCCGACAGCGAGCACGACCGCAGCGACGCACCGTTGGCGACCGTGATGGCCTCCGCGCGATCACACGCCTCATCCGGGGCCGCCAGCGCCACGCGAGCGGCCCCGAGCGCGCCGAGATCGGCGGCGCTCTGCGCCCGGTGCCGCGCGACGCGGGCGACGCCCACCTGGACGACGACCATCGTCACCGCCCACACGGCGGTCATGAGAGCGATCGTCCAGATGGTCGCCGAGCCGCGTTCCCACCTGGAGCGCGCTCCGTCCTCGCAGGCCTGGAATCTCCTCTTTCGCCTGCCTTCATGTCCGCAATGATCCGTCAACCACACGTCCTCGCTGTTCGGAGTGATCCGCCATCGACCTGGAGGCGGCCAAGGCGGCCGGGATGCCCAGGCCGTCGCTTCTCCGGCTCGGGGGCCGTCCACCGACTGCGTTCCTATGGGTTCAGGGCGACTGCCGGCCGTGTTCATGTCGCCTGTGAGCCGCTCGTCATTCCCGTGCGCCCGGTCGCGGAGGGGCGAGGTCTTCCCCGCGGCCCGGAGGCCGGGTCTCCCCCGTGTCCGCCGTCGATGGCGCGAGAACGCCGGGTTCGGTGGCGGAGACGGCGGCGGCCCGGAGGCGAACCGGCGGGAGCGGCGACCTGAACGGCGGCCGGACCGTCGCGATGACCTCGACCCGGGTGGTGTCCGCTCCCGTGCGAATGGACACCGAGGCACCCTCGGGAGCCAGTCGCAGGACTGCCCTGCTCACCTCCTCGGCCGCCTCGCCCCGCGCGGCGGCGCGTGCGCCGGCCCGGGCGGCGTCGACGCATCGCAGTTGCGCGCCCGCGATCGTCACCGCCCACAGTGAGGCGGTCAGCACCAGCACGAGGGCCGGAAGGGCGACAGCGGTCTCCGCGGTCACCGAGCCTCGCTCCCGCCGGGGCCGCCCGTCCACCACAGGACATCGCGGCACCCAGGCACAGCGGCCCACCATCGGGAGCCTCAGGCGGCCAGCTTTAGCGCTTTTTGGATGAGCGCGGCGAGCATCGACCTCACTTCGGCGCTCGTGACCACCTTCCAGAGCAGTGCGGCGAACCCGCAGGCGGCTATCGTGCCGACGGCGTACTCCGCGGTCGACATGCCCGCGTCGGCCCTCGTCCTGGCCTGCACCGCCCACTGGATGCTCAGCTCCCGAGCGCGGCACGAGGCCCGAGCGGCGGAACGCCGCAGCACGGCGGACGACAGCCGGAGGGCGTCGCACGTCGCCCGGGCGGCGTTCCGCGAGCGGCTCAGCAGCGCCCTTCGTGCGGAGCGCACCAGCGCCGCCCATCGAGCCCGCCGAGCCCTGTGACGGCCCACCGAGTCACCGTCTCGCCGCCGGAGAATCGTGCCCGTCTGGTTCCTCCGGCCGGTCGCGGCGTGCTTGCTCATCGGTCCTCCTGACCCGCTCGGGGCGGCCCCTCCGCCCGTGCTGGGGCCAGACTGCGGGATCACGGGCGGAGGGATTCGGGCCGAGCGCGGTTCTGTGGACAAGAGCCCCGCCACCACAGTTGTCCACAACAACAGCACCCTCTCTGTGGATCGAAGCCAGCGATTGGGGAGCTTCTAAGCCATTTACCCCGACTGCTATCCACAGGTGTGGATGAGACTGTCCACAGGTTGTTCATGGCAGGAGTATCTGGCCCGCCAGACCCGCGACCATGGGAATGATCCCCAGGAAGACGAAGGCCGGCAGGAAGCAGAGCCCGAGCGGTGCGACGGCGTGGACGCCCACCCTTCGCGCCGCGGCCGAGGCCGTCGCCTGAGCCGTACGCCGGGCGTCGTCGGCGAGCCGGGTGAGGACGTCGGCGACCGGCGCACCGCTCTGGGCAGCCCGGATCATCGTCCTGGCCAGGGCGGCGAGCGCCGGCTCATCGGACAGAGCGGCCCATGCCTCCTCAGGGGGAGCGCCCAAGCGCATCTGAGCGCCGGCCCATGAGAGGCGCTCCCCCACCGGGCCCGCGATCGCGACGGCGGTCGTCTCGACGGCCCCGCTCATCGGTTGCCCGGCTCGGAGACAGGCGACGATCAGATCGACGGCGAAAGGAAGGTCGGCTCCCATACGCTCCCGGCGGCGCCTGACCTCGGCCGGTTCCCGCCTGCGAACGGCGACGAACAGACCGATGGCCGTCGCCGTCCCCGCGAGCGCCCCCGCCGGGCCACCGAGAAGCAGGAACAGCGCGAATCCCACGGGTGCCGCGACCGCCACCCCCCGACGTGACGCGCTCGCGCCCATCGGCGCGGCGCCCGGTGATCCCCGGGTCTGCGCCTCCGATGACGCCGACGACGCGATGGCGTTCAGCCGCACGGCCGGCGAACGAGCAACCGGCCATGCCAGCATCGCCAGCGTGGTCAGGAGGCCGGCCAGTACGGCGATCACGTCTCGCCCCCTTTCCAGCAGGACATCCGTCTCCAGCGGGAGAACCGTCTTCCAGCAGGACAACGGCTCGCCTTCCACGACGACGGTCGTCCTCTTCGCCACTCGCTACAGCCGCCGCCCACACCGCTCGCGTCTTCGGTGCGCCGTCCCCGAGGCGTACCCGAGCAGGACCGTCCGGTCTCGGCCTCGTTCGACCACCGCACAGTTCCCGCGCCGTCGATCACAGCGTCGTCCGATCACGGTGCCGTCAGTTCCTCCGCCCGCGTGACGAGCCGGTGGGTCCACCAGACGCCGACGGCGTCGAGGGCGAGCCCGACGACCAGACAGGCGAACCCGGCCGGGCCGCCGAACAGGAACGCCAGTGGATTCATGCCGAGTCCGGCGGCCATCAGCAGGCCGAGCACGGGCAGACCCGCCAGCATCCGGGCGGTCGCCCGAGGTCCGGAGAGCTGGGCGGCCACCTCCTCTCGATGGGCCTGCGCCTCTCGCAGAGACGCGCACACCCGTTCCACGAGTGCGGTCAGGCCGCCGCCCACGGCCACGCTCACCCGCCAGCACGCGGCCAGCCGGACCAGGCCCTCGCCGCCGCGGACGGGGGCGGCGTTCAACAGGGCCGCGGCGACGTCGCCGCCATCCCGGGCGGCGGCGACCACCGGGGCGAGCGCGGCCGGATCGGGAGGGCTGACCGAGGAGACCGCCCGCGCGAGGGCATCGCCGGGGGTCCTTCCCGCCGACAGCTCGGCCGCCAGGCTCTGGCACAGCTCGATGGACGCCGCACGCCAGGCCGCCGCCGTCGCCCCTGGCCGTGGACGGCGGGTGAGTGCCACCCAGAACCTGCGCATGTCCCTTGGCCGTCGCGTCCGGGTGAGCGACGCCAGCCGTGTCGTCCCGGAATCCGGCCCGGCCCACACCCAGGCGGCGAAGGCGGCGGCGAGCATCGCGACCAGCCCCGTGACCAGCGCGCCCGGCGGCGTCATGACGGCCACGAGGCCGGGCAGCGTGCTCGTAGCGCGTCGAAGGCCGGGCCGAGGCGGGCCCGTCCTTCCGGGCCGAAGGTCAGGGCCGGAACCGCCGTCACCAGGCCGGACGCGCCGCGTTCGAGCACGCAGATCTCCGACACCCGGCGACGGCCGCCGCCCGCCTCGCGCACGAGGTGGATGACGAGATCGAGCGCGGCGGCGATCTGGCTGTGCACCGCCTCCCGCGACAGCCCCGCCGCACAGGCCAGAGCCTCCAGCCGCGCGGGCACGTCGGCGGCGTTGTTGGCGTGCAGCGTGCCGCAGCCCCCTTCGTGGCCCGTGTTGAGCGCCGCCAGGAGGTCGACGACCTCCGCTCCGCGCACCTCGCCCACCACCAGGCGGTCGGGCCGCATCCGGAGGGCCTGCCGTACGAGATCGCGCAGCCCGACGCCGCCCGCGCCTTCCAGGTTCGGCGGCCGGGCCTCCAGCCGTACGACGTGAGGGTGCAGGGGCTGCAACTCGGCGGAGTCCTCGACCAGCAGCAGGCGCTCCGCCGGACCCGCGAGGGAGAGCATGGCGCTCAACATGGTCGTCTTGCCGGTGCCGGTGCCTCCGGTGACCAGGAACGCCAGCCGGGCCGCCATGATCGCACGGAGCACGGCGGCTCCGCCCTCCGCGGCGAGTTCCTCCACCGTGAACGCCCGCCGTGACGGCAGCCGCAGGGACAGGCAGGTCCCCTCCGCCGCGATCGGCGGGAGGACCGCGTGCAGGCGCACGCCGCCGGCGAGCCGGGCGTCCACGTAAGGGCAGGCGTCGTCGAGACGACGCCCCGCTGCCGCGGCCAGACGCTGGGCGAGCCTGCGGACCTCATCGTCTCCCGGAAACGTCACGCTTGTCCTGCGCAGGCCGTCCCCGTCGTCCACCCACACCTCACGCGGCCCGTTGACCAGGACGTCCGTGACGCCCGGCTCGGCCAGCAGGGCTTCGAGCGGGCCCGCGCCGATGAGATGGGCGCGCAGCGTTCGAGCGACGGCGAGGATCTCGGCGTCGCCGAGCACGGCCCGCTCCGCGCGCAGGGCCGCCGCCACCTGGGCCTCGCTGGGAGCGGCCCCGGTCTGCGACAGCCGTACGCGGACCGCCTCGACCAGATCCGCGCCGACCCCGGGAACGGTCACCGGTCCTTGGCGGGTCATGGTCCACTCGCCCCGGCGGACGGCCGGGTCCTGCCGGTCTGGGAGAGCCCGCCCAGGAGGGACTCGAGCAACTCTCCGCAGAAACGGCCCAGTGGAGAGCGGCGCAGCGGCGGCGGGTCTCCCCGATCCAGCGTCTCCACGAGTCCGCGCACCTCCGGGAGCACACCCGCGCACGGGACCGACAGAGAGGCCGCGACGACCTCCGGATCGAGCGTTCCGACGCGCATCACCAGGCGCAGGTCGCCGGTTCCCGGCCGGAGCAGCGTCACCGTCTGGGCCGCCGCGAGCGCCCCTCGCAGGTCCGCGGGAACGACGACGATCGTCGCGGCGGCCCTTGCGAGCGCCTCCGCCTCGCCTTCGCCGACGTGCCGGGGCAGGTCGACCACGACCAGGTCGCAGCCGCGTTGAGCGGCGTCGAGCACGACGCGCATCGCCTCCCGGGGTATGCGCACCGGATCGCCGCGATGTGCCGACAACACGGTGAGCTCCCCGAAGGTGGGCAGCGCCTCCTGAAGGGCGGCGAAGCTCACCCTGCCCTCCCTCCCGACGACGTCGGGCCAGCGGGCGCCCAGGGCCTCCTCCTGGCCGAGCAGTACGTCGATGCCACCGCCGAGCGGGTCGGCGTCGACGAGGAGCGTGCGCAGCCCGCCGCGGGACGCCGTCAGCGCCAGGGACGCCGCGAGGACGGTGGCACCGGCCCCGCCCTTCCCTCCCGCGATGCACAGGATCGTGCCGGCCCTGGTCACGGGCTCGGCGGCGTCGCCGAACTCCTCCACGAGGAGCCGCTCGGCCTCGGGCAACTCCAGCACGGTGTGCGCGCCCACGGCGACGCACCTGCGCCACATGTCGGGGTCGTCGGCCGTCCGCGTCACGACGACCACGTTCTGCCGGGGCGGCGGACCCGTGGCGGCCAGATCGTCGGCCAGGTCGCTGCCGACCACGACCAGCGGAGCCCGGATCCAGTACGGCCGGGCGTGGGCGGCCGCGTGGGCCACGTCGAGTTCGACGCCCGCGGCGGCGGCGATGCGGAGCAGATCGTCGAGGAGTTCCTGATCGTCGGTTATGGCCAGTGGGCGTGGCATCGGTGTCTCCCTGTCGTCCGGGACGACTCGGCGTTTGGGAGGACCACAATGCGAGAGGTCGCGACCGGCCCGGGAGAGCGAACCGCGTTCTGTGGACGAAGCCCGGCCTGTGGACAAGACCCGGGCAGTTCGGGTCGTCCGCTGATGGCCGCAGGGCAAGTTGATCAAAAAGGGCGACCCCCGCCGGGGGGGAGAGCGGGGGTCGCCTAGTGGTCCGGCTCTGGGGGGGTAGAGCCGGTCCCGTATTAGAAGAAAGCTTTAAACAAGGGACCAGGGCATGGCAAGAGTTCCAACGCCTCTAGACGACGCACACCGTTCCGTATGGAGAGACACACCGTATGCTGCCTGATCACGAGAGGTACGTCGAGGACCCTCTCCAATCTGAGTAAAATTTTTTCCCAAAGTCAGTGTGGCATGTCGACAGATGCGGTCGCAACGGGTACGGACAACGGCCACGAGGAGTCACCGATCGCGTCTTGAATACCGACATACGGCATCAATGGGAACAGAAGTACAGGAATGACCCAAGTGACTCGGTAAAGCTCTTGGACGTAGGGGTTTTCATCCCGGGGGAACCGACGTAAAAAGGGATTACGGACCTGCGGGTCCGCGTACGGCATCGGGTACCCACGCGCGACCAGCCGCGGGAGGCGTGTCGAGACGGGCTTGACCCGCTCCGACAGATTGAGGTGCACGCTTGGTAACCCGGTGACACGTACCGGCGACGGCGTTCCACACCAGGGACGCCGTCCGCTTTGTCCACACCAGCGCACGGCGGCCGGGACACGGCCGGCGACCGCCCCCACATCACCGCCGCACACGTCGGCCCGACACGGCCCACCGACCGCGCCCCCATCACCGCGACCCAGGGCGGCCCGGCACGGCCGACCGCACCTGCTCACACCATCGCCGCGCACGGCGGCCCGTGGAGGGCGGATCAGCGGGACATGGCCTCGCAGATCGCCGTCGTCTCGCGAACGCCGAGGACGACCGCCGAGGCGCAGTGCCTCACCCAGGTGCCGACGCCCTCACTCGTGCCCTTGAGATACGCCCTGAGGCCCTCGGCGTACGCGTCGCCGAGACTGGCGTGGCCCACCTCCACGACGGCGAGCGACTTCGGGTCGAGGCCGAGGTCGACCAGCGTGAGCCGCTCGGCGGCGCGGGCGACCAGGCCGTCGGCCACGCCGAAGGGACGCAGCACCGCCAGCTCCGCGTGCACGATCGCGGCGAGCACGAGGGCGGGCGCCGTGGTGGAATCCGTGACCAGCCCGGCGAGGGCCGACATGCGGGCCGCGGTCTCCTCCGGCCCGGGCGCCGGGCCGAGCCCGAGCGGGTCGGCGGTCGTGGGCGCGGTCCTGGGCCTGCCGGGGTCGGCGGTCAGCCCGGCCGCCGCCAGCGCGTGCAGCCGGGCGAGGACCTGCCGCGGCGCCGACCGCCACGTCGGGGCCAGCCGGCCGAGTTCGGCCGAGGCACGCAGCGCGCCCTGCACGACGGGATCGGTCACCTCGCCCATGCGCAGCGGCTCGAGCGGCACGTCCACGCCCTCGATCGCGGCGGAGGCGCGCGCGCCGCGCAGGGCCGACTCGGCCGACACCTCGGGACTGCGCCGGCGCAGCACCCGGTGCCGGTAGAGCCGGTCGACGGCCTCTCGGGCCTCCTGTACGGCCTCGGGCACGCCGGGCAGCCCGGCGATCACGGCCAGGGGATCGCTCACAGCCCCCGACCATACCCGCCGGTAGAAGGTCGTTCGCCGAGGAGGTGCGGCCGTTCAGCGCACAAAGGCGACGCCGGTCTCGGCCAGTTCCTCACCTATCGCTAAGTTGGCAGGTTATAGGCGGTAACCAGACAAAACGCCCCCACCCCGATTACTTGTACTTGACACCGCTCGCCTGGTGAAGTGGGACACGACATACCCCAGCTTGGCCGAGGCGGCCGAACGAGAGACAACCTTTTAGACGCTGTGAAGGAGTACGGAGTGGCCACCGAGACCCCCGGTCAGGAAACCCAGGAGACGCTGTCGAACCTGCTGAGCGAGACGCGCCGGTTCGAGCCTCCGGCGGACCTGGCGTCGGCCGCGAACGTCACGGCGGACGCCTACGAGGAGGCCGCACAGGACCGGCTCGCCTTCTGGGAGCGCGCCGCGGAGCGGCTGACGTGGGCGGAGCGCTGGGACACCACGCTGGAGTGGGAGCCGCCCTTCGCCAAGTGGTTCATCGGCGGCAAGCTGAACGTCGCCTACAACTGCGTCGACCGCCACGTGGAGGCCGGCCGGGGCGACAAGGTCGCCTACTACTGGGAGGGCGAGCCCGAGGGCGACAGCCGTACGATCACCTACGCCGACCTGCAGAAGGAGGTCGCGAAGGCGGCCAACGCGCTGCAGGAGCTGGGGGTGCGCAAGGGCGACCGGGTCGCGGTCTACATGCCGATGATCCCCGAGCTGCCGATCACCCTGCTGGCCTGCGCCAGGATCGGGGCGATCCACTCGGTGGTCTTCGGCGGCTTCTCCGCCTCCGCCCTGAAGAGCCGTATCCATGACGCGGACGCCAAGGTCGTCGTCACCGCCGACGGCGGCTTCCGCCGCGGCGCCCCCAGCGCGCTCAAGCCGACGGTCGACGAGGCCGTCGCCGAGTGCCCCGGCGTCGAGCACGTCGTCGTGGTGCGCAGGACCGGCCAGGACGTCGCGGTCACCGAGCGGGACGTCTGGTGGCACGACCTCGTGGACCGCCAGCCCGCCGAGCACGAGCCGGTGCCGCACGACGCCGAGGACCCGCTGTACATCCTCTACACCAGCGGCACGACCGGGAAGCCGAAGGGCATCCTGCACACCACCGGCGGTTACCTCACCCAGGTCGCCTGGACCCACCACGCGGTCTTCGACCTCAAGCCCGACAGCGACATCTACTGGTGCACGGCCGACATCGGCTGGGTGACCGGGCACTCCTACATCGTGTACGGCCCGCTCGCCAACGGTGCGACCAGCGTGATCTACGAGGGCACCCCGGACACCCCGCACCGCGGCCGTTTCTGGGAGATCGTGCAGAAGTACAAGGTCACGATCCTCTACACCGCCCCCACCGCGATCCGTACGTTCATGAAGTGGGGCGACGACATCCCCGCGAAGTACGACATGTCGTCCCTGCGGGTGCTCGGGTCGGTCGGCGAGCCGATCAACCCCGAGGCGTACGTCTGGTACCGCGAGCACATCGGTGCCAACCGCTGCCCGGTGGTGGACACGTGGTGGCAGACGGAGACCGGCGGCATCATGATCAGCCCGCTCCCCGGCGTCACGGCCGCCAAGCCCGGCGCCGCCATGCAGCCGCTGCCCGGCATCGCGGCCGACGTGGTCGACGACCAGGGCAACTCGGTGCCGAACGGCGGCGGCGGCTTCCTCGTGGTCCGCGAGCCCTGGCCGTCCATGCTCCGGACCATCTGGGGCGACGACAAGCGCTACGTCGACACCTACTGGTCGCGGTTCGAGGGGATGTACTTCCCGGGCGACGGCGCCAAGCGCGACGAGGACGGCGACCTGTGGCTGCTCGGCCGGGTCGACGACGTCATGCTGGTGTCCGGGCACAATATCTCCACGACCGAGGTCGAGAGCGCGCTGGTCAGCCACCCGAAGGTGGCCGAGGCGGCCGTCGTGGGCGCCACCGACCCGTTGACCGGCCAGGCCATCGTGGCCTTCGTGATCCTGCGCGGCAGCGCGGAGGAGAGCGACGACATCGCCGCCGAACTGCGCGCCCACGTGGCCAAGACGCTCGGCCCGATCGCCAAGCCGCGGCAGATCCTGGTCGTGCCCGAGCTTCCGAAGACCCGCTCCGGCAAGATCATGCGACGGCTGCTGCGCGACGTGGCGGAGAACCGCTCGCTCGGCGACGTCACCACGCTGACCGACAGCTCGGTCATGAACCTGATCGCGGAGAAGCTGCCCAGCGCCAAGAGCGACGACTGATCGGGAGCCGCCCCATCTCGTGAGGAAGGCGTGGACGAACGGCGTCCACGCCTTTCCTCGTCTCCGCGCCGGTCTCCTCGTCTGCGACCGGCCGCGGGTTCGGCGCGACGCGGAGCGTACAGGTCGCCCGAGCCGTCATATTCCGGCCGTCTGCGGGCAGGTCTCCGCGTGTGCGGCCTTCGGACTACGGTCATCCACAGGCGAGGGGCTTCACGTGCACGTGCGCGGACGGGCACGAGATGATGTTTGATAGTCGCAGATAGGAGATCGCTCATGCCCGAGGACGAATCGCTCGGTGCGCTGGTCGCCCAGGCGAGCCATCACATCTCGACCCTCGTACGGTCGGAGATCGAGCTGGCGAAGGCCGAGCTCAAATTCGACGCGAAGCGGGTCGGCATGGCCGCCGGGCTGTTCGGAGCCGCGGCCTTCATCGGGCATCTGTGCCTGATCCTGGCCTCGTTCGCGATCGCGTACGCCCTCGTGGCCGCGGGGCTGGCCACATGGCTCGCGTTCACGATCGTCACGGCGTTCTACCTCCTGATGGCCGGGTTGCTGGTCCTCGTCGGCTACCGCCGGCTCAAGGGACTGACCGGCATGAAGCGCACCAGGCGGAGCCTGCGCGGCCTGGCGGGGCCGGAGGAGGCGGAGGAGGAGCTGCCGGAGAGGGTCCCGGCCCCCGCGCCGCGGCCCGCGGCACCGGCGCCGCCGCCGTACACGGGCCCGACCGCCGGGCAGGTCGGCGCCCACCGGGAGTCCGTGAGCGATGCCGGTTGACGAGACGCTGATCGAGGTCGACGGCCCCTGGACACACCGGGTGGTGCACGCGGGCGGTGTGCGGTTCCACGTGGCCGAGGCCGGAGACGGGCCGCTGGTCCTGCTGCTGCACGGGTTCCCCCAGTTCTGGTGGACCTGGCGGCATCAGCTTCCGGCGCTGGCGGAGGCGGGCTACCGGGCCGTCGCCGTCGACCTGCGCGGCTACGGCACCAGCGACAAGCCGCCGCGCGGCTACGACCTGCCCACGCTGGCCGTGGACGCGGCGGGCCTGGTGCGGGCGCTCGGCGAGACGAGCGCGATCGTGGTGGGCCACGACTGGGGCGGCCTGCTGGGCTGGACGATGGGCGTCCTCGACCCGAAGGTGGTGCGGCGGCTGGTGCCGGTGTCGGCGGCGCACCCGCTGCGCATGCGCTCCGCGCTGTTCACCGACCCGCTCGGGCAGCTAAGAGCCAGCCGCTACGCCCTGGGGTTCCAGCTCCCCTTCCTGCCGGAGCGGAAGCTGACCCGCAGGGGTGCCGCCGCGGTGGGCAGGCTCGTCGAGAGGTGGGCCGGGCCGCAGTGGCCGGGCGACGGCGTGACGCGGGTGTACCGGGAGGCGATGCGGCTCCCGACGGTGGCGCACTGCGCGCTGGAGTACTACCGCTGGTTCGCCCGGTCCCAGCTCCGCCCTGACGGCTTCCGCTACGCCCGTCAGATGCGCGCGGAGATCGAGGCGCCGACGCTGCAACTGCACGGCGCGCTCGACCCGTGCATCCTGCCGCGGACCGCGCAGGGCTCCAGCAGATTCGTGGCCGCGCCGTACCGCTGGCGGCTGATCGAGGGCGCCGGGCATTTCCCGCACGAGGAGCGCCCCGAGCAGTTCAACGCCGAGCTCATCTCGTGGCTCTCCGACCCCGAACCGGACCGCTGAACCCGATCGCCGAACCCGCCGGTGACCTGGTGTCCTGTGCCGGGCATGGTCCCGCCGTCGCCGGTCTCGCACACCGTGACCGCCCCCGCGCGGCCGCCCCGGCTGCCGGATCGGTACCCGTGATCTTGCAGAAGATAGTAGAAATGTGCCCTGAAGTGGCCCAACTTCCTGGTTGATCTCCGGGTGATCCGGGAGATCGCCGCCGCTTCGGCCGCTCTGAACCGCCCACGCGCCCTGCGGAGAGACCATGCGTGACCGTGACGAAGCGGGTCGCCCCCGCAATGCACGCCCTCGCGACGAGTACGGCAGGCCGCTCCCCAGAGGCACAGAGGGAGTGCCCCGGGTGCCGGACGACTACGCCCCCACCGCCGAAGAGGCGCTGGAGGAGGCCAGGAAACTGCTCGCGGCAGGTCGGCCGTTCCATGCCCACGAGGTGCTGGAGGCCCGCTGGAAGACCGGCCCGGCCGAGGAACGCGAGTTGTGGCAGGGGCTCGCGCAGATATGCGTCGGTCTGACGCACATCCAGCGCGGCAACCTCTCCGGCGCCGCCGCCCTGCTGACCCGCGGATCCGCCCGGCTCGGCGCGTACGGCTCCACCCGGCCCTACGGACTGGACCTGCGGGCCCTGGCCGTTGAGGCCGACGCGGTCACGACCGCCATCGACGAGGGGAACACCGACGCCGGCTCCGCCGTCGCCGCCATCCTGGCCCGCCTGACCCCTGACGCTTGGCGAGACCGCCCCATCACGCGGTAGTGGTGACGCGTTGTGATCTTCCGCCGCACGAAGAGCCGGTAGATCCACAGAGGGAGCCACACGAAAATCCCCCACAACCCACACGTGAAGATCGTCATCAGCGGGTGGAACATGTGGCTCTTGGCGCTCAGCCCGCGCTCTTTGTGCACGCTCTTGTAGGGTTGCGGCGGAAACGGCGGCCCGTATCCCTGAGGGTGCTGCCGCGGGTAGGCCAGCCACCCGTCAGCCGCGTCACCAACCTCCCTGGGGAGTACATCTAGAGCAGCTTGTCGCGCGCGTAGGCGGCGGCCTCCGTACGGTTGCGGACGCCGATCTTGGCGAAGGCGTTGTTGATGTGCGTCTTGACGGTCGTCTCCGCGATGAAGAGGGCCGAGCCGATCTCCGCGTTGCTCAGGCCCCCGGCGACGAGCCGCAGCACCTCGGCCTCCCGCATGGTCAGCCCGTCGGGACAGGCCGTGACCGGCGGCGGCGCGGCGCGGGACAGCGCGTCGACCAGCCGCCGGGACACCGCGGCCGAGAACGTCGACTGCCCGGCGGCGGCGGAGCGGAGGGCGGCGGCGATCTCGGCACGCCCGGCGTCCTTGGTGAGGTAGCCGCGGGCCCCGGCCAGCAGGGCGGAGTCCACGGACCGGTCGTCGTCGTAGGTCGTCAGCACCACGACGGCCACCTCCGGGTACTCACGGCTGATCCGCCGCGTGGCCTCGACGCCGTCCATCACGGGCATGCGCAGGTCCATGAGCACGACGTCGGGACGCAGCTCGGCCACCAGGCTCAGGGCCTCTTCCCCGTTCCCGGCGTCGCCCACCACCTCCACGTGGTCGACCAGGTCCAGCAGCGCCACCAGGCCCTCACGCATGAGCTGCTGGTCGTCCACGACCAGGACCCTCATTCCGGCACCTCCGCCCGCACCTCCCACAGGCCGCCCGCCGGTCCGGCGCTCAACGTCCCGCCCGCGAGCGCCAGCCGCTCACGCATGCCCTGCAGGCCGTGCCCGGATGACACCGCGCGTCCGGCCTCGCACGGGTTGCGTACCACCAGCCGGACGGCGCCCTCACCGTAGCCGAGCTCGACCGTGACCGGCTCGCCCGGGGCATGCCTGGCGGCGTTGGTCAGCGCCTCGCGCGCCGTACGCAGCAGGCAGACCTCCGCCGCCGGGGTGATCGGCCGCCGTGTGCCCGCCGTACACAGTTCGGCGGGCACGTCGTGGTCCCTGCGGTGCTCGGCGACCAGCAGGCTCAGCGCGTCGGGCAGCGGCGGCACGTCCTCGCGCAGGGCCGCCACCGCCGAGCGCGCCTCGGCCAGCCCCTCCCTGGCCAGGGCCCGCGACCTGCGGATGCGCGCCACCGCTCCCTCCACGTCGCCTCGCTCGGTGAGCAATGCCTCGGCGACCTCCAGCTGCACGCTCAGGGCGCCGAGGGAGTGCGCGAGCACGTCGTGGAGCTCCCTGGCGATGCGGGCCCGCTCGTCGAGCGCCATCGCCCTGGCCCGGTCCTGCTGGGCCCGGCGATACTGGCGCCGGTGCAACGCGAAGAGCACGGTGCACATCACCACCGCGGCGCGGACCACGATCGCCGATCGCGGCTGCTCCCACCACAGCATGCTGCCGGCCATGAGCGCCAGGTCGGTCGCGGTGACCACGGCGATCGCGCCCATGCTCGGCGTCACGTGCGCCGCGAACAGCAGCAGCATCGCGAACACGAACACCGTGGGCGCCGCCTCGGCCGATCCCGACACCGACGCGGCGATCGCCGAACCGGCCGCGAGCAGGGCCGTCGCGGCTCGCGGGAAGCGGCGGTCGAGCAGGACGAAGGCCAGCCAGCACGCCATCGACGCGCAGAGCGCCGACCACATCAGCGCGGGGGCGCGATCGGGCGACGCGGTCGCGAGCGACCAGGCGAGGACCAGGCTCATCAGCAGCCTGACCACGTGGCCGGTCTCGGGGTCGTCGGCCGCCAGCAGCCGTACGACCCGCCCCCACACCTCCCGCATCGCCTAGCGCGAGTCCGTCAAGGTCAGGACCATGTTCACCACGATAAGCCGGAAGGCCACGAAGCCGGCGATCACCAGCAGGGCCACGATCACGATCGCGAGCAGGACCTTGCCGTTCATCTTCCCCCCGTTGGCGTCCAGGAGCCGGTGCAGCAGGTCGAGCCAGATGCGGCCCGACCCTCCAGTGCGTTTGTCCATGCCTGGGACGGTAGGGACGGGGTGGGGTGGAGCGGCACCTCCGAAAGATGGAGACCGGGGTGGAACGTCAGGAAGCGGGCACTCCCTAGTCGCAGTCCTGGGTGCCCACGCGGACGACGGCGGCGCTGCCGTCTTTGGCGTCGGGCATGACCTCCTCCGCCGTGAGGGCGTAGCCCGTCTCCGGCTGGTCCGTCGCGGCGGCGAAGATCACTCCGAACACCCGGCCGTCCGGGCTCAGCAGCGGCCCGCCCGAGTTGCCCGGCTGGACCTTGCCCCGGATGGCGTAGACCTCGCGCTCCACCCTGCGCTGGTTGTAGATGTCGTACGACTCGGCGCGCTGTTTGATCCTGATGCGCGCGGCGAGCGGCGTGAAGGGGTGTCCCTTCGGGTAACCGGCGATGATCGCGCTGTCGCCCTTGTCGGCGTCCATGTCGAAGCGCAGCGCGTTGATCGGGAGGCCGGGGACGAACAGGATCGCGATGTCGCGCTCGGGGTTGTACAGGACGACCCGGGCGTCGTACTGGTTGCCCTCGTAGTCGGTCACCCGCAGTCCATCGGTGACGCCGGCGACGACGTGGGCGTTGGTCATGATCCGCTGGCGCGCGTAGACGAACCCGGTGCCCTCGATGCGCTTGCGGCAGCTCGGGGCCGTGCCCTGCACCTTGACGATCGCCCTGCGGGCCCGGACGAGGGCGGGGCTGCTGTTGATCAGGCTCTGGTCCGGCGGGGGCACGTTCTGACCGCCGATGGAGCTGATGACCTGTGGCCACTCCGAGGTGTTGACGAGGTCCCTGAACTGCTTCTGCAGCGCCCCTACGCCGTCCGGGATGGCGTCGTCGACCGTCTGCCACACGACGGATCCGTTGATCTGGTCCTTGATCAGCGGCTGGCCGATGCTCATCGACACCATCAGGGAGCCGATCAGCCAGGCGATGGCCAGAACCGACAGACCGCTGGCGACCGAGCCGCCGAAGGCGTCGACCGCCTTGGCCGGTTCCCAGGTGACGTGGCTGCGGGCCACCGCGCCGATCGTCGAGAACGCGAACTGCCCGATCGTCGCCGCCAGGAAGACGATGACGATGGCTAACAGGGCCCTCTCGATGTCGCCGCTGACGATCGCTCCGGCCAGGGGCGGCGCGATGAACAGCCCCAGGAAGGCGCCCCCGACGAATCCGACGAAGCTGAAGGCCCCGATGATGAAGCCCTGCCGGTAACCGGATACCGCGAAGGCCACCACCAGGCCGATCAGGATGAGATCCAGAAGATCGCCGCGCACAGTTTCCACGGTATAGCCACGCCACTCGTCGTGTGCGGGCGTCTGCCGGGTCTCGTCGCCATCCGCGGCGTACGCGCACCCCGCCGGCTCAGCCCCGCGCGGCCAGGTCGACGACCTCGGGGGGAAGATCCTCGACCCGTGACCGGTCCCAGGGACGCTCGAAGCCGGCCGCGGTCAGCACGCCGTCCAGCACGCCGGCGGTGAACCCCCACACGAGCAGGCCGCGTACGCGGAACGCCACGGAGGGGACGATGCCGCGCGGGTGACGCAGCCGCAGCCGGTTGGCCGGGTCCACCAGCTCCGCTACCGGCACCCGCTCGACGGTCTCGACCTCGTCGGGAGACGCGGCGTGCACGGCGCAGGGCGTGTGCCACCAGGCGAGCACGGGCGTCACCCGGTTGTCGCTGCGCCAGACGTAGAGCTCCGGCATGGTCCCGACGACCTCGACGCCCGAGGGATCGAGCCCGGTCTCCTCCTGAGCCTCGCGCAGGGCCGCGCCGATCGGGCCGTCGTCGCCGGGATCGACGCCGCCGCCGGGGAACGCGGGCTGACCGGCGTGCACCCGGCCCTTCGAACTGCGCTGGATGAGAAGAATGTCGGGCCCTTCCGGCCCCTCGCCGAACAGCAACAGCACCGCCGCCGAGCGGCCGGCGCCGTTCGCGGGCGGCCGCAACGCGGTGGGAACAGGGCTGTGCGCGGCCTTCGCGGCCAGCTCCGTCAACCAAGGGGGAGCCACGACCACCTCCACATCATCACACCGGGCATGCCAGGGCCCAGGCGTGCCGTACAACCACGCGAGAGCGCACGAGCTTCCCGATCACCGCATACTCACGAGAACGGACCCGGCCGCACCAGCTTGCGCGCCTCGTCCGCGTCCGTGGGGCCGGTGCCGTACGACGGGCAGAGCGCGGCGAGCGGGCACACGCCGCAGGCGGGCTTCCTGGCGTGGCAGATGCGCCGGCCGTGCCAGATCAGCCGATGCGACAGCATCGTCCACTCGGACTTGGGGATCAGCTCGCCGACCTCGTGTTCGATCTTCACGGGATCGGTCTCGGTCGTCCAGCCGAAGCGCCTCGTCAGCCGCTGGAAGTGCGTGTCGACGGTGATGCCGGGGACGTCGAAGGCGTTGCCGAGCACGACGTTCGCGGTCTTGCGGCCCACGCCGGGGAGCTTGACCAGGTCGGCCAGCTTGCCCGGAACCTCCCCCTTGTGGCGTTCGCAGAGGGCCTGCGCCATCCCGATGATGCTGTTGGCCTTCGCCCGGAAGAACCCGGTCGACTTGATGATCTCTTCGAGTTCGGCGCGGTCGGCTCCGGCGTAGTCGGCCGCGGTCCGGTACTTCGCGAAGAGCACCGGAGTGACCATGTTGACCCTCTTGTCGGTGCACTGCGCCGAGAGGATCGTGGCGACCAGCAGCTCCAGAGGGTTGCCGAAGTCGAGCTCGCAATGGGCGTCGGGATAGGTCTCGGCCAGGATCCGGTTGATTCGCCGCGCCCGCCGCACGAGTCCCAGGCGGGTCTCGGCCTGGCGCTGACGCCGTCGGGGAGCGGCCGTGTTCGTCGCCATGCCGCAAGCGTAGGGCCTCGCGTCCCGGGCCCGCGCCCAGAGCATGTCTTGCCATACATGCCACATATGCAGCCTGTATTTGCCAATTTGTCCCTATGGCGCGCAATACACTGTGCCCGTAGGGGGACGACCGGCTGCCCGGCCGGTCGAGCGCGCAATGGGCGTAAGGATAGGTTTCCGCCAAGATTGTGTTGTTTCGCCAGGCACGACGCACACGAGTGCGAGCCGGGAGCTACGCCCATGCGACGTAACGGGACACCCCGTAAAGCGCCGTGGAAGGCGTGGGTCACAATGGCTAGCACGGAGCCGGCGACCGAGCGCGCCCGCAGCAAGGAGGCACCGTGAGCACCGAGGAAGTACTGAGCAAGGCGCCGCTGTTCTCCGCGCTCGACCGCGAGAGCGCCGCGGCTCTGCGTACGAGCATCACCGAGGTGGAGCTGCCCAAGGGCCGCACCCTCTTCAGTGAGAACGAGACGGGCGACCGGCTCTACGTGGTGCTCGAAGGCAAGATCAAACTGGCGCGTACGGCCCCCGACGGCCGGGAGAACCTGCTGAGCGTGCTCGGCCCCGGCGAGATGTTCGGCGAGCTGTCGCTGTTCGACCCCCGTCCGCGTACGGCCTCGGCGATCGCGCTGACCGACGTGCGCCTGGCGGGCCTGGGCCACGACGACCTGCGGCCGTGGCTGACCGGCCGGCCCGAGGTCGCCCTTCACCTGCTGCGCGCCCTGGCCCAGCGGCTGCGCCGCACCAACGACGTGCTCGCGGACCTCGTCTTCACCGACGTGCCCGGCCGGGTCGCCAAGCAACTCCTGGACCTGGCCGACCGCTTCGGGCAGAAGACCGACGACGGCATCCGGGTGCACCACGACCTCACCCAGGAGGAGCTCGCCCAGCTCGTGGGCGCCTCGCGGGAGACGGTCAACAAGGCCCTGGCCGACTTCGCCCAGCGTGGCTGGCTGCGCATCGAGGCCAAGGCCGTGGTGATCATGGACAGGGAGCGGCTCTTCAACCGCTCCCGCTGAGCCGCTAGAGCGTCTTGAGGTAGTTGAGCTGGGCCGCCACCGACATCTCGGCGGCCGGCCACAGTGACCGGTCCACCTCGGCGTAGACCATCTCGACGATCTCGCGCGCGTCCCTGGCGCCCCTGCGGATCGCCTCGCGGATCTGGTCCAGCCGCTCGCGCCGGTGGGCGATGTACGCGTCGAGCACCCCGGCCGGATCGGGCAGGACGGGCCCGTGACCGGGCAGCAGCGCCCTGGCCTCCAGCATCTCGGCGCCCTGCCTGAGCCTGTCCAGGCTGCGCAGGTAGTCGCCGAGGTCCCCGTCTGGGGCGATCACGGTCGTCCCCCGGCCGAGGATCGTGTCACCGGTCAGCATCGCCCGGTCGCCGGGCAGCCAGAAGCACAGCGAGTCGAACGAGTGCCCAGGCGTGCCGACGACCCGCACCTCCACGTCGCCCGCCGTCACCACGTCGCCGTCGGCCAGGCCCTCCTCGCCCAGACGGTGGCGGGGGTCGAGCGCCCGTACGGGCGCGCCGAGCATCCGCCCGAGCGTCCCCGCGCCCTCGCTGTGGTCGGGGTGGCCGTGCGTGAGCAGGACGGCGGTCACCCGGCGGCCGTCCACCCGCTCGGCGACCCGCCGCAGGTGCGCCTTGTCGTCCGGGCCCGGGTCCACGACCAGCACGGCGTCCGCCCCGCCGACGATCCACGTGTTGGTGCCGTCGAGGGTCATCGGCGACGGGTTGGGCGCCAGCACGTTCACCGCGCTCGCCGTACCGGAGCCGTCCGGTCCCTCCACCGGGATGCGCAGGCCGCTCACTCGGCCGCCTTTCCTGTCTTGGGAATCATGAGCACCATCTGCCCGTCCACCTCCGCGGCCTCCGGCAGTACGGTCGTGATCGACCGGGGGCAGGCGAGCACGTCGCCGGCCGACTCGAACGCCGCCATCTCGGCCAGCGTCCGGAAGGTGGGCGGCAGCATGTGCGCCGTTCCCGCCCTCACGGCGGCCAGCGCGTCCCTCGGCCGCATCCAGGCCACGCCGGACGCCTCCCCGCCCACGTCACGCGTACGCTGCCCCCGGGGCAGGGCCGCCACGAAGAAGCGGGTGTCGAAGCGCCGGGGCTCCACGACCGGCGTGATCCAGTGCGCCCACGCCTTGAGCAGGTCGGACCTGAGCACGAGACCGCGCCGGTCGAGGAACTCGGCGAACGACAGCGTGCGCGCGATCAGCGCGAGGCGGTCGGCCTCCCAGTCCGGGCCCGTCGTGTCCGTCACCACCGTGTCCTGGCCGGGCCCGGCCAGGAGCACGCCCGACTCCTCGAACGTCTCCCGTACGGCGGCGCAGACGAGGCCCCGGGCCGTGCTCTCGTCGGCCCGGAAGACCTCGCCCCACTCGGCGGGCGACGGGCCCGCCCAGGCCATGGTGTGGTCGGCGTCCCGCGGGTCGACCGATCCGCCGGGGAACACGTAGGCGCCGGCGGCGAAGGCCATCGTGGCCTTGCGCCTGAGGAGGTACACCTCCAGGGGGTCGTCACGCAGCAGCACCACCGTTGCCGCGTCCCTGGCGGGGACGGGAGCCAGGCGGCCGGCGAGGATCTCCCGCGCCCGCTCGCCGACCTCGCCGGGCAGCGGAAACCCCATGAGGCCCTCCAGAACAACTATCGGGTCAACCGGCCCCCATGCTCCCCCACACGTTCACGGAACCGCAAACCCCGGTTCCGGTCAGCCGGACGGTCAGCGCACCTCCGCGATGACCTCCACCTCGACCGGGGCGTCGAGCGGGAGGACCGCCACGCCGACCGCGCTCCTCGCGTGCTTGCCCGCCTCGCCGAACACCTCGCCGAGCAGTTCGCTGGCGCCGTTGACGACCTGCGGCTGCCCGGTGAAGCCGGGGGCGCTCGCGACGAACCCGACCACCTTCACGATCCTTACGACCTGCGAAAGGTCGCCCACCAGCGCCTTGATGGCCGCCAAAGCGTTGACCGCGCAGATGCGCGCCTGTTCCTTGGCCTCCTCGGCCGACACCTCCGCGCCGACCTTGCCGGTGACGCCCAGCTCGCCCTTCACGAGCGGAAGCTGGCCGGAGGTGTAGACGTGGTCGCCCGTCCGTACGGCGGGCACGTACGCGGCCAGCGGGGGCACGACCTCGGGCAGCGCGAGCCCGAGCTCGGCGAGCCGCTCCTCCGGGGTGGCCATCACTTCGCCCGCTTCATGTAGGCGACCAGCTGCTCGGGGTTGGGCCCCGGGATGACCGAGACGAGCTCCCACCCGTCTTCGCCCCAGTTGTCCAGAATCTGCTTCGTGGCGTGCGTCAGCAACGGCACGGTGACGTATTCCCACTTGGTCATGGGCAAAGGCTATCGAGGCACGGCACGCCGGGGATGCTCAGGAACGCGGTTCGGTCCGCGGGGCGTGGGCGGGCACGTCGAACGCCGTTCCCGGCAGGTCGGCCGGGGCGTCGATGGCGGGTAGCTCGTCCAGCGCCTCCTCCACCGGTTCGGGCTCCTCCGCCTCGGCCTTCTGTTCGGCGGCGGCCGCCGGGGCCATCTTGTCGAAGAAACGCAGCAGCTCGACCGGCAGCGGCATGACCAGCGTGCTGTTCTTCTCGGCCGCGACCTCCACCACGGTCTGCAGCATGCGCAGTTGCAGGGCCGCCGGGTCGGACGACATCTGCCGCGCTGCGGCGGCCAGCCGCTTGGACGCCTGGAACTCGCCGTCGGCCGTGATGATCCGGGCGCGCCGCTCCCGCTCGGCCTCCGCCTGCCGGGACATCGACCGTTTCATGCCCTCGGGCAGCGCCACGTCCTTGATCTCGACCCGCTCGATCCGGATGCCCCACGGCCCCTCGGTCGGCTCGTCGATGACGGCCTTGAGCTGAGCGTTCAGCGCGTCCCTGTCGGACAGCAACTGGTCCAGCTCCGACTGGCCGATCACCGACCGCAGCGACGTCTGGGCCACCTGCGAGACGGCGAAGAGGTAGTTCTGGACGTTCACGACCGCCTTGATCGGGTCGATCACCCGGAAGTAGACCACCGCGTCGACGCGTACGGAGACGTTGTCCCTGGTGATGCCCTCCTGCGCGGGCACCCCCATCGTGACGATCTGCATGTTCACTTTTTGCATGCGGTCGACGATCGGGACGATCAGGTGCAGACCGGGGCCCCGCACCTCCTGCTGGATGCGGCCGAGCCGGAACACGATCCCGGTCTCGAACTGCTGGACGATCCGCACACCCCGGGCCACCGCGACGATCAGGGCGAAGCCCAGGACCACGACCAGCGTCAACAGCACCGACTCCACGGCCGGCACCTCCTTCGTCGACCGGATTGGGCAAACGCCCATTGGCGAACCCTTACCCAATCGACGCGTAAGCCGTACCTCGGGTTCCGGCTCGGGACGACCCCCGCGAATCGGCAGGTAACCCTTGGGTAGCCTTCCTCACGTGGGCGAGTGGAGCAGGCACGCCGACGGGAACCACCGCGCGACGACCCGCGCACGCGATCTCGCCGGCCGTCCGGAGGAGGCACGGTGAGTCAGCCGACCAGCAGTCGCGGCGGGAGCAACGGGGAGGCCCGTGACACCGACTGGGACGGCGTGCGCCTGCACGTGGTGAGCGGCAAGGGCGGCACCGGGAAGACGACGGTCGCCGCCGCGCTCGCGCTGGCCCTCGCGGCGGGCGGGCGCAAGGTGCTGCTCGTCGAGGTCGAGGGACGGCAGGGCATCGCCCAGGCGTTCGACCTGCCGCCGCTGCCGTACGAGGAGCGCAAGATCGCCGTGGCGCCCGGCGGCGGGGACGTGTACGCGCTGGCCGTCGACCCCGAAGAGGCCATGCTCGAATACCTCGAGATGTTCTACGGCATCAAGCGCGTGGGCAAGGCGCTGACCCGCATGGGCGTGGTCGACTTCGCCACGACCATCGCCCCCGGCCTGCGGGACGTCCTGGTCACCGGCAAGACCAGCGAGGCCGTACGGCGCCGCGACAAGCTGGGCCGGAGGGTGTACGACGCGGTCGTCATGGACGCGCCCCCGACCGGCCGGATCTCCCGCTTCCTGAACGTGACGCAGGAGGTCGCCGGGCTGGCCCGGGTCGGGCCCATCAAGAACCACGCCGACCTGGTGCGGGGCGTCCTCGCCTCCCCGGAGACGGCCGTCCACTTCGTGACGCTCCTGGAGGAGATGCCCGTCCAGGAGACGCTGGACGGGATCGAGGAACTGCGGACGACCGGTCTGCCGGTGGGCGGCGTGTTCGTCAACATGGTGCGTCCCGCCGGGCTGCCCGAGGGCGTGCTGGAGGCGGCCTGCCAGGGACGCTTCGACTCCGCCGAACTCGCGCTCGGCCTCAAGGCGGCCGGGCTGACGGACGGCAGGGCCGACGCCTCCGCGGTCGCAGAGGCGCTCGCCCGGGAGGTGTGCGAGCACGCCCTGCGGACCGAGCTGGAAAAGCGCGAGCGCGTCGCGCTGGAGGAGGCCGGCGTGCCCCGCTACGACCTGCCGCTGCTGCCCGACGGCGCGGACCTGGCCGGGCTCTACGAACTGGCCGACGCCCTGCGCGCCCAGTGTGTCGCGTGAACTGTGCGCGGCGTGACCCTTCGACCGAGTGAGAGGCTGAGCTGTGACCAGGACGGCGCCCGCGCTGGACATCGACGCGATCTTGGATGACCCGGACACCCGGATCATCGTGTGCTGCGGCTCGGGCGGTGTCGGCAAGACCACGACGGCCGCGGCCCTCGGGCTGCGCGCCGCCGAGCGGGGCCGCTCGGTGGTCGTCCTGACCGTGGACCCCGCCAGGCGGCTGGCCCAGGCGATGGGCCTGACCGAGCTCGACAACACCCCGAGGCGCGTACACGGCGTGGACGGCGCCGGAGAGGCCGGCGGCGAACTGCACGCGATGATGCTCGACATGAAGCGGACCTTCGACGAGATCATCGAGGCCCACGCCGATCCCGAGCGCGCCCAGCAGATCCTGACGAACCCCTTCTACCAGTCGTTGTCGTCGAGCTTCTCCGGCACGCAGGAGTACATGGCCATGGAGAAGCTGGGCCAGTTGCGCCGCTCGAACGAGTGGGACCTGATCGTGGTGGACACCCCGCCGTCGCGGTCGGCGCTCGATTTCCTCGACGCCCCCGAGCGCCTCGGCCGGTTCCTGGACGGCAGGCTCATCCGCATCCTCACCGCCCCGGCCAAGGCCGGCGGGCGCAGCGCGTTCAAGCTGCTCAACGCCGGCTTCGGAATGGTCGCGGGCATCCTGACCAAGGTGATCGGGGCCCAGGTGCTCCGGGACATCCAGATGTTCGTCACCGCGCTCGACGCGGTGTTCGGCGGGTTCCGCCAGCGCGCCGAGCAGACGTACCGGCTGCTCCAGGCACCCGGCACGGCGTTCGTCGTCGTCGCCGCGCCCGAGCGCGACGCGATGCGCGAGGCGTCCTACTTCGTGGAGCGGCTGGCCGACGAGCGCATGCCGCTGGCCGGGCTCGTCGTCAACCGCGTGCACCGGCCGCTGGCGCCGTCGCTGTCGGCGGCGCGCAGCTCCGCGGCCGCCGAGGACCTGGACGCCAGGGGCGAGCACGAGCTGACCGCGGCCGTGCTGCGGTTGCACGCCGGAAGGATGCAGCTCGCCTCGCGGGAGCAGCGCCAGCAGGAGCACTTCACCTCGGCCCATCCGACGGTGCCCATCGCGCAGGTGCCCGCGATGCCCGAGGACGTGCACGATCTGGCGGGACTACGCCAGATCGGGCAACTCCTCGCGTCCTGAAAGCGTGACATCCGGCGTCCCGCTTCGCCGCGGGACGCCGCGCCGGGCTCAGCCGGCGATCAGCTCGTTGGTCCGCTCGTACTCTTCCTTGGCGGACTCCAGCAGGTCGCGCCAGGACTCCACGTCCGGCCTGCGCCTGAGCAGCGCGCGCCGTTCCCTCTCCGTCATCCCGCCCCACACCCCGAACTCGATGCGGTTGTCCAGCGCATCGGCGAGGCATTCGGTACGGACGGGGCATCCACGGCAGATGAGCTTGGCCCGGTTCTGGGCGGCGCCTTGCACGAAGAGCGCGTCAGGATCCGCACCCCGGCAGGCGGCACGGGAGGTCCAATCCGTGATCCACATGTTCGACCCCACTCCCCTTAGGTGGTCAGTCGTCGTTTCGGCCGACGGGCGCGGGCGTCGGGCCTCCTGGTTGCAGTAGCCGCAGAGGAGAAAGTACGCAAGGAAACGATCGAACCGACATACCCCGGGGGGACCAAATTCGTGCATGGTCATGTCAGGCCATGTGGCCGGGAATGACTAGTCCCCCCCGCGAGGGGGTAATGCCGACCCGTGAGGTCGATGCCGGGAGAGTCACCAAACGGACGTACCCTTGGATCCGTGCAAGCTCACGGCAAAACTCTGGCATCCCGGACAGGTGCGGCTCTGCGCCTCGTCGGCGCCGCGGGCGTCGCGGGAGTGCTGGCGGCGGCGATTGCACTACCCGCCGTGGGCGGGGCCGGCGTGACGGTCAAGTCGAGCATCGAGACCCTGAGCCTCAAGCCGGCGGACCTCAACGAACCGCCGCTGCCCGAGAAAACGGTCCTGCTCGACGCGGACGGCAAGCAGTTCGCCCAGTTCTACTTCGAGAACCGGGAATCGGTCCCGATGGACCGCATCGCGCCGATCATGCGTAAGGCGATCGTGGCGATCGAGGACTTCCGCTTCTACCAGCACGGCCCGCTCGACGTCGAGGGCACGACCCGCGCACTGGTCAGGAACATCACCACGGGCGGGGTGACGCAGGGCGGCTCGTCCATCACCCAGCAGTACGTGAAGCAGGTCCTGTACAACAAGGCGGAGACCGAAGAGGAGAAGGCCGCCGCCGTCGCGCCGACCGTCGGGCGCAAGCTCAACGAGATCCGCTACGCGATGGGGATCGAGCAGAAGTACAGCAAGGACGAGATCCTCAACCGCTATCTCAACATCGCCTACTTCGGCGCCAGCGCGTACGGCATCGAGGCGGCGTCCAAGCGGTTCTTCGGCAAGCACGCCTCCGAGCTGAACCTGAGCGAGGCCGCCACGCTGGCGGGAGCCGTCCAGGACCCGAACGCCACCGACCCCAACCGGGGGAAGACCTTCCGTGACCGGCTGCTGGCCCGGCGCAACGTCGTGCTCGACCGCATGGCCGAGCTGCACATCATCACCGAAGCCGAGCGCGACGCGGCCAAGAAGAAGAAGCTGGGGTGGAAGGACAAGGAGATCCCCGGCGGCTGCGAGGAGAGCGACTACCCGTACTTCTGCCTGTACGTACGGAACGAGATCCTCAACGACGAGCAGTTCGGCAAGACCAAGAAGGCCCGGCAGGACTTCCTGGCCCGCGGCGGCCTGACGATCAGGACCACGCTGAGCCGGAAGATGCAGAAGGCCGCAGAGAAGGCCATCAAGAAGTACGTCTTCCCGAGCGACAAGCCGGTCGCCTCCGAGGCGCTCGTCGAGCCCGGCACCGGAGCCATCAAGGCGATGGCCTCCAGCCGGAAGTTCGGCACCAGCAAAAAGAAGAACGAGATGTCGATCAACGTCGTCGCGGACGCGCTCCACGGCGGCGGCACGGGCTTCCAGGCCGGGTCGACCTTCAAGATGTTCACGCTGGTGACGGCGCTGAAGGAAGGCTATAAGTTCAACGACGGCTTCAACGTCGGCAGCACCTACACGGCGCCCAGCTACTCCGCGTTCAAGGACTGCAAGGGCAACTCCGTGGGCGACATCAAGACCCCGCTGCACAACGCGGAGGGCCACGGCGGGTTCCTGACCCTGCAGACCGGCACGTGGGGCTCGGTGAACACCTTCTTCCTCACCCTTGAGCAGAAGGTCGGCCTCTGCGACGTCGTGAAGACCGCCAAGGACTTCGGCATCAAGCGCGCCGACGGCGGCAAGCTCCAGGAGTTCGAGCCGTTCACGCTCGGCTTCAACGAGATGGACCCGGTCACCGTCGCCACGGCGTACGCGACGCTGGGCGCCCGCGGCAAGTACTGCGCGCCGATGGCCATCACCGAGATCACCGACCGCTTCAACAAGGTGACCTCGTTCAAGCCCGAGTGCAAGCAGGTCGTCGAGGAGGAGGTCGCCGACGCGGCCACGAGCATCCTGTCGGGCGTGTTCACCAAGGGCACCATGTCCGGTGTCGGCGGCATCGGCAGGGACGCGGCCGGCAAGACCGGTACGGGCGACGTCTCCCGCACCGTCTGGTTCGCCGGTTTCACCCCCGACCTGGCGGGCGCGGTCAGCCTCGGCGACCCGCGCGGCCCGGTCCGCTACCCGCTGAGCAACCGCGTCATCGGCGGCCGGTCGTACGGCTCGGTCTTCGGCGCCAGCATCCCGGGCCCGATCTGGAAGGCGACCTTCCTGTCGGCGCTCAAGGGCGTCGAAGCCTCGTCGTTCGTCAAGCCGGACATGTCGAGGTTCGGCGGCTGCGCCCACCAGTGCGCTCCCCCGCCGAAGCCGAAGTCCGACCGGGGCGGCGGCGACGGTGCCGGTGGCGACGGTCGCGGCAACGACCATGGCGGCGGTCCCGGCAACGGCCGTGGCGGCGGCAACGGCGGTGGCCCCGGTGGCGGCGACGCGCCCTTCGACCCGTTCGGATGATCCTTTTCCCGATGGGCCGCTCCTCTCGCCGGGGAGCGGCCCATCGGCGTTTCCGGCCTCGGCTCACCGGCGGGCCGCGGCGGCGGGCCCGACGGCCGGACGCCACGCCGTTTCCGGTCTAGAGCCGGACTCCCGCGGCCGTCAGGCGGACAGACGTGCGCGTACGGCCTGGGCGACACGGCCGCCCTCGGCGCGGCCCGCGACCTTCGGGTTCAGGATCTTCATGACCTGGCCCATGGCCTTGGGGCCCTGCGCGCCGCTCTCGGCGATCGCCTCGTCGACGAGCGCGTTCAGCTCGTCGTCGCTCAACTGGGCGGGAAGGTACTCCTCCAGGACCGCCTGCTCGTCCAGCTCCGCCTGGGCCTGCTCGGCCCGCCCGGCGCCCGCGAACGCCTCGGAGGCCTCCCGTCGCTTCTTGGCCTCGCGGGTCAGCACCTTGATCACCTCGTCGTCGGAGAGCTCGCGGGCCTCCTTGCCGGCGACCTCCTCGACGTTGACGGCGGCCAGAGCCATCCGGATGGTCCGGACCCGTACCTCGTCACGGGCCTTCATCGAGGCCGCGAGGTCGGCCTTCAGCTTGTCCTTCAACGCACTCATGCGTCCATCTTGCCGTGCCCGGGCCCCGGTCTTCGCCAGGTTATGCGGGAGGCGGGCCGTACGTCGGGCATCATGGCTGTGTGAGGAAAGCAGCCGCGATTCCCCTGTCCATCCTCGGCCTCGGCGTGGCCGGTGTCGGCTACGCCTCGGTGATCGAGCGGAACTGGTTCCGGCTGCGCCGGTTCGACGTCCCCGTCCTGGCTCCGGGCCAGCGGCCGGTGCGGATCCTGCAGATCTCCGACCTGCATCTCACGCCTCGGCGCCACCGGCTGATCACGTGGGTGCGCTCGCTGGCCTCGCTCGACCCCGACCTCGTCGTGAACACCGGCGACACGCTGGCGCACCCCGACGCGGTCGAGTCGTACATGTACGCCGTGGAGCCGCTGCTCGACCGGCCGGGCCTGTTCGTCTACGGCTCCAACGACCTCTACGCCCCCCGGCCGAAGAACCCCGCCCGCTACCTGTGGCGTACGTCCAAGGGGGACTCCCGGCAGCACGTGCCGAACCTGCCGTGGGCCGAACTGGGCGCCGCGATGCGGGAGGCCGGCTGGCTGGACATGAACAACACGACGGCCCGCCTCAAGGTGGCCGACCTCGACGTCCACGTGGGCGGCATCCACGACTCGCACATCGACCGGGACCGGTACGACGAGATCGCCGGCCAGGCTCCTGTGGACGCCGACCTGCGGCTCGGCGTCATGCACTCGCCCGAGCCGCGCAACATGTCCCGCTTCGCCCAGGACGGGTATCAGTTGCTGCTGGCCGGGCACACCCACGGCGGGCAGCTGTGCATCCCGTTCTACGGCGCCCTGGTGACCAACTGCGGCATCGACCGCGCCCGCGTCAAGGGGCTGAGCAGGCACGAGAGCGCCTGGCTGCACGTCTCGGCCGGGCTCGGCACCTCGCCGTACGCGCCCGCGCGCTTCGCCTGCCCGCCCGAGGCGACCCTGCTGACGCTCGTCCCCCGCCGCCCCGTCGTGCCGGATGACACAAGTAGCCGCAAAGTCCGCTAGACTTGCCGAGGCGCAGGACGGAAAGTCCAAGCGACCGGGGTGTAGCGCAGCTTGGCAGCGCGCTTCGTTCGGGACGAAGAGGCCGTGGGTTCAAATCCCGCCACCCCGACCAGGTAGTTGCAGGTCAAGGGCCTGATCGCTGGAGACAGCGATCAGGCCCTTGTTCGTTCGTTAGCGCGGCGTTCGTGGTTTGAACCCGATCACGTAGCCGTTAGCAACCTCAGGCAGCCCTAAAACCATCCGATCCCGCGCCCGGTTGAACCTCGACCTCAGGTCTGCGATACACGTGCCAGCTTCACGGGCTCACTCTGCCGCTCCCGCAAGGCCAGAACGTGCTGCTGGCGCTGTGGACCGAGCGGAGAGGTTGAGCGTCGTGATGTATCGGCAGTGGCACAGCCGGGGCCGCCGCCACCGGGATGGCGCGAGAAGATCTTCACCCGCGCAATGAGCAGCGGCCCGGGTTCAGGAGCGCCGAGCGCCCCCCGTAAGCCTCGGCGCGAGGTGCCCATGCAGTGAAACGTGGTGGGTAGCAGGCATGAGGAAGCCTTCGGGGCGGACCGGCTGCAAGGGGAGGCCTTGTCGGCGTGCCTCACCATGACCATGAGCTTCAACAACTTCGGGCCACCTCTGTGGGCGGTCGAGGGCTTCGCCGCTGACGAAGGCGATCGTCGTCGGGGAGCTCCTGCTCGCGGCGGGTGCGACGACGGCCATATCGGCTGATGTCGTACGCGTCCCTGTGATCTGCACGGTGAGGGCGGCGAGTTCGGCGGTGATGGCGTCGGCTGCGCGCCCCACGACAATGATGGTCTGCCCGGCGAATCGGGACGCGATGCTGGGCGGGGCCGATACGGGGGTGAGGCCATCGAGTAAGGAAACCGGCGATTCAAGAGTGCCGCGACGGTCGGCCGGTAGCTCGCGCTGCACCAGGCCATGCCCGTGCCGCAGCCTTTACGGAGGCTCTTTCGTTCACTGGCTTTGCCGGGCGAGGTAGGCGACGCCTGGTCGAACCGGACGGCGAAGGGCGGCTATTCGTCGCCCTTGCTTTCGCTCCGGAGCTCCTTGTACATGTCCCTGCACTGCTTGGTGTCCATGTCGTCGGGAGCGCACAGCCGCACGTCCAGGGCGAAGTCGACGGTGTGCCGCCGGCCCGCCGAGGTGTAGAAGACGCGGACGCCCGCGGCCCGCGCGGTGGCGTCGCCGGTCTTCCCGTACTGCAGGCCGAGCTCCGTGCGGAGGATGTCGTCCCGGTCCTTCCCGCAGATCGTGGTGACGGCGGGGCTGCGGGCCGGGAAGCCGAGTTCGGTCAAGGGCCGCTCCTCCTCGCCGAGCATGCCACGCGTACGGCTCTGCCGCCGGGAGGAGAACGCCTGCAGGACGATGCCGCCACTCGGGTCGAGCAGATCGACCTTGTCGATGGTGACCGAACCGGGCCGGTCGAGGCACATCACCCAGCCTCCCAGGGAGTACGGCCGATGGGCCACGGTGTCGGGCAGCACGACGCCGATCGTGACGTCCTCGTCGGATTCGGGTGTCTTGTTGAGATACAGGCGCGGGCCCTCACCCGCGCATCCGGAAACCATGGCCGCGACCATGGCGACCGGCAGGATGAGACGAGTGAGGGCACGCATGACGGAACTCCTTACCCCGATCGGCCGGTTGTCAGTACGTGTGCGCTTCGGCGATACGCGAGGCGGATTGGGCCCAGCCCAACGGTGAATTGCCGCAGATCCGGGTCTTCTTGTGGATGGTCCAGCTCACGGACGAGGAGCTGTTCCAGCCCGACTGCGCCGACACGTGCACCACCCCGAGATCGACGCCGCCGTTCACGGTGGCGTTCTCCCCCGTGGTCTTGGACAACGTGCCACCGGAATAGGTGTCGCACTTGTTGGTGTCCCGGAAGATCACGGGGGCCCGCCAACGGTGCGGTTCGCCTCGCATCACCGGCCTTCGGTCATGCGGCCGTCCGCTCTTCGACCGAGAGATCTGCACCCCGGCAGAGCGCAACGACGTTGCGGTACTCACCACTCCGATGTAGTGCTCACCGTAATTTTTTGATTACTGAGCATGACATAGCAGGGCGGTGACGCCTGCGTTACCAGTGCAGCCCGCTGTGGCCTTCCCCGATCAGACCGCGGCACCGCCCGCATAGGTCAGCGATCACGGCCGGTCAGTTCACGTACGCCCACAGGTCGTAGGCGGGGTTCCAAGGATCGTTCTGCGGCTGGTGCGTGCTGCACCGCCAGGTGCTCCATCTGCCGTTCTGGTAGCCCGACTGCCCGAACGAGATGCAGATCGAGTAGGGCAGGTTGGAGTGAACCATCTAGAGGGTCGAGGCGTTCGCGGGCGCCGCCGAGGCCACGGCCGGGACGAAGACGGACGCGGCGAGGATCAGCAGGGCTGCCAGTCTGTGACGCACGAGATCTCCTTGGCGAAGGTCGGTGGTCTGACGCTCGCATCGCACGTTGCCGGGCACGACTCGCGAACGCCACCCGCGCTCCGGCCGCCGGCACGCAGCGCCGATGCCGACCCCCGGGGACCCGGCGGAGACCGGCTCGTACGACCTGAAAGCTGGCGCAGCGCAGCGCAGCGCAGCGCAGCGGACACGGCACCGTGGAAGGTGCCATGCCCGCCCGTACGCGCTGGTCGTGCTCGTGACGTCGTGCGGGCTCAATAGCCGCAGTGGAGGAACGCGGTCGTGGTGCCCGCGGTGGTGACGAGGCCCGTCTTCACGTCGAGGACCACGATGGTGGCCGGCCCGGTCTGGTAGCTGCGGCACCAGACGTCCGCGACGTACTGCCATCCCGGCAAATTGCCGGAGGCGTCGGCGGTGCGCGTACCCAGCCCAAACGGCGCGGTCGTGCCGATCCCGACCGCGGAGAACATCACTGTGCCGTTGGGCGTGAGCCCGCTGCCGTTGGCGTACAGGCGGCCACCGAGCTGGTTGAGCGAGGTGGAGATGCTGACCCCGCCGTGCGGCGTCGCGCCCGGGTCCGCCAGTCGCAGGACGGCGTTGGAGTTGTCGCTGTATGCCTGGTCGCGGCTCGCCGACGGCACGCAGACGTGGTCCGAGGGCCGCGTCTCACGCCAGACGTATCCCTGCTTGCATGTGTCGGGTCCGTAGGGGCCGCCGTTCGGCTCCCGGCGCGACGGGCCCAGCGCGTTCTCCGTCGCGGTCTGAGTGCGGATCGCCGGCGTCACGCAGACCTGGTCGCCCGCGTAGGCATCCCGCCACACGTACCCGCTCGCGCAGGTGTACGGCCCGTACGGCAGGTCGGCCGCCGTAGCCGGTGACGACGTCGCCACCAGGCTTGTCAGCAGTCCGACCACGGCGGTCAGCCACGCCGGCATGCGCCACAGGGCGCCGGAGTCGGCTTTCTCGGCGACTCTTCTTTTGCAACCCATCTTTCCTCCTCGATTACCCGGGTCAAAGCGGCCGACCAAAACGGCCGCGACATTTCGGAAAGCGGCACAAATCAACGCCATCGTGGTCCGAATGCGGCGAGGGGCTTTGCGTCCTTCCTGTGTTCCATATACAGGTATCGCCCAGTGAGCAGCTGTGTCAAAGGCGCAATATTGCGAGTAATGCGATACGTAGCAAGGTGACCCCGGAAAGGGCTGATTCGCCGTGGTAGTGCGCACGTTCTGTGTAGGCGTGGGTCGCATCCCGGCCGGCTAGACGCTGAAATTTCAGACTGCCCTAGCCGTCGACATTTCGGACAATGGAATATTGCAGTCCGTATACACAGTGAGCTGTTCGCAGTAAGCGAAGACCACGCTGTGATGCCGAAATGATCCAGTTGTGCTTGCGGTGAAGCAGGACGAGTGCCGCTCGGGTGATCTTGTCCATGCGCCAGGATCGAGGCTGATCCGGCGCAGCGCTTTCGGCTCGGCGTGGTGCGTCCCCGGCATCCGCCGCGAGCTGGCCCCCGTAGGGGACCGACGGTGGTAGCCCACACCCGTGGCATGACGATCAGACGCTGGGGCGGGGAGGGCTGACCTGGTCAGTGGCGCCTGTCATCAGACGCATAAGAGAGGGTCCCGTCGACTCGCGCGAGAATGGTTCTCCTGCCGAGACTGCTGTGCAACGCGTTCTCCAACGGCCGCTGGTCGCGTCGGAGCCGTCGGCTAGGAAGGAGAAACAGACGCCTGCCGCGGTGGCTGGCCGTGAACCGTGGCCCGAGGTACCCCAGGGTCATGCCCGCGGGATCATCGTTGGCCGACAGGGAGAAAAGCTCAGCTGCGAACCGTCACCGTGCCCCACGAATGTCTCCATTCCCGGACCATCCGGCATCCTGGTACGGTTCGTCCCGGTCGGGCCGATCGTGCCCGCGCCCAACAGGGTCTCAACTAGCCTTCAGCCTGCTTCTGGCTGTTCGCAGCCGCCTTGGCGAGCCACGCAGCGACGTCTTCAGCGAGCTGCTCGACCCGGTCGGCGGTCCGCTGCAGCCTCGGCCGCCCCCAGGGGGTGGGGCCCCACTGCCGCTCCAGTGTCCACGGCGGGCCCCCGACTTGGGATTCACAGACGTCCTGGTCCAGGACGGCTTCCAGGACGATCCGGCGTCCCCCGGAGGCCGAGCTGGTGGCCGCCTGCGGCCAGGATGCCGGTTCCCCTATAGGGGGACGCGGTGCCGCTGGGGGTGTCCGGGTGAGGGTGGTCAGACAGCAGAGGCCGGATCTCCAGGCCGCCTTTCCGGCCCGCAGCCCCGATCTCGTGGACTGCCTCCGCCGCGCGGTGGTGAGGATCGCACGTCCGATTTGGGACGGCGACCCGGGGAGACGACCGGTGGCAGGACCGACACCGCACCTCGGGCCGACCACACAACGCCGCAATCCGGATCCCCGGCACCGAGCGCACAGCACGAGATCGGCACCGGGGAGGGATGTACCGCGGATCCGCGGTTACGTCGAGACGACCGTTAGACGGCCGTGCGCGACCACTGCTGGTTGGCGCCGGTGTTGCACGGATACTGCTTGAGGATCACGCCATCCGCGGTCGATGCGGACGGTACGTCCACGCATTTGCCGCTGTGTCGCGCCCGGAGCTGAAAGTAGCTGCCGTTGGCGACCATCTGGAACTGCTGATTGGTGCCGCTGCCACAGGTGTACTGGATGAGCTCGGCACCGTCGGCGGTTGAAGCGCCCACCACATCAAGACACTTCCCGCTGTGGCGGCTGACGATGCGCCAGTAGCCGCTGCCGGCGTCCTGGAACTGCCACTGCTGCCATGGGTTGCCGCCGTAGGTGTACTGGTCGACGCGCGCACCGTTGTTGGTGTTCGCCTGTTGGACGTCCATGGCCTTGCCGCTGTGGCGCGCATCGATCCTGTAGAACGTTTCCGGCTGCGGCGAAGGGGTGGAGTCGCGGACGGTGTCGCCCCAGCCGTAGCGGATCCGGTCGGCGCCGGATTGGTTGCGGATGGTCAAGGTGAGGTTGGTGCCGCTGCCGCCGAGGGCGTACATCGAGTAGTGGTCGTAGCCGAGGCTTCCGGTCGGCTTGCCGCCGAGGGCGGGCCAGTAGGTGCCGCCCATCTGGTTGTCACGCATGACCTGGGCCATGGCGCGGAGGTAGCGCACGAAGTTGTCGGTGCTGTTCGCGTCGCCGTAGTTGAGGCCGGTGGACATCGGCGCGCCGAATTCCGTCGCGATCGCGCGGGAGGCGCAGTTGCCCAAAAGCGTCTGAATGTGGCTTCGGAAGGCGTCGTAGGTCATCGCGCTGTAGAAGAAGGCGTAGTAGTGGAAGGACAGCAGCGTCGAGTTGAAGCGGCTGTCGTTGCAGATGTCCCGGAGGTCCTGGCTGAAGCCGGTACCGCCGATGAGCACCCGGCCAGGCACCGCCGAGGTGTGAGTGCTGAGCCAGTTCGCTGCTACGTTGCGCCATTCCGCCGATGAGTAGCCGTGCGGCTCGTTCATCGGCTCGAAGTAGACGTTGCTGTTCGAGCCGTACGTGTTGGTCACGGTGGACCACATCGAGTTCCATGCGGCGAGGTTCGTGATCCTGCCGCCGGAGGCTGCGCCGTCCTCCCAATAGGCCAGGATGACCTTGAATCCACGGTCGGTGGCGGCGTCGATGGCGCCGCGGTAGGAGTTCCACCAGGTCGTGTTGGCCACAGTGTGGGTGTTGATAGGCAACCGGACGGTGTTGACCCCCATGACGTATTCCATGTGGTCGTAGAGCGCGTTGGCCTTGGCCCGTACTGTCGCGTTGCTGTCGGACTGGCTCAGGCCCTGCACGACGAGCGTGCCGGTGCTGAAATTGTCACCCAGCACGGCCCAGTTCATGCCTCGGAATTGGCTGGTGGCGGCATTGGCCGACGGCGTGGGGACGAGGGCTGCCACTGCGGTGAGCGCGGTCAACACAAGGGCGATCAGCAACTGGCGCAACGACCGGATGCTCCGCGATGGTCCTGATGAGTAACCATCAGACGCCATGCTCAGTGCCATGAGATGTCCCATCACTAGATCTAAATTGCTGGGTCGAACTTTCACTTGTGCACGTTGTTAGCGCTAACAAATGAATGCCGATCACTCACGGAGGCCTCACGCTAGAGAGAAGGCGGGAGTGCGTCAACAGAAAGGGAGACGACTTGCTCGAACCGCTGGTCCGTGACGGACACCGCTGTAAATTTCAGGCAGACTTCCTGATCGCGCCAACGCCTCGACGGTGCCAATGCAACTCGACGGCCGCCTGTTCGACCTGTCGCCGGACGTAGCCAGCGACCGCACCGCCGGCCGAGTGGCCGTTGTCCTCGAACGGCTGGAGCCGTACCGCGACGTGCCCAAGATACGGGAACTGCTCGTCTGCGCGGCGTTCCCCGGCCCTCGGCACCCGCAGAAGTGACGAGGACGACCGTGAACAAGTCAGGATGCTGGTGCTCTGTGTGCCTACCGTTCAGGTGAATCGGTGGCCTGCGACGGAGAAGTGGATTGCTGGGGCGAGCGGGGCGGTGACGACTATCGATCGCCGGCGTACTACACCGAGTCGGCGCAGCTGGCGTGTGTCGCGGTCGATGCGCTCAACGGTCCTCAAGTCACCCTGGAGGGTGTGGCGCTGGTCGGACACGTGCCTTCCAAAATGGAGCAGTGGATCTGGGATCACACGTCGGCAAACGGACTGGACCTGCGCTACACGCACGACGGGAACCCTCTATCGACGGACCTCGGGCTCGTGATGCGTGTGCAGCGGGCAGGCGACGTTGTCATCAGCCGGCCGACTCTTCCTCATCCGCGAGTGGGCGATGGAAGTCTGGGACAATATCCCCTTATCCAAGTGGATGACATTCTGACGCCCCCTCTCAAGGCTTTGCCGACATCGGAACCTGGAGGCCCAACGAGCGATCTGCCTGCATGGAGTGCCAGCTCGATTTTGGGCCTAAAGTCTACGTCTGAGGTGGCGAATGTGCCGGGGGAGGACTGAAACGTCTTACCGAACGGCTTGGCCGGAAGGTACCAGGTTGAGAGTGGGCGACTCGGCATCCGTCCGCAGGCTCGCTGACGCGATCCCCACCGACGTTGATCCGTAAGCTCGAAAGACCTGGCCTCTGTCAGCTGCTCGGGCAGGTATCAGGCGTGCGGTGACGCGCCCAGTCGAGTCAGGAGCTGTCGGCTCTGGCCTGCCCAGTAGTCCAGGCCCAGGCGCAGATGAATCTCGTGGGCCCGCCGGGCGTGGTCGAGGGCCCGCTCCCGGTCACCCATCGCCGCCGCCAGTTTCGCCAGCACCTGGTGCGTCGAGCCCCAGCTCACGATTTGACCGCTGCCCGCATCCACCAACCGGTCGCCGTGCGGCGAGAGCCTGCGGTACAGCTCCGCAAGGTCGGGTGCGCCCAGCTCGACCGCCACATATCCCCACACTACGAAGTGGAACTCGGCCAACCAGTCGTCGCGGACGTCCGTGCCCCAGCGGCCCATCAGCTCGCGAGCCCGATCCGGGTCGCCGACATCCAGAGCGGCGAGGACGGCGAGGGGGCGCAGCGGGTACATGTCGGGCTCGGCCGCCCGCGCGATCAACTCCTCCGCGATGTCCATGACGCGGCCCTGCGCCCTGCGGCAGGTGAAGATCGTGCAGAACCTCACGAAGTCACGTATGACTATCCACCACCTGCTGAGAAGCTCGTCCGCTTCGAGCACGAGACGCTCCGCCTCGGCCCACCGGCCGTGCAGGGTGGCGTAGGCGGCCTCCGCGGTCCACATCATCGCGGTCAACTCCGGCCGCCGGACCTCCTGCGCCAACTGTTCGACGCGCAGGCGGTCACGCTGCCAGTCGGCGAACTCGCCGTCCTTCAGCAGGTGGGACATGCGGATGGTGAGGGCCACGATCTGCGCGGCCGCGGGCAGGCCCGGCAGACCCAGCATCTCGTCTGCGGCGCTGCGCTGCTCCTTCTCACGCCCGCAAACCCGGGTGGCGAGCGCGTAGTTGTTGAGGACCCGGAAGAGCAGCGCCGGATCGCCCACTCGCCGGGCGATCTGCACGGCCTCGGCCGCCAGCCGTTCGCCCTCGGCGCGGCGCGGCCCGTAGTACAGTTCCAGGCCGAGCGTGCCGAGCAGCGCGGCGCGCTCGGGGTCGTCCAGCGGTTCCTTCAGCAGGTTCTCCAGGAGGGCGACCCTGCGCTCCTCCACGACTCCGTAGGGACGCCACATCCAGACGCTGTGGCCACCGAACACGGTGACCGCCTCGACGACCGCCGTCTTGTCGCCGATCTCCGCCGCCAGCTCGATCGCCTCGTCGAGAACCATGCGGCCGCGATCCACGTCCCCGATGACGCGCAGCGCCCGGCCCAGCTCGATCAGCAGCCGGCAGCGCCTGGCCGGGTCGCGCTGTCCGAGGGCGAGCAACGCCTTGTCCCACAGCTCCACGGCCTCGTCATAGGCGCGCTGGGCCGTCGCCTGCCGAGCCGCCCTGGCCGCGTACTCCACGGCCTTGTCGGCTCCCCCGACCCGCGCGCCCATGGCGAAATGATGGGCCAGGATCGGCAGGAGAGAGGCATTGTCCCCACCGGGAAGACCTTCCAACGCCTGTCCCGCGCTCAGGTGCAGCCTGGCCTTCTCAAGGCGGCTGAGACCCGCATAGAGCGCGTCACGAACCAGGGCATGCGAGAAGCGGTAGTCGAAGCCGCCGACCGTCTCGATCAGCACCCCTGTGGCGACGGCAGGCTCAAGCGCCGACATCACCTGTTCGGCCGGCACCCCGGCAAGGGCCGTCAACGCATCGAGACTCACGTCCCGCCCCAGTACGGCGCACTGGCCGAGCAGTTCGCGGGTCTGATCCGGCAGCCGGGACACACGCCGGCCGATCACCTCCCGGACTCCTTGCGGGATGCCGGATGAGACGGAGTCGAGCCGGTGCTCGCTGCCCAACAGTCTCAGCAGCTCGACCAGGTAGAACGGATTGCCCCCGGTTCTCTCATAGAGAATTCGGGCGAACGCCGGGTCGGTCACGCCGCGCGGTTCGAGAAACGCACGTACGTCACGCAACGTGAAAGGAGGAAGCGGCACAAGCTCGGTTCCCGGCTCCCGCACCAGGGCGGCAAGGGTGTCGCCCAGCTGCTCCGGCTCTCTCCCCGGCTCTGGCCGCAGAGTGGCCAGGACGAGTATCGGCCTGCGGTGCAACTCGGACGCCAGGAAGGTGAGGAGCCGGAGCGAGGACGCGTCGGCCGAGTGCAGGTCGTCCAGGATGAGCATCGTCGGGGTTCCCACACCGGTCAGCGCGGACAGGACATGCTCATACAGCTCGAACAGCGCCCTCCCGGGGTCGGCGGTCGTGTCGGTGCCCTCACCCGCCATGAGCCGGGCGGCAACCCGGCCCCGCTCTCCCAGCTCGCGCAATGCCTGCAACCAGGGCCAGAACGGCGGCGCCGCCTCCGCTTCCACGCAGCGGCCCCACACCACGGTAATTCCCTGGCTCTCGGCCTCCGCGGCCGCGAGCCGGGCCAGGTGGGTCTTGCCGACACCCGCCTCTCCGGTCAGCGACAGCACTCCACCACGCCCCTGCCGCAGGGCACTGAAACGTTCGGCAAGCCGGCCAAGCTGTTCGTCCCGCGCGATGGGGGCATCAGCACGGGCCCGTGTGATGTGCCGGCGGTCCGCAGTGAGAGTCAGCGTCGGTGACACCTCCGAGAGCACGGGCGACGAGACGTCCAGGTCCGCGGACTGCTCCAGGACGGCCTGCTCCAGCCGCCGCAGCTCCGGCCCCGGCTCGAGCCCCATCTCCTCGGCCAGCAGGGCGCGCGCTCTGCGCAGTGCCCCGAGGGCGTCGGTCTGCCTGCCCGACCGGTAAAGCGCGAGCACCAGCAGGCCCCACAGCCGCTCGCGGAACGGATACGCCTCGACGAGCCGCTCCAGGTCGGCCACGCATGAGAGGCTGTCGCCCAGCGCGAGCCTGGCCTCGAACCGGTCCTCAACGGCAACCGCGCGGAACTCGGCGAGACGCGCGATGACCGGCTGGGCGAACTCATAGGCGGAGAACTCGGCCAGAGGCTCGCCCCGCCACATGCCCAGCGCCTGGTCCAGCACCTCGAGAACCTTGCCGTACTCGCGCCGGGCCAGCGCCTTGCGCCCGTCTTCCACCGAGGTGGTGAAGCGGACCAGGTCCACCTGATCGGGAGCGACGGCCAACTGGTAACCGGGTTCGCGTGTGAGCAGCACCTTGGGGGGTGTCCGCCGCTGCCGGCCGGGCTCAAGCACCTTGCGGAGGTTGGAGATGTACACCTGGAGCGTTGTGGTGGCACTCGACGGGGGCTGATCCGCCCACAGCTCGTCGATCAGCCGATCGAGCGAGACCACCCTCCCCGGATTCAGAGCCAGGAGCGCCAAGACCGCCCGCTGCATCCGGGGCCCGATGTCGAGGGTCCGCCCCGCCTTGTCACTGACTTCGAAGGGACCGAAAAGGCGGAAGAACAGCGAGCCCATGACCCTCCCCATCTAACGCATCAGAAGCATAAAGGTCATGCGACCGGTCCCGGAACGGTCCACTTGTCCCGGCTTGGAAGGCTGTCCAATCCGCCTCCAGCCCCTGACCAAAAGCCCTGGTCCACGGTGGAGCCACGCAATGGAACATCCACCAGGGAGGACACGTGAACGGGATCACTGCGCTGGGCGCCGACCTTCGCCGGGTGGTGCGCGGCCGGGTGCGGGTGCACGGCGACAAAGGGTTCGACGAGGCCCGCCGCCCCTGGGACTCCGCCGTAAACCAGCGGGTCGCGGCGGTGGTGGAGGCGGATGACGCCCACGACGTCGCGGCCGTGGTCAGCTACGCGGAGATCGCCGGGCTGTCCGTCGCCACCCAGCCGAACGGCCACGCCCCGGCGGCCTTCGACGACGCCATCTTGCTGCGGACCGGCGCGCTGCAGGGCCTCCAGGTCCGCCCACAGGACCGGGTCGCCCGGGTGGAGGCCGGCGTCTCCTGGAGCGAGGTCCTGACAGCCACCAGCGAGCACGGCCTGACCGCACTGGCCGGCAGCACCTCGGCCGTCAGCGCCACCGGCTTCACGCTGGGGGGCGGGCTCAGCTGGTTCGGCCGCAAGTACGGTTTCGCGGCCAACAGCGTCCGCTCCTTCGAGATCGTGGACGCCGCAGGCGACCAGGCGACCGTCACGGCCGACAGCGACCCCGAGCTGTTCTGGGCGCTGCGCGGGGGCGGCGGCGACTTCGCCGTGGTGACCGCGATGGAGTTCGACCTCCACCCGGCGCCCGAGCTGTACGGCGGCCGGATCATCTGGCCGGCCAGACGGGCCGAGGAGGTGCTGGCCGCCTTCCGTGCGACCACCGCCGAGGCCCCCGAGGAGCTCACCGTATGGTTCCACCTCCTGCAGTTCCCGCCCTTCCCCGAGCTGCCCGAGCCGCTGCGTGGCCTGTCCGCCGTGACGATCGACGTCACCTACCTGGGCGGCCCGGACCAAGCGCGGGAGCTGCTCCACCGGTTCGACCGCATCGACGGCCCGATCCTCGACACCCGGACCCGGATGCCGGTCGCCAACCTCGCCGACATCTGCGCCGAGCCGACCGAACCGAACGCCGCCATGTTCCACGGCGAACTGCTGACGGGGCTCGACGCCGCCGCCGCAGCTCTGCTGGCCGCCGCCGGCCCCGGCACCATTGCGCCGCTCGCCTACGTGCAGATCCGCCACCTCGGCGGGGCGCTCGCCCAGGTGAGCGAGAACGGCGGGGCCTGCGGCCACATCGAGGAGCCGTACCTGCTCTTCCTGCTCGGCGTGCTCGCCGCCCCCGGAATGGAAGAGGCCATCCAGGAGCGCCAGGCGTCCATGGCCCGGGCGGTGGAGCCATACACCAGCGGCCGCAAGCCCTTCACCTTCCTCAGCCACGGCGAATCGGCCGCTTTCGCGTTCCCCCCCGACATCCTGGGCCGCCTACGGGAGATCAAGCGCCGCCGCGACCCGTGCGGTGTCCTCGTCAGCAACCACCCCGTCCTCTAACAGGGAGACCCGCAGCCGAGCCTGTGGCGCAGCCATCTCCCGGCCCGAGGGCGGGCCGGGCTCTCCCAGGCCCGTCAGAGCGGACCAGGACCTTCCCGCCGACGCACCGGATGATCCGCACGTGATCAGCGAACTCGAGTGGAGGCGGATCCATGGGGGAACGCCAGCAGGTGAATACATGGCGCTTGATCGGACGAGACTCTCAGATTGCGGCTGACAGAATCGCTCCACGCGGATTTGTCCAGGGCCGGAGCACGAGGGCGTCCTGTCTTGGACTTGCTCGCGTTGTGCGAGCCGGTGTCGCTGTCCGACGCCGAGGCTGAAGCGGACCTGGCGGTCGTGTCCGAGCTGGAACGTACTGGCCTCGTGCGAAGTGCCTCGAACGGACGGCGGGCGAGCATTCGGCCGGCCCATCCGCTGTACGGCGAGACACTGCGTGCCCACCTTCCGGGTCTGAGCAGGCGGGCCGTCCTGCTACGCCATGCACAGCGGATCGAGGCCCATGGTGCCCGCCGCTCAAACGATCCCTTCAGATCGCCACCTGGAAATTAGAGGTCACGGGCGCGGCGGATCCCGTCCTGCTGACCCGCGCCGCCGCCCGCGCCCGGCGGGGACAGGACTTCCAGCAGGTGGTACGGCTGCTGGACGGTCTGCGTCAGGAAGATCACAGCGTGGAGAGCCGCCTGCTGCTGGGCGATGCCCTGATGCGACTCGGGAGGTTCGAACAGGCTGACGCGGTGCTCGCCGAGAGTCATGAGAAAGCTCGCAGTGAGGACCACGAGGTGACCGCAGCCGGGGCCCGCACGTACAACCTTTTCTGAAGGGGACCCGCGTCACCGACGCACTCGCCCTCAACGAGGCGGCCCAGCGCCAGGTCGCCGACCCGGCGCACAAGCAGCTCCTTCTCCTCGACAAAGGGGCCATGCTCGCCGTCTCTGCGTATTCGGCGGGGCTGAGCATGCCCAGCGTCGAGTGACGCCGGCGGGGGTTGTAGAACCCTTCGATGAAGTCGAAGCAGGCGGCCTTGGCCTGGGCGCGAGTGGCGAAGTGATGCCGGTCGAGCAACTCGGCCTCCAGCGTTGCGAAGAAGCTCTCAGTCACGGCGTTGTCGAAGCAGTCGGCGACAGTCCCGGCCGACGTGTGGATGCCCGCTGACCTGCACCGCTGGGCCAACGACAGCGACGTATATTCCGCTTGCGCCCGACACGCGGCCTTCTTCAGGATCTCCCGCTCTTCGCGCAGCTGACGGACCTCCCGCCGCAGCCGGACCAGCTCCTGCTTCTCGGCGCTGGTGTGACCGTCCTCGCGGCGGCCCTCACCGCGCTCAGCCTGAACCCCGCAGTTACAGATGGACTACGCGGTCGGCTCGAACTCCTTGGCCGGTTCCTCCGGCGTCCGGCCGGCGCGGACCAACTCCACCATCTGCCGCCGGAACTCCGGCGGGTACGGCGGACGTGACATCGGCACTTGTGAACTCCTCCCGGTACACATCGTCCCAAGCACTCAGGTGTCCACAACAACGGGGCAACATCAACACCGCCGCTGACCTTGTTCGTGATCATCCCTTCGTTCCAAGTGTCCAAGCGGCCGTTCCTTAGTCGGCTCCAAGCTCCGGCCAAGTGCCCGCTGCCACTGTCGTCCTGTCGCCGGAACCTCTGGCGACGGGATCAGAGAGGAGCACTTCGGTGCGGAAGAACATCCAGATCGCCGATCTCCCGGCCGCCGCCGTGGAGCTGGCCGACGACCAGCTCGACATCATCGCCGGCGCCCAGCGCCCGGAGTCGGGTTTCGTCTGCAGCGCCCTCAACGGCTCGTCCAGCGGCGACTGCTGGGACATGTGACCGGGCGGGTGCGGCCGGGCACCCCGCCCGGCCGCACCCGGGGCTGAAGGGACGCCACATGCTGTTGATCATTAGTGATCGCCGGGACGACTCGGTGAGCATGGTCGTGCGCCGGCTCGACGAGCGAGGCGTGCCGGTGCTCTGGTGGGACGAGGCCGACTTCCCGGAGCGAACCGTTCTCTGCACCCGGCTGTCCGGCACGGGCTGCCGCCAGACCCTCGTCCACCAGGGCGTCTCCCACGACCTCGCCGAGGTCACCGCGGTCTGGCACCGGCGCCCCAACCCGCCGGAGGCGTCCTCCGTGGCCGATCCGAGCCAGCGCGCGTACGCCGAGGAGATGGCCCGTCAGATGCTCCACGGCGTCTACGAGCTGATGCCCACCGACCGCTGGCTGCCGGCCAGACCCCGGCACATGGCCCGCGTCGACAACAAGCTGCTCCACCTGAGGCGCGCGGCCGAGCTGGGTTTCACGATTCCCGAAACGGTGATCGGCAACGACCCCGGGCAGCTCGTCCCCGCGTGGCGGCGGGCCCAGGGACGGCTGATCTCCAAGGCGCTCGGCTTCCGGCCGTTCTTCATCGACGGCGAGGACCACCACGTCTACACCACGAAGATCGAGCGGAGGGATCTGGCCGGGCGGCACCGCATCCGGCACGCTCCGGTGATCCTGCAGCCCAACCTGGCGAAGGCCGTCGAGCTGCGGGTCACGATCGTCGGGGAGCGCGTCTTCAGCGCCGAGATCGACTCCCAATCGTCCCGCCTGACCAGTCAGGACTGGCGGCACTACGAAGACCTGGGCGTCGCCTACCGCCCCCATCCCCTGCCGGAGGACGTCGAGAAGCGGTGTCTGCGGCTCGTGGCCTCGCTTGGGCTCAACTACGGCGCGATCGACCTGATCCTCGCGCCGGACGGCGAGTACGTGTTCCTGGAGCTCAACGTCAGCGGCCAATGGGCGTTCGTCGAGCTGCGCGCCGGCCTGCCGATCGGGGACGCGATCGCCGACTGGCTCACCGAAGGAAGAGCATGATGACAGACGTCTTCGGCGCCGACCTGGCGTCCGCCGTACGGCTCCTGCGTACCCTTCCGCGGCGCAGAGAGGATGTCGGGCAGGCGGAGGAGCGGGCCAAGGCCTGGTCTGCCGCCCATCCTCGGCTCGACGCGGAGCTCGTCGTGGACGAGCCGCCCGGCACCCTCCACGTCGGATACGACCTGCTGCTGACCTACCCCGAGGGCGGCACGGTGGCGATCTCCGCGCAGGCCGGTGACGGCGTGCCCTGGCTGGTCGACCACTCGACCCACTGGGCTGCGGGGCAGGTCGTCAGCGTGGACGGCATCGGGTTGTCCGTCCCCGCCGCCCTGTACGCCCTGCGCTCGCTGGGTGCCCGTGACCGCACCGTCCACGAGCAGCTGGTGGACTACCGGATCCTGCTGTCGGAGATCGCCGACGACCGGGAGCCGGTCACCGACGCGGAGCTCCAGGAGGCCATGGACGACTTCCGGCGCCGCCGCGGCCTGTTCAGCCGTGAGCGGACGCTGAGGTGGCTGGACGAGATCGGCCTGCCCGAGGACGCCTTCGCCGGCTTCATGGAGACGACGGCGCGGATGAACCGCGTGCGCCGGAGATTCACCGGCGAGCCGGCGAAGACCTATCTCCACACGCACGCCCAGGAGCTCTCCCGGACGCGGGCGGCCTGGGTCGCCGGCCACGACCGGGCGGCGATCGAGGAGATCGCCCGAGCCGACTCGCCGGCGGAACTGCTCCTGCGGGCCCAGCGTGCCGTACAGGAGGGCTCGGGACGGCTGCGGTTCACGATGTGCTCCGGATTCGTCCGCGAGTTGCCGCGACCGCTGCGCGCGGCCCAGCCGGGCCGGGTCGTCGGACCCGCCGAGTCGGAGGACGGCCTGCTGGCCGGGGCGGTGCTACACCGTGCCGTCCCCGACCCGGACGATCCCACCGACCTGGCCGTGGCCGCGGAGGCGGCCTACTCCGCATGGCTGGCCGACCGGCGGGCGGCCGCCGAGATCAGGTGGCACTGGCTATGAGACGACGAGTCCCCCTGCGCATGCAGCAGACGCAGACCGACTGCGGAGCCGCCTGCCTCGCCATGGTGCTCAGCGCCCTGGGACGCCGTACGAGCGTCGCGGAGGTATGGCGTCATCTGCCCGAGGGCGCGGACGGAGCGACGCTCCGTGATCTCATCGGCGCCGCCGCCGCGTTCGGCCTGCGGTTGCGGGCGTTCCGGCTCACGGCCGACCGGCTCGGCGGGATGCCCACGCCGTTCGTCGCCCACTGGGAGCAGAACCACTTCGTCGTGGTCGAGCGGGTGGACGGGGGCCACATGGTGCTGGCCGATCCTGCCTTCGGCCGGACGCGGCTCACCCGCGAGCGTTTCGCCGACGGCTACGGCGGCACCCTGCTCGTCCCGGACGTCCCGGACCGGCTCGTCCCACCCGAGCGGGGCCGGTCCGCGGCCCGGGCGGTGCTGTCCCTGCTGGCCGGAGCGTTCACCGAGCGGCGGCTCATCGTCGCGGTCGTCCTGGCGACGGCGGTGGTCCAACTGCTCGGCCTGGCCGTGCCGCTGTTCACCAAGCTCGTGGTGGACGGCGGCGCCCTCGCGCCGGGGGCACTGGGCCTCGCCGCGGTGGCCGCCGTGGCCGCGCACCTGCTGACCTCCCGCGCCCGGTCGCTCCTCCTCATCCGGCTCCAGACCGGAGTGGCGGCGCGGCTGATGCGACGGCTCGTCGGGCACGTCATGACCCTGCCGTACCGGTTCTTCCAACGGCGGACCAGCGGCGATCTGCTGAGCAGGCTGAGCGCGGTCTCCGGGATCCGCAACATGATCGCCGAACGGTCGCTAGCCCTGGTCTTCGACCTGCTCACCGCCGCCTCGTACGTGATCGCCCTGGCGGTGACCACACCGTCCATCGCGGTCGTGACGGTCCTGGTCGCCGCTGCGCAGGCGATCACGGTGGCGCTGTTTGCCGGGCGGTCGGTGCAGCTCGCGTACGCGGGGCTGCACGCGACCTCCGCCACGCAGACCAGCCTGGTGGAGAGCCTGTCCGGCATCGAGGCGCTCAAGGCGAGCGGCGCCGAGGAGGGGGCGTTCGAGCGCTGGCAAACCAGTCATCAGCGCGAGCTCGCCGCGAGCGCGGAACGGGACCGCACGGTGGTCGCCGTCCAGGCCGCCACCGAGGCGCTCCAGCTCGCGCTCTCACTCGGCCTGCTCGTCGTGATCTACTCGCGGATGCCGGGTTCGTCGAGCCTGGGCGACCTGCTGGCCCTCGCGGCGATGGCGGGCTCGGCGATCGCCCCCCTCTCGTCGCTGCTTGGCACCGTACAGCAGATCCACCTCGCCTTCGCCCACCTCGACCGGGTAGCCGACCTGCTGGCCGCGGACCCGGAGCCGTCCGGCGGCCTGCGGCCCACGCTGAGCGGCGAAGTGGAGATCCGGGGCGTGTCCGCGGGCTACGACTCGCGCTTCCCGATCCTGCACAACATCGACCTGCGGATCCCCGCGGGGGCGCGGGTCGCGGTCGTCGGGGGATCCGGATCGGGCAAGACCACGCTCGGCCGGGTGCTGCTGGGTCTCGTCGAGCCCCTGGCGGGGGAGGTCCGCTTCGACGGCATACCCCTGCGCGACCTGGACCCACCGCACCTTCGCCGGCAGATAGGCGTGGTCACGCAGCAGCCCCACCTGTTCTCCGGGACAGTCCGCGACACGATCGCGTTCGGGGACGGATCCGTCGGACGTCACGTGATCGAGGAGGCCGCCCGGCTGGCCGAAATCCACGACGAGATCTCCGCCATGCCGCTCGGGTACGGCACACACATCGGCGAGAGCGGCGGCCGTCTATCCGGCGGACAGCGCCAGCGACTCGCCCTCGCCCGGGCGCTGGCCCGCCGCCCCCGCATCCTGCTGCTCGACGAGCCGACCTCGAGCCTCGACGCGCTGACCGAGGAACGCATCCGGGAGAATCTCAGCGGCCTGGGAATCACGCAGATCGTAATCGCCCACCGCCTCTCCACGATCCGGGACGCCGACCTGATCGTCGTGCTGCAGGAGGGACGCGTCGTGGAGACGGGTTCGCACGACAATCTGATCTCCCGCGGCGGCCGGTACGCGGATCTGGTGTCCCTGCAGGCGCCGGTCGGCTGAGCAACGGTTCCGGTCCATTGAAGAATTTCGGGCGTGCCGCAGACACCGCGTCGTCGACACCTCCGCCGGCAGCGCTACCGTCAGCGGCACCCCGCCGACTCCGGTCGCCGATGGTGGAACACAGCGGCCTGCTGCGCGCCTTGGCCGCGGTCCCGGATCCGCGTGACCCGCGTGGGGTGCGCTACCCGCCTTGCGGTCTGCCGGCAAGATCGCACGCTCGCGTCGGCTGGAGTCGCTATGGCTGCAAGCAGTTGGCCAGCCTCTCGGATCCTCGCGTCAGCAAGTCGGATGAACGGTGCGTGCAGTTCGAGGCTGGCGAACTGCCGTCCGAGTTGCCGCGCGGCAACGTCCAGGGCTGCACGTTCCGCTCGCCAGCGTCAAGCGGACGAGACAAGGGCAGGACTGCCAAAATGGCCGTACCTGACAAAAGATCGGAGCCGGGATGAACATGCGCGCGGAGGTGAAGTGGGTGGACTCACGGAAGAGGCTGCCGGGGGACGGAATGCCCGTGGCCGCCGCGATCACGGGCCGTTTCGCGTCCGATGATGCGGACGAGCGCGATCCGAACGCCGGGCAGGAATTCTGGCTGGTGAGGCCGATGTACTTCACCACCCGTCACTTCGCTGAGGACGGGCGTGAGTACCACGACTGCTTCGTCGACTCTGACGGTGTCGTCCGGCTGCCCTATGGCCGCGACCGTGACGACCCGCAGGTCTGTGACGACCCGATCACCCACTGGGCCGAGCTGCCCACTTTGCCGGGCACAACCGTGCATTACCTGGTGGGCGAGGAGGCGAAGACCGCTCGCGCGAACGCCTTGGGTACGCAGGTGTAGTCCACGACTCGGTATGGCCCGCGAGGCTGAGAGACCCAGAGCGGCTCCTCCGGCTCGGGTACAGCGCAGCGGAGGTGAGACGAGTGCCCGGCGTGCTGCCGAGGCTCCTCGGCCAGTTGGCCAACGTCATCGCCGTCGATGGTCTGGCATAGGCCGCGGTTGTCGTCCTCGTTCGCAAGACGCCCGTTGCGCGTGGCCCACACGCGTCCCTCCGAGCGGAGTTCGAGTCCCAAGCTCCCTAGCGGAGGACATCTCCTTCGCGCGGAAGTACTGAGATGGGGGCAGAACGGCGAAGGAGTCGCCAGGCGCCCACGGTGATCGCGGGGATCGCTACCGCCCAACAGTAAAAGGCCGCAATGACTCCCTCGTTCACGTGCTGCCCGTTGCCCTGCACCTCAGGGACGAAGCTTGACGCGATCTCCGGAAGGATCAGCAGCCCCACCCCTGCCAGGGCGAGCATCAAGTTGGTCCCGAGGGACAGCCTTGCCGGGTACGGTTCCCGGATAAGGCGGCCGACAAGCATGACAAGGCCGACGGCACAAACGACGGCCGGCACCATAATCTTGCCGGACCAATGGGTGAGCATGGTGGACCAATACCAGCGCTCGTCCGGCATCGGCGGCATGAAGTACACCATAGGTGCAGGTGGGCCGTTGAAGTCTTTGATCGTGCCCAGAATCGAGCCGCCGACCAGGGCGCCGACGAAGGCGATGGACTTCGGCGTGCGCCGCGCCCACCGTGTTAGCCCTGTGGCGGCACCGAGTCCGGCGAGCAGACCGAGGAAGACACCTTTGCCGGCTCCGTAGGCGATTGGGACCCAGGCGTTCCACGGGTAGTTGCCAACCGTAGCGGCCGTCCACGCACCAACCGCACCCCAGATGAGGATGCCGATGGCGATCCCTGCCGCCAAAAGGTCCCTCACACACCTGCCCGTTGTCATATAGGCAATATGCCCTCCGCAGCCGGGCAAGGCCGGGAGAACCCGGGTGCGTGTGACTCCTTCAAATCCCGCCACCCGACTCCACGGGCAAGGGCCTGATCGTGGGAGACAGCGTTCGATCCCTTGATCGTTTCATCGGTGATCGAATTTTCGTGATCAGGAATCGCTAGGGTGAGCGCCCTGCCCCCCTGCTCGAATTCCTGGACGTGACGCGTGCGCCGTTATCGGTCGATCCTTCCCGCCGTGCTCGTGACCGGTGGATATGTGGCGGCGCTCGTGGTCGCCGCCGTGCTCGCGCAGACCGATGGTGACGTCGGCTTCCTGTGGCGGCTGTCGCTGTTCGTCGAAGCGGACGAGGACGCCGCCGCCACGTGGCCGAACGTGCTCATCCTCGTCTTCGCGGGCGGGCTGTGGGCCTGGGCGCTGTGGCAGAGCCTGCGGGGCCTGCCGTCCGGGAAGCCCCGCTTGGCCGACCCCGAGACGCGCCCGCTGCGAAGGGCTCTGTATGCGGCAGTGGCGTTCTGGGCGTTCTACGCGGTCATGCCGATCTGGCCCTGGTGGGCGGTGGTGCTCGACGCGCTCGTGATGTCGGCCGTCGTGGTGCTGTTCCACCCGGTGCTGCGGCGCAATCTGCGCCACGCCGACCTCGCCCTGGGCGCCGCCCTGCTGGCCCAGGTGAGCATGGCGGCGACCGAGGTGTTCGACGTGCTCGACTGGCACGCGGCGGAGCGGACGGCGGCGCTCGGCGGGTTCGCCGGCGTCGGGAATGTGGTGTGGTCCGCGCTGGTGCTCGTGGCGCAGTGGCGGGACGGCCGCTGGGGACGGACGACCGTGTGGTACGGCATCGCCTCCCTGCTGGTGCCGAATGTGCTCCTCATCGGGGGCATACCGCTCAGCGGGGCCGATGACTTCTACGACGTCTACAGCGAGGCCAGTTCGGCCGCCGACGCCCTGTTCGTGATCTGGCTGGCCCGGTCCGCCCACGAACTCGCCGGCACACCCGGGAGGCCTGTGCCGTACGTCCTGCCGACCGACCGGAGAGCCGCGCTCGCGGTCGCGGCCAGGTTCGCCGCATGCCTGGTCCTGCTCCTCCCGCCGCTGGCCAACCGCCATCCGGCGTGGCTCAGCCCGCACGTGTCGGTCGAGCGGCTGCCCGACGTCATGGCCGGTGTGGTGGGCGCCGTATCCCCGGCGCTCTGGCACGCTCTCGAACTGTTCGTGGGCATCGGCGGCCTGGCCGTACTGGTGCTCGTCGCCCTGCATCGGCGGGCGGTGCTCTGGGTGGCGATGAGCGGCCTGCTCCTCACCGCGCTCGGCGGGCTCCTCGCCGTGGCCCTTGTCGACCGGCACGGCTCCGGACTCCCCAACGGCTGGGTTCTCTCCCGGCCGGATGCCTTCGATCCATACGGAATGATCGCGACCTTCTCACGGCCGACTGTCTCCCCGTTGTGGTTCACAACCGCCTGCCTGGTCTCGGCCGCCCTGCTCTGGTGGTCGAGCGACCCGTCCCGGCACGAAGGCGCCGGTGCCTCACAACGAGCTGCAACCGGGCGGGCCGGGACGAGAGAACGTGTCTCGTCCCGGCCCGCTCGCGGGTCATGCCAGTAGCGGGTGCCAGCCGTCGCGGTAGCGGACACCACCGCGCCGGAGCCGGACCTCGTCGTGCCAGGTCCCGGGGACTGGTTCGGTGCGGACCAGTTCGGGTCGATCCACCACGATGCACACATCCTCGCTGGGCCACCACCAGCCGCCGGAGCGCGCGAGTGCGGCCCAGTGGCCGAGGTGCTCGAGGTGGTCCGGCCCGTAGGAGGCCAGTCCGAGCCGATGGAGCACGTCGTAGTAAGCGACCCACGCCGCGTCCTGCTGGCCGTACCAACAGGCCGGTACGGGCCCGCCGGCGGCGAGCGTGTTACGGATCGGCATGCGGAATCCGTGCGCGAGGCTCCGATGCAGTGCCGTACGGATGCCTTGGTGCACCACGACACCCAGTGGAACGCCGGCGTCGAGTGCCTTCAGCGGTGGCAGTTCGGGCCAGGGCTCGTTCCGTTTGCCCCTCCGCACCGGGGACAGCTCAGGGTCGACGTGGGAGACACCGGCGCTGAGTGCGCCGCGCAGCTGCGACTCGAGCATGGCCAGATCACTGGCCAGTGGCGGTGTCCCCCGCGGGTGCGGATTCCGGATCCAGCCGTAGAGCCGGCCGAGAGTGGGCAAACCGGCGACAAGCGGGATCGCCTGGTCCGGTGAGTCGACCCATTCGAACCGGGGCCTCGGGCGAGAGATCCTCGCGTAGATCGCAGTCAGGCTGCGTTCGACGGTCCGCCGGTCGGCCGGCTGCGTGGACAGGCCGTGGTCAAGCCACTCCTGCCGGATCTTGACGGCTTCCTGCCACCGGTCGTGAGCGCTCTTGTCGCTCCGGACGTCGGGCACAAGGTCAGCGGCGGCGTAGCGCCGCGCGGGCGCGCTCAACGCGCGTGGGCGTCGCCGCCCTTTCGGTTGGAGATCATGCCTCGATGATGACCTGCGCACCGCGGTGCGCGCAACCACTGGATCACCACCCGCCCGAACGCTAGCGGCTGCCTTGCGGCTCGGGACCGGAGGTGGCAGCATGCGCCGATGCATCCATTGAGGCTGATCGAGTCGGCCCCGGAGGAGTACTCGCTGTTGCTGGACGCGGCAACCACGCAGGTCGACGACGTGATCGAAGAGCTCGGTCACACGCCGAACGGATATTTCTGGGAAGGCGTCGCGCAACTGCTCGTCAGCACCGAGGCCCCCGCCCTGGAAGGCCGATTCTCGTACGACCCCGAAGGCGACATGTTCTGCGCGTACGGAAAGGACCGCGGCGCGCTGGAGGAGCTGGGCGCCCGGATGGCGGCCGTCGCGGCAGACGCCGACCGCATGCGGCGGCTCGTCGCGGCCGCCGAGGCGGACGGTTTCGAGTTCGACGACTGACTCGCCTGCTACCGCTGACCAGCGGATACGCCGGATGCGCCGGATGCGCCTGCAGCCGGTCAGGACGCGGCTGCCGGTGCTCGGCAGCCGGCTCGACGCGTTCATTGGAGGTCGGGCGTGCCTACAGGGCGTCGGGGCGCCAGCCGGTGACGTCCTGCTCGGTGATCTCGCGCAGGATCCGGGCGGGGTTACCGGCGGCGATGACGCGCGCGGGGACGTCTCGGGTCACGACGGCCCCGGAGCCGACGATCGCGCCGTCGCCGATGGTCACACCGGGGTTGACGGTGACCCCGCCCCCGATCCACACGCTGTCGCCGATGGTCACGGGCTTGGCGTAGCAGGCTCCGGCGACGCGCTCGTCGGGATCGATGGCGTGGTTGGAGGTGTAGATGCTCACGCGCGGTCCGAGCAGGACGTTGTCGCCGATCGTGATTCGTGCGCCGTCGAGCATGACGGCGTCGAAGTTGGCGTAGAAGTTGGCGCCGACGCTGATGTTGTAGCCGAACTCGCACCGGAAGGTGGGCTCGAAGTGAGCGCCCGGGCCGACATGGCCGAGCAGGTCACGCAGGAGAGCCTCGCGGTGGGCCTGGGGAGCACCGAAGCTGTCGTTGTAGGCGTTGGTGAGCAGCACGGCACGCCGGCGGGCGGCGACCAGTTCGTCGGTCAGGTCGTTGTACATCCGCCCGGTGAGGATGTGGGCGCGCTGTGCCTCGAGGCTCACGGTTGTCTCCTGCGGCGTTCGGTCTTCGTACTCGTCGAGGAGCAAGTGTCGCGGAGGCCGGCGACCGACGCCGATGCGGCCTCTCCTGGAGAGCATGACCGCATGCGGTCGTAGCGTTCGCGGGAGCGCCGGCGGTAGCCACAAGTGCGCGGTGAGCCCCTGAGTCCTCAGTACGGTCGCCTGTCAGGGGCGAGCATCAGCTGATCGAGAGGGCCCCGGCGCGGGCCGCCGCCAGCGCCGCCGCCGCGGCCCGATCCGCCGCGGCCTCGTCCAGAGGTTCCCCGGTGTTGAGCAGGGCGTAGTACAGGGGTGCCGAGACTGCGGCGATCACCCTGCGCGGGTCGGTGCCGGTTGGCAGCTCGCCTCGTTCGATCGCGTCGGTGACGCAGCCGGCCCATTCGTCGATACGTACGGCGTAGAAGCGGCGCAAGGCCTGCGCTGCCTGGTCGTTGCAGAGTGAGGCGGCGATCAGCGCCTTGAACAGCCGCCCCTGGCGGGGATCGGTGAGGGTTTTGAGGACCAGCCGGGCGTTGTCGCGCAGATCCTGGTCGATGTCGTCGTTGCGGGACCGGGGCAGGGATCGTTCGGCCATGTCCTGGAGAAGGTCGGCGGCGAGCGCGCCCGGCGTGCCCCAGCGGCGGTAGAGGGTGGTCTTCCCGACTCCCGCGGTACGCGCGATCTCGCCGAGGTCGAGCCCCTCGAAGCCCTTCTCGGCCAGGGTGTCGGCGGCGGCTTCGAGGACGGCCTCGCGGACGCGGGCGGTGCGTCCACCTGGGCGGACGGCACCGGGCGGTGGAGTGGCTGCCATGACGGCTCCTTCCTCAACCAGGCCACTATCGGGACCACAGTTCCCTTTAGGCGACATGGAGTGCTAGTGTCCTCATCAGTTTAACGGGATGACAGACCCGTTAAGCCGATGCACAGCCTCCACGCCGGAAGGGATATCCCTGTCATGTCCACCACGAAATCTCTGCCGGCGGCCGCGGCCGCCGCGCCACCGCGGCGCCTGACCGGCCGTCTGAAGGTCATCCTCGCGGTGCTGCTGGTCGCCCAGTTCATGCTGGCCGTCGACTTCTCGATCCTGAACGTGGCGCTGCCCGCGATCGGCGACGACCTCGGGTTCTCCCTGGCGGATCTGCAGTGGATCGCCACCGCCTTCGCCCTGTGCGCGGCCGGCTTCACTCTCCTCTTCGGCCGCATCGGCGACCTGATCGGCCGCAAGCGCATCTTCCTCGGCAGCCTCGCGCTCCTGGGCGCGGCCTCGCTGGCCGGTGGGCTGGCCCCGAGCCCCGCGATCCTCATCATCGCCCGTATCGCCCAAGGGCTCGCCACCGCCGCCGCCACCCCAGCCGGTCTCGCGCTGCTCACCACGTCCTTCCCCGAAGGCCCTCTGCGCCAGAAGGCCCTGGGCCTCAACGGCGCGCTCATGTCCGCCGGGTTCACCGCCGGCGCGGTCCTCGGCGGCGTGCTCACCGACCTGCTGTCCTGGCGCTGGGCCTTCTTCATCAACGTCCCCGTCGCCCTGGCCGTGCTCCTCGTCGCTCCCGCCGTCGTCGCCGAGTCGCGCCCCGCCGCCCGTCCCACGGTCGATCTGCCCGGCGCGCTGTCGGTCACCCTCGGGCTGCTCGGCGTCGTTTACGGCCTGACGCGGGCCGGCGAACACGGCTGGAGCGAGCCTCTCGCCCTGACGGGCCTGCTGGCCGGGGCGGTCCTGCTGGTTGTCTTCTACCGTGTCGAGCGCAGGGCCGCCGAGCCCCTGGTCCCGGTGCGCGTACTGCACAAGCGCACTGTGGCCTGGGGCAACGTGCTCGGGCTGCTCGCCTTCGTCACCGAGACGTCCCTGGTCTACCTGCTCACCCTGTACATGCAGAAGACCCTCGGCTTCTCGGCCCTCGCCGCAGGGCTCTCCTTCGGCGTCCTGGGAGCCGGGACCGTGACCGGAGGCATGCTCGCCCCGAAGGCGATCGCCCGTACCTCCACGACGGCCGTCCTGATCGGCGGCGGGCTGCTCCAGGCCGTCTTCACCGCCGTATTGATCTTCCTGGGCGACACATCGGCCTCGATGGGACTGCTACTGCCCGCCACCTTCCTGGGCGGCGTGGGCAACATGCTCGTCATCGTCGGCTTCATGGTCACCGCCACCACCGGACTCCCCGACCACGAGCAGGGCTTGGCCACCGGCCTGGCCTCGATGTCCCAGCAGGTCGGCATCACCATGGGGACCCCCATCATGTCCGCGATCGCCACCGCCACGGCCGGGGGCGCGGCGTCCGCCGGGGCGATCCTGCACGGTGTCACCTCCGCCATCGCCGTCAACGTGGTCCTCGTCCTGCTCGGCGTCCTCCTCACCGCGGTCTTCCTGCGCACACGACGCGACCACGCGCACGCCTGACCAGCCCCCGGCAGCACGCCTCACCGGGAGGCCAGCCACCGCCAGCGGGGCAGTTCGAGCACCACGGTGACCGCGGCCAGCACGGTCACCGGCACGGCGGCGAGCGCGGGCCAGGCGGCCCACGCCGCCACCACCGCCGCCGCGAGCTGCACAAGGACCAGTGCGATCGTGACCGGCCCTGGCACCGCGACGATCACGTTCCGCTTGTCGCCCGGAGTGGACAACAGCGTCGGCAGCCCGATCAGCACCACGACCGACAGCACGGCCAGCGGCACGGACCGCCAGGCGATGGCCCACGGTGTCGCGACCCAGGCGACCAACTCGGTGGCGAACCGGAACACGGACGCGAGGCGATCGTCCGGCCGCGAAGTGGAAGACATGCGCGCAATGTACCGTTCCTCACGCCTGCGGCGGCGAGCGCCGCGTCACGCTGTCACCTCGCACCGAGCGAGCCAGGCGTCAGTCCGTACGTGGGAGGGCGAACCGCTGGGCGAACGCGGACATCTCGTCCCGCTGCCGCTCCGGTTCCGTGGACGAGGGGCTGACCACGATGCGGGTCACGCCCTGCGCGGCGTACGTCTCGACGCGTTCGGGGGACATGTCGATCGACCCCCAGCGCGTGTATTCCAGCGCATCGGGATCGCGACCGGCCTCGGCGGCCGCCGTCCGGGCCAGTTCCCACTGGACGGCGCGTTCCTCCGGAGTGAGCGCGCCGCCGGGAAAGTAGCCGTCGCCGCGCCGCCCGGCGCGGCGCGCGGCGGCGCGGCTCGACCCGCCCACATGGATCGGCAGGTGGGTGACGTCATAGGGCTTGGGATAGCTGCACGCGTCGTCGAAGCCGAAGAACTCGCCGCTGAAGCTGACGCCTTTCTCGTCCCCCTCCCATAGCAGCCGCAGCACGTCGATGGCCTCGTCGGCACGGCGTCCGCGGGTGCCGAAGTCGACCCCCGCCGCCTCGGCCTCGCCGGGCAGGGTGCCCAGCCCCACGGTCAGCAGCCGCATTCGCCCCTTGGACAGCACGTCGATGGTCGCCAGGCGCTTGGCCAGGACCACCGGGTGGTGGTACGGCAGCAGCAGCACGGCCGTGCCGAGCAGGAGGCGTCGCGTGGCCGCCGCGACGAAGTTCAGGCAGTCGAGCGGGTCGGGATAGGGCAGCGTCGGCGGGATCTCGTAGGGGCCGATCGCGGCGCCGGGATACAAAACGATGTGTTCTGGCAGGTACATCCCCTCGAAGCCGCAGTTCTCGGCATGGCGGGCATAGGCCAGGAGCCTGTCTGGGTCGAGCCCGTCGGCGGTGGAGTAGGCGATCGCGAATTTCATCGGGGCTCCTCGGGCCGGTGTTCGCGATCACGCTAGAACCTTGACACAGGCGTCAAGGCAAGGGCGGAGCGGCTCAGGGCCGGACGCCTACCCTTGCTTCCGATGTCACGCATATGAAATAAATTGCTCAAGACCATCAGCAGCACCGGCGGCCTCCGGCCCACCGTGAACGTGTACGCGAATCAGCCATGTGTGATGACTGAAGCGAGGATCGGATGCCGTGCTGAATCGGGTTGTAACCGTTAGTGAACCGCTCATCAGCGATAACGGGGTCACGACGTTCGCACAATTGTGAGGGCCGGCGTGAATAATCTACGTTTGCTGGTCGTCGAGGACGACATCCGTCTGGGCAACGCACTCAGCAAGGCGCTGCAACGTCAGGGCTACGAGGTGCTGCGCGCGGTGAGCGCGGCAGAGGCGCTCGAGGCGCCCGACGTCGATCTGATGCTGCTCGACCTGGGGCTGCCCGACGGAGACGGCCTGGACATCTGCCGTCAGTTGCGGCGGAACGGCGTCGATGTGGCCATCATCGCCGTCACCGCTCGCGGCGAAGAGCGCGACCGGGTGATGGGGCTTCGTTGCGGAGCCGACGACTACCTGGTCAAGCCCTATTCACTCACCGAGCTGGGAGCCCGCATCGAGGCCGTGATGCGTCGAGCCCGGCCGCGTCCCAAGCCGATCCTCGACATCGGCGATCTGCACCTCGATCTCGCGGCGCGCGAAGTCACCAGGGCCGGCGAGCCGATCGTCCTGGCGCGCAAGGAGTTCGCCCTGCTGGCCTGCCTCGCGCAGACCCCCGGAACGGTCGTGCCCAGGGAGCGCTTGATCATGGATGTCTGGGGCACGACCTGGCAGGGTGTGGGTCGTACGCTCGACGTCCACATGGCGACCTTGCGCAAGAAGCTCGGCGAGCCCGCCCTGATCGAGACCGTTCGCGGTGTCGGTTATCGCCTCGTCAGGAGCGCTCCTTAGCCGGCGACACACCGGTGTGCCAGGGGATGTCGCCCCGCAGAGTGAGCCACCAAGCGGTGACCCCCTGATGGGTGGTCACAGGAGGTCTCTCGTGTACAGGCTGTTTCTGATGGTGCTGGTGATCCTCCTGACCACCGGCTGCCAGGGTGCGGGTGAGATCCCCTCTCCGGAGGGCCGGGTAAGGATCGGCACCGGCAACGCGGGCGGCGTCTACGCCGTGTACGGAGCCGGCCTGGCCGAGGCGATTCGGGAGAGCCTCCCCCGCGTGAAAGCCGACGCCGTCGTGAGCGACGGCTCCGTCGAGAACATCCGCATGGTCGTGTCGGGGGAGGTCGAGGTCGGGTTCGCCCTCGCGGATGTGGCGGCCGACGCGGTCTCCGGCCGGGCCCCGTTCACCCGGCCGCTGCCGATCGTCGCGCTCGCCAACCTTTATGAGAACTACGTCCAGTTGGTCGTACGCGCGGACGGTCCGGTGCAGTCACTGCATGATCTCGTCGGCAGGCGCGTCTCGGTGGGCTCGCGGGCGTCGGGGACGGCGGTGGTGGCCGAGCGCATCCTCACAGTGGCCGGAATCGGCGACGAGGTCACCCGCAGGAACATGGACATCCAGACGTCGGCCCGCGCCCTCGCGGACAAGGAGATCGACGCCTTCTTCTGGAGCGGTGGTCTGCCCAGCGACGCCATCACCGATCTGAGCAGGCGCACGGACGTGCGGCTGATCGACCTGAAGGAGATCACCAAGCCCCTTCTGCGTGTTTACGGCGAGCTCTACACGGAGACCACGGTGCCCGCCTCGGTCTACGGACTGTCCAGCGCCGTCACGACCGTGAGCGTCCCGAACTACCTCGTCGTGGCCCGTGACATGCCGTCGGACACGGCTTACTGGCTGACCAAAGTGCTCTTCGACAAGCAGCGGAAGCTGGCGCAGGCCCATCCCGAGGGGCACCGCCTCAACCAGTGGGCGGCGATCAGGACCTACCCGCTGGAGCTGCACGAGGGAGCGATCCGCTGGTATCGGGCGACGCACCGCTGAGTGACGTCCTGCGGGCCGGCGCGCGGCCACGGCGACCAGTTGCCGCCCCTCGCGCCGTTCACGCCGAGACCCCGAGCGGATCCGCCTCGACGAGGTCCGTGGGAACAGCGGCCAGGCGGATGAGGACCTCGAGTCCGGTGGGTTCCCTGGCGGACAGCTCCATGGAGCCGCCGCTTTCCTCGATCAGGGTGCGGGCCGTCGCCAGTCCCAGTCCCGTCCCGGGCACGTCCTGGTGCCGCGGGCTGCGCCAGAACCGGTCACAGGCGTGCGCGAGCTCGTCCTCCGTGAGACCCGGTCCGGAATCGCACACCCGGACTTCTACCAGGCCGTCGTCGCCGCACCGTACGGACAACTCGACGGCGCAGCCGCTCGCGTACTTGAGCGCGTTGTCGAGCAGTCCGTCCAAGGCGTGCCCGAGGAGGTTGGGAAGACACAGAGCGGTGAGTCCGTCGGGTACGTCGACCGTCAGCGTGGTGGCCGAGCGGGCATAGGCGGCCCGCCACGCCCGGGCACGGGACCGGGCCATCGCCGAGACGTCCACCGGCAACCGGACCGCCTCCACGGCCTCGGCCCGCGCGAGCTGGAGCAGCGCGTCGATGACCTCGTTGAGCCGGTCCACCTCGCCGAGCGCCTCGTGGATCTCCGCACGGCCTTCCGCGTCGCAGTCCGCGAGATACCACTCGGTGTTCTCCAACCGGATCCGCAACGCCGTCAGGGGGTTGCGGAGTTGGTGCGTGGCCTGGGCGACGAAGGTCCGCTGATTGCGCGCGGCGGCGGCGATGCTGTCGGCCATCGCGTTGAACCTCGCCGCGAGCCGCCGCAGCTCGGGCGGTCCGATGCTGTCCGCGACGTGCACGGGGACCGCGCCGTTCCCGATGGCGTGGGCCGCCCTGTCCAGGTGCCGCACCGGCTTCAGCACCCAGCGGACGACCAGCACCGCCGACGCCAGCGCCACCACCGTCAGCGCGACCACCCCGAGCCCCAGAACGACGAGGCGGTGGACGACGATGCTCCGGGACTTCGCCGTGTCGGACATCGTGATCACCGCACCGAGGATCCGGCTGTCCCGGACGATGGGCTCGGCGATGATGTACGGCCGGTCGTCCCACGGCCAGAGAGTGTGCTGCTCCCGCGTGGGCAGGCCGGCGAGCGCGGTCAGAAGGGGTCTTTCGACGCCGGGGATCGCCGAGGTCAGGCCCTCACGGGACGAACAGATCACCAGGCCGTCCTCGTTCGTGACGAAAATCGACGTCGTGTACAGCTCGTCGTAGCGCGTCAGGTCGGCGGTCAGACGCTGGGTGCGTCCGACGGAGAGCGCGGACTCCGCCTCGTCGGCGAACCGTGCGGTGTCGTCCGCTCGGCTCATGAAGAACTCACGCGACTCCTGCTCCACACGGGTGATCACGAGTGGGAGTCCGAGCGCCGCCAACAGGCAGGCGGTCAGCCCCAGGACGATGATCAGCAAACGCCCGCGCATGCCGTCTCCCGGATGTCGTCACCGCCAGAACCGGCTGATTCGAAGGAGGTTCACTCGTCGTCGTTCGGCGGTGCGTCCGACAGGCACCAGCAGGCGACGAGGTGCGGGATGACCTTGTGGCTCGCCCAGGCGGCGATCAGGAACGTGAAGGCCGCCACCGAGGGACCCTCCAGGATGTCGTGGGCCGAGGCCACGATGCCCACCAGCAGGGCCGCCGCTCCGAGCATGTACGCGGTGACGCGATGGGCGAGCGCGTAACTGCGCCGTCGTTCGGCCAGCTGGCGCTCGTCGAGATCCTCCTCCGTCAGGCCGACGACGCCGTCGGTGGCCGCGATGAGCACCGCGAACACCCCCGCGTAAATCACCAGGGCGACGGCGGTGGCGCCCAGAGTGAGCCACCGCGCCGTGGCCCCAGGTGCGAGGAACCAGCACGTCACGGGATTGGCCCAGAGCAGCGCCAGCGCGGCGACGCCCACGAGGGTCGTGGTCCTGCGGCCGCGGCGGGTGCCGTACCAGACGGGCGGTAGGGCTCGTTTGACGGCCACGATCCGCTTGTGGCTCAGTTCGTTCGTCATTTCGCCGCCTCGCTTCCGAGCAGAGGGAATGGTTCGAGAGAGAACACGACTTCCACCGGCACCTTGAAATACTCAGCGATCCTCAGGGAGAGGAAAAGGCTGGGGTTGTATTCTCCGCGTTCGAGGTAGCCCACCGTCTGGTAGTGGATGTCGAGCGCGTCGGCCAATTTCTTCCGGGAAATTCCCCGTTCCGCCCTGAGCACCGCGATCCGGTTGTACACCGCCTCCGCAGGCATCGCGCTTACCCGGCGCCCTAGCGCTTCGCGGCCAGTTGCCGTTCGGCGAGCCGCGATCCCGACTCCCGCCGGGTCACCCGGCGGATCAACGACGGAGCGATCAGCATGCCGGCGACGCCCCATGCCGCCAGCACCCCCGCGACCTGTGGAAGCCGCCAGCTGTGTCCGATCTCCGCGGCGAGCATGGAGTCGGGCAGGAGAGCCGAGCGCAGGCCGAGCCCCTGCCAGTAAAGCGGGAACACCTGGGCGATCGTCCCGACGATCTCGGGCAGGCGCGTCACGGGCACGATCACCCCCGACATGATCATCAATCCCAGCATGGGGAAGACGAGGATGCCGGCGGCGGTCTTCGGGTTGGGCAGCAGGGACCCTATCGCCGCACCCAAGGGCACGACGGCGACCGCACCGAGCAGCAGCACCCATATCAGGGTCGGCCAGTCGCGCGGTGGCGCGACCCCGCCCACGATCAGGCCCGTGGCCAGAATGAGCACGCTCTGCACGGCGATCTGGCACAGCAGGGTCGTCGCCCGTCCCACGAGGTAGGCCGGGATCCCGCCCGGAAGGCCGCGCAGCCGCAGCAACGTGCCCTCCTCGCGGTCGGCGGCGAGGGCCATGGGAAACGTCATGAGGCAGGCGCCGAAGACGGCGAAGGCCAGGAATCCCGCCGTCATGAACGTGGCGACGTTCACGCCGGTGCCCTCGAGCGGGGTGTCGCCGGCCCACAGGATCATGAGGACGAAGCCCCCGACCGTGCCGATCATGCTGCCGAACAGTTCCTTGCGGTCCTTGAGCAGATGCGTGTGCTCGGCCCAGCCGCGCCGCAGGCCGATACGGATGGTTCTGAGGTTCACGAGGCACTCCCGACCAGGTTGAGGTAGCTCTCCTCCAGTGATGGACGGCGGATCGTCAGCCCCGGCACCGGTCCGCCGAACCGCTGATGCAGCTCCCACGCCACCTGCGACGGATCCGGCGTGGTCAGGACCTGCTGGCGGCCGTCCTCCAGCCACATCACGTGGGATTGGGCCTGCACGGCCTCCGCGAGCTGATCCGGGGTCCCGCAGACGGCCACCTTTCCATTGACCAGGATCGCCGTACGATGCGCCAGCTTCTCGGCTTCCGCCAGATCGTGGGTGGTGAGGAGCACGGTCATGCCCTCGTCCGCAGCGAGTTTCGCGATGAGCCGGTGGAACTCGCTGCGCACCTCCGGATCGAACCCGGATGTCGGCTCGTCGAGGAACAGCAGCTCAGGGCGGCCGACGATGCCAAGTGCCACGTCCAGCCGCCGGCGCTGCCCTCCCGACAGGCGGCCCACCCGCTGGTTCGCCTGCGCGGTCAGTCCGATCGCGTCCAGCAGCTCATCGGGGTCGCGTGGATCGTCGAAGAACTCCGCCACGTGCGCGAGGAGCTGGCGGGTGCCCCACCGGCTGTGATCGCGCCACGCCTGGAGAACGATGCCCAGCTTCGCCCGCCAGGCCTCGGTGCTCCGCTCGGGATCGACCCCGAGCACGCGCACCTCGCCGGCGGATCGGCCTCTGAAGCCCTCCAGGATTTCGATCGTGGTGGTCTTCCCCGCTCCGTTGGGACCGAGCAGCGTGAATATCTCGCCCTGCTCGACATCGAGATCCACTCCTCGCAACACCTCGACGGCGCCGTAGTTCATCCGCAGTCCACGAACGGTGATTACAGCACTCATGCTATTGAGTGTAGTAGGTCTGCTACATTCTCTCAAGGTCTTGCTATTGAGAACTTGGAAGCGAGGATCGCGACTCCCCGGGGAAGGGCCCGGCCACGAGAAGCGCAGGCCGCGGTGCGACCTGCGCGGTGATTCCCGGCGCGTACAAGGGTCCGGCCGGCGACCCGCCTCAGCGGTCCCGCCGGCCGGGGAACGAGATGGACGCCGGATCAGATCGCCGCGTCCGAGACCCGCGTCACCCTGAGGCCGGTGTCCTCCTCGAACCGCTCGTGATCGACGTCTCCCACGATCACGCCGGCCGGATGGCGCATCCCGTACAGCTCGGGGCCTGCCTTGGCCACGTCCGCCACCGGCACCTCGTGGAGGAGGCCGGGGAGCCGTTCGAGCCAGGCGGGTTCCTGACCGGAGGACACCGTCTGACGGAGCAGGTCGGCGAGGACGGAGGGGGAATCGAAGGCCGACAGCAGTTGCGCGGCGCAGTATTCCCGTGCCGAGGCAACCTCGGCGGCGCCGGGAGGGTCGACGGCCAGCCCGCGCATCTCGCCCCGGATGTCGTCGAGTGCGCTTGTGACGAGCCCCCGTGGGACGCGCGCCCGCACGTACGCGCGATGCGTGTCGAGGAAGGCGCCCCTTCCCGAATACGCCTCGTACCCCGCCCGCCCCCGCCTGAAGATGCGAGTCGCCAGGCGGGAGCGCAGGTAGCTGCCGAAAATCGCCGTGGCGAGATAGCGCGCCGCCTCCTCGGACGGGTCGAACGGCCGCACCGCGCAGAAAGCCAGGTGCACCTCGGCGAGCGCGGGCTGCCGCAGGACGAGAAGATCTTCGGTCCCGCGCAGCGTGAGCCCGGTATCGGGCCGGGCTTCCACGGACTGCCAGGAGAACAGGGCCTTCTCCACGCTCGTCGCGAAGCTCTCCGGGTCGAGGTCGCCGACCGCGACCAGACAGGCGCCGGAGGGGCTCATGACGGAACGGCGCAACTCGGCGAGATCGACGGGGTCGTCCTCCGGGTGTCCGCCCAGCCAGTGACGGCGCAGCGCGTCGTCTCCCATCCGATCGGGGAGACGGCCGGGTCCCGCCGGAGGCGTCGGCGGACCGGCGAGTGCGGGGAGCTCCTCCGTGACCAGCACGTCGGCCAGGATGCTCAGCCAGTCGTCCAGCATCGCGGGGGGAACGAAGCCGGACACGTCCATCCATTGCCCGTCGGTGCACAGGTCGAACTCACCGCCGATCGCCTGCGCCAGCCGGGACGAGCCGGTGCGGGCGCCGACAAGACGGACGAGTGCGTCCACCTGCCGGGGCCGGGCCCAGCCTCGCCTGCCCAGCGGCATCCGCAGCCGCGTCTCGACCAGAGGCGCGCGCGTGTCGCGGACGGTGACCAGGCGCAGGCCGTTGGGGAACGTCGTATCGGACAAATCGGTCAGCCTCGGTTGCCGACGTGGTCCGAGGGGAGGCAGCGGCCGTGGACCGGTGGAGGTGCGGGCGAGGCGTTCCGCGTCGCCCCGGCGCGTCGACGGCTCCGGCCGCCGCGGCGCGCGGGTGGCGGCCGGGCGAGGTCTCGTCCGGTCCGCGGCGGGCTCGATGACCAGCACCCCCTTGTGTGCCGAACGCAGCGCCCGGGCCGCCTGCGCGACCTGCGAGGCGGACACCCCGGCCAGATGCTCCGGCAACTCGTCGACGAGTTCGGCCCGCCCGAAAAGCACCTCCGACCGGCCGAGCGCGCGGCATCGGGTCTCGAGATCGCCGTGCCGCCGGTGGTGCTCGGAGCGTAGGCCGCGGATGGCCTCGTCCACGAGGCCGGCGACCTCGCCGGTATCCGCCCACTCGTCCCACCGTTCGTTCACCGCCGTCACGAGGTGCTCCGGCGTGACACCCGGCGCCAGGAGCGACGCGAGAACGAGCGTGTCCGGATCCTTCGCGGCCAGCGCGCCGAAGAAGCCGCAACTGCCGTCGGGGCGGGGCCACCCCGCCCGTCCGAGCCCGTGCCGGCTCAGAAGCCGGGCGAGCACGACATGCGCGAGGTAGCCCGGAAGATCCCTCTCCGGATCGGGCAGCCGATAGCCGAGCGCGACGGCGGTGGCGGGGACGCCGGGTTCGGAGTACGCGGCCCAACGGTCGGCCGTCGGCTCCGGCTCCCCGAGATCGGGCGGAGGCTGGACCGGCCGGGGCGCGATGTCCCCGAAGTGGCGTTCGATCAGGTCGCGCGCCTTCTCGGGGTCGACGTCGCCGACCAGGGTGAGCACCGCGTTGCCCGGAGCGTAGTGGGCGTGGAAGAACTCCGCGCAGTCGTCGGGCGTCGTCCGGCGGAGCAGTTCCACATCTCCGTAACCGTCGTGCGCGTTGGCGAAGGTGTCGTAGAGGACACCGGGCAACAGCGGCCAGGGAAAACCTCCGTAGGGCCGCTCGACCGTGGCCTGCCGGATCTCCTCCTCAATCCCGGCCAGCTGCTCGGCGAGGCTTTCGGCGGTGAATCTCGGCGCCCGCATGCGGTCGGCCTCGCTGAAGAGCGCCTGCTCCAGGGCCGCCGCGGGGAGGACCTGGTAGTAATCCGTGAAGTCCTGGTGAGTGCTGCCGTTTGCCGTACCGGCCAGGCGGTGCACGTGGTCGTAGAAGCGGCCGCCGGGCAGGCTCTCGCTGCCTCGGAACATCAGATGCTCGAACAGGTGCGCGAATCCTTCTCGGCCCGGCGGCTCGGCCCGGAACCCGACCCCGTAATGGACGGCCACCGCGACCCGCGCCGTCCCACGCCCCGGTGCCAGGAGAACGCGCAGACCGTTGGGCAGGGTCATCCTGATCAGCTCGACTTCCGGCCAACCCCCGGTCATCGGCGCGATACCTCCATCACAGGTCGATGAGAAAGCCCAGAAAGCCCGCGTACCGCTCGCACTCGGCCCTGTTCCACCCGACATAGGCGGTGTAGTCGTGGAGATGCAGCGCGATGCGTACGGCCGCCAGGTGGTTCCACTCCATGTCGAGATCGTGTCCGTACCCCTCCAGCAGCGCGTCGGTGAGGCGTTGCCAGTCCCGGGGATCTCCGCCGAGCTGCCAGGAGAGCTCGACGAGCTCGCCCATCGCCCAGCCGAGATCGGTCTGCCGCGGAGCGGCGCAGAGGTCCTCCCCGACGAGCACTTCGGCGATGCCGGAAGCCGGGTCGAACACCACCGATCCGAGGCCGGGGGCGCCGTGAGCCAGCACCGCGTCGACGCCGGCGGCCCGCGCCGTCCAGTCGCGCAACCTGTCCCAGCGCGCCGGGCCGAGCCGGTCGCGCAGAATCGCGCCCGCCTGTGCGGCCCATGCCTGGGGCGCCCGGTCTCTCAGCCAGTCGTCGAGCCGGGTCAGCCCCCGTGAGGTCGTCGACGGAAGGGGAACCACCGACGTCAGCGCGTGCAGCGCGGCGAGCGCGGCCCCCAGGCCGCGCAACGCGGGTGCCAGGTCCGTACGGACGCCGTCCCGGAGGAGGTGGTCGGCGACCGACTCCTCACCCGCGACGTGGTACACCCGGGACTCCCCCCGGGGCTCGCCGGGCACCAGTCTGGCCACGCCGTTCACGTCGAGTGCCGCCATCCGGGCGGCGAGTTCCGGAGTCATGGGCGAGAACGGCGCCGGAGCGAGCGGTCCCGGGGATCTGGTCCAGACGAACCCTCCCTCCCCGGCCACGGAGATCGTCGTCCGCAGCAGTGCCGTGCCGAACGCCTCCACCGGCGCCCGAGCGGCGGGCGCCGTCACGTCCGCATCCGGCCGGCGAGGGACGCCACCGCGGGCGGCGGCGCGGTCTGCGACTCGGCGGCGAGTTCGGCGCGGCGCTGTTCCACCAGCGTCAGGACGTCGGGCATGAACGCGGGAACCCAGGCGTCCTCCCGGCCGGTCGTCGCGCTCAGGCCGCGCCGGGGTGGTGCCACGGCCACGTTGCGACGGCGCTGCAGGGCCGTCCAGTGCGCCTGGTAGGCGGCGCTGTCCAGGCCGTTCGGCGGCAGCGCGGGCGCCAGGACGACGGGCGCGGTGGCGCACTGGGCGGCGAGCATCGCGGGCGTGTCGGCGAGACCGAGGGCCAGCCGGGCCATGAAGTTCAACGTGGCCGGATAGACCACGATGGCCTGCGCCCACTGCTCCCACTCGACGTGCCTGGCTCTGACCTCCTCGTCGGGCCACTCGTCGAGGAGCACCTCGCCGCCGCTCCGGCCGGCCAGCGCGGCCCTGGTCACGAAACGCCGGGCGTTGCGGGTGAGGACCGTCCGGATTTCCAGCTTCGGGTAGGAACCGCGCAACCACTCGACCCAGAACGGCACGTCGGCCGCGGCGGTCGATCCGGTGACGACCAGCAGGAGCCGCGTGATCCCGATCTCGGGAACACCCGCGTGATCGGTCGGCCGCACGGTCACCCCGCCACCTCTTTCAGCAGGGTGTCCAGCTCGGCGAGGGCGGCGGGCAGCCCGTACAGCTGGCAGACGCCGGTGACGTTGAGCACGATCTCGTCCACCCCCGCCGCGCGGTACTCCTCCATCCCCGCCCGCAGCTCGTCGGGGTCGCCGCCGACGAAAGCCCTGCTCGCCAGCACGCCCTTGGCCGTCACCCTGAGATCGTCCGGGTCGACCTCGATTCCCGATTTGCGCAGCATGTCCTGGTAATGCGGCAGGGAGAGGTGACCGGTGTTGCCCGCCAGCACCAGATCGACCGGATCGCGATCGGATCTGCCGAGAGCCACGGGTACGATCGCCGCGATCCGCGGCTCCGGCCGCCCGGCCGCCCGTGCGCCTTCACGAAGCGCGGGCACGATCACGTCACGCACGTAAGCCGGCGGAGTGAGCCAGGTGATGGCGACGTCGGCGAGTTCCCCGGCCAGCCGCGCCATCGCCGGGCGCAGCACCCCGAGCCCCACCTCGAGCAGGGGGACGGGCTCCCAGCCCATGTGGACGCGGCAGGAGAAGTACTCGCCCTCCAGTTCCACTGCCTGCCCGGCGAGCAGCCCGCGGACGATGGTGAGGTATTCGCGCGCCGCGGTCAGCGGACGGGCGTAGGGGGCGCCGAGCATGTTCTGCTGCAGGACCTTCGCGCCCGGGCCGAAACCGGCCACCGTCGGCTGGCCGCTCGTGACCGCCACGGACCGGGCCTGCAGCGCCGCCTCGAGAGGGTGCCGGAACGGCATCAGCGTCACCCCCGTCCCGAAGGGCACCCGGAAGCCGAGGGCGGCGGCGTGGGCGAACGTCTGGTGCGGCTCGACGATCAGCGACTGGCCCTGCCAGAGCCGATGTGCGGCGCTGTATTGCACCAGGGCCGCCAGGGACACCGTCTGGTCGGGCCTGGTCGGCATGAAAGGCACCAGCACGGAGAAGGTGGTCATCAGGTCACGCTCCATGTCGCGAGGGCTGCGGTCCGCGCCCGTCTTCCCGGGCCCCGGCGCCGGCGAGCCGGAGGTCTCGTCTCATCCGCCGGCCCCCTTCGTCCCGGCGAACGTCACCTCGGGGGACCGCAGCAGTTGCCCGCTCACCAGCTCTCCGTACTCGGTGCAGTTCCTCAGCAGTTCGAGATGGGTTCCGGTGGCGATGACCCGGCCCCGGTCGAGAACGATCACCTGGTCCGCATGCTGGACAGTCGAGATGCGGTGCGCGACGACCAGCACCGACCGGTCTCTCGCGAGCTCGTCCACGACCTCACGCAGCTTGCCCTCGTTGACGCTGTCGAGCTGCGAGGACGGCTCGTCCAGGAGGATCAGCGGGGCGTCGGCGAGTACGGCCCTGGCCAGGGCCAGGCGCTGACGCTGGCCACCCGACAGGTCGTTGTCCCCGCCGAGGACCGTGTCCAGCCCGCCGGGCAGGCGCAGGACCTCCTCGTCCAGGCCGACCTTGGCCAGTGCGCGCAGCAGCACCTCGTCGGGCAACGGGTCGTCGTGCCCGAGAGACAGGTTGGCGCGAACGGTGTCGCGCAGCAGCGTGAAGGATTGGTCCACGTAGGCGATCCGGCCCCGCAGTTCGGCCGTGGTGAGCCGGCTCGCATCCCGCCCGAAGACGCGCACCAGGCCGGATTCGGGTGTCATGAAGCGCTCGACCAGCCCCAGGATGGTGGACTTGCCCGCGCCCGAGAGTCCCACCATCGCGGTCAACCCCTGAGAGGGCACCGTGAAGTCCACACCGGAAAGCACCGGCTCGTCGCCGTACGAGAAGGTGACCTGCTCGAACCGGATGGCCGGCGCCCCGGCGTCGAAGGCCTGGCCGTCCGTCTCCGCCGCCGCGTCCGCGTCGTCTTCCGCCGGCAGTGCGAACAGCTGGTTGAAGCGCTCGCGCGCCGTCACGCCCGCCTGGATGTTGGAGACCCCGGACGCCGCCAAGATCAGCGGCGCGGTGAGTTGCAGGAGGTAGAGCAGGAACGCGACGAAGTCGGCGAGGGCCAGTTCACCGGAGAGCAACCGCGCCCCGCCTCCGACGAGGACGGTCAGGAGCGCGACCTGCTGCCCCAGGTTGATCACCGGGACCATCAGCGACTCCATACGGGCGCTCCGGATGCCGATCTTGGCCAGGCGCTCCGCCTGGTCGCCCAGCTCCCGCGTCACCCGCTCCTCGGCCCGGTACGCCTTGATGATCGTCAAGGCGTCCAGGGCGGCGACGAACTGCTGGGTCAGCGCTCCGAGGTGCTCCTGCAGCGCCCGATAGTTGCGCCGCAGTCCGATGATCACAATCGCGATGATCCACAGAGCGATCAGGAAGCCGCCCAGAGTGAGCAGGAGGAGCACCCAATCGAGGAAGCCCATGATGATCAGGGTGCCGGCGAGGGTGACGAGTGCCATCGGAAGCTGGATCGGCCCGATGTCGATCGCACCCTTGAGCTGGTACACGTCCGCCGTCAGCCGGGCCGCCAGATTGCCGCTACCCTCGCGGCGGGCGTCGAGCAACCGCAGGGCCAGTGACTTGCGCATGGTCTGAATCCGCAAGCGGCAGATCAAGCGTTCCGCCAGCCGCGCCAGCAGATACGCCGCCAGCGCGCCCACCAGCGCGGCGCCCAGGCCGACCCCGGCCATCGCCACCGCCGGCCAGGTCGCGCTCTGATTCCGCTGGACGGCGCCGAGCAGCTTCGCGACCACCAGCGGCAGCACGAGGGTGCCCGCAGTGGAGAGGATCGCGAGCACTCCCACGGCCACCGCCTGACCGCGGTTGCCGGCGAACAGCCCACGCAGGATCTTCAGCTCGCCGGTTGGGAGCTTCCTGCCCGGATCCGCGCCTTTGCCGGATCTCATGAGATCCCACCTTCCCGGGAATCGCGCAGGGCCGCTCGGACCTTGACGATCCCGCCGTGTTGGAGGAGCCCCCCGCTGTAGATCCGGGCCCCCACCCGGAGCAATGCCGCGATCGCCACCAGGGTGAGAACCGCCGCGACGGCGACCTCCCACCACGGCACCTGTTCCGTCGCCATCCGGACCGGCATCACCGAGGACGACAGCCCCGGAACGAGCGAGAAGACCCGGGTCAGTGTGTCGTTGGCGCCCGAGAACGGCGCGAGCACCGCGAGGAGACTCATGGTCTGCAGAAAGCTCACCGGACCCGCCGCGTGCTGGATGTCCTCCTGCCGGGAGACCAGCGACCCGGCCACCGCCCACAGCGTGGCGAAGAGGAGGTAGCCGGGGATGAACCAGACGACGACCAGCGCCCCCATCCCGACGGCGTCCTCGGGAACATCGACGAGACCGATGAGCAACGCGACAGTCACGCCGCTCGCCACGATCGCGATGATCTGCGCGAGCGCGACCGCCCCGATGCCGATCACCTTGCCCGCCAGCAGATGCCACGCCCGGACCTTCGCCAGCAGCAGTTCGACGATGCGGTTGGCCTTCTCCTCGAGCACGCCCTGGGCGATCCCCTGGCCGAACATGAACATCAGGAAGAACAGCACCATGACCCCGACAGCGGCCGTCATCGTGCGCTGATCCCCGCGTTCCGCGTCCGGTTCCAGCGCCGTCACCTTCGGCGGCGCCACGTTCAGCACCGCCGGGATATCCGCCTCGCCGAGCCCTCTGCTCTTCAGCCGATCGGTCAGGACGGCCGCGCGATGGGCCTCCCCCACTGGTCCGGCCAGTTCCCGGGGCAGCTTCTCCTTGACGACGACCTCGTCTCCGTCGAGCAGCGCGGCGTCCACCTCGCCCTTCCGGACGGCGGTGCGCGCCTCGTCGGCGGTGCCGTACGGGACCGGCTCGACCGCCTGGGCCCGCAGCGCCGCGGCGACCTCCGGCCGCCCGCCGACGACGCCGAGCCTGGAGGATCGGGAGTCGTCGGAGAAGAGGGCCTGGACTCCGAGTGAGGCGCAGAACACCACGACCATCAGGACGAGCGAGACCCACAGTTCCTTGCGCTGGAGCTGGGTGACGATCTCGCGGTGCGCGATCGTCCTGATCAGCGCGAACCCGGAGAGCGGCCGGTTCTGCTCCGCGCCGTACTCATGCGTGCCGTGTTCACCCGGGCCGTTCTCCTGGGGCCCGTTCTGCTGGGGCCCGTCCTGCCGCGGCGGGCGTGACGGCGTCTCTTCGGCCGTCACGTCGGCGTTGGTCGCTTTCGCCGTCACGTCGTCATCGCCTCTCGGAAGATGTCCGCCAGCGAGGCCTCGTGCCACCCGAAGTATTCGAGGTCGCCCAGGGACTGGGCGGCGGCGAGCAGCTCACGAGGGTCGGTCTCCGGTCGCAGCCGCAGAGTGGCCCTGCTCCCCTGCTCCGCGACGACCTCGACTCCCGGCAGCGTGCGTGCCCAGTGCTCGGGCGCACCGGCCAGGGCGATCTCCAGCTGACGCCGATCGGTGGCCCGCCTGAGCTCGGTCACGGTGCCCTGCGCCACCAGGGCGCCGTCGCGGATGATCCCCACCCTGTCACAGAGCCGCTCGACGAGGTCGAGCTGGTGGCTGGAGAAAAGCACCGGCACGCCGCGGCGGCTGAACTCGGTCAGCGCGCCGGCCATCGCGTCCGTCGCCACCGGGTCCAGGCCCGAGAAGGGCTCGTCCAGGATCAGCACATCGGGGTCGGCGATCAGCGCGGCGATCAACTGGATCCGCTGCTGGTTGCCGAGCGACAGCCGTTCCAGCGGATCCTTCGGTCCCATCCTCACGCCGAGCCGTTCGATCCACTCGTCCGCGCGGCGCGCCGCGACGTCGGGACGGATTCCGCTGAGCTTGGCGAAGTAGACGAGCTGATCGCGAGGGCGCATCTTCCCGTACAGCCCCCGCTCCTCCGGCATGTAGCCGATGCGACGGCGGATGCCGGCGTCCATCTCTCTGCCGTTCCAGCGGACCCGGCCCCCGTCCGCGGTCAGCACGCCCAGGGCGATCCGCATCGCGGTGGTCTTGCCCGAGCCGTTCGCCCCGCAGAAACCGAAGAGCTCGCCGGGCCGGACCGTGAAACTCAGCCCGCGCAGCACCCGCTTGTCCGAGAAGCTCTTGGTCAGCCCGTCGAACTCAAGCATCTGCGTGCTCCCGCGGCGCCCCGACGTCCTCATCGGCGTCGCCGCCCGCGGAGAACTCCAGCAGGGATCGCACCGGGGTGCTCGGACCCTCCCAGGTGGCCCGGAGCCCGGCGGATCTGCCCAGCTCGCGCAGCCGGTCGACGCTCCGCACCGGATTCGGCACCGTGGCGGCGATGAACAGGTCGGTACGGGCCGCGCCCGGAGCGGCGGCGGGGACCACCAGGGCGATCTCGGCCAGGAGCACCTTCCCCTCGGGCCCGGCCGCTTCCCCGCAGCGGCGCAGAATGGTGATCGCCCGCTCGTCGCTCCAGTCCGCGAGTATCCCGGAGAGCAGGTAGACGTCATGACCCCCGGGCAGCGGGTCGAAGAAGCTGCCCGCGCGGGCCTCGGCCCGCCCGGCCAGGCCGGCCTGCTCGATCCGCCGCTGTGCGATGTGGGCGAGGTTGGGCAGGTCGAGCACGGTGCCGCGCAGGTGAGGATGCCGGGTGAGAAGCTCGATCAGCAGCGTCCCGTTGTTCCCGCCCACGTCCATCACGCGGCTCACGCCGGTCCAGTCGTAGCCGTCGACGACCAGCTCCGCGTCCCAGCCGATCCGGGTCGTACCCTCCGCCTCCAGCGCCGGGAGGAAGGCCGGGTCGTTGTTGATCTCGTCCCAGTACTCGCGCCCGAAGGCCGCCGCGTGGCAGGGCTCGCCGGTACGCACCGAGTGGAGAAGACCCACAAGTCCCAGCTCGATGCGGCCGAACAATCCCTCCGCGCTCAGGAACTGGCCGACGCTCTGCGGGAAGTCCCGCCGGAGCGGCTCTCCCAGCTCGGAAACGGTGTACTTCTCCGCGTCGTCCACCCGGAAAAGGCCGAGGTCGACGAGGTAACGCAGGAGCTTCCCCAGCATGACCGGGTGGCTGTCCGTCCGCTCCGCCAGTTCTTCCACCGTCATCGGGTGCTCGGCGAGGTGATCGGCGAGTTTCAGGGCCGCCGCGACCCGGACCGCGTTCGGCCGCACCAGATCGGCCATGTCGAGCAGAGACTCGACATTTGATCCGTTTGTCGTCATTGACGCCTCTCATTACTGCTGTCGGGTATTCCGCGCCACCGCTTCTCATCGGCCAGGTAGGCTTTTTCACACCGGCCGCGGTTCCGCAGATGCGTGCTGCGGAACCGCGGCCGGCTGTTCACCTGGACGGTCAGCCCGGACCGTTCGTGGTGATGTAGCTGAACGCGAAGCTCGCGAGGAACCCGCAGAACGGGGTGGTCGCGGGGGCGTCAACCGCCGCGGCCACGTTCAGGTCCGCGACGTCGGCGTACGACCGGTAGCCGGCGACCAGCTCCTCGATCGACATCGTCTCCTTCATCCGAATCACCTCCTCTCTCTTCCCTTGACTGATCAGAAGCGGGAAGTCGGGCGGCGGCTCAGCAGCCGACCTTGTAGGTGGCGCCGGCGCTGGCGCCGACGGAGGCGCTGACGCAGTACCACGAGCTCGCGGCGCTGACGGCGACGGAGACGGCGCAGACGGGGGAGGTGGCGGGGGCGTCCACGCTCGCTCCCAGGTTGAGCTCCGCGGCGCTGGCGTAGGTGTCGTAGCCCGCGACGAGCTCCATCATCGACGTGCTGTTCATGGGGCATCCCTTTCTGTTTTCGGATCGCTGAAGCCAAAACAGGAAGCGCGTGCACTCACTTCCTGTAATCGCTTCAGAGCAGTAGTGCGTCCTCTCGGGACCGCACCAAGGGCGAGGTGCGGTTACGAGCCGGATTTGCCGGATCGATGTTGCTTTCGGCGAACCTTTCGAGCAGCTTCTCGCCGAGGGCGGCACCCTCTTTCGCGCTGTCGAGCAGGGCCTGCGCCAGCACGCCGGCGCGGTGCTGCCCGAAGCTCAGCCCGCGCATGACCGGCCGGGCATCGTCGGGCTCCCAGGCGACGGCGACCCCGGGACCGAGTCTCTGGCAGAAGACCGAGACCTCCTCGCCGATCCCCGGGCCCTCACCGGCCGCCTCGGCGAGACCGGGGACGATCTGCCACGCCTCGGCCTCCAGATAGACGACCAGGGCGTCCCGCCGCGGGTACATGAGCGCCGAGGAGAGCACCTTCGCCCGGTAGCGCACCCGGCGCTCCTCCAGATGGGTCAGCACGTGCCCCCACGTGGACGGCGCGCTCTCCGGGTCGCGCAGATGCACATACAGCCGCAGCGTCTCGGCCGACTCCGGGCCTCCGGCGGAGCCGTCGACCAGGAAGAATCCCGGCGACAACGCGGGACGCGACGGGGGCACCGCCAGCGTGATCTCCTGGCCGGGCGCCCACGGCTCCGCCGTCCGGACCGCGTCCCGCGGCGCCCAGACGCGCACGCCGTTCAGCCGGACCAGCACCTGCTGCTCGGCTCCGGCCGCCGGCTCCGGCACGGGGCAGATCTGCGCCCGTACCGTCGTCTCCGAATGGGGCACGGCGGCGGCCAGTTCCTGTTCGAACCGCGCTTCCCGCAGTTGCCTCGGCATCGTGGTCAGCTCGCTCCGCAGCCCGGCGTGCAGGACTTCGTAGAGCGTCGAGGCGAGCAGCGACTGCAGCTCCCGGGGATTGTCCGCGGTGATTTCCCGGTCGAACACCGTGGCGGTCAGTGTGTCCACGGAAACCCGGATACCGTCCAACGCGGACGTCAGCGCCGGCGGCAGGAGAACGTCTATCGTTTTCACTTTTCCTCTCCCAGCCCGATCGTCGCGGCGAACTTGGCCGGCTCCAGGAGAATCTTCCGCCCGATCCCGGCCGCGGCCTTTTCGATGCCCGATATCCGGTTCTGCCGCGGACTGGCGGCGATCATCCGGTCCAGCATGTGCCAGCCGGCGAACGCCGTCGCCCGCTCGGCGAATTCCGCGTCCACCTTTTCCCGGCCGCCCAGATAGGCCCGCCAGAATTGCTGCACCTTCGGCCTCAGCCGCGCGATTTTCTCGGCGCCCCGCCGGAGCACCGCCTCATGGTCCAACTCGAGATCGACGAACGCCGAATCACCGCGAGACGTCACGATGTCGAGTACGGACCGGTAAAGCCATTCTCCGGCGAAACCGCCGACGTCGCGCGCCCCGTCGGCCAGGCGGAATTCCTCCCAGTCGGTGATGTAAACGAGATCGCGTGCGATGATGAACTGATCCACGCGAAGGTCGCAGTGTGCGGGGACCTTCGGGGCCTCGCTCTCCTTCCGGCACAGTTCCGCTATCGCGTCGGTCAACATCGCGTCGTTCTGCAGGAGCCGCCACACCTCGATTTCGGCGAAGCTGAAATTGGTGAACGCCTCGAGCAGCACCCCCTGCCGCAGCAGGAGGGAAGGAAGTGCGGGCGTGGACGCGTCCAACCGCTCGCCTTCCGCCGGCACGCCCTCGTGCAGCGCTGCGATCGCCTCGCCAGCCGCTCGGGCCAGCGTGTCGTGGAAGGTCTCGTCGACCATCAGCTTGGCGCCGCTCACGCCGGACTCGATGAACTCGAAGGCGACGAGCCGGGCGTCGAAGTCGATGCCGAGAAACGCCGGAGACCGCAGTGCGTCGCCCTTCAACAGTCCGATGAACTTCTCGAACGAGAGCATGCGACGCATTCTGCCCGCAACGTCGTCCTGTGGCCCTTCCAGCCTTTTCACGAACACCTTCCGGCCGCTTTCCGTGAGGCCGGCCCAGGTGTCGTTCCGGCCGATCGGCGCCGTCACGGAATCACGCTGAAAATCGCCGACTCCCAGTCCCCGGAGGAAGTTTTCAACCTCGGGCACCTGGTCGAGATCGATAGGGGTGAAGCCGGGATTGTTAACTCCGGCGCCAGGTTCGGCCGAATCCCGGGAAGGAACATCAGGCTTTACCAAGGCAACCATGAGCCCTCCTCGTAATGTCCACTGACGGAGCGGACGGAAGTGAAGGTACAAGTCGGGCAAGAGCTCGATCCACGAGTGGTTCGATCTCTTGAGGTAAATTTAAGACTGGCCTCGCCAGGGACTTAGTGACCTGCACAGATACGCGGCAGGCGACGGGGTTACCCTATGCGGCCGCAGCTCGGGGCACTTCGCCTGCCGCTTCCGCCGGCCGTGATAGCCGACTGTACGGCGGGCCGCCGCCGGCGCCTTCCCTAAGTGTTCATCAAATGCTCCCCGGTGGTCCTTCATTCACGTCCCGGCGTATTTACCGTTCCTTCGAGGAGTACTCCTGCGCGGGGACCGTCCCCATGAGCAGGGCATGCATCGGGAGGGAACGTGACATCGGCTGCGCCGAACGCCGCACGCCGCGCACCGGAGGGCGAGGGAGACGAGGAGGCGCCCGCCCGTAGTGCGGAGGACCTCATCGCGGAGTACGACGAGGAGAGGCCGGCGCGCCGCATCAGCGGGCCACTGGCACACCTCATCGGCGCCGTCGCGCTCGGAGTGTCGCTCTACGTGCTCTACACGGTCTTCGCCCCGATGCAGGTGTTGCCGTACCGGATGAGCTTCCTCGCCGCGGTGCTCCCGCTCACATTCCTGTCCTACCGTCCGGGAGCGCGCCTGCCCCGGTGGTTACGGCGGCCCGGCGGCGCCACCGAGACGACGGAGAAGCGCGGCGACAACCCGGGCGTCACCGACTGGATCCTGGCCGGGCTCTCCCTCGTGGTGTGCGCCTACCCACTGCTGGGCTTCGACGACTTCATCCGCCGCACCTTCGAGCCCACCACCCTCGACGTGGTCATGGCCGCGGGATGCGGGCTGCTGGTGCTGGAGGCCACCCGGCGCACGGTGGGGGCGATCCTGCCCGCGATCTGCCTGGTGTTCGTCGGCTACGCCTACTACGGCGGCTACCTGCCGGTCGACTGGGCTCTCGGACACCACGGCTACGACATGGACCGCATCCTCACCCACCTCTACATGGGTACGGAAGGACTGTTCGGAGTACCTCTGGACGTGGCCGCGACCTACATCGTGCTGTTCGCGATCTATGGGGCGGTACTCGAGTACTCCGGAGCGGGAGCGTTCTTCGTCAACATCTCGTTCGCGGCGTTCCGGCGCTCGTCCGCCGCGGCCGGTCGCACCGTCACCTTGGCGGGTTTCCTGCTCGGCACGGTGTCCGGATCGGGTACGGCGACCGCCGTGTCGCTGGGCAGCGTGGCCTGGCCGATCCTGCGCCGCGCCGGATACCCGCGGGAGAGCGGCGGCGGCATCCTCGCGGCCGCGGGGATCGGGGCGATCCTGTCACCGCCGACGCTCGGGGCCGCCGCGTTCATCATCGCCGAGTATCTGAAGACCTCCTACCTGACCGTGCTGCTCTACGCGGCCGTGCCCACCGTGCTGTACTACCTCGGGATCATCCTGGCGATCGAGATCGACGCGCGCCGGTTGGGCACCCGCGAGATCGACGTGGAGACACCCTCCGCATGGCGGCTGCTGACCAGGTTCGGCTACCACTTCTCGTCGCTGCTCGCGATCGTGATCCTGATGGCGCTGGACGTCTCACCGCTGCGCGCGGTCGTCTACGCCACCGTCCTCGCGTTCCTGTTGTCCTTCCTCGACCGTGAGCACCGGCTCGGCCCGCGCCGGGTCGCCCGGGCCCTGTCGGCAGGCACGCTCGGCGTCCTGCCCGTCGCCGCCACCACCGCCGCCGCGGGCATCATCGTCGGGGTGGTCACCCTGACCGGGCTGGGCCTGAAGGGTTCCCGCATCATCGTCGACCTCGCGGGGGGCGACGTGGTCGCGACGACGGTGGTCGCGGCGCTGGCGGTGCTGATTCTCGGGCTCGCCGTACCGGTGACCGCCTCGTTCATCATCGCGGCGGTCATCATCGGCCCCGCCCTGCAGACGATGGGGATCGGGCCGGAAACGGCCTACATGTTCATCTTCTACTACGCGGTCCTGTCCGAGGTCACCCCGCCGACCGCGCTGGCGGCGGTCGCCACGTCCGCCATCACCGGTGGAAACACCATCAAAACGATGATCATGACCTGGAAGTACACGCTACCCGCCTTCCTGGTTCCGTTCGCGTTCGTGCTGGCTCCGGCCGGCCGGGCGCTGCTCTGGCAGGCCCCGCTGCCGGAGGTGCTCGTTGCGCTGGCCGTCTCGGCCCTGGCCGTCGCCGCACTCGCAGCGGCGACGGGAGGCTGGATGATCCGGCGGGCCGGCTGGCCGGAGAGGGTGCTGTCCGCGGGCGCCGCGATCGTCCTCCTCTATCTCGAACCCGCCACCGTCGCGATCGGAGTGGCTCTGCTGGCCGTCGCGCTCCTCGTCCACCTGCTTCTGCGGCGTCCCGTCGGCCGCAGGGTCTCCCCCGGCGTGAAAGGAGATTCATGAGATCTGTGACCCGTATCGGTGCCGTCGTGGCAGGCCTGATTCTGGTTCTCACCGCGTGCGGCGGCGAGCGCCAGAACCCAGGAGGAGGAAATCTGTATAAGAACGGCAGATTATCCATCGCCACCGGAAACACCACTGGCGTGTACTACCAGCTCGGCGGTGGCTACGCGGACCTGCTGAGCAAACAGCTGCCGGGTTACCAGGTGACGGCCGAGGCCACCGGGGCGTCGGTCGAGAACATCCAGCGGGTCGTCAGGGGCGACTCGGACATCGCCTTCAGTCTGGCGGACACGGCGAGCGACGCGGCGACCGGCAAGGGGGCCTTCTCCAGTCCTCAGCCCATCAGGGCTCTGGCCCGCATCTACACCAACTACACGCAGGTGCTCGCCAGAAAGGACGCGGGCGTCCACTCGATCGCGGACCTCAAAGGCAAGCGGGTCTCCGTCGGCTCCCCGAACTCCGGCACGGAGACCATCGCACTCCGGCTTCTGGAAGCGGCCGGGCTCGACCCCGCGTCGGACATCGACAAGCAGTCGCTGTCGTTGCCGGAGACCGTGCAGGGCGTCAAGGACGGCACGATCGACGCGCTGTTCTGGTCGGGTGGACTGCCCACGGGTGGCATCACCGACCTGGTCACGAATCTGAAGGAGCAGATCGTCTTCGTCCCGATCGACGACCTGCTCACCCCGCTGCAGGCCAAGTACGGTCCGACCTACCAGGCCGCCACGCTGCGGAAAGACGTGTACGGCACCGCCTCCGACGTGGGGACCATCGTCGTGCCCAACCTGCTGGTCGTCTCGGACAAGATGCCGGCCGATCTGGCCGAGAACCTCACCAGGATCCTCTTCGAGCACCGGGCCGACCTGATCAAGGTGCACCCCGAGGCGAGCAACATCTCCCGGGACAACGGGCCGAAAACCGAACCGGTGCTCCTCCACGAGGGTGCCAAGAAGTACTTCGCCGGATCCTGACCCTTTTCGCTACGGCATTCACAAGGAGCGTCATGAAGAAAGTCACGATCACCGCGATCCTGGTCCTCGGATGGATGCTCGCCGCCGCCCCCGCCCAGGCGGCGGCGCCGGCGCAGGCGCACTCTTCCGCGGCCGCCCCCTACGAGTGGTGGCCCCTGCCGGGGCCACGCTGTCCGGAGCAGGCTCCCGCGGGATGGCAGTACGTGCGCACCGTCCAGCCGCCGTTCGGTCTGGCGTACGACCTGTACGTCTTCACCAACCAGGACGGTTCGAAGAGCTACCGGCAGGTGTACTGCGTGTGACGACCGCACCCGGTGGGCCCGGCTACCAGGGATTGAGGGCGTAGACGTACACGACCGGCAGATCAACCGCGGGCGCCCGGCCGGCCATGGCTCCGTCTCAGGCCGGGTAGGCGTGGGTCTCCGTGGCCTTGACGGCGGCCCAGACCCGCCGGCCGGGGGTGAGGTCGAGGTCGGCCGCGGCCGCCGGGGTGACGTCCGCGGCCAGCGGGATCGGCCCGTGGAGGTGCACGCGGACGTTGTCTCCGTGCCGTTCGATGCCGTCGATGACGGCCTGCCACAGGTTGCGGGGACTGCCGTCCGGGCGGGTCCGGTAGAGGGCGACGGCGGACGGCGGGAAGGCGACGAAGGCGGGCCCCGTCAGGCGTTCGGCGCTGCTGAAGCGCACGTCGCCCACGACGACGTGGTTCCCGTCGGCCTCGCCCCGGTAGAGGTTGAGGCCGACGAGGCGGGCGACGTAGTCCGTACGCGGATGGCGGGCGATCTCGCTCGGAGTGCCGGTCTGCACGACGGCGCCGTTCTCGATCACCACGAGCCGGTGGGCCAGGACCATCGCGTCGAGCGCGTCGTGGGTGACCAGGATGGTCGCGCCGCCGAAATCGGCCAGGTGGCGGCGCAGCTCGGCCCGGATCTCCAGCCGGGTGTGGGCGTCGAGGGCGGCCAGCGGCTCGTCCAGCAGCAACAGGCGGGGCCGTACGGCCAGCGCGCGGGCGAGGGCGACGCGCTGCGCCTGGCCTCCGGACAGACGCCCGGGGCGGACATCGGCGTGGCCGGCGAGGCCGACGCGGTCGAGCAGCTCGGCGGCGACCCGGCGGGCCGCGGCCTTGCCGAGCCCCTGGCAGCGGGGCCCGAAGGCGACGTTGTCGAGGGCGGACAGGTGCGGGAACAGCAGGTAGTCCTGGAAGACCACGCCGATCCTGCGGCGTTCCGGCGGCAGGTGGTGCACCTCGGCGCCGTCCAGCTCGACGCGCCCGCCGTCCAGGGCGGTGAGCCCGGCGAGGCCGCGCAGCGCGGTCGTCTTGCCCGCGCCGTTGGGGCCGAGCAGCGCCACCACCTCACCGGCCGCCGCCCGGAGTTCGACGTCCAGGCGGAAGGCGGGACGTTCGACGACCAGGTGGGCCCGCATGCTCATGCCGCGCCCACCCAGCGGTCGCGCAGCCCGGCCAGCACGATCACCGAGACCGCGAGCAGCACCAGGCTGAGCACGATGGCGGCGTCCGGATCGGTCTCCAGCGCCAGGTAGACGGCCAGCGGCATGGTCTGCGTGCGGCCCGGGAAGTTTCCGGCGAAGGTGATGGTCGCCCCGAACTCGCCGAGCGCGCGGGCCCAGCACAGGACGGCGCCCGCCAGCACGCCGGGCGCGACCATGGGCAGGGTGACCCGGCGGAAGACCGTCCAGCGGGAGGCGCCCAGCGTCGCGGCGGCCTCCTCGTAGCGCTGGTCGGCCGCGCGCAGCGCCCCCTCCACGGCGATGACGAGGAACGGCATGGCGACGAACGCCTCCGCGACGACGACTCCGGTGGTGGTGAAGGGCAGGGAGACGCCGAAGGCGTCGTACAGCCACTGCCCGGCGAGTCCGCGGCGGCCGAGCACCAGCAGCAGCGCGACGCCGCCGACGACCGGCGGCAGGACGAGCGGCACGGTGACCAGCGCGCGCAGCAACCGCCTCCCCGGCAGGGTCGTACGGGCCAGCAGCCAGGCGAGCGGCACGCCGAGCAGCAGGCAGACGGCGGTCGCGATGGTCGCGGTCACCAGGGAGAGCCGCAGGGCCTCCAGCACCCGCGGCTCGGCCAGCCGTCCCGGCAGTGTCGCCCACGGGGCGCGGGCCAGCAGCCCGGCCAGCGGGAGGACGAGGAAGGCCAGCCCCGCGAGCGCGGGCACCAGCAGCGGCCACGGCATGCGCGCCCGCGGGCCCCGCGCTCGTACGGGCCCGGTCACGGCGCCTGGAAACCGGCCTTGGTCAGCACGTCCCTGCCCTGCTGCGACAGCACGAGATCGACGAACTGCTTGGCCAGATCGGGTGCGGGCGCCTTGGTGAGCGCCGCGATCGGGTAGTCGTTGACCGCCTGGTCGGCTTCGGGGAAGTCGATGCCCTTGACCTTCCCGGCGGAGGCGATCACGTCGGTGCGGTAGACGAGCGCCGCGTCGACCTCGCCGAGCCGGACCTTGGTGAGCGTCGCCTTGACGTCCTGCTCCAGGGTGACGGGGGTGACCTTGAGCCCGGCCGCGTCCAGCGCCTTGGCCGCCGCGGCGCCGCAGGGCACCTGCTCGGCGCACAGGGCGACCTTGACCTTCGGGTCGGTCAGGTCCTTGAGCGACTCGACCTTGGCCGGGTTGTCCTGGGGGACGGCGATCTGCAGCGTGTTCTTGACGAACACGGTGGGCGCGGAGGCCAGCCCGGCGTCGGTGACCGTCTTCATCGTGACCGGGCTCGCGGCGGCGAAGACGTCGGCGGGGGCGCCCTGCGTGATCTGCTGCGCCAGCGTCGCGCTCGAGCCGAAGTTGAAGGTGACCTTCGTGCCGGAGTGGGTGCTCTCGAACTGCCTGCCCAGCTCGGTGAACGTCTCGGTCAGGGACGCCGCGGCGAACACCGTCAGCGACGACGAACTCCCCGCGCCGGACGCGGGAGCGGCCGTGTCCGAGGAGGAGGAGCCGCATGCCGCCAGGCTCAACACCGAGGCGAGGACGGCGGCCAGGGAGAGACGTCTGAGCACCACAGCTCCTTCTACTGACTCGCGACGCGCGCGTGGTCGGGGATCTCGACGACGACGTTGGTGGACTTGACGACGGCCACCGCCATCACCCCCGGCTCCAGGCCCAGCTCGTCGGCCGCCTGGCGGCTCATCAGCGAGACCACGCGGAACGGCCCGGCGGCGATCTCCACCTGGGCCATCACCGCGTCCCTGATCACCTCGGTCACGATCCCGCGTAAGCGGTTGCGCGCCGAGGAGACTCCGGTGCGCTCGTCCGCCTCGGTCTGTGCCCGGGCGAACGCGGCGAGGTCGGTGCCGGCGATCAGGCGATGGCCGTTCTCGTCGCGGTGCGCGGCGAGCCGGCCGCCGTCGACGAGACGCCGTACGGTGTCGGCGCTGACGCCGAGCACCGCGGCCGCTTCGCTGATCCGGAACGTCGTCACAGGCACCACCTTACGCCGCAATTGCGGACCTTTGGATTTCTATTCGATCGCAGAAGCTCTGTCATTCAGGGCATCGCTCTCTCATCTGCGAGCCAGCGCCAGATAGCGCTCCTCGGCGTCGTCATGGGCGAGCAGGGTCCAGCCCGCGGTGTCCAACAGGGGGCGGAGGTTGTGCTCGGCCCGTACGTCATCGGGGGTCAGCGTGCGGCCGCGTCGTGCCGCGAGCACCGCACGGCCCACGGGGTGGAACAGCGCCAGCCGCCCGCCGGGGCGGGTCACCCGGGCCAGCTCGGACAGCACGGCCACCGGCTGGAGAACGTGGGAGATCAGCCCGGAGGCCAGCACGCCGTCGGCCACGCCGTCGCGGAGCGGAAGCCGCCCGACGTCGGCGATCAGCAGCCGGCCGAACTCACCCCGTCCGCGCTCGCGGGCCGACCGGATCATCTCCGGGGTGACGTCCACGCCCACCACGTGTCCGGCGGCCCCGACCGCGTCCCGCAGCAGGGGGAACGCCCGGCCGGTGCCGCACCCGGCGTCGAGGACCAGACCTCCGGCAGGCAGGGCCATCTCGGCGATCGCGGCGGCGAAAGCCGGGCCGTCGTCGGGATACTTCTCCTCCCAGGTGGCCGCCTTCGCGGCGAAGAACTCCCTGGTCTCCTCAAGGGATCGATCGTTCATGTCTTCGTCTCCTCAGCGGAAGGAGGTGGATGAACGATTCGACCACGGTGCGGGCCACGTCACGAAGCCGCCCGGCCGGACGTACGGCTGCCGCGGGACGGGGTCAGGACGGCAGGGCGGCGGCGATCGTGCCGGTGCCCGCGAGGTGACGCCCAGGCCCTCGATCTCGTCGCGGCCGCTGTCCGTCAGGCGGGAGACGGCGTCCTCGGCGAGGACCAGCCGGTAGTCGCGTTCGCTGGCCTCGACCAGCGTCGCTCGAGGGCAGTTGGGGAAGTTGCACCCGGCGACGACGAGCGGTCCACCCCCCATTCCCGGAGAAGCTCGTCCAGCGGAGTCCGGTAGAAGGCGCCCCAGCGGGGCTTGAACAGGGCGTACTCCCCCGCGCCGAGGACCTGCGGACGGCCGCTGAGCAGCAGGTCGGCGTCGAGTGGAGGCGCGCCGGGCGGCAGCAGCGGTGCGGCCAGGGCGCTGCCCGCGCTGCCGGGGATCACGATGCGGGCTCCACTCGCCAGCAGGGACCGCCGGACGAGGTCCGCGTCACGGCCGTCGGAGTGGTAGAGGCGGACGATGTGCACGATCGGCCGGCCGGCACGCCGGAACGCCGCCGCCAGCTCGGCCATCTGCGGCAGCACCTCGCTGGTGCCGGCTACGCCGTACGGCGCGTCGGAGAGGAAGTCGCGCTGCACGTCGATCGTCAGCAGCGCCGACGAGGCCCAGTTGGGCGCCAGGTGAGGATCGGTCACGGGCTCACCCTACGCCGGTAGATCATCGCCGGCTTCCGTCAGAGGACCCGATCAAAGGGACGGTGTGATCCGGTCGACGCACCAGTAGAGGCTGACCGCCACGATGGGGACCGACATGGCGGTGGTCACCCAGCGCACCGCGGACGTACGGCGCAGCAGCACCAGCAGCGGGAAGAGCACCGCGATGATCAGCAGCTGGGTCGCCTCGATGCCGACGTTGAAGCTCAGCAGCGACAGGAGCAGCTCCCACGACCCCTTCTCGTCGATGTCCAGCGCGCTCGCGAAGCCGAGCCCGTGCACCAGGCCGAAGGCGAAGACGATCGGCAGCCGCCATCTGCCCAGTTTGTCCTCGTCGCGGCCCAGGAGGTTGGCGACGGCCACGACGATGATCGACACCGCGATGACCGGCTCGACGATCCCCGCGGGAACGTCCACGATCCCCAGCGCCGCCAGGAGGAACGTGATGCTGTGGGCGGCCGTGAACGCGGAGGCCGTGACGACGACGTCCCGCAGCCGGCGCGCGCCGATGAGCAGGGCGAGCAGGAAGAAGATGTGGTCGAGGCCGGACAGCAGGTGCTCGGCGCCGAGCAGGAAGAACTCCCCGATCTGGTGCGAGGCCCGGTGCTCGCCGACCCGCAGCGTCGGGTTCCCGGCGGTCAGGACCGCGGAACCCGTCGTGCCGTCGAGCGTGTAGCCGACGATCGTCTCCGTGCTGTGCACGAAGCTCTCGGCGTCGGGGAAGAGCGCGCTTGAGATCGCGTGTCCTCCCCCGCCGTCGCCCGCGCAGTGGTAGTCGAGGGTCAGCACCGCGTAGGCCGCGTTGTCGCGGTCACGCACGCCCGCGTCGCCCACCGGCGTGGGCGTGCAGGGCGTGTCGCCGTACACCACGGCGAAGCGGCGCGTGACGTAGTCGACGACGGCGGCGTGGTTCTTCTTGAGCTGGCGGAGTTGCTCGGCCCGTTCCTTCGCGTCGTACGCCTCGGCGTACAGCCAGGCCGACTTCATGAGGAGGTCGTACTCCAGGTCGAGCACGACTCTGACGTCGGCGCCCGTTCCGGTCACCGTGGCATGCGCCTTGGTGGTCGCGTTGTGCGCCGCCGCCGGAGCGGAGAACGCCATCAGCCCGCCGAGGGCGAAGGCGAGAGCGAGAACGGCGGCGGACAGCCTGCGAGACATGTCTCGTGCTCCAGGTTTCGAGGAGGTCCGGGGTTCGAGGGAAAGGCCGCCCCGGACCCCACGTCGACGCGGGGTCCGGGGCGGCGATGACGGTTACCTGCGCTGGAACCAGCGGTAGAGGGGCGAGTCCGGTCCCCACTTACCGGGGCGGCCGTGCTCGTCCTTCGTGACGAAGACGCTCGGCTCGGAGGCGGTCACGCCGCCGCCGGTGGAGCGTGCGGTGACGAACCAGGCGTAGGCCGTGTCGCCCTTGAGACGCTTCCAGGTCACCGAGGCCACCTGACCCGACGGGACCGTGCTCGTGCCGATGACCCGGATGGGCTTGTAGATCGCCAGCGAGTCGGTCGTGAAGCTCGTCGTGCGGGTGGTGAGATCGACCGGCAGCACCATGTTGTCCTCGCGACCGTCGTAACGGCGCAGCGGGTCGAACTCGCCCGCGCCGAAGTCGTTCAGCAGCGGGGAGTAGGTGTCCACGGTCAGCTCGGCCCGCTTGACGTTGAACTGCAGCAGCCGGAAGAAGCTCGCGCCGAACTGGAGCTGGTCGTCCGGGTTGTATCCGCCGACCTGGGTGAGCCCGAGGCGGTCGGCCGAGACCGTGTAGAACTGGTAGTCCGCCAGCAGTTCGACGACGCCCTTGCCGACCTGGCCGACCTTCGGCTTCACGTTGGTGGCCACGCCGTGCTCGTGCCCGGCGAGGATGAGGAAGACGTTCGGGTTCTTCTCGACCACCGTCTTGTAGAGCATCGAGCCGTCCGGCGCCGAGAATCCCGCGCCGCGCCCGTCCGGGTTGGTGCTCGGCACGAGGTAGTCGTGCGAGAGCAGGATGCCGTTGCGGTCGGGGAACCGCTTGAAGATGGAGTCGGCCCACTCGGCCTCCTCTCGCGTGACGCCGTACGACAGGCCGACCACGACGAAGTCCAGCCCGCCGGCCGAGAACAGGTCGTAGTGGTTCTGGTTGTCGCCGTCCTTCCACGGCCCGCCGTACTCGGCGTGCTGCCAGCCCTGCGCCGCCGTCTGGTAGCGGCCGGGGCCGTAGTACGTGTTGTAGATCGCTTCCGGCCCGTCCTCGGTGCCCGACTGGTTGTCGTGGTTGCCCGCGATCACGCCGTTCGGGATCTTCGCCTCGTCCAGGACGCGCTGCTGCTTGGACGACACCTCGAACTCGCCGACGACCTGCCGCCGCGTGGCCTCGTCCGCGGGCTTGCGGATGTTGTTCTCGATGAGGTCGCCGGTGTGCGCGACGTACGAGATCTTGCGCGGGTCCTTGTTGTCCTTGATCCAATTGACGATCCCGGCGTACGCGGACTCCCACACCGCGCGCTCCTCGGCGGTCTCCTGCTCCACCGCGCCCTCCGACAGATACTGGGTGTCGGTGAAGTGGACGATCGAGAAGTCGTACGTGGAGGGATCGGCGAAGCCGTTCGGGTCACCGGGGTCGATGTCGTCGGCGAACGGGTCCTCGCCCGTCACCATCACGTGGACCTGCTGCCCGTCGACGTACTGCTCGCCGACGACGGCGGTGAGCGCGGTCCGGCCCTCGGCGGCGCCGCGGGAGCTCGTCAGCAGATCCCACGCCCGGGTCTGGGTGTTCCACGCCCGCAGCGAGACCAGGCGCTCGGGGTCGATGACACCCTCCCAGCGCAGGACCGGGGCGTCCACGTGGCCCTTCACCTGGATGTCGTACCGCTGGTAGGTGACGTCCCGGCCGGTGGGCGCGTCGAGCGTCGCGCCGTCGGCGGGCTCCAGCCCGGCGGCCTCGACCTTCTTCTCGCCGGGCACCCTCAGGGTCGTGGGAACGGTCTCCGCTACGCCCTGGAACGCCTGGTTCGGGGTCAGGATGTCGGCCTCGGAGAACGTCGCCTTGACCTCGCCGCCACCGGGCTCGGCGACCTTCGCCGAGAGCGTGACGGAGCCCGACGCGTCGACGGCTCCGGACGCCGGGGTGAGCTCGGCGGGGGCGTCCGGGATGCCGGCGGACTCGAACGAGACCTCCCGGGTGGCGGTGTTGCCGAGCGAGTCCGCGGCGGTCACGGCGAGGGTGTGCGAACCGGGCCGCAGTCCGGGGCCCACCTGGGCGCCCAGCGCGATCGCCTGCCCGTCGAGCGTGACGTCCGGACCGGACACCACGCCGGAGGCGTCCTCCAGCGTGACGTCCAGCACGACGGACGCGGTGATCTTCTCGCCCGCGGCGGGGACGCTCGTGGCGACCTCGGGCGCCGAATTGTCGGTGATCAGCGTACGGGTGGCGGTCTCGCCCGTGGTCGAGGTCGCGGCGACGGTGTGCTTGCCGTCTTTGATCGCGGCGGTGTCGAGATCCGCGCTCAGGCCCCCGGCGGGGGCGTCCACGAGGAACTCGAGGTCGATCTCGGTCAGCAGGTTCACGTTGTCGCCGCAGTTGCCGTCGCCCATGCTGTAGGAGCTCTTGAGCATCTGACCGGTCGCCGTGCCCCGCACCGGGGTGAGGGCGATGCTCGAGATCGCGAAGTCGTCGCGGTTGTTGCCACATGACGTCGGATAGGTGCCGGTCACGAAGTCGATCGTGTTCCAGCCGGGCACGAGGTATTCGTTCGGGAAGGTGAAGTCGACCCGCCGGCTCACGAAGTCGCCGTCGAGCACGACCTTCCGCCCGTTCACAAGCAGGTAGTTCTGGTAGCGCGCCTCGATGGAGTTGGTGCCCACGGTGAAGCTGAGGGTCGCGTCACCCGAGCCGAGCGTCCGGACGACGTGCACCGCCGGGGCGTCGATCGTGTAGCGCAGTTCGACCTCGCGGAGGGCGGTCTGGCTGCTGCCGCAGTTGCCGTCGCCCAGGTCGTAGGACGGCTTGACGTCGTGGCCCGTCACGGTGGCGCCGTCGAGGGCGAGGCCGAGGTTCGCGATGGTGAAGTCGTCGCGGTCGGTGCCGCAGGACGCCTTCCAGTCGCCGGTCACGACCTTGACCGTGTTGCCGCCGGGCACCAGGAACCGGGCGGGAACGGCGACGGTGACGCGCCGGCCCGCCCAGGTGCCGCCCAGGTCGATGCGCTTGCCGTTGACGAGCAGGAAGTCGTCGTACTTGTCGTCGATCGAGTCCGCGCCCACGTCGAAACTGAACATCGCCGCGCCGTTGCCCAGGGTGGCCTTCGTGGCGGGTTCCGCGCCGTCGACGGTGAGGGACGAGACGCCGCCCGCGCCGGCGGCAGGCACGGTCGCGTGGATCGGCGTGGTGCGTGCCACCAGCGTGCCGTCCGTGGGCAGCAGCCGGGGCGCCCCGGCCGGGGCGTTGTTCACGGTCACGGTGTGCTTGACCGTGGCCCCGGACGCGGCCTTGGCGGTGACGGCGTGCTCGCCGTTGGCCAGCGTCGTGGTGTCCAGGTCCGTGGCGAGACCCGTGGTGCCCCGCGGGTCGCCCTTGACGAAGAACTTCAGCGTGGCCTGCTTGAGCAGCGCGGTGTTCGAGCCGCAGTTGCCGTCGCCGAAGGACAGGGTGTAGGGGTTGTCCTCCCCGTCCGCGACCTCACCGAGCAGTTCGAGGCCCACGTCGGACAGGACGAAGTCGTCGTAGTTGGTGCCGCACGAGCTCTGGATCGTCCCGGCGAAGATCTCGATGGTGTTCTCGCCCTTGACGAGGTGTTCGTTCGGGATCTCGATGGTCGCCCGCTCGTTCACGAGGTCGCCGATGTCGCTCCGGTAGACGCCGTTGACCAGCACGTAGTTGTGGTATCGCGCCTCGGTCGAGTTCGAGCCGACGTCGAAACGGAGCCTCGACACGCCCACCGTACGGGTGGCGTTCAGAGCGGCGCCGTCGACGGCAAGCTCGGTGACGCTGTCACCGGCCGCGGCCGGAACCGCCGCGACCTTGACCGTGCCCTCGATGTACGAGCCGTCGGCGGGGCTGAGGGCGGGCGGGGTGGGGGAACCGGTCGGCGTCGGGCTTGGGCGTCCACGACCCGCTGTTACCGGGTCCGGGTCGGCGTGCGCCGCCGTCACGACGCCGCTGACGAGCAGCGTCGCGACCAGGGCGATCACGGCGGCCACGGCGAGACGCCCTCGCCTCCTCAGGCCTCCCAGCAGCTTTCTCGCTGCCACTGGCTGCATCAGGTGCAGTCCCTTCCATCACGGTGCATAAAGCGCCGATAAAGCGGCGCGGTCTCGAGCGGTCACAGTGGATCTCGCGAGTGAACGACGTGCGTGAAGAGACTGAAGCAAAGACGAACTATCGCCTCATTCTGGTCATCCGTTACGAATCAGGAACGACTAGGTCACAACGCCCGCAATTCCGCAAAGCGCAACACAATCGTGAGCTTCGTGCGTATTTATCCCTCAATGTCCAGAAAGGGCACTTCTGCCGGCGGAGCGCCGGATGAGCGAGCGGCGGCCGTCGGGGATCATAGGGCGTGGCAGGCCCCGGAACAGGAAGGCGGGCGCGATGGACTTCCGCGACGACGTGGATCTCGACGCGTCACAGGTGGAGGAGGGCGGCGGAGGGTTCCCGGGCGGCGGGCTCGCGATCGGCGGGGGCGTCATCGGTGTCGTCGCGCTGGTCGTCGCCCTGCTCCTGGGCGTCAACCCGGCCGACCTCCTCAGCGGTGGAGGCTCCTCGTCCGGCGGGTCCACGGGCGCGCGTCCGGCCTCGGATCCGACCGCCCGGGATTTGAGCGCACAGTGCAAGAAGGGCAGCGACGCGGACCAGTCGGAGAAGTGCCGCGTGGTGGGGGTGGTCAACAGCGTCCAGAAATACTGGCGGGACGCCTTCGCCGAGCGCGGCAAGCAGCCGTACCGCAACGCGCGGACCGTCCTGTTCACCAAGGCCGTGAGCACCGGCTGCGGCCAGGCGAGCTCGGCCGTCGGCCCCTTCTACTGCCCGGCCGACAGCAAGGTCTACCTCGACCTGGGCTTCTTCGAGGAGTTGGAGAGCCAGTTCGGCGCCAAGGGCGGGCCGTTCGCCCAGGCGTACGTGATCGGTCACGAGTACGGCCACCACGTGCAGAACCTCCTCGGCACCACCAGGCGGGTCGGCGGCGACAGCCAGGGGGCGGACAGCGCCTCCGTACGGCTGGAGCTTCAGGCGGACTGCTACGCGGGGGTGTGGGCGAAGAACGCGGTCGACACGGGGTTCTACGAGAGCCCGTTCACCGCGGCGGACATCCAGGAGGCCCTGGACGCCGCGGCCGCGGTGGGCGACGACAGGATCCAGGAGCGCGCCCAGGGCAGGGTGGACTCCGAGGGGTGGACGCACGGAAGCTCACGGCAGCGGGTGAAATGGTTCACCACGGGATACAAGACGGGCGCCCCCGCACGATGTGACACGTTCTCCGGCACCATCTGACGTTTTCCCTGCGGCCTCGACGCTTACCGAGGTTTTCCCGCCGCGAGCTACTGGCGTTCCCCATGTGACGTGCATTGTGGGGAGACAGTCATCGCGGCGGCGGGGGGCATCCGATGACGCAGGGGCTGCACCAGTTGATGGCGGTGGCGGGCCCGTGGGCCTACCTGATGGTCGGGCTGATGGCCTGCGCGGAGACGGCGGCGCTCATCGGGCTCGTGGTGCCGGGTGAGCTCACCCTGTTGATGGCCGGATTCCTCGCCTTCACGGGGCACGTGAGCCTGCCTCTCATGATGGCCGTGGCCGGCGTGGGCGCGGTCGCCGGGGATTCGATCAGCTACCGGATCGGCCGGCGGCTGGGGCCCCGCGTGCGCGACAGCCGGCTGGGCCGCCGGGTGAGCGCGGAGCGATGGGACCGCACCGAGGGCTACCTGCGGCGGCGCGGCGGGTGGGCCGTCCTCTTCGGCCGCTGGGTCGGCCTGCTGCGCGCCCTGGTCCCCATGCTGGCCGGCATGGGACGCCTGCCGTACGCGAGATTCCTCGCCTTCGAGGTGCCCGGCGGCCTGGCCTGGGGGGCGGGCACCGTGGGGCTCGGGTACGCCGCGGGAGGCTCGTACGAGCTGGTGGAGCGGGTCTCCGGGCGGGTCGGCCTCCTGGTCGTGGCCGGCCTGGTCGTGCTGGCCGCCGCAGGCCTGGGTGTCCACCGGCTGACCCGGACGCGCTCACCGGTCGCGGAGTGTGCCAGGGCCACGCCCTCCGGCCGCGCAATGAAGAGGTAGCGCGGTGAAGAGGTAGGAGAAAGAACCCCGGCGCTCGAAGCCACTCCTCGACGGCCTGGAACGGCGACTCGCCCTACACAGCCGCGATGACGGCCCTTCGCGATCGGTCGTGCTCACGACCGTGCCCGTGCGGTCAGCGACCAGATGCTCCAGGCGAACCAGCCGACCGGGATCTCGATCAGGTGGGCGAAGAACCAGAACAGCAGCACCGCCGCCGTGGCCGCCCCGGGCGCGACGCCGAAGCCGATCAACGCCAGCGCCGTCGCCGACTCGCTGATCCCCGATCCGCCCGGAGTGATGACGGCGGTGGTCAGCACCCGGTTGATCGCGAAGGCCGCGACCGCCTCGGGGATGGCGACCTCGGCGCCGGTCACGTGCAGGCATCCGATGAACAGAACGCACTGCAGCGCCATGTAGGCGACCATGCCCAGCGTGAGCCGGGGCCACCGCGTACGAGTGATCTCGATGGTGGAGTGACGCAGGTCGAGCAGGAAGTCTCGCAGGCACGGCTTCCGCCGGAGCGGCAGGAACCGGACCACCCGATCCAGGCCCCGGCCCAGCAGGTCGGCCACCGCCTCCCGATGGAGGGCGGCCGTCATGGCGACGACGACGCCGATGAGCAACGCGCCGCCGACCCCGGCGGCCGCCGCCAGCCGGCGGTCCGGCATGTACCCCGCGCCGACCAGGCAGACGAGTCCCACGGCGGGGAGCAGGAAGCGGGACAGCAGGTTCCACACACCCGTCACGACCGTCGAGGCCGCCACCGGCCGCCGTCCGAAGCCCCACCTGGTCATCATGGTGAAAGTCATGGCCACGCCCACGGCCCCGCCGAACGGCAGCACGTTGCTGGCACCGCTGCCGACGCAGTTGACCAGCATCGCCCGGCGCCTGCTCAACCCGGGCAGGGAGTCGCTCACCACGTTGGAGTACGCCCACAGCCCGGCCAGCCACAGCGCCGTGAGCACCGCCATCGCGCCCCAGCCGACCCGCACGAGCCGCTCGTCGAGCTGCCCCCAGGTGACTCCGGTGATGTGCGGCAGGAAAGAGATGAGCACGGCCGCCAGCGCCAGGGAGATCAGCGACATGACGGCCCTGCTCCGGGGCGCGCGGCCCGTCGCCACAACCTCTGCCTGTGCCGGACTGGTCTCCACGCCGATTCCCCGCCTCCGTCAAACTGCGCCAGATTCGCCCGTGTAGGCGAGCCAAATGGAGAACAATCCCGAACATGCCCATTTGGGCAAAATCGGCGACAAACTTGCGGAAATCCCTGAGCGTGACCGTTTGCCGGGCGCGCCGACCACCGGAAGGCCACTCTTTACCTGCGGCCGGAACCCGGCCACGGCTCTTGATCGTTCAGGTGGGCGGCTGACACACCTCATCGACCGACGACAGGGAGAAACACGTGGTCTTCAAGCGGATGCTGGGCGCTCTCGGGGTGGGCGCCCCCTCGGTGGACACCGTACTGACCACCCCACGAGTCCGGCCGGGCGGCGTGCTCACGGGCGAGGTGAGACTGTCCGGCGGCGACTTCGACGCCGAGATCGAGGACATCACTCTCGGCATGGTCGCCGGGGTGGAGATCGAGCACGGCGACGGCGAGAGCACGGGGCTCGGCGAGTTCTCCCGCGCCCGGGTGTCCGGTCCGTTCACCCTCCGGCAGAGCGAGAACCGGAGCATTCCCTTCCAGATCCCGGTGCCGTGGGAGACCCCGATCAGCGAGATCGACGGGCAGCGGTTGACCGGCATGGCGCTCGGCGTACGCACCGAGGTGGCCATCGCGAAGGCCGTCGACAAGGGCGACCTCGACCCGATCGCCGTCGAGCCGCTCCCCTCGCAGCGCCGCATCCTGGAGGCGTTCCTCCAACTCGGTTTCGCCTTCAAGTCGGCCGACCTGGAGGCCGGCCACCTGTACGGCGTACGCCAGGAGCTGCCGTTCTACCAGGAGATCGAGTTCTACCCGCCCCCGCGGCACGCCGGCGTGGTGGGAGAGGCCGAGCTCACCTTCGTGGCCGACCCCGCGGGTCTGGAGGTGATCCTGGAGGCCGACAAGCGGGCCGGCCGTTACTCCGGCGACGCCATCGGCCGCTTCCGCGTCAGTCATGAGGACGCGGCGCGCATGGACTGGCCCGGGGAGATCGACCGCTGGCTGACCGGGCTCACTCAGTACGGCGCCCACCACGGCGCACCGTACGGTGACCACCACGGCGGCTACGAGCACGGCTATGGTCACGGTTACGGGCACGGGGACCACGGGCACGGCTATGGGCACGGCGGCCACTACGAGGACCACCACCCTCACCACGAGCACCGCGGCGGCCCCGGCTGGGGCGCGGTGGCCGCGGCCGGCGCGGCCGGGATCGTCGGTGGCCTGGTGGCCGGCGAGATCGTCGAAGAGATCTTCGAGGACGACGAGGACGAGGGCGGCGACGGCGACTGGTAGAGACTCCGGGGCGAACGCCTCTGGGGCCGGCGGCAGGCCGCGGCTCGCGGCCAGGAGCACGGGCCGTCGGACGGCGCTCGCCTGTGGCCACTGCCGCGCGACGCCCCTCCTGACGCCGCAGTGGCGCCTCCGATCGGCGCCGATGGTTCCCGCCCCTCCCCCGGGGTGCCCGCTGACCGGGCCGCTGGTGACACCAGGCACGACGGGCACCGCCCCTGCCGGGTGAACGTCGACGTGGAATGATCGGACGGTGCTTCCGACCGCGGTCGTTCAGGTGCCCCAGTGGCAGGGGTCGAGCGTCGACGACGCCCGGCTCCTCTCCCTCGGCGCCGAACGGCTGGCCTCCCTGGTGACGTCCACCGAACCGTCCATGAGGGCCGTACGGGTGCCCGTTCCGGACACCCCGGGCGCCGAGGGGGACGGCGTCCGGGCCCTGGACGTCCTCACCGCCGTCGCCGACCGCACCCGCGCCGCGCTCGGCGAGTGCGGCGCGGCCACGGTCGTCACGGTGGGCGGCGACTGCGGGGTGGAGGTGGAGCCGGTGTCGGCCGCCCTGGCGCGACACGGCGACGGGCTCGTCGTCGTCTGGTTCGACGCCCACGGCGATCTCAACACACCCGGCTCCTCACCTTCGCACGCCTTCCACGGCATGGTCCTGCGCACCTTGCTGGGCGAAGGGCATCCCGATCTGGTCCCGTCGCGCGCTCTGCGCCCCCGGCAGGTGATCCTCGCCGGAGTCCGCGCGCTGGATCCGGCGGAGCTGGCCTACGCCACCGACGCGGGCCTCACCTGGCACACCGTGCCCGAGCTGACGGCCGACCCCGGCATCCTGGTCCCGGCCGTCGTCGCCGCCGGGGGCACCGCCGTCTACATCCACATCGACCTCGACGTTCTCGATCCCGAGGAGTTCGGGTCGCTCAGCTACCCCGAGGCCGGCGGTCTGTCCGTCGCGACGTTGCGGGACACCGTACGCGCGCTGACGGCCCGTTTTCCCCTGGCCGGCCTGGGGATCACCGAGTATGCCCCCCGCCGCGAGGAGGACCAGGCCGTCCTCGCCTCGCTCGTCCCCGCCCTGCTCGCCGACGCCACCACCGGGTGAACGCGAGCGTCGTCAAAGGCGCAGCAGGGCCGCGACCGCGCCGGTCGTCGCCGGGTGCCGGGCGAGCAGGGCCGCCACCCCGCCGTTCTCCCGCTCGGCGCTCCCCCACTCCGCCGTGCAGCCGAGCAGCGCGGCCACGGCGTCGCACGCCTGCGGATGCCGGGCCAGCAGCGTGGACACCGGCCCGCTCGGCGCGGCTGCCGCCCGGGCCTTGCGCGCCGGTGCGGCCGGCCGTTCCCATGGCGGGGTCCAGGTGTCCAGCTCGGCCAGAGCGCCGGGGAAGGTCCGGCCGGCCTCCCGGACGAGCACGGGGACCAGCTCCGGCGCGTGCCGGCGCAACGTTGTGATCAACGTGGGCAGCCACGGCAGCAGGACGGGATCGGGCAACCGCGCGAAGGCCTTCGACAGCGCCTCGACCACGAACGGCGCGAGGCCGGGGACGGGTTCGAGCGCCTGGACGAACCCGCTCACATAGAGCGGATAGGCCGGGACGACGAGCGGGTTGGCCAGCAGCTCGTCGCAGCGGGCGCGCAGCTCCTCCCTGGTCAGCAGGCCCAGCTGCGTCTGCGCCGCCCACAGCAGCGCGACCTTGGCCGGGGCCCGCGGGTGCGACTGCCGTACGGCCAGTTCGAGCTGGGCCCGGTCGCAGCCCAGCGACAGCGCGAGGCTCTCCAGTGTGAACAGGAATCCGAGCATCGCGCCGACCTGACGCACGCCGGTGTCGTCGTCGGCGAAGGCGGTGGGCAGCAGCGTGCAGTAGTGGGCGTATCCGGCCGTGACGAAGTCCTCGCACCAGGCGGGCAGCTCCGGTTCGCTCGCCCGGTAGTAGGTCAGCAGCCGCCTGATCCGGCGCAGCACCTCGGGTGCGTCGTCCACGGTGCGCTCGGCGGCCAGCAACTCGACGGCGCGGGCGCCGAGCTCGCCGGCGAGACGGCGGCCGCCCAGGTAGAGGATGGCGTCCTCGACGGCCGCGAGCGCGACTCCCGCAGTGGCCTGCGGGTCCCACGCCGTGCGGCGCAGCCGCTGCTCCAGCACCTGTTCGACCGTGACGCCCTCGTAGCCCAGCTCGATGATCTCCCGCTGGTGCCGGCCGAGCGCGACGTCCCAGCTCTCCTGGATCGGCCGCTCGCCGAGGCGGCGCGCCCCCATGATCGGCCGGATCGCGCCGTCGGGCAGCAGGTAACGCAGCGTCCACAGCAGATCGGAGCACGGCTCCAGCTCGGGATCCGCCTTGAGGTCGAGCAGCACCCGCTGCTGGGTGCGCCTGGCCGGGTCGAGCCCGAGGGGCTCCAGCCGGTCGTACACGTCGCGGGCCAGCGGGGGCAGCGCGTCGTAGCCGACCATCCCGATCTTGTCGCCGCCCAGGAGGATCTCGCACAGGCGGCGGACGTCCCGGCGGCCCGGCACCACGTCCTTCTCGATGCAGGTGACGGCCGCGTCGGCGAAGTCGTACGGCGTGGGCCTGGCCCGGCCACGCAACCCGGCGAGCAGGATCGACGTCTCGAACACGGCGATGGCGTCGGCCGTGCTGGCCAGATAGCCGTTGCGGCGGGCCAGCCGCACGATGTCGACGCACCATCCACGCAGTTCGTCCTCGTCCAGGCCGTCGAGCGCGGGCGGGGTGGCGAGGAACCCCGACAGCCGGTCGGCCTCCGGCTCGGCGGCGACGGGCGGTGCGGCCTTGGCGGCTTTGGCGGCTTTGGCGGCTCGCTTCCCGCGTCCGCCCTGCTGTCCCTCCAGCCGGTAGGGCGTGACGCCCCCGCGCTTTACCGCCTTTGCCCAGGTGGCGGCGGCGATGGACACCGAGCCCTGGGCCAGGCCGAACTGCGCCTCGATCGCGGAGTGGCTGGAGGGGATCAGGCCGTAGAGCCAGCGGGTGCCCGTGCGCGGACCGATAGCGTACGGCGGCGCCTCGGACCGCAGGCCGAACTCGGCGACCGTGCTGACGGCGTGGAAGGCCCCGCACACGTACAGGCAGTCGGCGGGGTCGGCGCCCGACGCCGCGAGGTGCTCGCGGATGCGCGTCCACATGTAGCGCTCGCGTTCCTCGTCGACGGCCAGGCGGTCGTCCCCGTCGGGGCGCAGCCGCCGGAACAGGCTGCCGACCAGCGCCATCGCCTGGCGGTAGGTGTCGTAGTCGGCCCCGGTCAGCGGCTGCTCGACGTACTGGTCCCACCACTCCGACCAGTGCCGCACCTTGCCGTGGTGCAGCAGGTGCTTTTCCAGCTCGGCGAAGCGCGGACGCAGGTCGCCGATCTCGACGCCCACGGCGTCCCCATGCAACGCCACCTCGTCGCCCTGCGCGTCTTCGATCGCGCCTGACTCCTGCGGAGCCGAGCCGTCGGTCTCCTGGGGCAGCCACTGGAAGACGTGGTCCACCGAGCGGTCGACCAGCACGATCTCGACGCCGGGAGTGTCGAGCGCGTACGCGATGGCCTGATACTCCGCCGACGCCTCCGTGACCGGCGCGATCACGCTGAGCGGTCCGGAGCCGGGCGGGAACCCGTCGAGCTGGGTGGCGAACGCCTGCAGCGCCACCGGCAGCCGGCAGTTGCGCAGCTCGTCCAGGAGCGGGCGCAGGTCCTCGCACAGCTCCAGATAGACGACCTTGGGCCGCTTGTCGCGCAGCCGCCGGGTCATGGCCAGGGCGGAGGCCGGCGAGTGGTGGCACACCGGGAAGATCTCCAGATCCTCGCGCAGCATGCGGTCGACGTCGTCGACCATGCCGGACAGGATGCCGGGCAGGGTGCGGGACGGCGGCGCGTCCCCGCCGCCGGAGAAGGCCGCGGCGGCGTCGAGAAGCTGCTCGCGCAGGGCGTCGAAGGTGCTCATGACAGCGTCGAGATCGCCTGACGGCCGCCGTCGAGGAACCGCGTCCACTCGCCTCCGTCGTTCTTGCTGCGGGGTTCGACGACCCCGTGCCAGTACTTGTTGAGGATGGCCAGGTCCTCCGGGGCGCGCCTGGCCAGCGAGCCCACCAGCGAGCCGCCCAGGGTCTCGGCACGCAACGTGCGGTCGCCGAAGAAGTGGCTGTGCAGGATGGCGTCCTCCAGCACGCCGATCTGCTCGGCGGTGGACAGGGCCGACTCCAGCTTCTCGTCCTCGCTCGTGGCCGACGCCGCCGCGGCGCGCAGGTCGGCGAAGCTCTGCAGCAGGATGTCCAGGAGCGCGGGCGGCACGTCCAGCTCGATGCGGTGCCGGCGCAGCAGTTCGGTGGTGCGGAAGCGGACGATCTCCGCCTCGCTGGCCTTGCTCGTCACCACGGGGATGCGGACGAAGTTGAACCGCCGTTTCAGTGCCGAGGACAGGTCGTTGACGCCCCGGTCCCGGCTGTTGGCGGTGGCGATGATCGAGAACCCGGGCCTGGCGAACACCGTGTTGTCGGTGTCCAGCTCGGGAATGGAGACGTACTTCTCCGACAGGATCGAGATCAGGGCGTCCTGCACGTCGCTGGTGGCGCGGGTCAGCTCCTCGAAGCGGCCGATCATGCCCTGTTCCATCGCCGTCATGATCGGCGAGGGGATCATCGACTCGCGGGACTGGCCCTTGGCGATCACCATCGAGACGTTCCACGAATACTTGATGTGGTCTTCGGTGGTGCCCGCCGTTCCCTGCACGACCAGGGTGGAGTTGCGGCAGATGGCGGCGGACAGCAGCTCGGCCAGCCAGCTCTTGCCGGTGCCCGGGTCGCCGATCAGCAGCAGGCCGCGGTCGGAGGCGAGCGTCACGATGGCGCGCTCGACGAAGCTCCGGTCGCCGAACCACTTCTGCGGGATCTCGCGGTCCAGGCCGTCGGACCGCTCGCTGCCGAGCACGAACAGCCGGACCATCCGGGGGCTGAGCCGCCAGGAGAACGGCTTGGGGCCGTCGTCGACGGACTCCAGCCAGTCGAGCTCCTCGGCGTACTTCACCTCGGCGGGCGCGCGGAGCATCTCGTTGGTCATGTGAGGGGGTCTCCTAGGCGAGGAAGTTCTTGAGTTCGAACACGAGCTTGCGGATGTGGCCCGAGATCACCGGCGTGCCCAGGTCCTTGAGCTTCTGCCGGAACCACGGGTTGACGCTCTGCTGGCCGCCGCTGTCCACCGAGCCCACGGGGATGAGCCGTACGCCGGATCGGTGCAGCGCCTCCATCCCGGCGTAGACGGCGGGGCAGTCCCACTCGTAGAAGTCCGAGATCCACACGACCACCGTGTTGCGGGGGTCGGCGACCTTCGGCTGGGCGAGGGCCAGGGCGGCCGTGCCGTCGGTGCCGCCGCCGAGCTGGGTGCGCAGCAGCACCTCGAATGGATCGTGCACCCACGGGGTGAGGTCGAGCGCGCGGGTGTCGTACGCGACCAGGTGCACGTCGACCTTGGGCAGCCCCGCGAAGATGGACGCCAGGATGGTGCAGTTGACCATCGCGTCGACCATGGAACCGGACTGGTCGACCACCACGATCATCCTGGCCGGCGTCGTACGCCTCGCGGTGCGCCGGTAGTAGAGCCGGTCGACGTAGAGCCGCTGGTCCTCGGGGCTGTAGTTGGTGAGGTTCTTCCAGATCGTGCGGTCGAGGTCCAGGTTGCGGAACACCCGCTTCGGCGGCACGGACCGGTCGATCGCGCCCACACTGGCCTTCTCGACCTGTGTGCGCAGCACCTCGGCCACCTCGTCGACGAACCTGCGGATCAGCGCCTTGGCGTTGGCCAGCGCCACTCCCGACAGGTTGGCCTTGTCGCGCAGCAACTGCTCGACCAGCGACATGCTGGGCGTGAGCCGCCGCGCCAGGGCCGGGTCGGCCAGGACCTCGCGCAGCCGCATGCGGCTGACCAGGTCGGCTTCGATGCCGGCCAGCGCCTTGGCCAGGTCGTCGTCGCCGATCCTGAACCCGGTGCCCGGCCCGGACCCGGCCATGGGCCCAGCACCGTGGCCGCTCCTGTGGCCGGTCTCGGCCTCCGCTGCCGATTCGCCGCCCGGCTCTCCCGGCGCCGCGCCCGTTCCCGATCCAGGCGCCTGCCCCGCGCACAGGGCCCACTTGAGCCAGGCGGCGTCGCGCTGCCAGGTCGCGAGCTGGGTGGCGCTGACGTCACCCGAACCGGTGGCGAAGACGTTGAGCAGCAGCTTCGAGACGAGTGCCGCGCGGCGCACCTCGCCGCCCGGCACGTGCTCGTGCGGCGTGAGCAGGGTCTCGAACTCGGCGGACAGCTCGGGGAAGCGCTGCACCAGCGAGTCGACCGACACGGCCGGGTCGAGCAGCCCGGCGGGCAGGCCCAGGTCGCCGACGACCGCGACGCCGGCGGTCTCCAGCGCGGGCTGCTCCTCGTGGTCGAACAGCCGGGCGAGCAGCCGCCAGTAGAGCACCTGACGCCGATTCCGGTCGGCGTTCGTCAGACCGTCCTCGCCGGTCGTGGAGATGTCGTCGCTCATCGTCGCAGCAACCGTCCGGCTCGTTCCCGCAGCACGGTGACCGCGTCCGCGGCCCTGGCCTCGGCCTTGGCCGCCTTGGGGTCGGTGGGGCCGAGCGCCCAGTCGCCGGTGGCGACCACCACCGCCTCCCGCTTGACCTTCGCCTGCACGGCGAGCGGCTGCAGCGTCCAGCGGCCGGCGTCCCACCGGACCAGTCCCACGCACGCCGACGAGGCCGCCACCAGCCTGGGCGTGAGCGGGCCGCAGTCGGGCAGCCGTTCCGCGTCCACGGCGAGGACGGTTCCGCCCAGGTCCAAGGAGCCGTCCTCGGTGACCTTGTAACCCTCCACCAGCACCGGTTCTGCGATGCGTACGGGAACGCGGTCGAGGGGCGGCACCGCCGGGGCGAGTGCGCCGGGCAGGCACAGCCGGGCGGTCGCCAGCGGGTCGGCGGGCTTGCTCACGAAGGCGCGGTCGTCGTCCCAGACGAGGTCACCGCTGTCAAGCAGGGGCATGTCCGTGATCTCGACGCTGCGGCGGTCGGCCAGCGCGGCAAGCAGCACCTTGTGGCGCTGCGCCAGCTTCCACAGCGCCGTCCCGACGATGGTGTCGACCTTGGCGACCGTGACGGAGGTGCGCACCAGCCGGGACCTGCCGCCGCCGGCGGGTTCCAGGACGGCGTGCACCTGGAACTGGACGGCGGTGCCGTGCTCGTGCACGTCGACGCCGAGCGCCATCAGCCGCCCCGACACCGTGGTGGCGGGCCGGGGCTCGCCGGTCAGGACGCCGTCCTGCGACAGCAGCAGGGCGCGAGTCCACAGATCCGCCCAGCGCCGCACCGGCAGGTGCTCCGCCGAGCCGATCGGGCAGGAGGCGCGCAGTTCGGCCGCGAAGCCGTCAAGCAGCACCGCGAGCCTGCGCAGATCCGGCGCGCCGAGCAGGGCCTCGACGACCTGGTCCGCCGCGGTGACGAGGTCGTGGTCGACGCCGCGCCAGCCGGTGATGGCCAGCTCACGCAGCCAGGAGCGGACGCCGCCGAGCACGTTCCCGGCCGGCTGAGCGGCCGGGCGACCGCCGGCGTCGCCCGCCGTCCCCGGGCCATCGGGCGCCGGTGACCATTCCGCTCGCTCCCGCCCCAACGCCGTGTCCAGGCTGTCGAGCAGGGCGTCGTGCACGGCGCCGGACAACGCGACCCGGCCGCCCGCCAGGGCCGTCAGATGCTCCTGCGTGATCGAACCGGACACGACCGCGTCGGCGGCCTCCGCCAGCCGATCGCCGAGAGGGGTGGCGGCGAACGCCGCGGCCAGCGCGGTCACCGCGTCGGCGCGCTCGTCGGCGAGCCGGGCGAGGCCGTGCACCAGGGCGTCGTCGAAGCCGTCGAGCAGCGCGAGCGCCTCCCCGGCCCCGTCACCGGCGTTTCCCGAGTCGCCGCCGAGCAGCGCGGCGAGCTGTACGGCCAGCATCAGCCCACCGTCCCCGTGGCCGGGAACCAGTGCAGCTCCGGGATCGGCAGGGTGGTGTCGGGCACCTCCAGGTAGGCCAGGTGGCGCAGGAACCGGCTGAACACGACCGCGGCGGGGGCGGGCTCGTGGGCGCCGCCCAGGCAGTCGGCCAGATCCGCGCCCTCGGGGACCTCGACCCGCAGGTAACGGGACACGCGGCCGACGCCGTACTGCACGACGGCCTCGGCGACCAGGGCCCGCAGGTGCTTGCACGGCGAGCCGTACAGGCCGCCGCAGGGGCGGTTGTTGTTGGTGCTGCAGTTGTAGTCGTGGGTGCCGGCGGCGATGGAGGAGACGTAGACCCGGCCGATGTCCGAGCCGCTCGACACCACGCCCTGCAGCCGGCCGTCCGCCAGCTCGACGAAGGGGACCTTCGCCAGCTTGCGCGGCTGGACCGGCGGCACCACGCGCAGCCTGCTGTGTCGCGCCCACACGGTCGCGCCGTTGGGGGAACGGTCTGTCATGATCCGGAAAGTAGCCGAGCCGTACGACAAAACAGTTCGGCGCCGCCCGCCCCGGAACGGCCGGCTAACGGTCACGGCACCGGTCGCCGCCGGATCCAGGGATGATGCTGCTTAGGCATTCGCCTTGACACGAGTGGACACTTCCAGAAAGATCCACCTGTCGATTATTGTCCCGCTCGCGATGCCGAGAGGTCGTCTTGCGGTTGCCCCGAGTGAAAGCCCAGCACCGCCCGCACAGGTACGGCAACGACCGGATCCGGATAGGCGGAGCCGCCCAGGAGATCAGCGATCCGGACGGCCACGTCTGGGCGGCCCTGAACGCCATGGACGGCACGAGGACTCCGGAGGAGGTCGCCGCCCGCCTGCTCCGCGCGTTCCCCGGGCTCACAGAGGCCGAGGCGGCCGGCGTCGTCGATCTCCTGCTGACGTCGGGATACGTGGAGGACGCCGCCGGCCCGCGGCCCGAGGAGTTCAGCCTGCGGGAACTCGAGCGCTACTCACGCAACGCGGCGTTCTTCCGCGGCAGCGGCCTCGCGCCGCGCGAGCACGGCTGGGAGGCGCAGGTCCGCCTCAAACGCTCGCGCGTGCTCGTCTTCGGGCTGGGCGGCACCGGCAGCCACACGGCCTGGGCGCTCGCCGCGTGCGGCGTCGGCGAGATCCACTGCGTGGACCACGACCTGGTCGAGCTGTCCAACCTGACGCGGCAGGCCCTCTATCGGGAGGCCGACATCGGCAATCCCAAGGTGGACGTGGCCGTCGCCCGGCTCGCCGAGGTCAACTCCTCCGTCCGCGTGACCGGGGAGGCCCGGGCCGTCGAGTGCGAGGAGGACATGCTCGACCTCGTACGCGGGTTCGACGCGGTGGCGATGTGCGCCGACGAACCGGCCGGCCGGGGCGGCATCCGCATCTGGGCCAACCGGGCCTGCCTGTCGGAGAAGATCCCGTGGGCGCTCGGCGGTTACAACGGCCCGCTGGTGAGCGTGGCGGCGTTCACTCCCGGCGGCCCGTGCTACGAGTGCCTGACCGCGAGCGTCGACGCCCCTCTCGCACCCGGGATCCCCGTCGACCTCGGCGGGCCGGACGTCCTCGCCCCCTCCGCCGGAGTGTCCGGCCACCTGACCGCCCAGGCGGTCATCGCGTTCCTGACCGGGATCCCCGCGACCTCGGGCAGCTACGTCACCGGGATCAACCTCATCGCCCCGGACCAGCACGTCTACACGCGGCACCCGGCGGCGCCGGACTGCCCCGCCTGCGCGCCGGACGCGCTCCGCGCCGAGTCCCTCGGCAGCATGGCCGGGTGACACCGCACCAGGCGGCCCCCGCCGGTCAGGCGAGCGGGAGGCCGGCCCCGCGCTCGGATTCGGGGCGCGGGCCGCGGATGCGCCGCTCGCTCTCCTCGATCGGCACGTCGTTGATGCTCGCCTCCCTGCGGCTCATCAGCCCGTCGGCGGTGAACTCCCACAGTTCGTTGCCGTAGCTGCGCCACCACCGGCCCTCGGCGTCGTGCCACTCGTATTGGAACCGTACGGCGATGCGGTCGCCGCCGAAAGTCCACAGGTCCTTGCGCAGGGCGTAGTCCCGCTCGCGCTCCCACTTGCGGCGCAGGAAGGCGACGATCTCCTCCCGTCCGGTCAGGAACTCCGAGCGGTTGCGCCACACCGAGTCCTCGGTGTACGCGAGCGCGACGCGTTCCGGGTCTCTGGTGTTCCAGGCGTCCTCGGCGGCCTGCACCTTCTGCCTGGCGGTTTCCTCGGTGAACGGCGGAAGCGGGGGACGTGTGCTCATCGTGCTCTCCTTCCCGAACGAGAGAACGCGCGTTCTCCATAGGCGGCTCTACCAGTGCTACCCGTCCAAGGACGCGCTGGTGGAGGCCTACCTGGAGCATCGCGACCGGCGGTGGAACCGCGCCCTGGCCGACCACGTCGGCCGCGTCGCCGAGCCCCGCGAACGGGTGATGGCCGTCTGTCGCGCCCATGAGCACACCCCGGAGGACTACAGGGACGCGTCGCCGGGGCCGGAGGCGGTCGCCTCCGGCGTTCTGTTCGTCTCGCTCCGTGCCTGCGAGGGCAGGAAGATCCGGGAAAGGCGCGGAGCGGGGTCCGGCGCGGCCCGTGGAAGACGGATGGTGAAGGTGGCCCCGGCTCCCGGCCGCCCGTCCACGTGTATCGTGCCGCCGTGGGCGTCCATCACCTCGCTCACGAGGGCCAGGCCGATGCCGAGACCTCCGGTGTGGGGCGCGCCGACGTGTCTGGCGAACAGGCGCTCGCCGTCACGCGGGTCCAGCCCCACGCCGTCGTCCCGCACGCTGAGCTGAACGCTCTCAGGACCCGAACACACGGTCACCCAGATGTGGCCGCCCGCGGAGGTGTGGCGGAGCGCGTTGTCGAGGAGCGCGGAGATCACCCGGCGCAGTGCGGACGGCGCCCCGCACACGATGTGATCACCCGGACCCCGGCGCAGGTCGATGGTCACCCCGCGCTGCCCGGCGCGGGCCGCCTCGGCGTCGGCCGACTCCTCCGCCAGCGCGGCCAGGTCCGCGGGCCCGAACGGCCGGCGGCGCTGCCTGAGCTGGGTCGACAGCAACAGGTCCTCGATCACCTCGCCCAGTTGCCCGATGCCGGTCACCAGCCGGTCGACGTCGCCCGCGACGAGAAGGGGATCGGGATCCCGCCGCAGGCGCCGGGCGGCGAGCTGCGCGCGGACGTGCAGACGGGTCAGCGGGCTGCGCAGTTCGTGGCTGACGTCGGCGGTGAACCGGCGCTGCCGGTCGAGGGCCTCGCCCAGCGGCGCGATCGCCCGGCGGGCGAGGACCTGGCCGATCAGCAACGCCGCCAGCAGGGCCGCGACCTCGGCCGCGCACAGTGTGCGCAGCAGCCGCTGCCGCTCGGTGATGGGGTAGTACAGGTCCATCACCGCCTGCAGGGGCACGTCGCCGCGCCGCTGCGTACGGACCAGGTACGTGTGACCGCCGACCTCCGCGACCTCGACCCGGGTGCGGCCGTCGGCGGCGACCCGGTCGAGCGTCTCGCGCACCGGCAGGCTCTCCGGCGCCCCCGGGGAGCTGCGCACGGTGTTCGCCCGGAGTTCGAACAGCCATACGCAGGGCGGCGGGTGGTCCATCGGGGCCGACATCGCGGCCACGGCCAGATCGCGCCGGGCGGTGGCATCCTGCTCGTCCACCACGACGCAGTAAACCAGCGCGCCGATGAGGGCGACCGCCAGCGAGAACACGGCCGCCACCTGCGCGGTGATCCGGCGGCGGGTCCGGATGAGCAGGCGCCGCTCCGGGTCGAAGGACCGTCTGGTCGTCACAGCTCACCCAGGCGATACCCCACGCCCCGCACGGTACGGACGACGCCGGGCCCCAGCTTGGTGCGCAGGTAGTAGACGTAGGTGTCCACGATCGACTCGGTCCTGGCACCGTCGAAGATCCGCTGCCGCAGCGAGGTGCGCGTGTGCACCTGCCGGGGACGGGCCGCCAGCGCGTGCAGCAGCCGGCACTCCCGGCCGGACAGCGTCACCTGCTCGCCGGACGGCAGCCGTACGGTGCTGGACGCGGAGTCGAGCCAGCCGGCGCCGAGCGGCAGCAGCGCGGCCTGGTCCAGGTTCCTGCGGTGCAGGGCGCGCACCCTGGCCAGCAGTTCGTCGATCTCGAACGGCTTGACCAGGTAGTCCTCGGCGCCCGCGTCGAGTCCGGTGACCCGGTCGGCGAGGGCGCCGAAGGCGGTGAGCATCAGCACCGGCGCGATGACCGCCTGCCGGCGCAGCCGGCGCAGCAGATCGAGGCCGTCGACCACGGGCAGTCCGCGATCGATGATCATCGCGTCGTAGCCGCGGCTCAGCGCCAGGTGCAGGCCCCGCTGGCCCTCCAGCGCCAGGTCGACCGTGTATCCCTGGTCGGCGAACACCTCGACCAGCATGTCTCCCAGCTCGCGGTCGTCCTCCACGAGCAGCAGCCGCAAGGAGCGCGGTTCGGATGTCCCCGATATCCGTGCCACCGGACAACCCTGGCACCGATATCAGGAAATATCCATACTTCGCAATGCGGCCCCCGGGAACTCGCCCCGTATTCTGCGAATGTCCAAACTCTTACGTGAAATTAGATGAAACCGGTTTCTCGCGGTCGCGACGCACCAAGGCCGCGCTTTCCGCGTCCGCCGGCTCGTGGCGCTCGGGCAGCGCCAGTTTGTACAGCGGCAGGGCTCCCGCGGTGGTGAGCACGGCCACGAGGACGAGCATCGCGAACAGCTCCTGCGTGATCATGCCCTGCGCCAGGCCGATGTTGATGAAGATGAGGATCATCAGTCCGCGCGCGTTCATCATCGCGCCCATGGCCCAGGATTCTCGCCAGCCGAATCCCAGCGCCCGCGTCGCCAGCGAGCAGCCGAAATACTTCCCGCAGAAGGCCAGGGTCAGGATCAGCGCGAACGCCAGGAGCGCGAAACCGCCGGCGATGCCCCCGAGATGGGTGTTCAGCCCGGAGAACGCGAAGAAGACGGGCAGCAGCAGGGTCGATACGAGATCCATCATCCGGCCGTGCAGAGCGGCGCGGAACGCCGGCTGGCGCGGCATGGACAACCCGGCGACAAAGCCGCCGAACACCGAGTAGACGCCGATCGCGTCCGTGATCCACCCGGCCGCGAGCGGCACCAGCACGATCACATACACGGCGCCGGTGCCGAGCCGCCCGGTCTGCGCGACGCGGCGGCCCAGGGGGCGCAGCAGCGGAGCCACCACCCCGAGCATCACCGCCGCGAACACCCCCGCCAGGGCGATCGTGCGCAGGGTGTCACCGGGGCCGCCCCCCAGGTGCACCGCCGACAGCGCCGCGAGCAGGCACCAGGCCACGGCATCGTCGATGGATGCGGCCAGCAGGGCGATCCGGCCGACGCGGGTGTTCTGCAGCCCGCGTTCGTACAGGATCCTGGCGAGCATGGGGAACGCGGTCAACGACAGCGCTCCCCCGAGAAAGAGGGCGAACTCCACCCGGCCGACGTCCGGGCGGGAGAGGCGGTCCCACAGGACGAGACCGGCGGCGCCGCCGAGGACCAGCGGAGAGAGGATTCCCGACGCCGCCAGCACGCTCGCCTTGCGCAGCTCGCCGGGCGCCCGGGCGTCGTGGTCCATCCCGGCGCCGACCAGGAACATGTACAGCGTCAGGCCGAGGGTGCTGAGCACGTACAGGACCGGCCTGACCTCGGCGGGGAACAGCGCCGCCTGGGCGCCGGGGAACAGCGCGCCGAGCAGCGTCGGCCCGAGCAGGACGCCGGCGACCATCTCGCCGACGACGCGCGGCTGCATCACCAGATTGGCCAGCCGGCCGCACAGCGCCGCGGTCAGCAGGATGACGGCCAGGGCCGGCAGCACCCTGAGGGCCAGCTCCAGGTTGGGATCGGCGGCGTGCGCCTCTGCCGGAAGAAGAAGGGCCGGGACGGGCATGGGATGTGCCTCCGCTCGTGGTCGGGACCTGACGTCGGCCGGTCGTCTACGTGCCCTCGGGACGGGCGTCGCCGGAGAAGTGGCGCTCGCACAGCCGCAGCCGGCGCGCGTCCCACACCATGTACGTGCCGAGGACGAGCTGCACGAGGCTGCGCCAGACGTCCTCCCAGCCGTCCCGCAGCCGCATGGACAGCAGCGTCAGGCGCCGTCCCGGCCCGCGCCGCGCGGACGGCGGGGTGAGGAGGCACGGTCCCCGGTTGGGCAGTGACCGGGTGTGCGCGGCGGTGGAGTCGAGCTCGTACGCACGCAGGGTCTCCCGCACCGCGACCCGCATGGCGAGCGGCGCGAGCCGCCACGCCGGACAGGGGCGGTTCGCCGGCATGCCGAACGGGATGTGGTTGAGCTCCCTGACCGGGGCGTGCCCCGGGGCGAAGCGTCCGGGATCGAAGCGCTCGGGATCGGGGAAACCCGCGCGATGGAAGGCGGGGTAGTCGAAGCACAGCACCGAGCCGGCCGGAATCGTGACGCCCTCGCCGAGGGGGATGTCGCCTTTGGTGACGCGGTGGGCGATGCCGAAGAGCGGGTAGATCCGCAGCGTCTCCGCGATCACCTGGTCGAGGAAGCGGTCGTCTCCGGCACGCGCCCTGTCCTGCACGTCCGGGTGCTGGGCGAGAGCCATCAGCACGTGGGCCGTGGCCTCCGACATCTGCACGACCGCGGTGTTGAAGAAGGCGCCCTGGAGATACAGCGCCCGCTCCCGGGCCGTCAGGCCCTCCGGGAGCTCGTGGTCCACCCTGGGTAGCGACTCGACGAGATAGGCGGTCAGCCGGTCGCGCCGGTCCATGTGCCGCAGGCCGCAGCACTTCAGCGCGGTCACGACGTCGTCCGCGTTGCCGACGATCAGGTCGCGCGCGTACGGCGGGCACGGCTCGCCGAAGACGAGCTCGTAGGAGAACTCGGCCCAGGCCGGCATCATCAGGTCGCGCAGCCGGACCACCCCGTGCCTGCCCTCCAGTGCCCGGCCGACGCACCGGCGGGTGAGCTCCTCCACCCGCGCCCGCGGCAGGGAAAGAATGCGGCGGGTGGCCAGGGCGACCGCGTCGTACCGCTCCCCCGCCTCCAGGTGCTCCTGGTGCAGCTCGGGCCCCGGCGACAGCCAATACCAGAACAGGTCGGACAGGACGGCGCCTTCGCTCCGGCCGGAGGCCGCCGGGTGGGAGTAGACCTCCCTGAACCGGTCCACGCCGACCAGCTCGCCGGGCACCGGGATGCTCTCGTCGCCGTTGATCTTCGTGAACACCCACCCGCGCAGCGCGACGACGCGCCCGGGGAGCCACCGGGGCAGGCTGATCACGACGATGGCCGCGGCCACCCACACCGCCGTCAGCATCGCCGCACCAGCCCCGGCTCCAGGTCGTCCAGCGAGGCGAGGCCGCACAGGGTGAGCGCGTGCTCGACCTCGTCCCGCAGCAGCGCGAGCACGCGGGTCACGCCGCGCTCGCCGTCCGCCGCCAGGCCCCAGATCACCGGACGGCCGACCGCGACGGCGGACGCGCCCAGCGCCAGCGCCTTGACCACGTCGGTGCCGCGCCGGATCCCTCCGTCCACCAGCACCGGTACGGCTCCGCCGACGGCGGCCACGATCTCCGGCAGCAGGTCGACGGTGGCCGGGACGGTGTCGAGCTGCCGTCCGCCGTGGTTGGAGACGTACAGCGCCGACACGCCGTGGTCCAGGGCGAGGCGCGCGTCGGCGGGATGCGTGACGCCCTTGAGCACGATCGGCAGCCGCGTCATCCGCCTCAGCAGATCGACGTGCTCCCAGGTGATCGCCGGTGACATGACGATCGGCCGCACCCACCCGCGGGCGCCGTCGCGCAGGTTCTCGCAGCGCATGCCCTCGGGCAGGTCGTCGAAGCCGTTGCGGACATCCCGGTCCCGCCGTCCTCGGGCGGGGGAGTCCACGGTGACGACCAGCGCCGCGCACCCGGCCGCCTCGGCGCGCCGGACGATCGCCTCGGTGAAGGCCATGTCGGGCTGGACGTAGAGCTGGAACCACAGGGTGGCGCCCGGCGCCGCGGCCGCGACGTCCTCGACGGCGACCGTGGCGGCCATGCTCACGATCATGACGGTCTCCGCGGCGGCCGCCGCGCGGGCCGTGGCCTTCTCCCCCTCCGGGTCGGCGAGCCGGTGGAACGCGGTCGGCGCCACCAGCACCGGCATCGCCGCGCGGCTGCCCAGCAGGGTGACGCCGATCCGCGGGCTCCCCGCGCCGCGCAGCACCCGCGGCAGCAGCGCGAGCCGGGCGAACGCCGCCTCGTTGGCCCGCACCGTGACCTCGTCGCCGGCCCCGCCGGCGAAGTAGTCGTAGTGGGCGGGATCCAGCCGGGCGCGGGCCGCCGCCTCGAAGTCCCGGATGGCCGGCAGCACGGCCGTCACACCGAGACCGGGAGGCTCTGGCGCTTGAAGAAGTCTCGGAGCGGGCGCAGGTGCACCTCTTCCGAGGTCCAGTCGTTCTCCAGGTTCTCGGTGACGTGGTGGACGGCCTCCACCACACCGCTCCGATAGCGGCGTACGACCGGGTGGAGGTAGTGACCCTCGTGCGCACGCTCCGCGTCGCTCTGCCTGATCCGTCCCACCGAGAGGTCGAAGGGGTCGATCTGGTCGTGGTGCGGGCCGTACTCCAGGGTGATCGCGAAGTGGCCCGCGTCGCCGATCGGCGGGCCCTGCAGGTCGAGCGGCAGCTCCTCCAGGTAGCGCATGCCGCCGAGCCCGTCCGGAACGATCACGTCGGCCAGCACCCCGAACTGCTGCCACAGCGCCGAGCTGCGGTTGACCCGGTCGAGCACGGCCGCCGCGAGCGCGTCCGGATCGGCGGGAAGGTCGCGGCCCGGCCAGGGGACGCCGTGATGCCTGCTCTCCAGGAGGCGGTGCAGGGCGCGCACGCCGTAGCGGAAACCGTGGATGAACCCGTTGGTGCCGCGCTTGAAGTCGAGCGACTGGGTGATCGTCCCGGCGAAGTGGAGGCCGGGCACGTTGACCGACTCGTACGCCGGTGTCAGCGCGGGGAACCTGTCCCCGATCGCCAGCTCGGGACGGCACTCGGGCGAGAAGATGGAGGCGTCGAACCGGAAGCCGGTGCAGACGATCACCCGGTCGTACGGGATGTCCTTGGTGACCTCGTCGGCCCGGACGAAGGCCACCGTCACCAGGTAGGAGCCGTCGGCCCGGCGCTCGATGCGCCTGATGTCGCCGTCCAGCACGGCGTTCTGCAACTTGAGCTGGTAGGTGTCGAGGAAGTTGTTGTTGACCGCGCGCAGGTGCCCGACGAAGTGGGTGCGCCAGGCCAGGCGCACCGAGCGCGGTCCGGCCACGTGGACCACCGCGGCCGTCTCGATGAGGTTGTCGGCGGTCTCGAAGGCCGAGTTGGCCTTGCCGATGACGAGCACCCGCATGTCCGTGTAGTCCGCGGGGTCGGTCGAGTGGGTGCTGTACTGCTCGGCGGTCTCGATGCCGGGGATCGGCGGGACGTTGGGCCGGGAGACCCCCGTCGCGACGATCACCCGCCGTGCCCGGTAGGTCCGGCCGTACTCGTCGGTCACCAGGAACGGGCCTTCGGCGTCCGGGCGCGCGACCTCGGCGACCCGTGCGTCGTACGTGACGTGGAGGCCCTGGGTGGCGACGAAGTCCTCCAGGTAGCGGACGAAGTCGTCGGCGGCGGGGAAGTAGCGGTCGCTGTAGCGGGTGAACAGGAGACGGGGGTCGTCCGACAGCAGCGAGTTCCAGTCCATCCGGAGGTTGAGCTCCGGGTCGTCCCATCCGGTGTGCTTCTTGTTGATCGAGATGAGCGTGCGATGGCGGGGGAAGGTCCGGAAGAACGCGCCGGGCTCGGGCGCCCCCTCGAGAATCCGGTAGCTTCGCCCCGCCCGGTGCAGGAAGTGGCCCATCTGCAGGCCCGCCGGTCCGGCGCCGATCACCAGGTAGTCCAGGATGTTGTCCGGCACTGACGCCTCCCTCACTGCGGTGGTTGAAGTTTCACCAGTGTTGGCGGGCGATTCTCAGAGATGGATCAGAGATGGATCAGAGCGCCGAGGACAGATGCCGCTCCAGCAGGGCGCGCTTGTCCGGCTTTCCGCTCGGCGCGACCGGCACGGACGACACCGTCGTGATCGTCCGGGGGACGCTGTCCGCGCCGAGTTCGGCGCGTACCAGCTCCGTCAGGGCGGCGTGGTCCGGGGTGCGGCCGGGAGCGGGGACGACGAACGCGTGGACGGCCTCCCCCGTCCGCTCGTCCGGCGCGCCGGCCACGTACGCCTCGGCCACGTCGGGGTGGCCGGCCAGCGCCCGCTCGATGGGACCGGCGTAGACGACGATCGCGTTCACCATGATCACGTCCCTGGTCCGGCCGGCCAGGTGCAGCAGGCCGCTCTCGTCGAGGTGTCCGAGGTCGCGGGTGCGCAGCCAGCCGTCCCGCAGCACGTCGCGGGTCTCCTCCGGCTGATCCCAGTAGCCCGCCATCAGGAAGGGGCTGCGCACGTGGATCTCGCCGGTGCGTCCCGCGGCGACCTGGCGGCCCTCCTCGTCGCGCACGCTGATCTCCACCTCGGGGTGCGGGCGGCCGACCGAGGCGGGCGCGTCGTGGCCCTCCCTGGGAGTGAGCATGGAGATGACGCCGGCCTCGGTCGCGCCGTATCCCACGTACACGACGGGGCCCAGCCGGTCCGCCGCCTCGAGCAGCCGATGCGGGCTGACGGGCGATCCGGAGACCGTCAGCGCGCGCAGGCTGCCGACGTCGACCGGCTCCTCGCGGAGCAGGTCGAGCATCTGGCACAGCCGGGGCACGGTGACGATGGCGCCGGTGATCCGGTGCCGCTGGATCGCGTACGGAAACAGCGGCCGGCCGTCCTCTTCGGGGATCACCGCGGTGCCGCCGCCGAGCAGGCACGGCGCCAGGAAGTCCAGCACCACCAGGCTGGACAGGGTGCCGAACAGCATGTAGCGCTGGAAGGACTCGTCGAAGCCGGGCGCGATCGACGACCAGCCGCGATGACTGGACCAGTGCGCGGCGAGAGCCCGATAGGTGAGCACGCAGCCCTTCGGCCGGCCCGTGCTGCCGCTGGTGAACGTCAGCAGGGCCGCGTCGTCCGGGCGCGCCGTGACGGCGGGGAAGCGGTCGTCACCGGGATGGGCCAGGAGATCGACCGCCCCGGGGACGGGCCCCGGCGACAGCAGCGCGGCGGACCCGGCGGCGTGGAGCAGTTCCGGTGTCGCCGTCGACCGGTCGAGGACCACGGCGTCGACCCCCACGCCGAGCACGTCGGCGAGCTGACCGGGCGTGTACCCGGGCCGTACGCTCACGACGCGGCAGCCCAGCACGTGCGCGGCCATCTGGGCGGCAAACCCTTCCGGTGACAGGCCGGTGCGGACCGCGACGCCCTTGCCGGGGCCGAGTCCCACATCGCGCATCGCGCCGGCCATGCGCCCGATGAGCTCCAGCAGCTCGCCCCTGGAGACGATCCTGGCGCCCTGTTCGAAGGCGGGGGTGCCGGGCGAGCCGCGCAGCGCCTCCAGCAGCAGGTGCGGGAACGCGCCGGCAGCGTGCCCGGGCGGCCCGTCGGAGCCCGCGAGCGCGGGGCGGAGGTCAGGGCGTTCGTGGTGCGTGGCGGGGATGGCGGGATCGTGCATGTCCGGCTCCTTCGTCTCGCGAGGCACCCGCCCCGCAGCGACGACACGACCGGCCGCGGCGCGGGCGCCGGTGTCCCACCGGCTGTCGCGACGGTAGACGGCGCAGATCAGAGCCGGATCAGAACGACCCCGTGAGCCGGGAAGCCCCGCGAGTCAGGGTTTCAGCCCATCGCGAGCATCAGCGGGGCGAACATGCGGGTCCGGTCACCGGGGAGCGGCCTGCCGCCGTGCACCATGAAGGACGTCGAGAACGCCGGTGACACGCCCCGCTCGCCGAGCCAGTCCAGCAGGCCCGGCCGGGTGCGCTCGACCTCGATCCGCACCAGGCCGTCGGCGTTGCGCGAAAGGTCGGTGACGAGCGCACGGGCGACCGCCTCATCACCGGCGACCACCGGCCCGACGAACAGGGTGTCCATACTGCGCCACGACACCGCGTAGCCGGTCAGCCCCGTCTCGTCCTCGGCGACCCTGACCTCCTTGGCGAAGGCGAACAGGCGCGCGAGCAGCCCGGCCCGGTCGGCGCCGAAGACCTCCGCGTCGAGCGCGAGCAGGGCGTCCAGATCGGCGCCGAGGTCGGCCGGCCTCGACAGGACGGGGTCGTCCCCGGCGCGCAGACGCCCCACACGCGCCTCCGTCACGCCCAGCGTCTCGAACCCGAGCTTCTCGTACAGCGGCCGGCCGAACTCCGTGGCCCAGAGGAAGACGGTCGTGTCCCCTGCCGCCTCGAGCACGTGCGTCATCAGCCGCCGGCCCAGCCCGCGTCCGCCATACCGGGCGGCGACGAGCATCATGCCGATGCCCGCCGCGGTCGTGCCGTACCGGGTCAGCGTGACCGTGCCCGCGAGCTCTCCCGAAGGGGCGTCGATCGCGTAGACCTCGGCGTTCTCCAGGAGGAACAGCCACTTCCGCTCCTCCCGGGCCCAGGCCCTGTCCTCGCTGAGGGCGAGGCATCGATCCAGGTCCTCGGGTCCGAGCCGGCGTACGGGAAGCTCGGCGGCCGGCGTGGTGAGCGGGTCGGGCATGCGTTTTCCTTGTCCGCGCCGGTTCACGCCCCCGGCGCTCGTGGCGGCATCCGAGGCTAGCCGCATCCCCGATCCTGCGGAAACCGCTTTTCCCCTGCTGAAGAAAGGGTGTTCGGCAAGCGGTGGATCTTGTCACGATCGGGGCATGCGACACTGGCCGCTTTTCGCGCTGCGACTGACGACCCCCCGGCTGGAGCTGCGCCTGCCCGGCCTGGACGACCTGGACGCGCTCGCCGATCGAGCGGCCGAGGGTGTCCACGACCCCGGCGAGATGCCGTTCGGCGAGCCGTGGACGGACGCCCCGCCGCATGAACGCGCCCGTTCGACCGTCCAGATCCACTCGGCATCTCCTCGGCCGTAACGCACGCGGCTCACGAGCCGTCCGGTCCGGGGCCGGCGTGTCAGGCCAGGCGCGGCGGGAATCCGCCGGTGGCCACCGGCCCCCAGGACGTCGGGGTGATCCGCACCAGCGACTTGCCCTGGCGGACCATGGCCGCGCGGTACTCCTCCCAGTCGGGGTGCTCCCCCGAGATCGAGCGGTAGTACTCGACCAGCGGCTCCAGGGCCTCCGGCAGGTCGAGCACCTCTGCGGTGCCGTCCACCTGCACCCACGGCCCGTCGAAGTCGTCCGACAGCACGACCACGCTCGCCCGCGGGTCGCGGCGGGCGTTGCGGGTCTTGGCGCGTTCTGGGTACGTCGACACGACGATGCGGCCCTCGGCGTCGACTCCGCAGGTCACGGGGGACGCCTGGGGGCCGCCGTCGCGTCTCGTCGTGATCAGGATCGCCCGGTGGCGATCACGGACGAAGTCGAGCAACTGCTCACGGGAGACCTTCTCGGCGGTCGCGATCCTGGGGCTCATGCGGCCACTTTAATCACCGTCCGGAGGCGCGGCTCCGCTCCACCAGGCAGGTGACGCCGTCGAGCAGGAGCCGCATGCCGAGCTCGAACAGGTCGTCGAGGCGGAAGTCGTACCCGTCCTCGCCCAACCCGCCGATGACCTTGGCGAAGGCCGGGTAGCGCCCCGACCCCGCGATGGCGCTCAGCGCCGGCCCCTGGACGTCCATCCACTGGTCCTCGGACAGGCCGGTCGCCGCCGCGATCTGCGCCTCGCGCTCCAGATTGATCGCGAGGCCCTGCACGTGGCTGTAGAGCAGGATGTGGACGTCGAGCACGGTCGCCGAATCGAGGCCGAGGCCGTCGAGGGCGGCCAGCGCCCAGTCGGCGTGCACGGTCAGCCCGGGCAGCGCCAGCGGCCTGCCGAGCGGGCTGAGCTGCGCCAGCCACGGATGCCGCCGGAAAATCGCCCACAGCGTCCGGCCCGCGATCTCCAGCCGTTCCCGCCAGCCCTCCGGGGGATCGCCGGGGTAGCCCAGCTCGCCGAACGCCGCGTCCGCCATGAGCAGGATCAGGTCGTCCTTGCTTCCGACGTACCGATACGGCGACATGGCCGCGACCCCGAGCCGGGCCGCCACACCGCGCATCGACAGCGCCGGCAGCCCCTCCGCGTCGGCGATCTCGATGGCCGCCCGCACGACGCGCTCGCGGGTCAGCTCGCGTTCGGCCCCCGCGCCCGGCCCCCGCCGCGCCCCCTCGGCATCACGCGAGGCGGGCGCCGCGATACGTACCCGATCTCCCGGCGGCGCGGCGGCTCCCGGTACGGGCGGGGTGGCCGGCGGCGGCTCCGCGACGACCGTGCCGACGCGAGGTTCCGCACGGACGAGCCCTTCCCTGCGCAGCTCGGCGAGCGCTCTCGTGGCGGTGGCGAGCGCGACCCCCCACTGCGCGGCCACCTGCCGGGTCGATGGCACCCGTTCGCCGGGTGCCAGCTCGCCCTCGGTGATCCTGCGCCTGAGTTCGGCCGCGATCCTCGCGTACGGCGGTGTCACGTCGATCTCCTTTCTGTACTAGGACAGAATCTACCTGTTCTAGTACACAAACTCGCCATAATCGCAGGTTGTGCAATATTCGCGTACGGCGTACATTCACTTCGCATACGGCATCCACACCCCCAGGGAGCTTCGATGACCAACGTGCTCGTCTCCGGCGCCGGTGTCGCGGGGATCACGCTCGCCTACTGGCTGCGCCGCCACGGCCTCACCCCGACCGTGGTGGAGCGCGCACCCGGCCTCCGCGCGGGAGGGCAGGCGATCGACATACGCGGCGTCGCACTGGAGGTCGCCGGCCGCACCGGTGTACTCGACGAGGCGCGGCGCCTGCGCACCACCCACCGCGGCATGTCCGTGTACGACGGCGAGGGCAACGAGATCATGCGATCGGAGGAGATGACCTACAGCAGCGGCCGGCTCGACAACGACGACATCGAGCTGCTGCGCGAGGACCTCACCCGCCTGCTGTACGAGCGGACGCGCGGAGAGGTCACGTTCCTGTTCGGCGACTCGATCACCGCGCTGGAGCAGGACGAGTGGGGCGTCCTGGCCCGGTTCGAGCACGCCGAACCGCGCCGGTACGACCTCGTGGTGGGTGCGGACGGGCTGCACTCCACAGTCCGGCGGCTGGCCTTCGGGCCGGAGCAGGAGTTCGTCCACCACCTGGGGACCTACCTGGCCGTGTTCGGCATGGACAACTTCCTCGGGCTGGAGGACTGGCAGGTCTGGATGCAGGACGGGGAGCGCGGATACGGGATCTTCCCGGTCCGGGGGAACACGGAGGTGCGGGTCAGCCTCGGCTTCCGGTCCGAGCCGCTCGACCATCGGGACCCCGCCCGGCTGCGCGCGGCCCTGGCCGAGGCGTTCGCGGGTGCGGGCGGGGAGACGCCGAGGGTGCTGAAGGGCATGGAGGAGGCGAGCGACTTCTACTGCGACTCAATGGCCCAGATCCAGATGGACCGGTGGTCGGCGGGACGGATCTCCCTCGTCGGCGACGCCGCCTACTGTCCCTCCCCTCTGTCCGGGCAGGGCACGAGCCTCGCCCTGGTGGGCGCGTACGTGCTGGCCGCCGAGCTGGCGGCGGCGGGAGGCGCGCACGAGGCCGCCTTCGCCCGCTACGAGCGGCGGATGCGGCCCTTCGTGGCGCTCAACCAGGCGCTGGCCACGGAAAACCCGGGCCATGCGGCTTCCGAGGAATCGGTCGATCGAGCGAAGGCCGCGATCTCCCTGGACGGGTGAGGGCCGGGCACTCCTTTACCCGCCGCCGACCCCGCTACCACCCACTACGTACGTATGCCTCGAACAGGTATCGATACGGGTGTTTTCCCCCTCCCCACCCCAAGGCACGAGAAGGCAGTCTGAAAACGTCTCAAAGAGTGCATGAGAGTCAGGGGGACCGATCATGTGCCAGCACCACCCTCAGTGCCCGCCGGCGGACGCACCCGACCGTGACGCGGCCTGTCTGATCGCCTTCCATCCTGAGCAGGGATGGGGACTGCTCTGCAACGGCGTGGTGCTCTTCGACGACAGCGGTGAGCTCATGCCGGACGGTCGCAGCATCCCCGCTCGCGCGTCTCTGGGGTGTGCCGCATGAGTCTGCTCTACTGTCCCGTCCGGGACGAATCACTGTCATCCGCCCAGGGTGGCGACGCGCCCGCCACCGCTCAGCGGCGGCACTCCGCGGTCCGTCACCGCTGGGAGACGCTGCGGCAGCGGGTCGGCGACCTCGCGATCCAGCTCGTGGACGACCCCGACGTCGAGGCGGCGTCCTGGCGGCTGCCCGCCGACGCCACCTCCGCGGGGCGGGCCCGGCGGCTGATCGGCGAGCGCCTGAGCGCCTGGGGCATGGAGAGCCTGTCCGACGTGACACAGCTGCTGGTGAGCGAGCTGGTCACGAACGTGCTGTGCCACACCTGCTGCGGCGACCTCGTCGTACGGCTGTCGGCCGTCGAGGGGCTGCTGCGCTGCGAGGTGGAGGACTGCGACGGCACGATGCCCGAGATGGCCCGGCCGTCCGCCGGCGACGAGCACGGGCGCGGACTGCGGCTGCTGGACTCGCTGGCCTGTTGCTGGGGCGCGGAGCGCACCCGCCAGGGCAAGATCACGTGGTTCGAGCTGCCGGCGTACGCCCTTCGCTGACCGGCCCGCTCGTCGGGCCGGTCGCGCCGTCCGCGGCCGGGCCGTCCGGGCGCTCGCTCAGCCGCTCCTTCAGCCAGGCGGCGACCTGGGCGCGCGACTTGAACCCGAGCTTGTCGAGGATGTGCTCGATGTGGCCTTCCGCGGTGCGCTGGGAGATGACGAGCCTGCCGGCGATGTCCTTGTTGCTCAGTCCCTCGGCGACAAGGTGCGCGATCTCCGTCTCCCTGCGCGTCAGCGGTGCGATCCGGCCCTCGAACGGCGCGGGCCCCCGGGCAGCGGGCGTCCGCTCACGCAGGGCGTACGTCAGCGCCTCTTCCCGCGTCAGGGCCGCGCCCCGGGACACCTCGGTTTGGAAGGCGGTCTCGCCCAGCGCCTCTCGGGTGACCGCCTCGCACTCGTCGTGACAGCGGCTCATGTAGCGGAACTCGGCCAGCCGCGCGCCGACGGCCTGCCAGAAGGTCCGTACGACGCCGAGCAGCCGGGCCGCCCGCTCGTACTTCTGCTCGCCGGCCGCGAACCAGGCATGCGCCTCCAGATTCATGCCCATGCCGAGCTGGTCGCCCACCGCCGTGTTGTAGCGCAGGCTCTCGTTGTCGATCTCGCAGGCCGCGCGCATGTCGTCCCGGTGCCAGGCGTCCATCGCCAGCGCCAGCAGCGCGTACGCCCGGTGCCAGCCCTCGCCGTACAGGTCGCACAGGGCCACGCACTCCTCGGCGAGGTCACGGGCGGCCGGGCGGCCGAGGAACGCGTTGGCCAGGGCGAGCCGGTTGAGTGCGAGCGCGAGACCGATCGGGTTGCCGACGGCGCGGTGGGCGGCCGCCGCCTCCTCGTATCGCCGCATGCCGCTCTCCAGGTCGCCCCCGCACACGGCCGACATGCCGAACAGGAACGCGATGTAGCCGAGCGTCACCCGCAGCCCGAGCCGCTCGGCGATCGCCGTGGCCTCCTCCAGCCGTGCGAGCGTGGTGGCGCAGTCGTCCCTCAGCAGGGTGATCCAGGCGCCCGCCCACAGCGCGTGGGCGCGCACCTCACCGGGTTCCGTCGCGACGGCAAGGCTCCGGTCGAACCAGCCGGCGCCCTCCGACAGGTGGTAACCGCTCCAGTGGTAGAGCAGTTCCGCGGTCATCGCCAGGCCCGTCTCGGCCTCTCCCGGCTCGCGCAGCGACCAGTCGAGGGCCTTGCGGAGGTTGGCGTGGTCGCGCTGCAGGCGTTCCACCCACGACTGCTGGGTGGCGCTGAACAGCTCCGCCCAGGCCCGTGAGGTGATCTTCCGGTAGTAGTCGCGGTGCCGCCGGTGCAGCGTCGCCTCGTCCCCGGAGGCGGCCAGCTGCTCACGGCCGAACTGCCGCACCGTGTCGAGCAGGCAGTAGCGGACCGCCCCGTCGAACTCCCGGCGGAGCAGGACCGACTTGTCGACCAGACCCGCGACGAGTTCGAGCACGTCCTCGCGAGCGATGCCGTCGCCCGTGCACACCTGCTCGGCCGCCTCCAGGTCCAGGCCCCCGGCGAAGACCGAGACCCGCTGCCACAGCAGCCGCTCCTGCTCGGTGCACAGGTCGTAGCTCCACTCGAACAGCGCGCGCAGCGTACGCTGCCGGGGCAGCGCGGCCCGCGATCCGCCGGTGAGCAGCCGGAACCGGTCGCCCAGCCGTTCGAGCACCTGGCTCACCGACAGGACGCGCAGCCGTACGGCGGCCATCTCGATCGCCAGGGGCAGGCCGTCGAGCCGGCGGCAGATCTCGGCCACCGCCTCCTCGTTCTCCTCGGTCACCTCGAACCCGGGGACGACCGCGGCGGCCCGCTCGGCGAACAGCCGGACCGCGTCCGACTCGGCGAGCGGCACCGCCGGATCGCCCGGGGTGGGCATCGACAGCGGCGCCAGCTCGACGATCTGCTCGCCGTCGATGCCGAGCGCCTGCCTGCTGGTGGCGAGGACCCGAAGGTCGGGAAGCGCCCGGGCCAGCGTGTCCACGAGCACCGCGCACTCGGCGAGGACGTGCTCGCAGTTGTCGAGCACGATCAGGGTCTGGCGGCCGCGCAGGCGCTCGACCAGCGCGTCGAGCGGCGACCGGGTCGAGTGGTCGTTGACCGACAGCGCCTCGGCCACGGTCTGCACGAGCAGGGCGGGATCTTCGAGCGCGGCCAGCTCGACCAGCCGTACGCCGCCGGGGAAGCTCCTGCGGACCTCCTCGGCCGCTCGCAGCGCGAGGCGGGTCTTCCCCACCCCGCCCGCGCCGATCAGCGTGACCACGTGCGAGGTCCCCAGTAGGCGCTTGAGCTCGGCCAGCTCGTGCCGGCGCCCCACGAAGCTGGTCACCTCCGCGGGCAGCCCGGCCGGTTCCCCCCTGGCAACTCTCGTTCGCATAGCGGTCATGACGCCCACGCCGCCCCCGTCGTCCGGTACGTCACCACGTCGTGGCTCTACCAGCGTACAAACGCGGTTCCGGCCGCCTCCTGCTGCACTCGCCGGGGCGTTCCGCCCGACCGGGCCCCACTCGTCGAGGCGTTCCGCCCGACCGGGCGCCCCGGGGCGGGCTCAGCCCTTCATCCGCCGCAGGATCTGCTCGCGCCTGAGCTGCAGGTCGTCGATGAGCGCCTCCTGCTGCTCGACGTTGGTCAGCAAGGTGGCCTTCTCCGCCATGTCCGTGGGCGCGTCCCAGCTCTGCCCGATCTCCTCGCGTATCTGCGCGGTCTCCTTGCGCAGGCGCTCGATCTGGGCCTCCACCTCGTCGAGCTCCTTCTTGAGCTCCGGATCGTCCATGCCTCACCGTCCCGTTGCGTCACTCGCGTTCGTCATGGCGCGTTCGTCCACCCCATTCCACGGGGACGGGAAACTATTCGGCGACGGCGGCAGGGAGGTAGACGGTTTCCCCGGTCGCGCGGGCCCGCTGGGCGGCCGTCAGCCGGGCCACCAGGTAGGCCGGCATGAGGGAGGCGGCCTGCTCCGCCGTGAAGAACCCGTAGTCGTCCAGTTCCTCCTCCTGGAGGACCACGCCCATTCCGTCCTCGAACGTCCCGCAGTCGAACAGGAAGTGCACCAGCGGGATCGGCCGGTCGTCCAGCGGCGGCACCCACTGGACCACGAGCAGGCGGCCCACCGGCCGGGTGAGACCCAGCTCCTCGGCCAGCTCCCGGCCGCAGGCCGCCTCGGGCGACTCGCCCTCGTCGACGTGGCCGCCCGGCCAGCCCCAGTGGTCGCGGTAGCCCGGCTTCACGAGCAGGATCCGCCCCGAGGAGTCGGTGAGGAAACCGGCCGCCGCGGCGGCCACCTTGAACAGCCCCGCGTAGAAGTCGTCCGCCGGGATCATCGCAGCTCCGATCTCATGCCCTGAGCCTAGTAAGGGATCTCCCCTAGATCGCGAGGAGGAGGGCGTACGCCCCGGGCAGTACGCGCGATCTGGTCTGCACGCCCGATGCCCCGCCCGTGATCGCTCCCTACCGTCGAAGCAGACGTAAAAGGGGAGGTCATGGGACGCCGCAGGAACATCGCCGCCACCATCGGCGGCTGGAGCGCACGCCATCGGTGGTGGGCGCTGCTGGTCTGGGTCGCCTTCGTCGCCGTCGCGACGGTCACGGGCAACGCCGTGGGCACGGCGGAGATGCGCGGCTACGAGTCCGCGAACGGCGACTCGCGCCAGGCCGAGCAGATCCTCGACGGTGCGCGCTTCCCGAACGTCGCCGGTGAGGTCGTGCTGGTCCAGTCCCGTACGGGGACGCTGACGGTGACGGATCCGGCCTTCCGCCGGGCGGTCGAGGACGTCAAGAGGGCCGTCGAGGCCACCGGCCAGGTCGAGCACGTGCGCACGCCGTACGACGAGGAGCCCTCGCCGGTGACGCAGGACCGGCGCACGACGCTGGTCCAGTTCGACATGAAGGGTGACGGCGGCACGGCGGAGGAACGGATCCAGCCGGTCCTCGACGCGGTGGCCGGGGTGCAGGGGGCGCACCCGGACCTGCGCGTGGAGGAGGCGGGCGCGGCCAGTTCGGCGAAGCTGATCGGCGAGGCGATCGACGAGGACTTCGTCCGCGCCGAGCAGCTCTCGCTGCCGATCACGCTCGGGATCCTGCTCGCCGCGTTCGGCGCGCTGCTGGCGGCGGTCGTCCCCGTCGCGCTGGCGATGACGGCCATCTTCGCGGCCACCGGCCTGCTGGCCTTCACCAGCCATCTCCTGCACGTCGACTCGGCGACGAGCAACGTCATGCTGCTGATCGGCCTCGCGGTCGGGGTCGACTATTCGCTCTTCTACATCATGAGAGCGAGGGAGGAAAGAGCCCGGGGCCGCGACAAGAAGCGGTCCATCGAGATCGCGGCGGCCACGTCGGGACGCGCCGTGCTCATCTCCGGCATCACCGTCATCGTCGCCATGGCGGGCATGTTCCTCACCGGCAACGGCATCTTCATGGGCTTCGCCGAGGGCACGATCCTCGTGGTGCTCACGGCCGTCGTCGGCTCGCTGACCGTGCTGCCCGCGCTGCTCTCGCTGCTCGGCGACAAGATAGACGCCCGCCTGATCCACGGCACGGCGCGCGTCCTCACCGGCGGCCGGGTCACCTGGCGGCGCGTCCTCGGCGTGCGCGGCGGCCAGAGCCGGATGTGGGGCGCGATCATGAAGCCGGTGCTGCGGCACCCGCTGATCTCGGTCGTCCTCGCCGGCGGCCTGCTCGCCGCCCTGGCCGTCCCGGCCTTCGGCCTGAAGACCGGCGCCCAGACCATCGACGACCTCCAGGGCGACTACCAGATCGCCGAGACGTTCAAGCGGATCGACAAGGCGTTCCCCGGCGGCAACGAGCCGGCGGTGATCGTGGTGAAGGGGGCCGACGTGACGACGCCGGCGTTCACCGCCAAGATCGAGGACTTCAGGCGGCGAGCGCTGGCCACGGGCGAGGCCAACGAGCCCTTCGCCGTCGCCGTCAACCCGGACAAGACGGTGGCCAAGATCAGCATCGGCATCAAGGGCACCGGCGCGGACGAGGTCTCCGAGCACGCGATCCGCACCCTGCGGGAGAAGGTCGTCCCTGCCACGCTGCCCGGCGCCCACGTCACGGGCAACACGGCCGGCTCGATGGACTTCAACGAGCAGCTCATGCGCCGCATCCCGCTGGTGTTCGGGTTCGTGCTGCTGCTGGCGTTCGTGCTGCTGCTGGTCTCGTTCCGCTCACTCGTCGTGGCGGTCAAGGCCATCGTGCTCAACCTGCTGTCCGTCGCCGCCGCGTACGGCGTGCTCGTGCTGGTCTTCCAGAAGGGGTACGGCGAGAGCCTGCTGGGCTTCCACTCCACCGGAACGATCACCAACTGGCTGCCGCTGTTCCTGTTCGTGATTCTCTTCGGGCTGTCGATGGACTACCACGTCTTCATCCTCAGCCGGATCAGGGAGGCGTACGACAGGGGCAGGAGCACCGAGGACGCCGTGTCGTTCGGGATCAGGAGCACGGCGGCCGTGGTGACCAGTGCCGCGCTCATCATGGTGGCGGTGTTCGCGACGTTCGCCACGCTGTCGCTGCTGACGTTCATGCAACTGGGCATCGGCCTGGCGGCGGCCGTGCTGATCGATGCGACGATCGTCCGCGCGGTGCTGCTGCCCGCCACGATGAAGCTGCTCGGCGACTGGAACTGGTATCTGCCGCGCTGGCTGAACTGGCTGCCGCGGTTGTCGCACGGCGACGACACGGCCGAGGAGGCCCCCGAAGAGCGGATCCCCGCCCTCGTCTGACACTCCGGCCGCGTGCGCCGGAACGGTGCCGTGTTCATGACACCGACGCCGTTCCGGCGCGTCGCCGTTCCCCGGCCTCTTTCACATGGACCGTCCGTGCTGAGCCGCGCTCCCTGTTCCGAGGCTCACGAAGCCGTGGGGAACTGGGCCGGCTACCTGCAGGGCGAAGGCGTTCACGGCGGCCTTGGCAATGGGGTGGGCGGCGCTGCCGGTGATCAGCTCGGCGGCGGTGGCGGAGAGGTAGACGATCCGGCCGGACCGCCGTCGGCGCATGACCGGCAACACCCGCCGGGTCAGGTGGTAGACGCCGGCCAGTTCACCGCTCACCTTGGCCGCGAACGCCTCCCACGGCACATGCCCCAGAGGGCCGAAAGGCGGCGCCGCGTGGTCCGCGACGGGCTGGTAGAGCGCACCGTGGAGCCGACCACCCCGCCGCAGGTCAGCGACGAGCTGACCGAGCTGGGCCAAGGCCTGTCCCGCCCGTTCGCCCAACGTTCGCCCTTGTCCGCCAGATCTTTCCCGGGTACTACGGCAACCCCGTTCCGGCGCACACGTGGTGGGGGTCACGCAAGGGGCAAGAGGCACATAACGGTAAAATATGTCCACGTGGTGCATACGGGTGAGAACAGTCGCAAAGCCCTGATCTACTGGATCGCCGGTGTGCTCGCGTACATGGTCGCGGTCTTCCACCGCCAGTCGCTCGGCGTGACGGGGATCGACGCGGCGACGAGGTTCGGGGTCGGGTCGGCGGCGCTGTCCACCCTCGCCATGCTGCAACTGCTCGTCTACGCGGCCATGCAGATCCCCGTCGGCGTCCTGGTCGACCGCCTGGGTTCCAAGCGCATGCTGCTCATCGGCGCGGCGGTCATGGCCCTCGGCCAGCTACTGTTCGCCGTCGCCACCGGTCTGGGGGCGGCCGTCGCCGGGAGGGTGCTGGTCGGCTGCGGCGACGCGATGACGTTCATCAGCGTGATCCGGGTGGTCAACGTCTGGTTCCCGCCCCGCCGCAACCCGCTGATCGTGCAGCTCACCGGCATTCTCGGCCAGTTCGGCGCGGTCGTGTCGGCCGTGCCGCTGATCACCTCGCTGCACGCGTACGGCTGGACGCCGACCTTCCTGTGGGCGGGGGGCCTGGGGGTGGTGGCGCTGGCCGCCGTCGGCCTCTTCCTGCGCGACCGGCGGCCGGAACGCGCGCCTGCGGCGCTCGGCGTGCGGGCGGCCTGGGCGGAGCCGGGCACCCGCCTCGGGATGTGGACCCACGCCGCCACCCAGTGCTCGTCCGCGGCCTTCACGATCCTGTGGGGCTATCCCTTCCTCGTGCAGGGCCAGGGCCTGTCCCCGCGTACGGCCGGCGTGCTGCTGACCACGCTGACGCTGCTCGCGATGGGCTGCGGGCCGCTGCTCGGCCACCTCGCCGGGCGCTTCCCGCTGCGCCGCTCGTGGATGGTGCTCACGGTCATCGGCGCCACGGCCGGCGCGTGGACGCTCGTCCTCCTGTGGCCCGGCCCTGCCCCGCTGTGGACGCTCGGGCTGCTCATGCTGGCCCTCGCCACGAACGGCCCCGGCTCGATGGTCGGCTTCGACTACGCCCGCACGTTCAACCCGGCCGAGCGCATCGGCGTGGCGACCGGCATCGTCAACGGCGGCGGCTTCGCCGCCTCGATGTCCCTGATCGCGCTCGTCGGGATCGTCATGGACCTGCAGAACGACTTCCGCTGGGCGTTCGCCGTGCAGTATCCGATCTGGCTGCTCGGGGCCGTACAGGTGATCCGCTACCGCGCTCGCGCCCGCCGCCGCGCCACCCTTCACCCCGTTCCCGCCCCGGCCCCCGCCTGACCGGCGAGAGCCTGGCAATGAGATAAGCGAAGAGCGACTGATCGATTACCCCATGTGCACGAAGGGGTCGGGGAAGTGGGAGGGGGCGAGGACGGCGGCCCGGGCGAGAATGTCCTTGCGCGTCCGTACGGCGAGGTCGGGGTCCTCGTCGTACACGTAGGGGATCGAGGGATCGGCGACTTGGACGGGGTGGAGCACGGCGTCGCCGCTCATCACCAGATCACCCACCTCGACGCACTGGTGGCCGGGCGTGTGGCCGGGCGCGTGCAGCACCCGGACCCCGGGTACGGGTTCGGCGTCGCCGTCGACGACGTCGAGCCGGTCCCGCAAAGGGTCGAGGATCAGCTCGCGCACCGGGCCGGCGGCCCACTCGGTCTCCGCCCGCTGGACGACGTATCGGGCGTTGGGGAAGGCGGGAGCGCCGTTCGTGACCGCGCCACCCGCGTGGTCGCTGTGCAGGTGGGTCAGCACGACGACGTCCACGTCGGCCGGGGCGGCCCCGGCGGCGGCCAGTTCCCCGCCGAGGCGGCCGGGCAGGGGCGCCCAGGTCGCGGGCGCGTCCGCACCGCCGATCCCGGTGTCCACCAGGACCGTACGGCCCGCCGCCCGCATCAGGTAGCAGTGGAAGTGCAGAACCCACTCCTCGCCGGGCTCGAACATCGCACCGGCGAACATCTCGGGCAGCGGCTTGCGGACCGGTTCCTTCATGGGACCCACGGCATCGCAAAGCGGGATGATCTCGACACCGGCCACGATTCTCGGCTCATGCGGCATCGCACCACGATAGAAGAAGCGCCCACGACAGAAGAAGCGCGGTTCAGCGGGCGGCGGCCGGGACGGGCGCGTAGTCGAGGTCGAGGTCGGCCGCGTAGACGGCGCGCTCGCAGTGGGCGCAGCGGTAGAGGATCGGGCCCTCGTCGAGTTCGGTGCGGCAGCGCGGGCAGCGGCGGCGGGTGCGGGTCATCGCGGTCTCCCCTTCGAGAAGTTCCTTGTGTGTCCAGGGAACCTCCGCCGGCTTGCCGTACTCCTGCAGCCGACTTGTCGCCGGGTCGCAGTCCGCGAGGGGTGGATGATGGACGGGTGCTCGCCGACATCATCGATCACCTCGTCTGCCCGGCCTGCCGTGCGGCGGTCCACCTGGCCGGCGGGTCGGTCAGGTGCGCGCACGGCCACTCCTACGACGTGGCGCGGCAGGGGTACGTGAACATGCTCACCCGCCCGGCCGGCACGGCCGACACGCCCGCCATGGTGGCCGCGCGGGCGCGCTTCCTGGAGGCGGGCCACTACGGCCCGCTGGCCCGCCGCCTCGCCCGGATGTGCGAGGGCGCCACCGTGGTCGCCGACGCCGGCGCGGGCACCGGTTACTACCTGGCCGCGGCGCTCGACGACGACGCGGTGGGCGTCGCGATCGACGTGTCCAAGCACGCGCTGAAACGGGCCGCCCGCGCGCACCCCCGCATCGGCGCCGTGGTGGCGGACGTGTGGCGGCCGATCCCCGTCGGCGACGACCGCGTGGACGTGCTGCTCAACGTCTTCGCGCCGCGCAACGCGGAGGAGTTCGCCCGTGTGCTGCGGCCCGGGGGCTCCCTGGTCGTCGTCACACCCGGCCCCGGCCACCTGAGCCCGCTCGTCGAGCGTCTCGGCCTGCTGAGCGTGGACGAGGACAAGGACCGCCGCCTGGAAGACACCCTGGGCGGCCGGTTCGCCCGCATCGCGGAGGAGACCGAGGAGATCGCGCTCTCCCTCGGCCACGACGAGGTCGATGCGGTGGTCGGCATGGGCCCGAGCGCCTGGCACACCCGCCCGGAGGAACTGGCCGCGAAGATCGCCGCACTGCCCGACCCCATGCCGGTGACCGCGTCCTTCCACATCACGCGCTGGGCCGCGACCACCTGACCACGCGGCGCGGGTCACGAGCGCGGGATCGCCACGCCTTTGGTGCGGAGCGTGGGCGCGACCGCCGCGACCGCCCCCAGCAGGAAGCAGATCCCGATCACCAAGGCGACCGGCCGCCACGGCACGTCGAAGGCGAACACCCCGGCCAGGCGCAGCAGGGCCGCCTCCAGCCCCAGCAGGCCGAGCGCCGTGGCCGCGAACCCCAGCACCACTCCGACCGCCACCACCGCCAGCGCCTCAGCCACGACGTATCGCAGCACCTGCGCCCGAGTCGCTCCCAGCAGCCGCAGTCCGCCCCGCTCGGCCGCCCGGTCGGAGGCCGCCATCAGCAGCGTGTTGACCAGCGCGATCACGGTGTAGCAGAGCATGATCCCCAGCACGGCCAGCAGGCCGAGCCGGCTGGCCGAGGCCTGCCGGTCGCCGGACTCCCGCACCCACTCGGCCCTGCTCACCGCGCGGGCGTTGTGGCCGCGCACAGCCTGCTCGATCGCGGCGCGTACGGCCGGGGCCGCCGCCCCCGGGCGCGCCGTCACGTACGCGGCGGAGGGCAGGGCGGAGAAGGCGTGGGCGGTCGTGACGTAGGAGTCGGCGGGCGAATCGTCCCCGAGCACACCGGTCACCGTCAGCGTGACCGGGCTGCCGTCGGCGGCCCACATGCGCACCCGCTGCCCCAGGCTCAGCTCCCAGGTCCGGGAGACGACGATCGTGTCGTCGCGCAGCCCGGCCGTCGATCCGGCGACCAGCGGGACCGACAACGCCGTGGACAGCGTGCCCGGCTCGACGGCCCGGGCGGGCCTCCGGATGAGCTGGGTGTCGCCCTCGAGCGTGTACACGCTGGTCTCGGTCTCGGTGGCGACGTCCACGCCGGGGATGGCCCGCAGCCGCCGGACGACCTGCCGGTCCAGCCCCGCGTCCCCGTCGGGGAGCACCAGATAGTCGGCCCGCACCGGCCGGGTCCGCAGCGCCGACTTGGCGGCGTCGGTCATCGCCGCCCCGCCCAGCAGCGAGGCCGCCAGCGCCACGGTGACCAGGACGGGCGCGGCCGTGGCGGCGGTGCGCCTGGCCGAGGCAGCCGTCCCGCCCGCGACCACGACGCCGCCGGCGCCGCGAAGCCGCTCCAGCGGCGCGACGAGCAGGCGGGTGACGGGCCGCACGAAGACCGGCGCGAGCAGGCCCAGCGCGGCGATGAGCAGCATGACGATCGGCATGAAGGTCTTGTTGTTCGTGGCCGAGTCCGGATCGCCGACGGCGTTCACCGCCATGCCGACCAGCGCCGTGCCCAGCAGGCCCAGCCCGGCGATCCACCGGCCCCACGTCATCGCACGGGGTTCCACCGCCGCCTCGCGCAGCGCCTCGGCGGGCCGCACCCGCCCGGCCCTCCGCGCGGCCACGGCCACGCCGGCCAGGGCGACCAGCACTCCGGTGCCGAAGGCCACCCAGGCGGGCACGGGCGACCGCGACGGTGTCAGCCACTCCGGCGCCATCCCCAGCGCGGCCAGCCGGTCGAGGATCGGCCGGGTGGCCAGGGGGCCGAGGAACGCGCCCACCGCGGAGGCGGCCACCGCGACGAGGGCCGCCTCGCCGTACATCATCCGCCTGACCTGGCGCGCCGTCGCGCCGATGGTCCGCAGCAGGGCGAACTCGCGCCGCCGCTGCCCAACCGCGAACGCGAACGTGGACGAGACCACGAAGATCGCGATGAATGCCGCGAACCCGGCGGCGATGCCGACGATCGTGTTGGTGTTGTTGCGCGCCCGCTCGTCGGCCTCGCGGAACGGATCGGCCAGCGCCCGGTCCTGCCCGCTCAGCACCCGCGCCGCCCCCGCCACCGCCTTCGTCACCTCGGCGGCGGGCCGCCACAGCGCGAGCGCGTCCACGCGCGGCGACAGCCGGGCGGCCTGCGTGTCGGCGAAGAACACGGTGGGCTGCGGCCCCGCCGTCGTGACGCCCACGACCCGATACGTCTCGATCCCGGACGCGGTGACCACGGGCACCCGCGTCCCGGGGGACACCCGCCGCCGCCCGGGCTGGGTCTCCGCGCTGATCGCGATCTCGCCGTTCGCCGAGGGCGCGCGGCCCGCGACGAGCGCCTGCGGGGCCGTACGCGCGGCCGACCAGGGCCTGCCCACCGCCGCCGGCCCGTCCGAGAGCCGCGCGGGGAAGACCCGGTCCACCACCGCGCCGGGGAAGCGGGCGACCAGGTCGTCCCCGAGGCCGCGCGGCTCGGCCAGGGGCGCGCTGCTGCCGCCCCGCCAGGTGTCCACGGTGAGCCTCTCGTCGGGCACGACCACGACGGGCGCGGCGGCGTACCGCTGCGGCCCCCGCGCCGGCGACGTGACGCTGGAGGCCAGCACCTGGCCGAGCGCGGCGATCAAGGCGGCGCCCAGCGCCAGCGCGGCGAAGGTGCCCGCGAAAGAGATCCGGCGCGTACGCAGCGTGGACCAGGCGATCCTCAGCACGACGCCTCCAACTGCAGCATCCGGGTAGCGACGAGTTCCGCGGTGGGCTCGTACAGCTCGCCGTACACGCGGCCGTCGGCCAGGAACACGACCCGGTCGGCGTACGAGGCCGCCACGGGGTCGTGGGTGACCATGACGATGGTCTGGGCCTGCCGGTCCACCAGCGTGCGCAGCAGGCGCAGCACGTCGCGGCTGGTGTTGGCGTCGAGGGCGCCGGTCGGCTCGTCGGCGAAGAGCACGGCGGGGCGGGTGACCAGCGCCCGCGCGATGGCCACCCGCTGCTGCTGCCCGCCCGACATCTCGGCGGGCCGGTGCCCGGCGCGCTCGGCCAGGCCCACGGCGCCCAGGCTCTGCCGCACCAGCTCCCGGTCGGGGCGCCGCCCGGCGAGCCGCAGCGGCAGGCCCACGTTCTGCTCCGCGGTGAGCGAGGGCAGCAGGTTGAACGACTGGAACACGAAGCCGATCCGGTCCCTGCGCAGCAACGTCAGCTTCCGGTCGCCGAGTGCGGCCAGGTCGCGGCCGTCCACGACCACCTGCCCCGCACTGGGCCGGTCCAGCCCGGCCGCGCACTGCAGCAGCGTCGACTTGCCCGACCCCGAGGGTCCCATCACGGCCGTGAACGTGCCGGCGCCGAAACTCGCCCCCGGCACGCGCGACCGCGTCATCGAGGAGAGCTGCGGCAACCCGCTCGCCCTGCTCGAACTCCCGCGTACGGACCTGCCCGCCTACGACCGGAGCCCACTGCCGCTGCCCGCCCGCATCCAGCAGGCGTACGCGGTCCGCATCGCCGAACTGCCCCCGGAGGCCCAGAAGGCGCTGCTGATCACCGCGCTGACCGACGGCGGCGACCTGGACGTGATCGTGAGGGCGGGCCGGGAGCTCGGGATCGCGCCCGCCGCCCTGGGCGTGGCCGAGAGGTCCGGCCTGGTCAGAGTCGACGGCGGGCGGGTGGCCTTCACCCACCCCCTCATGCGCGCGGCGGCCTTCCGGCAGGGCACCTACGATCTGCGGCTGGAGGTCCACGCGATCCTGGCGAGGCTGCTCGAGCATCAGCCCGACCGGCGGGCCTGGCACCTGGCCGCCGCCGCCACCGGCCCCGACGAGACGGCAGCGCTGGCGCTGGAGCAGGTCGCGCGGCGCGCCCGGGAGCGGGACGGCAACGCCGGGGCCTGCGCCGCACTGGAGCGGGCCGCCGAGCTCACCGAGGACCACGCGCTCAAGGCGGGGCGGCTGACCGAGGCCGCCGTCGCCGCCGCCGACGCGGGCCAGGCCGGCCGGGCCAAGGAACTGGTCGAGCGCGCCGCCGCGCTGGTCACCGACCCTCGTTCCCGGGCGCGGCTGTGCGACCTGCGTGCCAGGATCGCGTTCGACGAGGGCGCCCCGCACCTGGCTCACGACCTGCTGATGGCGGGCGCGGAGGAGCTGGCCGCGCTCACGACCGCGGAGGGCTGCGACGAGCAGGCGCGGCAGGACCGGATCGCGGCCGGGCTCATGCTGACCGACGCCGCGCGCAACGCCTGGCAGCTCAGCGACCCGGCCAGGGTCGCCGAGGCGGCCGAACGCCTGCACAAGCTCGGCCTGCGCCCGGAGGACGGCTGTCCCCGCTCGGCCCCGCCGTCCAGGCCGTGACCGGCGCGTCGGTGCTGCTGCTGCAGGGACCGGCGGAGGGGCTTCCCATCATGCGCGACATGGTCGCCAGGGGCGGCCGGATCACCTCCGGCGCGCACACGTTCCGGATCAACGCGGCCTTCGTCGCCCCGCTCGTCGGCGACTTCAGGACCGGGCACGACATCTCGGCCGCCATGGCCGCGGAGTGCCGGGCCGCCGGCGACATCGGCAAACTCCCCCTGGTCCACGTCACGCTCGCCGCCGCCGAGCTGTATCTGGGCAGGTTCAGGGACGCCGAGGCCACCGCGGCCGAGGGCCTGCGGCTCACCTCCGGCACCGGGCAGCGCAACCGGGCGGGCTACCTGGAGGGCACGCTGGCGTGGCCGGCGGCCGTACGCGGAGAGGCGGACCGGTGCGCCGAACTGGCCGCCCGCTCACGCGACCGCTTCGACGCCAACCACATCGTCAACGGCCTGGCGTGGGCCGAGTGGGCGCTGGCCCTGCTCGACCTCGGGCAGGGCCGGTTCGCCGAGGCTCTCGACCGGCTCGACGCCGCCATGACCGGCCCGGTGCGCCACCAGATCCAGGCCGTCTACTTCGCCCCTGACCAGATCGAGGCGGCCGTACGGCTCGGGCTGCCCGCGCGCGAGCCGCTGCGCCGGTTCGAGGAGTGGGCGACGGCGTCGGGACAGGACTGGGCGCTGGCCGTCCTACACCGCTGCCGTGCCCTGGTCGAAACCGACTGGGAGCGGGCGCACGAGGACTTCGACGCCGCCGTACGGCTCCACGCCGGCAGGGGCCGCCCCTGGGAGGCGGCCCGCACCAGGCTCGCCTTCGGGGAGCGCCTGCGCAGGGAGCGCGACAAGGGCAGCGCCCGGCCGCACCTGCGGGCCGCGTGGGAGACCTTCGAGCGGCTGGGCGCCCGTCCGTGGGCCGAGCGCGCCCGCACCGAGCTGCGTGCCACCGGTGACACCAGCTCCCCGGCCGCGCGTACGGAAACGCTGTCCGCGCTGTCCCCGCAGGAGCTGCAGATCGTGCGACTGGCCGCCAGGGGCCTGACCAACCGGGAGATCGGCGCGCAGTTGTTCCTCAGCCCGAAGACCGTCAGCTACCACCTCTATCGGGCGTTTCCGAAGCTCAACGTGGCCAGCCGCGCCCAGCTCGCCGGCCTCGACCTGTCCTGACCGGCGCACCGCCCGAACTCGTGGCCCGACATCGCCTGTTTGTCAGGCATTGTCGCGTGCGGCGGGACATACTGAACCCGACCCCGTAGGAGCGCAGGGGAGGGCCGGCATGAAGGCCGAGGAACGCTGGCAGGCCAGGTTCCGGGCACCGCGGGTGACCCTGCCGACGTGGGCGCGCCAGGCGCCGCACCGCGCCGTCTACCGCGGCAACGCCTCGGGCTCCTGGGAGATCTACGCCTGGGACCGGTCGAGCGGCCAGACCCGCCAGGTCACCGACCGCCCCCACGGCACCCGGTATGGCGCGATCGACCCCACCGGCCAGTGGATCTGGTGGTTCGGCGACATACACGGCGACACGGACGGCGACGGGCACGGCGTGTGGTCGCGCCAGCCGTTCCAGGGCGGCCCGGACGTGCCCCTGACCATGCCGCCCGGCCACCCCTGCGGGCTCGCGCTCGCCTCGGACGGCACCGCGGCCGTCGGCCGCTCCTCCCGGGACGGCTTCGAGATCCTGCTGGCCAGGCCCGGAAACGAGCCGGTCACGCTGTATCGCCACCACGAGTACGCCGCGGTCGCGGACATGTCGCTCGACGGCTCGCTCGTCGCCGTCAACCACAGCGAGCACGGCAACGTCCTGCACCCGGCCGTACGGGTCATCAGGGCGAACGGCTCCACGGTCGCCGAGCTGAACGACGGACCGGGCAGGGGCGTGACCGGCGGCAGATTCGCCCCCGTCCCCGGCGACCGGCGCCTGCTCGTCCTGCACGAGCGCCGGGGCCGCCGCGAACCGCTCGTGTGGGACCCGGTGACCGGTGAGCAGCGGGAGATCTGGCTGCGGGTGCGCGGCGAGATCTCCGCGGACTGGTACGACGACGGCCGGGCGCTGCTCATCATCCACAACCAGCGGGGACGCACGGAACTGCTGCGCTACGACCTCGCCGGAGGCGGCCTCACCCCGATCGAGAGCCCGCACGGGGTGATCGAGGCGGCCGCGCCGCGCCCCGACGGCACCGTCGAGTACGCCTGGTCGAGCGCCGCCCACCCGCCGGTCGTCAAGTCGAGCAACGGCCATGTGGTCTTCAGCCCCGGACGCACGCCGCCGCCGTCCGTACCCCTGGAGGACATCGACGTGGAGGGCCCGGGAGGACGCATCCACGCCCTCGTCTCCCGGCCGGAGCGGGTGGCCGCGCCGTACCCCACGGTGTTCCTCCTGCGCGGCGGTCTGCCGGGGTTCGGCGGCGGCCCGGGCGGCCAGGACGACGACTCGTTCCAGCCGCAGGTCGCCGCGTGGGTCGACAGCGGTTTCGCGGTGATCAGGGTGAACCACCGGGGCTCGGCCGGGTACGGCTCGGCCTGGCGCGACGCCCTGCGCGGCGAGGTCGGCCACATCGAGCTGGCCGACGTGGCGGCGGTGCGCGACTGGGCGGTGGAGCGCGGCATCGCCGACCCCGACCGCCTCGTGCTCGCCGGCACGGCGTGGGGCGGTTACCTGACCCTGCTCGCGCTCGGCACCCAGCCGAAGTCGTGGGCGGCGGGCATCGCCGCCGCGCCCATCGCCGACCACGCGGCGGCGTACGAGGACGAGACCGAAAGCCTGCGCGCGGCGCACCGGGCGCTGCTGGGCGGCTCCCCGGCCGAGGTGCCCGAGCGGTACGCCGCGTCCTCCCCGATCACCTACGCCGACATGGTGGAGGCCCCGCTGCTGATCCTCACGGGGGCGAACGATCCGCGCTGCCCGGCGCGGCAGGTCGAGCACTACGTGCGGGCCCTGGCGGACCACGGCAGGGAGGCCTCCGTCTACCGGTACGACACCGGACCGGGCACGCCGGTGGTGGAGGAGCGGGTCCACCAGATGGCCGCGGCCATCGACTTCGCCGTCCGCGCCATAGGGAGTGTCTAGGGCGCGCGCAGGACGAGGATGGCCAGGTCGTCGGCGCTCGGCTCGGGCGCGAAGTCCTGCACGGCGCGGCGGATGCGCTCGGCCACCGCGCGGGCGGACAGATCCACGCACTCCTCCAGCAGCTTGGCCAGGCCGCCGTCGTCGTCGAGCAACCGGTCGCCCGACCGCCGCTCGGTGACCCCGTCGGTCACGCCCAGCAGCACGTCGCCGGGGGTGAGGCGCAGGCTGTCCTCCTGGAACTTCGCCTCGGGGAACACCCCGAGCAGCGACTGCGGCGTGGCGACGACCTCGACGAGGCCGTTCGGCCGCAGTCGCAGGGCCTCCGGGTGCCCGGCCGAGACGAGGCGGATGTCGAGGCCCTCCGGCACGACCGTGATCTGGCCGTGCAACAGCGTCAGGAAGCGGGCGCGCTCTCCCTCCTCCAGGATGGCCTGGTTGAGCCGGCCCACGACGGCGGCCACGCCGTACCCCTCGCGGGCGAGCAGCCGGAGCGTGTGACGGGCCAGCCCGGTGACCGCGGCGGCCTCGGGCCCGGTGCCGCAGACGTCGCCGATCGCGAAGCGCCAGACCCCGTCCGCGATCGGGAACAGGTCGTAGAAGTCGCCGCCGACCTCGTTGTTCTCCCCGGCCGGCTCGTAGATGACATGGAAGTCGAGCCCGGGAGTCGTGGGCTCGTCCGGCGGCAGGAGGCTGCGCTGCAGCGCCCGGTTGGCCGCCGCCTGCTGCGCGTACAGACGGGCGTTGTCGAGCGCGAGCGCCGCGCGCCGGCCGAGGTCCTCGGCGATCTGCATCGCCTCGTCGGGGAAGCGGTCGCGCCGGCCCAGGCACATCACGCCGAGCCGCCGCCCCCGGGCGGTCAGCGGGTAGGCCAGCGCCTGCCAGTCGCTCATCGGCAGCACGGCGGGGTCGTCGTCCGCCGGCAGTGCGATCTCCTCCAGCTCGTCGCGCATGGCGTCGATCTGGGTCTCGTCCGCGTGCCAGAGGTAGGCGGGCCGCAGCTCCCCCAGCCCGTCCTGGTCGGTGTAGACGGCGCACCAGCTCGCCAGGCGCGGCACCACGATCTGCGCGATGATCGCCGGGACCATCTCCGGGTTGAGCGTGCCCGCGAGCAGGTCGCTCGCGTCCGCGAGAAAGCCCAGCCACCCCGGGCCGTGCGCGGCCTCGAGCAGCCATTCGTCGCTCTGGACCGGCTCCCCGCCCGGCAGTTCCAGGCGGGCCCAGCGGGTGCGCAGCGACGAGGTGAACGTGACGCCCCACGTGACGGCGTCGGCCGGCGGCCCGAAGTCCTGGCCGTCCGTCTTCTCCCGCACCTCCACCTGGATGGACTCGCCGTGGTGCAGCCACACGACCTCGAAGGGCGCGTCGGCGGCCTCCGCGACCAGTTCGCCCGCCAGGCGTTCGGCCTCGGGGTACACGGACATCGCGGCCCACGCCGTCATCACCTCGCGCGTGAACCGCTTCACTTCGGGTACGGCCGTCTCACCTGGCGTGAAGGACGCCGCCAGGACGGCTCGAGGGGTAGTTGTCACCACCATTGTGCTTACCACACTTTCGCCTGACCTCGGGTCAAGCAAGGGGGCCCCGCACCCCACGGAACGTGACAGACTGGCATGGAGTCCACGGCTGGACAGGCCGTATGAGGCCCTACGCCTTGGTCGCGTCAGCCCCGTCGGGGTAAAGGAGGCTAAATGTCGCCCGCCAACGCCGAGCTGGCCGGGACCGAACGGGTCTATCGCGAATCCGATCTCGTGCCCTTCCTGGAGACTCTTATCACATGGCGCGACGGCGACTTCCGCCGCCGCGTCTCGCACGCCCCGCCGGGAATCCTCAGCGAGATCCGGCTGCTGCTCAACGAAGTGGCCGACCGCCGCGAACACCTGGCCAACGAGCTGGCCCGGGTGCGCCGCGAGATCGTCAAGGAGGGCCGCTTCACCGAACGGCTGAGCCCCGGGCCTGGCGTCGGCGCGTGGGCGGAGAGCGTGGGCTCGGTCAACGACCTCATCGACGCCATCGTGACACCGGTCAGCGGCGCCGCCGACGTCATCGACGCGGTGGCCAAGGGCGACCTGTCCCGCCGGATCGACGTGGACCGCGCGGCCCGGGGTGAGGTGCGCCGCCTGGGCAAGGCCATCAACGGCATGGTCGACCAGCTCTCGCTGTTCACCTCGGAGGTGACGCGGGTCACCCGCGACCTCGGCACCGAGGGCAAGCTGGGCGGCCGGGCCAATCTGCGCGGCATGTCGGGAAGCTGGCGCGACCTCACCGAGGCCGTCAACACGATGTCCGACCGCGTCTCCGCGCAGGTCCGCGACATCGCCGAGGTGACGACCGGGGTCGCGCGAGGCGACCTGAGCCGCAAGGTCACCGTCGACGCCGTCGGCGAGATGCTGGAGCTGAAGCACACCGTCAACACGATGGTCGACCAGCTCTCGGCGTTCGCCGAGGAGGTCACCCGGGTGGCCCGCGAGGTGGGCACCGAGGGCAAGCTGGGCGGCCAGGCGCAGGTGCGCGGTGTGTCGGGGGTCTGGAAGGACCTCACCGACAACGTCAACTTCATGGCCAACAACCTGACCTCACAGGTGCGGCAGATCGCCGTCGTCTCCACCGCCGTGGCCAAGGGCGACCTGTCCAGGAAGATCACGGTGGACGCCCAGGGCGAGATCCTGGAGCTCAAGGAGACCCTCAACACGATGGTCGACCAGCTCTCGGCGTTCGCCGACGAGGTCACCCGGGTGGCCCGCGAGGTGGGCACCGAGGGCAAGCTGGGCGGCCGCGCCGAGGTGAAGGGCGTGTCGGGCGTCTGGAAGGACCTCACCGACAACGTCAACTCGATGGCCAACAACCTGACCTATCAGGTGCGCAACATCGCCCAGGTCACCACCGCCGTCGCCAACGGCGACTTCACCCGCAAGATCGACGTCGACGCCCAGGGCGAGATGCTCGAGCTCAAGAGCACCATGAACACCATGGTCGACCAGCTGTCGTCCTTCGCCTCCGAGGTCACCCGCGTCGCCCGCGAGGTCGGCACCGAGGGACGGCTGGGCGGCCAGGCGCAGGTGCGCGGCGTGTCGGGCATCTGGAAGGACCTCACCGACAACGTCAACTTCATGGCGAACAACCTGACGTCGCAGATCCGTCAGATCGCGGTCGTCTCCACCGCCGTGGCGCAGGGCAACCTGTCCAAGAAGATCACCGTGGACGCCCAGGGCGAGATCCTGGAGCTCAAGGACACGATGAACACGATGGTGGACCAGCTGTCCGCCTTCGCCGACGAGGTGACCCGCGTCGCCCGCGAGGTCGGCACCGAGGGACGGCTGGGCGGCCAGGCGCGCGTCCCCGGCGTGTCGGGCGTCTGGAAGGACCTCACCGACAACGTCAACTCGATGGCCAACAACTTCACCTATCAGGTGCGCAACATCGCCCAGGTCACCACCGCCGTCGCCAACGGCGACCTGACCCGCAAGATCGACGTCGACGCCCAGGGCGAGATCCTCGAACTCAAGAGCACCATGAACACCATGGTCGACCAGCTGTCGTCCTTCGCCTCCGAGGTCACCCGCGTCGCCCGCGAAGTCGGCTCCGAGGGCCAGCTCGGCGGCCAGGCCCGCGTCGAGGGCGTCGAGGGCACCTGGAAGCGGCTCACCGAGAGCGTGAACGAGCTGGCCGGCAACCTGACCACCCAGGTGCGCGCGATCGCCGAGGTGACCAGCGCGGTCGCCAGGGGCGACCTCACCCGGTCGATCACGGTGGAGGCGCCGGGCGAGCTGGCCCAGCTCAAGGACAACATCAACACGATGGTCGCCACCCTGCGCGAGACGACCAAGACCAACCAGGAGCAGGACTGGCTCAAGTCCAACCTGGCCCGGATCTCCCGCCTGATGCAGGGCCACCGCGACCTGATGGAGGTCGCCCGGCTGATCATGAGCGAGCTCACCCCGCTCGTCTCGGCCAGCCACGGCGCCTGCTACCTCTACGACGACGGCCGGCTCAACCTCATCGCCGGGTACGGCATCCAGCCGGGCTCGTCCCCCAAGCCGAACTTCGAGCTGGGCGAGGGAATCATCGGCCAGGCCGCCCTGGAGGCCAAGCAGATCATCCTGGAGAACGTGCCGATCGACTCGATCACGGTCGAGACCGGGCTCAGCCGGTCGAACCCGGCGCAGATCGTCGTGCTGCCGATCCTCTTCGAGAACAAGGTGCTCGGCGTCCTGGAGATGGCCTCGTTCAGGCATTTCAGCGAGGTGCATCTGGCGTTCCTCACCCAGCTCGTCGAGACCATCGGGGTCACGATCAACACGATCATGGCCAACTCCCGGACCGAGGACCTGCTCACCGAGTCGCAGCGGCTCGCGATCGAGCTGCAGGAGCGCTCCGACGAGCTCCAGCGCCAGCAGGAGGAGCTGCGCCGGTCCAACGCCGAGCTGGAGGACAAGGCGGCGCTGCTCGCCAAGCAGAACCGCGCCATCGAGATCCAGAACTTCCAGATCGAGCAGGCCCGGCGGACGCTGGAGGAGCGGGCCGAGCAGCTCGCGGTGTCCTCGCGCTACAAGTCCGAGTTCCTGGCGAACATGTCCCACGAGCTGCGCACCCCGCTGAACAGCCTGCTCGTGCTCGCCAAGCTGCTGACGGAGAACGCCGAGGGCAACCTGACGCCGCAGCAGGTCGAGTTCGCCCGGACGATCCACGACGCCGGATCGGCTCTGCTGCAGCTGATCAACGACATCCTCGACCTGTCCAAGGTCGAGGCGGGCCGCATGGACATCCACCCGCAGGCGATGTCGCTGTCCGCGCTGGTCGACTACATGGAGGCCACCTTCGCACCGCTCGCGCAGGACAAGGGCCTGTCGTTCACGGTCCAGGTCGATCCGTCCGTGCCGAACGACCTTCGCAGCGACGAGCAGCGGCTCCAGCAGGTGCTGCGCAACCTGCTGTCCAACGCGGTGAAGTTCACCCACGAGGGCGAGGTCAGGCTGGAGGTCACCCGCGCGCCCGCCGACGTGCCGTACGTGGACGAGAAGCTGCAGGGCTCGCAGGAGGACATGCTGGCCTTCAGGGTCGTGGACACCGGCATCGGCATCGCGCCGGACAAGCTCGAAGTGATCTTCGAGCAGTTCCGCCAGGCCGACGGCACGACCAGCCGCAAGTACGGCGGCACCGGCCTCGGCCTGTCGATCTGCCGGGAGATCGCCCGCCTCCTCGGCGGTGAGATCCACGTGCAGAGCGCCCCCGGAGAGGGCAGCACCTTCACGCTGTACCTGCCCCCGAACTACTCCGGGCCGCTCGCCGCACCCGACGGCGGCGCGATCGCCACGCCGCTGGAGCCGGAGGGCCGCGACGACGAGGTGCCCGACCTGCACATCAAGGACATCCTCCCGGAGATTCCCCTCCCGACCGACCTGCCGCTCCCCCAGTACGCGCCGCTCGTGGACGGTCACGACTGGCAGGGGGACGACCCGCTGGCCGGAGCCAAGATCCTCATCGTGGACGACGACATCCGCAACGTCTTCGCGTTGACCAGCGTGCTGGAGCGGCACGGCTCGACCGTCGTGTACGCCGAGAACGGCCGCGAGGGCATCGAGCAGCTCGAACGCAACGAGGACGTGGCGCTCGTGCTGATGGACATCATGATGCCCGAGATGGACGGCTGGGCCACGACCTCGGCCATCCGCACGATGCCGCAGTTCGCCGACCTGCCGATCATCGCGCTGACGGCGAAGGTCATGCGGGGAGACCGCGAGAAGAGCATCTCGTCGGGCGCCTCCGATTACGTGCCCAAGCCCGTCGACGTCGACCGCCTGCTCGAACGGCTGCGCGGATGGCTCATGCGCGGCCGCAGCGGGGGCACAGAACGAACGAGGGGCGTGCCGTCCCCAGAGTCCCGAGACTCCCAGGAGGCATGATCGATGCCTGACCGCGCCAGGGTCCTGCTGGTCGACGACCGTGAGGAGAACCTGATCGCCCTGGAGGCGATCCTCAGCTCGCTGGACGTCGTGCCCGTACGGGCCCGGTCCGGAGAGGAGGCGCTGAAGGCCCTCCTGTCGACCGACTTCGCTCTGATCCTGCTCGACGTGCGCATGCCGGGCATGGACGGCTTCGAGACCGCCGCGCACATCAAACGGAGAGAGCGCACCAGGAACATCCCGATCATCTTCCTGACCGTGGTCGACAGCGCCCCCGACTACGCCTTCCGGGGGTACGCCGCGGGGGCGGTGGACTACCTCACCAAACCGTTCGACCCCTGGGTGCTGCGCGCCAAGGTCGCCGTGTTCGTGGAGCTCTACACGATGAACCGGCGGCTCACCGAGCAGGCGGCGCTGCTGCGCGATCGGCTGTCGAACGAACTGCCGGGCGGCGGCGACCACACCTCCGTACTGGCCGAACTGGCCGGCCGCGTCACCGCCGTCGAGGACGAGCTACGGCGGGTGCGGGAACTGGCGGACAAGTCCGGCGACCGGCCTCTGAACGGCGCCGTCGCCGAGCTCAGCGAGCGCGTCTCCCATCTGCGGGCCGGCTTCGACGCCCTCGGCTGACACCACGCACCGCGACCGGCTCAGACGCGGCCGGTCGCGGGCGGTGGGACGACGGGTCAGCGGCGGGCGCGTTCCAGTGCGTCCCAGAAGCCGCGGCGCAGGGCGTGCCTGACCTCGTCGTGCAGCAGGAAGTCGATCGGCAGCGAGGACCCCTGCAGCAGGCGGGCCTCCAGGTCGGACGGCATCCGGGGCTTGCGGGCGAGCACGGCCTCCAGCCACAGCGCGGGGGCGTCCCGGGCGACCGATTCGCCGAAGTCGTGGCCCTCCTTGTGCGCCGCCTTCACCGCCTCGGCCAGCGTCGTGGTGCCTCCTGTCTGGATCGGCACCGGCGCGGGCTGCGGACCGGTGTACGGCCCGAGCTGGGAGGGCGAGTAGCCGGCGGATCCGGAGCCGTACTGGCTCTGCGCCGGGCCGCTCGGCGGCGTCTGGACTCCCGAGGAGGGCGGTGACGGAGGCGACGGAGGCGGGGTGGACGCCGGCGGGGCCGGCAGCGGAGTGCTCACGGGCGGCTGAGCCTGGCGCTGCGGCTGAGACGGCTGGCCGGTCGGCGGCTGGGTCTCCGTCGAGTAGCCGTTGTATACCGGTGGAGTCGGCTGCGCGGGAAGGGCCGGACGTGCGTGGGCGGCGGACGATCGGCCGCCGCTGTGTGCTCCCGTGCCATGTGAGCCCGTGCCGTGCGAGCCAGTGCCCTGGACGCCGCTTCCGGGGGTGCCGCTTCCGAGGGTGCTCGTGCCGTGCGATCCGCCGCTGTGGGTGCCCGTGCCGGGTGCCCCCGTGGCGTGCGGTTGGGTGACGTTCGACGCGGCACCGGATGCGCCCAGATCGTGCGACACGCTCTGCGACGGCGTGCCGTGCGGTCCCGTCAGCGGGGTCGCCTCGCCGTGAAGACCGGCGGCGTAGTTCCCCTGCGACTGGGTGCCGTTCTGCTGTGTTCCGTTCTGCTGGGAGCCGTTGAGGTGCGTCCCGTTGGACAGTGAGCCGTTTCCGTGCGGGACGAGGCCGTTGCCGTGGGACTGGCCGTTGCCGAGGCCCGGGCCCGAGTCCGCCCCCGTGAGCATCGTGACGTACGGCCGGAGATGGCCGCTCGCGATCTCGACGAGGTCGTCGCACTCCTGCCGCAGGGTGCGCGCCGCCGACCAGGCGCCGTCGGTGGCGATCTGTATGACGGTCACGCGGATGCCGAGGTCCTGCGCGTCGCTCACCACCTGGGCGAGATCCTCGTCACCGCTGACCACGACCGCGTCACAGACCGCGTTGTTGCGCGCCAGGGTCATGAGGTCGCGGTGGACCTGGGCGTCCACGCCCTCCCGCCGGCCCGGCCTGATCCGGCCGAGACGGAGCTTGAGCCCGGGGATGTCCGCCAGCACGTCGTGCTCCGGCGTACGGCGGCCCTCGACGGTCGCCTCATACCAGTAGCAGCGCAGGAGCGGCAGGCCCGTGCGCTCTCTTGACAGGTTCGTCAGGAGCTGCAACAGGCCCGGATAGTCCCAGGAGACGGCCTCGCGATGGCGGGTCCCATGGACGGCCATCGCGCCGTCTGCCAGCAAGTAGCCGGCGTCAACGAACAGCGCGCAGCGATCCACGCGACACCGCCCTTCCTACGTGGCTCTCTCAGGGTAGTCAAGCGTGTCTTCCCGCGAGGGTGATTCCCGGCGATTCAGCCCTCGCCCGCCTGGTGGGGGATCGGGACGCCCACGACCCTGGAACCGGAAGCGTTCACGCCGACCGTACCAGTTTGTCCATGTATCGCCTCCCACCAATTTGTTATGGATAACGCACCAGGGACGACCGGCGATGAGGCAGGAAGCCGAACCGGCGACGGTTGGGCTCCCCTCTCTGCAGTGAGGGGAAGCTGTCAAGACCACGTTCTCGCGCTCACCACCGCGACGCCGAAGAAGACGGGGTCGCGCCGGGTGGCGAGCTGGAGTGCGGGGTGGGGTCCCAGGAGGGCGTGGAGCGTGTCGACCGCGACGCCTCCGGCGTCTCCCTCGCCCAGGACATCCGCCCGGCTCCGGTCCTCCCGGTCTCCACGAGCGCGATCAGTCATGGTGACGACCCCCGCCCTGACTCCCTCGCCGTTCCACACCATCAGGTCGATCCGCGCGGGCGCGCCGCCCGGGGCGAGGCCGTCGAGGGGGAGCCGCAGGGCCTTCTCCTCGCTCCCGACGACCGCCGCGGCGTCCAGGACCACGGCCCGCGTGTACGGCTGCCGCGCGTCCTCAGCCATCACCACCAGGCCCCAGGCCGCGTGCCGGACCGTTCCCGTACGCGCCGGGGCGCCCGCGACCCACCAGCGGCCTCCACCCGCCGTACGGACGAGAGAGGTCACGTCGGCGAACGCCTGATAGCCGGACCCGGTGGGCAGATCCCGCCGGGTGACCTCGGCGGCGTGCAGCGTCGCGTATCCCGGCATCCCCGGGGCGCGCACCCGGATGTCCTCCGCGGGAACCGCTCCCCGGCCGCCGCCGGACCAGTAGAGGCCCGCCCACAACACCTGGCCTCCGGCGGGCAGGTCGAGATCGGCGCAACTGGACGTACGCGTCGAGGGGTCCCTGTCGAGGTCGACCGGCACGCTCACGCCCGAGTCCCGCTCCCGGTCACCTGCTGCGGCTCCGCAGGGAGCGGCCGGCGCGGCGGAGCTCACGAGCGCGTTGCCGACGACCCGGGCGGCGAGGCGGCCGTCCGCGGCGAAGCGGGCCGCCGCGCCCGAGGCGCGCACCCCCACGGTCGATTCGGCGGTGGTCTCCAGCCGCCCCGACCGTACCCGTACCGTGAAGGGCCGTCCCGTGGGCGCGTCCGGGGCCACGGCCACCTTCAGGAAGATCGCCGTCACCTCACCGGCGGTGAGCGGTCCCCGGACGCACCACACCCTGCTGCTCGACACCTGGCTGCCCGACACCCTGCTGCCCGGCACCTGGCGGCCTGGCACCTGGCCGCCTGACACCCTGCTGCCCGGCACCTGGCGGCCCGACGCCTCACACGACCAGCCGTCGCCCGCGCCGCTTCCCGGCCGTGCGCGGTCCGCGCGCCCGCCCGCCGCACGCCCCTGACCGGCGCCGTCGCTCTCCTCGCGGTCCTCCCGTACGGCACCGTTCTGCCCCACGACGCCCGGCTTGGGCTGGTGGCCCTGTCGCGTACCGCCGCCCGCCACGCGGCCCCGGCCTCCGTGCCCGCCCTGATCCAGATAGCGGACGCCGGGCGGGAGGGTCACCGTCGCGGTGACCTCGCCGGTGGCCGCGTCGCCCGCGTTGCGCAGCCGTACGGCGACGAGCCCGGACTGGCCGCGCAGCAGGGCGCCGAGCGGATCGACGGCGGCGACGAGGGCCTCCTTCGCCTTCCTCCCGTTCCCTGCGGCCTTCGGGGCTCCGCTGTCGCTCCGGCCCGATCGGGCATGCTCACGGTCCTCACGATCGCGCTTCCCGGCCTGCGGGCGGCCCTGTACGTCCCCCGGCCGCACAAACGGGGCGCGGCCGGTGGCCGGACGTCGGGCCTGTGACTCGCGCCGGTCACGAGCCCGCTCCGGCGCCTGTCGCGTCCCGCCCAGCGCGCGGACCTCGGCACTCCCCTGCGCACGAGCCTGCGCGTTGCCTTGGGCGTTGCCCGGAGTACTGCCCTGGCCGTGCACCTGAGCGCGGGCCTGGGCGCCGTCCTGCCCGCTGCCCTGGGCGCGGGTCTGTGCGCGGGTCTGGGCGCGATGGTCCTGGTAGGGATGCCGGGAGATCTGGCCTCTCACCGGTTGCCGTTCGGGAGCCGAGGCCCCGGCGTCCGGGTGGCGGGAGTTCTGATCGCGTTCCGCGAGGACGGTCGTCGTATCCGGCTCGGTCACCGGGCGTCTGTCCGCCTGCCCCTTGCTGTCCCGCGCCGCACCGGTGAGACGGCCGCTCTCACGGCCGGCGCCCGTGTGCTCTCCACCTCCACGCCCTTGGGCGCCGGTGGCCGCCGTTCGTCCGTCGTGACGTGCGGCCGGATGATCCTCGCCCGCCCTGCCGGAGCCGGGCAGCGACCCCGTGGCCTCCTGCGCCGTGGCTTTCTGCGCCGTGGCCTTCTGTGCCGTGTCCTCCTGCGGCGCCTCTTCCTGTGCCGTGCCGGGCTCCTCGCGTGGCGACTGCCGATCGGCACCAGGTGTGACCCTGCCGGTGATCTCGGGCATGCCGAGCGCGATGCCCGCACTCGGCTCGTCGGTATCGCCCCCGGCCGCCGGATCGTCCGCGGTCTCCGGCGTCGGGGAGCCCACGGCCGTCCGGGACGCGTGGCCGGTGGCGGCCCGCGAACGCGAGGCCGCGCTGTCCGCGGGCTGCGGGCGGTCCAGGGCCCGCGTCCCGTCCTGTCTCCCCGAGCCGCCGGTGAAGAGCATGCCCGTCGGCTGGGCGACGAGCAGGAAGGCCGCCGTCGCGAGGGCTGCGACGGCGATGCCTCCCAGCACCGCCCGATGCGGCGTCGGCACGCTCCGCAGCAGTGCGGACGACCACGCCAGCGCCGCCCGCGCCCGGGCGAACGCCGCCCGCGGCAGCGCACCCACCTTCGGGCCCACCTTCACGTACACGCGCCGGGTCGCCATCCGCGCGCGGCCGTACATCGCCCCCGGCACCGCGCTCACCTTCGCGCACGCGCGGCGGGTCGTCGCCCGGGCCCGGCCGTAGGCCCCGCGCAGCAGCGTGTCCGCCCGTCCGCGCGCACGCCCCGCCGGGCCCGTCCCGTCCTGGGTGGCCCGAACGGCCCCCCTCATGCGGCGGTCCGCGCGGCTCGTCAATCCCGCCATGTGATGGCGAACGGCTTCCAGCCGCGCCCGCGCCCTGCCGCTCACCCTGCCGCTCGGCCCGCGCCCGCTCGTGCCGCTCGTCATGCCGCCGCCGTACGACCGTGAGCCCGAGGCGGTCGTGGTGGAGAGGTCGGCGAGATAGTCGTCCACGGCCGGCCCGGCGACGAGCTGACCGACGACGGCCCGCAGTTCCTGCGTGAGATCGACCATCTGGAGGAAGACCGACCGGCAGTCGATGCACTCGGCCACATGGGCGTCGACCGCGCCGGCCTCCTGCTTGGGCAGGCCGTTCTCGACGTAGCGGAGGATCATGGACAGGATCGGCCGGCACTCGGCACGGGGACCGTTCTCCAGGTGCAGCCGCACGTACGCCTCCCGCAGGCCCTGACGGGCCCTTCGGGTGAGAAGGGCCGCGGCCCTGCCCGACAGGCCGAGCAGCGGGCCCGCGTCGGCGGGTCTGCCGCCCTCGATCTCCACGTGCCACAGCAGCATGCGCCAGCGTTCCGGCAGCGAGCGGTACGCCCGGGCGAGCGGCGAGCGCTCCAGCCCGGCGAGTTCGGGGTCCACGTAGAGCGAGTCTCCGTCGGCCAGATCGACCACTCCGGCGGCGGCGTAGCGGCGCAGCGACGCGAGGAGATAGGGCCGGAACGCGGAGGCGGGGCCGCCGCCCCGCCGCACCACCTCGAGCACTCGCGCGAAGGTCTCGGCGAGGAGGTCCTCGACCGCGTCCTCGCCCTGCACGACCTGCCGGGCCAGCGACCGCGCGGCGGGCGAGTGCCGCCGGTAGAGCGTCCCGAAGGCCGCCGTGTCGCCTCCCCGCACGGCCTCAAGCAGTTCCATGTCGGTATGCCGGACTTCTCTACGCATTGCGACCTCGCGATTACGATGAGTTGCACGGCGATACATTCCGCAGTCCATGTCCTGGCTAAACCGCTGGAGCCTCTTTACTCTCGGTAGTCTTCGCACGCCACGCGCGGCCCCCGGGCCCGTACGGCCCGCACCGCGGGACCGGCCGTACGCTGAGCCTCATGAGTGACCGCGAGAGACTGCTGGACGAGATCAAGAACAAGGGCATCGTGCACGGCCGGGTCGTACTGTCCTCCGGCAAGGAGGCCGACTGGTACGTCGACCTGCGCCGCATCACCCTGGACGGCGTGGCGGCGCCACTGGTGGGCCGCGTGATGCTGGACCTCACCGAGGACCTGGACTACGAGGCGGTCGGCGGTCTCACGCTGGGCGCCGACCCGGTGGCGACGTCGATGCTGCACGCCGCGGCGGCCCGTGGCCGCACGCTCGACGCGTTCGTGGTGCGCAAGGCGGGCAAGGCCCACGGCCTGCAGCGCAGGATCGAGGGTCCGGACGTCGCCGGACGCCGGGTGCTCGCGGTGGAGGACACCACGACGACGGGCGGGTCCGTGCTCACCGCCGTGGAGGCGTTGCGCGAGGCCGGTGCGCAGGTCGTCGGCATCGCGACGATCGTGCACCGGGGCGGCGACGAGGCGCTGGCCGCGACCGGCGTGCCGTACCGCTCCGCCTACTCCCTCACTGATCTGGGGATCGCTTCACAGTCAGCTTCCCGGCCGTGAACGACCGAGCTTGCAGCTCCTCGCCGTCGATGGCTTTGACGGTTCAGGCCGCGTCGGCAGCGTGACTCACTGCCCAGCCCGCGACACCGCGCGCGGCGATGTTGCGGGCCGCGTTGACGTCGGCGTGCTCAGCGAAGCCGCACGACGTGCAGGCGAAGGTTTCCTGGTCGGGCCGGTTCCTTTTGTCCACGTGCCCGCATGAGGAGCAGGTCTGGGAGGTGTAGGCCGGATCGACGTGGATCACGGCGACTCCGGAGCGGGCCGCCTTGTAGGCGATGAAGCTTCCCAATTGGTGGAAGCTCCACGAGTGCAGCGTGACCCGCTGGGGCTTGCGGAGCCGTACCCGGTCACGGATACCGCCCAGGTCTTCCAGGGCGATGCCGCGTCCGGTGCGTTCTGCCTCAGTCACGATCTGCTTGGCGATGATGTGGTTGATGTTCGCGGCGAAGCGCGCCTCCTTGCGGCGGCGTCTCTTCAGCAGCCGTTTGGCGGACTTGGTGGCCTTGGCCTGCAACCGGCGGCGTAACCGGCGCTGCCGGTGGCGGTGGGCGTTCAGGCCCTTGCCGCTGTGCCGGTCACCATCGCTGGTAGTTGCGATGTTGGCGATCCCCAAATCCACGCCCACGAAGGCGTCCGGGACGGCGATGGGCCGGTCGGGGACATCGCAGGTGGCGATCAGGAACCACATGCCGTCCCGGCAGACCAGGTCGGATCCGCCTTTGCGGTAGGCGGCCAGCGCCGTGAGCTGCTCGGCCGACGCGGTGAAGGCCACATCGCGCACCCTTCCCGCCGTCGTCCAGATCGACACCGTACGCGCGTCGATCTGCCACGACAGGCACCGATCGTCGAACGGCTGGGCGGCATCGGCGCGGAAGGTGATCGGTTTGGAGGTGGCGCGGGCACGGCGTGGCGATCCTTGGGGGCCCAGGTTTCCGTTTCTGATGTTGGCGTGCAGCGCGGTGTAGGCGTCGGCGACCTTCTTGATCACGTGCTGGGCGGCCTGCGCCCCCAGTCCGCGTGTCTTCAGCTCGCGGTAGGTGTGCCTGCGCAGCGCGTACTCGCGCCGCGTCCCGGTGGTGAAGGCCACCCGTGAGACGTGGTTGGCGGCCTCATTGACCGCGCGCAAGGTGGCCTCCAGCGCCGCCGCCTGCCCGCATGTCGGCATCAGCCTCACCTGCACCACCAGCCTCAAATCCGAACACATTATCGCTCGGACTCTGTCGCCGCGATGGGAATCCAGCCCCGATATCCGACGAGGACGCAACGTCGTCTCCACGCTGCACACGCATTTGGTCTTCACACCCAAGTACCGGCGGGTGTATTCACCGGCGAACTCCTGCGCCGCTGCGAAGAAATCATGATCGAGGTGTGCGACAGTTTTGGCGCCGAGCTGGTCGAGTTCACCGGCGAACACGACCACGTCCACCTGCTGGTCCGCTATCCCCCAAGGTCGCCCTGTCCACCCTGGTCAACAGCCTCAAGGGTGTCTCGGCTTCACACTGAACGCCTGGCGCTCGCCGGCCGGCCCGGGGGACCTGGCGGTTCCGTTCTCGAAGACCTGGACCGTGCTCGCGTCGTCGAGGACGACGTCGAGTTCGGGCTGGAAGTAGGACGCCTCCTCATCCCGGGCCAGGTCCCGGTCGATGAGCACGTCGCCGCCGGGCACCCGGACGAACACGGGACACCGGTCGGCCCGGCAGACCACGCGGACGGTGGGCACGCGGGGCGTGGCGGGCGCGGCGGAAGGCTCGGCGGAGGGCCTCGCCGAGGGGGTGGAGGACGCGCCCCCGGCGGCCTCCTCGGAGCCGAACGTGGACAGCAGCGCTCTCGCTCCGACCACGATGACGGCGAGCAGCAGCACGACCGCCAGGCCGACCAGCGCCAGCCTGGCGATGCCGAGGGGATCAGACCTGTGGCGTCCCACACCCGGGAGAGTAGCGGGTGTGAGGCATATCTCAGTACTGACCGGTCACTTCTTGTGCGGCAGCACTTTCCCGCAGGTCATCCGCCCACTCCCCGTAGGCGCCGGCCCACGGCCGGCGCCTTCCACCCGGCTACCGGGGGGCGTGGTGGCGGCCCTTGGGGGCGGCGGTGGCGGCCCTGCGGTTCTTCAGGACCTCGCGCACGATCGGGATCACCGACAGAAGGACGACGACGAAGACCCCGGGAAGGATGTACTTGTCGATGCCCTCGACCTTGCTGCCGAGGAAATAGCCGAGCAGCAGCAGGGCCTCGACCCAGACGACGCCGCCGAGGACGTTCCAGACGAAGAAGCGGCGCGCGTCCATCTCCAGCACGCCGGCCACCGGGTTCATGAAGGTGCGGACGATCGGCATGAACCGCGCGGCGACCACGGCCTTCGCGGGACCGAACTTCTCGAAGTAGAACTCCGCCTTCTCGACGTGCTCCCTCTTGAACAGCCGGGAGTCCGGTTTGTCGAACATCTTCCTGCCGACCTTCGCCCCCAGGAGGTGACCCAACTGCGCTCCCGCGATCGCCGCCAGCGGTGCGCCGATCAGCAGCGTGGGCAGTGACAGAGGCGCGATCCCGAATCCCTCCGCGGCGGCGGCGGTGCTGAAAATTCCAGCGGTCACCAACAGCGAGTCACCGGGCAGGAAGAACCCGACGAGCAGCCCCGTCTCGGCGAATACGATGGCGATGACGCCGATCGTCGCGAAGGCGCCGAGCATGCTCAGCCACCACTTCGGGTCAAGAAGGTCCAAGAGCACGTCCACGGGGCGAGCCTACCTGTCCCGGATGAGATGAGACTGAGAAGCGGCAGGGCTGTGGAAAACCGTGAATCGCGGAATGACCGCGTCTTTCCCGGCGCCCCACATACCCGGCTTTCCCGATCGGCCCGGCCTTCGGGATACTTGCCACGCCGCATACCGTCAGAAGGAGATGACTTCGCATGCCTATCGCGACTCCAGAGGTCTACGCCGAGATGCTCGACCGCGCCAAAGCGGGCGGCTTCGCGTACCCGGCGATCAACGTGACCTCGTCGCAGACCCTGCACGCCGCGCTGCGCGGCTTCGCGGAGGCGGAAAGTGACGGGATCATCCAGGTGTCGACCGGTGGCGCGGAGTTCCTCTCCGGCACCACCGTGAAGGACATGGTCACCGGGTCGGTGGCGTTCGCCGAGTTCGCCCGTGTGGTCGCCGAGAAGTACCCGGTGACGGTGGCGCTGCACACCGACCACTGCCCGAAGGACAAGCTCGGCTCGTTCGTCCGCCCGCTGCTGGAGATCTCCGCCGAGCGCGTCGCGCGCGGCCAGGACCCGCTGTTCCAGTCGCACATGTGGGACGGTTCCGCCGTGCCGCTCGACGAGAACCTCCAGATCGCCAGCGAGCTGCTCGACAAGACGGCCGCCGCCAAGGTCGTCCTCGAGATCGAGATCGGCGTGGTCGGCGGTGAGGAGGACGGCATCGTCGGCGAGATCAACGAGAAGCTCTACACGACGCCGGAGGACGCGCTGGCCGTCGCCGAGACCCTCGGGCTGGGCGAGCGCGGCCGCTATATCGTGGCCGCCACCTTCGGCAACGTCCACGGCGTCTACAAGCCGGGCCACGTCAAGCTGCGCCCGAGCGTGCTCAAGGAGATCCAGGACGCCGTCGGCGCCAAGTACGGCAAGGAGAAGCCGTTCTCGCTGGTCTTCCACGGCGGCTCAGGCTCCGCTCTGGAGGAGATCCACGAGTCGATCTCGTACGGCGTGGTGAAGATGAACATCGACACCGACACGCAGTACGCCTTCACCCGCCCGATCGTGGACCACGTGTTCCGCAACTACGACGGCGTGCTGAAGGTCGACGGCGAGGTCGGCAACAAGAAGGCCTACGACCCGCGCGCGTACGGCAAGGCGGCCGAGGCCGGCATGGCCGCGCGCGTGGCCGAGGCGTGCCAGCAGCTCAAGTCCGCGGGCACCAAGATCAAGTAAGGGAACGGCCCCGGCGGGAAACCGGAAGATCCATTCTTGTATCGATCTTCTGTTCCCGCCGGGACGCCCATACCCCTGCGGCTCTTGGACGAGTAAGACTGTCCCCATGGAATCGCACGAGAACCTCCTTGCCGGCCCGCCGCCCACCTTGCTGCCGGACACCCCCGAGGCGCGGCAGATGCTCGAGTCGGGCGCCAAGGCGGCAGACGTGGCCGCCCGCTTCCCCGCCTACTCGGCGGCCTGGGCCGCTCTCGCCGACGACTACTTCGCCGCGGGTCACGCCGTCACCTCGTACGCGTTCGCGCGCACCGGCTACCACCGGGGTCTCGACCAGCTGCGCCGCGCGGGCTGGAAGGGGCACGGGCCGATTCCGTGGGAGCACGAGCCGAACCAGGGGTTCCTGCGCTGCCTGAACGCCCTCGCCCGGGCGGCCCAGGCGATCGGCGAGAAGGACGAGGCCGAGCGCTGCGCCCAGTTCCTGCGCGACAGCAGCCAGGCCGCCGCGGAGGCGCTCACCGCGAACTCCTGAACGACCTCCAGGACGAACTGCCTGAACGGGGCCGTTACACGGGGTCGTACGCGGACGGCCGAGCCCGTCTCGGGACTTAAGACTCCGTTCACCGTCGGCATGCCCCTCAGGTAGTCTCTGTGTGCAAGAGGCCCCTGCCGCGCTTGCGTCAGGGGCTTTCGTCTTGGTGCAGGAGTTGAACCATGCCGGCTGTCGTTCTCGTTGGCGCCCAGTGGGGCGATGAGGGCAAGGGGAAGGCCACCGACCTGCTGGGAGGTGACGTCGACTACGTCGTGCGTTACCAGGGTGGCAACAACGCGGGCCACACCGTCGTCATCGGCGACCAGAAGTACGCGTTGCACCTGCTGCCGACCGGTGTGCTCTCGCCCGACGTGGTGCCGGTGATCGGCAACGGCGTGGTCGTCGACCCGGGCGTGCTGCTCAGTGAGATCGACGGGCTGGCCGAGCGCGGCATCTCCTGCGACCGGCTGCTGATCTCGGCGAACGCACACCTGATCATGCCCCAGCACAAGGCCATCGACAAGGTCAGCGAGCGTTTCCTCGGCAAGGCGAAGATCGGCACGACCGGCCGCGGCATCGGCCCGGCGTACGGCGACAAGATCTACCGCATGGGCATCCGGGTCCAGGACCTGCTCGACCCCGGCATCCTCGGCAAGAAGATCGAGGCCGCGGTGGGCGAGAAGAACCAGATCCTCACCAAGATCTACAACCGCCGTGGGCTCGACCCGGCGAAGGTGCTGGAGGAGTACCTCGGCTACGCCGAGCGGCTGCGCCCCCACATCGCGGACACCTCGCTCGTGCTCTCGCAGGCGCTCGACCAGGACAAGGTCGTGCTGCTCGAGGGCGGGCAGGGCACGCTGCTGGACATCGACCACGGCACCTACCCCTTCGTGACCTCCAGCTCCCCCACCTCGGGCGGCGCCTGCGCCGGTTCCGGCATCCCGCCGACCCGCCTGACCAGGATCATCGGCATCCTCAAGGCGTACACGACGCGCGTGGGGTCCGGGCCGTTCCCGACGGAACTGCTGGACGAGCAGGGCGACTGGCTCCGCCAGACCGGCGGCGAGTACGGCGTGACCACCGGCCGCAACCGCCGCTGCGGCTGGTTCGACGCGGTCATCGCGCGGTACGCCACCCGGATCAACGGCGTGACCGACTTCTTCCTGACCAAGCTCGACGTGCTGTCCGGGCTGGAGCGGATCCCGGTCTGCGTGGCGTACGACGTCGACGGCGTCCGCCACGACGAGATCCCCATGACGCAGACCGACTTCCACCACGCCACGCCGATCTACGAGGAGCTGCCCGGCTGGCAGGAGGACATCACCAGCGCCAAGACGTTCGAGGACCTGCCGCCGAACGCGCAGGCATACGTCAGGGCGCTGGAGCAGATGAGCGGCGCCCCGATCTCCGCCATCGGCGTCGGCCCGGGCCGCACCCAGACCATCCAGATCCGCTCCCTTATCTGATGATTGGTGGCGTACGCGCCCGGAACCGGAGGGTTCCGGGCCGCGGACGGGCGAGGCGGTAAGGTACGCCGCTGTGCATGGATACGTTGAGCTGCACGGGCACCGTGGAGCGCGGGGCCTGAGGCCCGAGAACACCCTGCCCGGCCTGGCCTTCGCGCTGGAGCTGGGGGTCGACGCACTCGAGTTCGACGTCGCCATGTCCGCGGACGGGCAGCTCGTGCTCACCCACGACCTGCACGTGTCCGCGGTGACCAGCGCCGACACGGGCATGGCCGTTCCGGGGGACGAGATGTTCCCCTACGTCGGCAAGCCGATCATCTCGCTCACGCTGCCGCAGCTGCGCACCCTCGACGTCGGCGTACGGCTGCCCGAGCGGCCGGACGACCGCTTCGCGCTCACGCAGGTGCCGCTGCCGGACACCCGGATGCCGACGCTGGGCGCGGTGCTCGGCCTGATCGGCGCCCTCGGCGCCGACCACGTGCGCCTCCACGTCGAGCTGAAGTCCGATCCCACCCGTCCCGACCTGTGCGCCGACCCCCGCCGCTTCGTCGAGGAGGTCGTCCACGAGCTCGACCGGCACGACCGGTTGGCGAGGGCGGCACTGCTGAGCTTCGACTGGCGCGTCCTGGAGATCGCCAGGCCGCTGGTCGAGCGGCGGTACGCCCTGGTCGAGCGCGACACGATGACCCCCGCCTGGATGAACGGCATCCGCCTCGGCGAGGTCGGCGGCGACCTCGCGGCGGCGGCCGCGGCGGTGGGGGCGACGACGCTGTCCCCCGACCGGGTGCTCGTCGACGAGGCGCTGATGACCGGGGCGGCCCGGCAGGGCCTGCCGGTCGTGGTGTGGACGGTCAACGAGCCCGATGAGGCCGCCCGGCTGATCGACATGGGCGTGGCAGGCGTCGTCACCGACTACCCCGACCGCATGCGCCGTCTCTGGAAGGCCCGCGGCCTGCCGCTGCCCGACCCGGTGACCCCGCTCCGGCCAGTGGGAGCCTGACGCACATGGGAAGAGCCCCGCCTGAGGCAAGGAGGCGGGGCTCCAGGGTCACCCACAAGAATGGCTTTCACAGCCGACTACCAGCCAAGCCGATCGGACCGTGCCCGTCAAGTAGCTGAGCGTCACCCGGCCCAGCGTGTCGCGGTCACACGACCCGTACGGGCTCATTCCTCCACGGACAGCGCACCGGACGGGCAGAGCTGCACGGCCCTGTTCACAGCGGACGCGAGGTCGGCCGGGGGCTCGGCGTCGAGCACCACGACCGTCCCGTCGTCCTCGCTCTGGTCGAACACCTGGGGCAGCGTGAGCACGCACATCCCCGCGCCGATACACCGTCCGGTGTCCGCCTTGATCTTCATCGTTCCCCCAGCGACTTTCCTCACCACAGCACCGGCAGGCGGTGCACACCATAGATCGCCATATTGGACCGCAACGGAACCTCCCGTGCCGGCACGGCCAGGCGCAGGTTGGGAAACCGGCGCAGCAGCGCGGGATAGGCGATGCGCATCTCGATCCGGGCGAGCTGCTGACCCAGGCACTGGTGGATGCCGTGCCCGAAGCTCAGGTGCCCGTGCGCCGTACGGGTCACGTCGAGGGCGTCGCCGCCCTCGAACCGCGCGGGATCCCGGTTCGCCGCCCCGATGGACAGCGTCACCGACTCACCGGCCCTGATCAGAACGCCGCCGACCTCCACGTCCTCCAGGGCCGTACGGGTCGGCCCGATGTGCACGATGCTGAGGTAGCGCAGCAGTTCCTCCACCGCGTTCTCGACGGCGGCCGGGTCGTCCCGCACGACGGCGAGCTGGTCCGGGTTCGTCAGCAGCGCGAACGTGCCGAGGCCGAGCATGTTGGCGGTCGTCTCGTGCCCCGCGATGAGCAGCAGCAGCCCGATGCCGCCGATCTCCTCGCTCGTCAGCTCCCCGCCCGCGACCAGGCCGCTCAGTATGTCGTCGGCGGGTTCCTTCGCCTTCATCGTGACGAGACCGTGCAGGTAGGAGTACAGGTCCTGCACCGCGGCCCGGACGTCCTCGATCGAGGAGTCGAGGTTCAGCAGCACCGCCGAGTCGCGCTGGAACTTCTCGCGATCCTCGTACGGCACGCCGAGCAGTTCGCAGATCACCAGCGAGGGGATGGGCAGCGCGAAGGACTCGACGAGGTCGGCGGGGGCGCCCTCGCGTTCCATGGCGTCGAGGCGGCTCTCGGTGATCTCCTGGATCCTCGGTTCGAGCTGCTTCATCCGCCGTACGGTGAACTGCCCGGTCAGCAGGCGGCGGTAGCGGGTGTGGGCGGGGGGATCCATGCGGATGAAGAACCCCGGTGTCAGCGGCTCACGGCGGAACTCCCCGCGCTGGGGGATCGGCGAGTGCATCAGTTCAAGGCGGCTGCTGAAGCGGTTGTCGGCCAGGATGGCCCGCGACTCCGCGTACCCCGTCACCAGCCAGCCCTCGTGCCCGTCCGCGTACGTCATCCGCTGGATCGGCGCCTCGGCGCGGCGGCGAGCCAGTTCGTCCGGCGGGTCGAAGGCACGTTCCCGAGTGAGGGGATAAGTCGCCAGCCGGGGTGTCGCCTCTGTCATGACACGCTCCTGCGAGAGTGGAAACGGTCGATGTGTCGAGCGGCCCGCTCCCCCCACCTAACAACATCATTTGACATATCGCAATGACTGATTGCTCATGATTCCGGTCACGAAGCGTACGCATCCCGGAATCCGTCGACGCCCACCGGGACGCACGTGGGGCGGCGTCCCGGGGGGAAGGGCGGTCAGAGCCAGCCGTTGCGGCGGAAGGCGCGGTGCAGGAGCGTGCAGGCGATGACCATGAGACCGATGACGACCGGGTAGCCGTAGGCCGAGTGCAGCTCGGGCATGTGGTCGAAGTTCATCCCGTAGATGCCGGCGATCATCGTGGGGACCGAGATGATCGCCACCCAGGAGGAGATCTTGCGCATGTCCTCGTTGGCGAGGGCGTTGGAGCGCGCCAGGGCGGCCTGGAGGATCGAGTCGGACAGCTCGTTGGACGCCTGGACCTGCTCGCACACGCGGGACAGGTGGTCGCCGACGTCGCGGAAGTACTCACGCATCTCGGAGGGGATGCTGCGCCGCTGGGGAAGGGCGTTGAAGGGGGTCTGGAGCGGTCCGACGGCCCGCTTGAGCTCCAGCATCTCGCGCTTGAGCTGGTAGATCCTGTTGATGTCGCGGGAGCTGACCTCGGCGAAGACGGCCGCCTCGACCTCTTCGAGCTCGGCCTGCATGAGGTCGGCGACCTGCAGGTACTTGTCCACGACGTGGTCGGCGATGGCGTGGAGGACACCCGTGGGGCCGCGGCCGATCAGCTTCGCCTTCGACTCCAGCTTCTCGCGGACGTCGCCGAGCGGACAGTGCCGCCCGTGCCGTACGGTCACGACGAAGTCGGGCCCGACGAACACCATGATCTCGCCGGTGCCGATGATCTCGCTGCTCGCCGCCGACACCTCGTGGTCGAGGAACGCGACGGTCTTGAGCACCACGAACAGCGAGTCGCCGTACCGCTCGACCTTGGGCCGCTGGTGGGCCTTGATGGCGTCCTCGACGGCGAGCGGGTGCAGGCCGAACACGTCGGCGAGCCACTCGACCTCGGGCGCGGCGGGCTCGTGCAGACCGACCCAGACGTACGCGTCGGGCACCTCGTTGGCCTCGTTGTGCTCGCGGACCAGGCCCACGGCCTCGGGAATGCCGGCGGCGTCGACCTTCTTGCCGCCGATGTACGCGCCGAACTCGACGAGGGAGTTGCTCGGCGGCACGCAGCGGACGACCGGGTCGGCGTTCACCGACGCGGCGCCGAGGTGCGTGGACATGACGCGGGTGTGCCTGTTGATGCGGGGAAAGAGCAGAGAGGAGCGCATGGCGGTCCCTTCCCGCCCGAGCCGGCACGCTCTACGCGCGACGTGATGTCACCCCTTCATGCAGGCGTGAGCTGCCCCTCGGGCTTCAGTTTCGGAGTGGTCGGGAATGCGCACGACGTACGTGCGCGAGCACGTACTGACGGGATCACCAGAATTCATCCCAGACCACCTCCAATCGCCACGAGACAGCGCGAAGCCTGTCTAACCTACCACACGGCCGTTGGACACCTGTTCCAGGGTACCCGCGTCAAGTGCCACCGATCATGCACTTCTTGCCAAAAACAGCCCGAACAAACTAGCCATCGGTGTGTATCCCACCCGAAACGGGCAGGTCGGGATGCGCGGCGTCGTCAGCCGGCGGAAGACGCCCCGGCGTACGGATAGGGACTCCTCATCGCGCCCGAGTAGGCCTCGATGGCGCCGTCGACGTGCTCGGGCAGTTCGGCCATGAAGGCGCGCAGCAGCAGGGTCGCGTTGTGCCGGTCGAGATCCTCCTGGGAGCGCCAGACCTCGTAAAGGAAGAACCTGCCGTCCTCCTGCTCGTGGAGGTGGTACTGAAGGCTGCCCTCGTGCCCCCGGGACGGCCCGACCAGGTCCAGCAGGAGCTTCCTGAGGGCGTCGGCGTGTCCGGGCTTCGGGGTCAGGAATCCGTAGAGGGAGACGGGCGTCTGCGCGGTCGATGCGTTCTTCGTCACGTCATCGACGATAAAATGTGACATCGATGGGAGATTCAAGCCGCTCCTTTGTGAGGTGGGTCACATGAAGATCGGGGAACTGTCCCGCGAAACCGGCGTGGCCATACGGCTTCTCCGTTACTACGAGGACCAGGGGCTGCTCACCTCCCACCGCACCGAGGGCGGCCACCGCCAGTACGGTCCCGACGCCCCCGCCGCCGTCGCCCGCATCCGCGCCCTGCTCGCCGCCGGGCTTCCCACCAGGGTCATCCGCGACCTCATGCCCTGCTTCGCGGGTGACGGCACCGAACTCCAGGAATGCGTTCTCGGCCACCTCACCACCCAGTTGGCCGAGCTGGACTCCCGCATAGCCGACCTCACCCAGGCCCGCACCGCTCTGCGTGACATCCTCGACGCCTCCACCCGGGCGCTCGCCCACGCCTGAGAACGGGAGGCGGCCGACCGCTGCGACAATGGTCGGGTGCGCGTACTTGTCATCGGTTCCGGGGGTCGCGAGCACGCTCTGTGCCGGGCCCTGCGGCTCGACCCCGCCGTCGAAGAAGTCCACTGCGCCCCCGGCAACGCCGGCATCGCGGAAGTGGCCACCCTGCACCAGGTCACGCCGACCGACGGCGCGGCGGTGACGGCGCTCGCCGAGCGGCTGGGCGCCGGCCTCGTCGTGATCGGCCCCGAGGCGCCGCTGGTCGCCGGCGTCGCCGACGCCGTCAGGGCCGCCGGGATCGCCTGCTTCGGCCCGTCGGCGGAGGCGGCGCGAATCGAGGGGTCCAAGGCCTTCGCGAAGGACGTGATGACCGCCGCCGGGGTGCCGACCGCGCGCGCGTACACCTGCACCACCGAGGAGGAGGCCGCGGCGGCGCTCGACGCGTTCGGCGCGCCGTACGTCGTGAAGGACGACGGCCTGGCCGCCGGCAAGGGCGTGGTCGTGACCGACAGCCGCGAGGAGGCCCTGGAGCACGCCAGGGCGTGCGGGCGGGTCGTCATCGAGGAGTACCTCGCCGGCCCCGAGGTGTCGCTGTTCGCGCTGTGCGACGGGACAAGCGCGGTGGCGCTGCAGCCGGCCCAGGATTTCAAGCGGGCCTACGACGGCGACAAGGGCCCGAACACCGGCGGCATGGGGGCCTACACCCCGCTGCCCTGGGCGCCGGAGGACCTGTCCGAGCGGGTGATGGACGAGATCGTGCGCCCGACCGTGGCCGAGATGGCGCGGCGCGGGACGCCGTACACGGGAGTGCTGTACGCCGGGCTGGCGCTCACCGCGGACGGCCCCCGGGTGATCGAGTTCAACGCGAGGTTCGGCGACCCGGAGACCCAGGTCGTGCTCGACCGGCTGGAGAGCCCCCTGGGAGAACTGCTGCTCGCGTGCGCGACCGGCACGCTCGCCGGGCACCCGCCGCTGCGGTGGCGTGAAGGAGCCGCCGTGACCGTGGTGCTCGCCGCGGAGAACTACCCGGCCGACCCGGTGAAGGGCGACCCGATCGCGGGGCTCCCGGTGACGGTCGAGGACGCGTACGTGCTGCACGCGGGCACGACCCTGGACGAGGACAACCGCCTCGTGTCGAACGGCGGGCGGGTGCTCAACGTGGTCGGCACCGGCGCCGGCGTCGCCCAGGCCAGGGCCCGGGCCTACGAGGCGCTGGAGCAGATCACGATGCGCGGCTCCCACCACCGATCCGACATCGCCCTGGCCGCCGCCTCCTCCTGACACCTGACGAACGGTGATGTCCGCGTAACGGTTGGTGCACGACTCGTACGCAGACATACCATCTGATCAGCGGAGGGGAGGCTCATGGCCACGGTCACCAGGCCCCGTGTCGAGCAGGCCCGCCCGACAGAGCTCGTCGAGTGGGCGCGGCAGGGGCTGCTGCGCATCCCCTCCTTTCAGCGCTCCTTCCGCTGGGGGCGCGACGACGTCGTCAAGCTCTTCGACAGCATCCTGCGCGGCTATCCCATCGGCACCCTGCTCATGTGGCGAAGGCCGGCGGCCGCGGCACGCCTGGAGATCGGACCTCTACTGATCGACGCGCCCGATGTGGCGGCCGCGTACTGGGTGGTGGACGGTCAGCAGCGGGTGACGAGTCTCATCGGTGCCCTGACCGCGCCCCCCGACGTGGTGGACCCGCGATTCAGAATCTTCTACGACCTGGAGGCCGACCGGTTCGTGTCGGCCGGGCGGCGTGAGCCGGTTCGCGAGCACTGGTTCCCCGTGCAGGCCGCGTGCGACAGAGAGATCTTCTGGGCCTGGCAGAGGGATCGTCCCTGGCTGACAGACGTGGAGATGGACCGGTGCGACTCCATGATGGAGGCGATCCGCGACTACATGCTGCCGCTGTACGTGGTGACCGGGGACGACGAACAGGCGGTGCGGGAGATGTTCGACCGGTTGAACACCTCCGGGCACCGGCTCACTCAGGCAGAGATCTTCGACGCGCTGAACACCGTCTCCGACCAGATGGAGCCCTCGAACCTGACCGCGCTCGCCGCCACCGTCAAGGGTTTCGGCTTCGGGCAGATCCCCGATCGGGTTCTCGTCCAGTCGGTTCTCGCGATCAGGCACGGACGTGTCGACCGCGATTTCCGCGGTGAGTTCCGCGACGACGCCGATCGGCTTAAGGCGTTCAAGAAGACGGAGCACGCGCTGGGAATCGTTGTCGACTTCCTGCGAGAGGAAGCGGCGATTCCGCACATCCGGGTGCTCCCGTACCTGCTCTTCCTGCCGGTTCTGACCCGGTTCGTCGCACTGTTCGGGCCGCCGGAGGGTCGCGCGGGGGAGCTGCTGCGCAGATGGGTGTGGCGTGGCTCCGCCGTGGGCGTGGCGCCACAGGGCAATATCGCCGCCCTGCGCAGGAACGGCCTCGCAGTCGAGGGGGACCCCGTCCAGAGCGCGGACCGTCTGCTGCGGCTGCTCTCCAGAGAGTCCTGGCAGCCCGATCTGCGCGCCTTTCGCCCCAACCAGCCCCAGGCGAGGCTGAACCTGCTGGCCCTCCTCGCCAGCCGACCCAGGGTCCTCGCCGCCCCGCCCGGATCGGAGAACCGGGTGGGGCTGCCGATCGACCCCGTCTGGCTGCTCGACCAAGGATGGAACCCTCTCGTCACGGTGACGAGGACGGAAGGCTGGAGACAGGAGACGATCGCGAGCCGAATCGTCCATCCCCGCGACGTCCCCGACCGGGCCATCCGTGAGGCGATCGGCCAGGCGGACGCCGAGACTCTACGGAGCCACCTCATCGACGACATCAGCCGGCGCGAGTTGCTCCAGGACCGCGAGGGTTTCTTCCTCGTCTCCCGTTCCGCCGACCTCGAGAAGGCGATCGAGGAGCATGTGCAGGAGAACGCGCTGTTCGGCTTCCCCGACGGGCCGGCGCTGATCAGGCCGGAGTGAGCGCATGACCACACAGACCACCGCTCAGGTGCTGCTCGGCGAACGGCCGGTCGGCGTCCTCACGATGCGAGCGGGCCGGGTGACGTTCCAGTACACGGATCGGGGGCTCGACCGGCCCGTGCTGGGCCTGGCGTACGAGTACAACCCGCGCAAGCGGGAGACGGCCCCCGGCGGCCAACTCCCACCCTGGTTCGCCAATCTGCTGCCGGAGCGAGAGTCGGGGCTGCGGCGGCTGATCACGGCACAGCTGGGACTCAAGTCCGTCGCGGACTTCTCCCTGCTCGTCCATCTCGGCCAGGACCTGCCAGGGGCCGTACGTGTGGTCTGCGAGGAACCCGGCCCGCAGGACAGTGAGGCGGAACGCGCGTGGCGGCGCCCTGACGCCCGCAAGATGAGCTTCTCTCTCGCCGGCATGCAGGTGAAGCTCTCGATGGTGCGGACGGCTGACAAGTTCCTGTACGAGGGCACCGGCGGCGACTGGATCGTGAAGTTCCCCAGCGACCGCCATGATCTCCTGCCCGAGAACGAGCACGCCATGATGACCTGGCTCGCCCTGTCCGGCATCGACGTCCCACCTCACGACCTGGTCTCGGCCGACTCTCTCGCCAACATCCCGGACAGATTGATCCGCCCGGGGGAGAAGGCTTTCGCGATCCAGAGGTTCGACAGGCGCGCGGGAGAGCGGATCCATCAGGAGGACTTCGCCCAGATATTCGAACTTCTCCCCCAGGAGAAGGACCGCGGACGTGCGGAGCACGTCGGCGCGGTGATCCAGCGGGAGTGTCCCCAGGATCTGGAGGAGTATGTCCGGCGCCTGGCGGCCTGCGTCGTCATCGGCAACACCGACGAGCACTTGAAGAACTGGTCGCTGCGATATCCCGACGGGCGGAGTCGCAGGCTCTCACCGGCCTACGACTTCGTCTCGGTCACCTCCTACGAGGCGTTCAGGAGGGACGTTCTCACCTTGCCGGTGAGCGAGCAGAACGACGCGTCCTACATCACGCTCGATCACTTCCGCAGGTTCGCCGAGACCCTGGGCGCGGACCAGGAGAGATTCACCGCGGCTGTGTCCGCGACGGTCGAGGCGATGGCCGCGTCGTGGTCCTCGGTGCGACGGGAGTGTCCCGTTCCCCCGTTCGTGGCCGCTCACATCGACGCGCGGCTGCGCACTCTCCCCCTGCTCAATGCGCGGTGAAGAGCTGGGAAGATGGAACGGTGAAGCACCTGCACTCCGGCAAGGTACGCGACCTCTACGAGACCCCCGACGGGCTGCTGCTGATGGTCGCCTCCGACCGCATCTCGGCCTTCGACTACGTGCTCGAACCCGGCATCCCCGACAAGGGGGAGATCCTCACCCGGCTGTCGCTGTGGTGGTTCGAGCAACTCAAGGACGTCGTCCCCAACCACGTGGTCTCGACCGACGTCCCGGCGGAGTTCTCCGGCCGTGGAGTGCTGTGCCGCAGACTGCGCATGGTGCCGGTGGAGTGCGTCGCCCGCGGCTACCTCACCGGCTCCGGGCTCGTGGACTACCGCAGGGAGGGCGTCGTCTCCGGCGTACGGCTCCCGGAAGGGCTCACCGACGGGTCCCGGCTGCCCGAGCCGATCTTCACGCCGTCGTCCAAGGCCCCCATGGGCGAGCACGACGAGCCCATGACGTACGAGGAGGTCGCGGCGGAGGTGGGCGAGGACGTGGCCGAGCGGCTGCGCCGGATCACCCTCGATGTCTACAGCCGCGGGGCCGAGATCGCTTTGGAACGTGGCATCATCCTGGCCGACACGAAGATCGAGCTGGGCTGGGACGCCGACGGCGTGCTGACGCTGGGCGACGAGGTGCTGACGCCCGACTCCTCCCGTTTCTGGCCGCTGGACCAATGGGAGCCGGGCCGCTCCCAGCCGTCGTTCGACAAGCAGTTCGTCAGGGACTGGCTGCTGTCCCCCGAGTCGGGCTGGGACAGGTCGTCGGGTGAGGTGCCCCCGCCGCTGCCCGACGAGATCGTCGAGCGCACCCGCAGCCGCTACATCGAGGCGTACGAGCGGCTCACCGGCGAGCGCTTCCGCGGCTGAATCACACAGGTCACACAAGTAGTCTCAAGTGACCCGTTCCCCCATCCGTTCTGGGGGTAGTTCCTCCCCGAAACTCCCGGGACAGCGGCTACTCTAGGCCGATCGTCCTCGCCGACGACTCGGCTGCCGGCTGACGGGAGTCCCCCACCCTTCCCCCGAAATAGGAGTCGAATTCATGGTCCGTTACCGCGTGGGCGGTGGCAATGTACTGCGTGGAACCGCCTTCATCCAGGGCGCGAAGAACGCCGTACTGCCCATGATCGGGGCGGCGCTGCTCGCGGCCGAGGGCCGCACGGTGCTCCGCAACGTGCCCGTCATCGAGGACGTGCGCCGGGCGGTCGAACTCGCCCAGGCCGTCGGCGCGAAGGTGGAGTTCCACGAGAGCGAGCGGACGCTCGTCATCGACGCCTCCCGCCTGACCAGCCCGGTCCTGCCCGCGGAGATCGCCCGCCGGTTCCGGGGATCGGTGCTGTTCGTCCCCGCGCTGCTCCACCGCCTCGGTGAGGCGATCATCGAGGGCATCGGCGGGTGCAACCTCGGCAGCCGCAACCTCGACTTCCACTACCTCGGCTACAAGCGCCTGGGCGCGATGGTGGACGAGGGCGAGGCCGTCATCCACATCAAGGCGGGCGGCCTGGTCGGCGCCCCGCTGTACCTCGACACCCCGTCGCACACCGGCACCGAGAACCTGATCATGGCGGCCTCGCTCGCGCGGGGCACCACCGTCATCGAGAACGCGGCCCTCGAGCCCGAGGTGCTCGACGTCATCACGATGCTGACCCGGATGGGCGCGCGCATCCGCGGCGGCGGCACGGGCTTCATCACGGTCGAAGGCGTGGACGAGCTGACCGCGGTCGAGCACACGGTCATGCCCGACCGGCTCGACGCGGGCGTGTTCGCGATGGCCGCGGCGATCACCGGAGGCGAGGTCAGCCTGGTCGGCGCCTCCCTCGAGCACCTCGGCGTGGTCCGGTGGAAGCTGGAGCAGATGGGCGTCGAGTTCGAGAACCACGGCGCGGTGCTCCAGGTCCGCCGCAACCGCCCGCTGCGCCCGATCAACGTCATCACCGACACCTACCCCGGCTTCGCGACCGACCTGCAGTCGCCGCTGATGACCGTGGCCTGCCTCGCGGAGGGCTCCAGCTACATCCACGAGCGCATCTTCGACGGCCGCTTCGCGCTCGCGGGCGAGCTGAACAAGATGGGGGCGAACGTCGAGGTCGAGGGCAGCCGGGCGGTCGTCCACGGTCCGACGCCGCTGCACGGCACCGAGGTGACGGCGCACGACCTGCGGTCGGGAATCGCACTCGTGCTCGCCGGTCTCGCGGCGGAGGGCGAGACGACGATCGGGTCCGGATATCTCATCGACCGCGGTCACGCCGCGCTCGCACAGCGTATGCAGGCGCTTGGTGCAGATGTGGTGCGTGAAATTTCCACTTCGGACGAGGGCTGAGTCCGGAAACCTTTACTAATGCCCTGACCAGCGGGGACCGTCCGATTTACGGAACCGCCGAGACCACCCAGAATGGTATTCCGGCAAATCTGGGCGTGACATTACGGCCTTAACCAGCGATCGTTCCAAAGAGAAGCCACAACAACGAGGGCGACGTGGGATGGGACGAACATTGGTCGAGCGCACGGAAGACACTCCGCGCGGGTCACGTCTGGGCACGGTGACACCCGACCTCACCATCGGAGTGGTGGGGTCGCACGATCTGGTCGAGCGGGTGATGCTCATGGGGCACTCGGCTGCCCCGGTGCCCTGCCGGCTGGTCGCCGCCGCGTACCGGGACGAGCAGGAGGCGGCGGACAAGGTGACCCGGCTCGGTCCGGGTGTGGACGCGTGCCTGTTCGCGAGTCCGGTGCCTTTCGAGCTCGCCCGGCGGGCCGGCGTGCTGACGATGCCCGCCACGCACGTGCAGCTCGGCGGGGCCGCGCTGGTGGCGGCGATCGCGCGGGCCGCGCTGGACGAGCGGGTCGATCCACGCCGGGTGAGCCTCGACGTGCTCGGCCGGCCGGACATCGACGAGGCGTACAGCGACCTCAACCTCTCCTCCGGCGAGGTGCACAGCCGTGACGAGCCGGGCCCGATCGGCACGATCACGGCCTTCCACGAGCGGCTGTTCCGCCAGGGGGCCACGACGGGCGCGCTCACGTGCGTCCAGGGCGTGGCCGACCGGCTGACCGCCGCCGGGGTGCCGGTGGTGCCGATCCGGCCGACCTCCGCGGCCGTCCGTACGGCACTGCACACGGCGGCGCTGCTCGGCGCCCGGCACCGGCTGGAGGAGTCGCAGCTCACGGTCGTGCTGGTCGAGGTGCCGACGCTGCGCGAGCCGGTACGGCGGGCCGCACCGCGTTACTGGCGCGACGAGCTGCGGCTGTCGCTGCACCGCCTGCTGGTGCAGGAGGCCAACCGGATCAACGCGAGCGTGTGGCCGATCGACGACCACAGCTACCTCGTGGTGGCGACGAAGGGCTCGATCGCGGCGGCCACGGACGGGTTCCGGGTGCTGCCGTTCGCCGCGCGGATCCGCGAGGAGCTGGGCCTGGCCGTCGAGGTGGGTGTGGGGATGGGCCGCACCACGCACGAGGCCGAGACGCACGCGAGGGGCGCGCTCGCCCGCACCCAGGGCGGCAAACAGCCGCAGGGCTTCGCGGTGGACCGGGAGGGCCGCGCGCTGGTGCCGCCGCCCCGGATGCCGCCCCAGCCGGGCGGGCCGGTCAAGCCCAAGGGGGTCGAGGTGCTGGCGCGCCTGGCCGCCAAGCTGGAGGGCGGGGACACGGTCGTGGACGCGGAGGGCGCCGGGCGCATGCTCGGAGTGACCCCGCGCACGGCCAGGCGGTTGCTGCGCACGCTGGTTGACGAGGGACTCGCGTGGCCGCTTCCGCCCAACCGCACCCCCCAGCCCGGCCGGCCGCGACAGCTCTACCGGCTGATCGTGGAGAAGCTGAACCGGTAATCGCCGCCCGAAAGGGACGGTCTATCGTCATGACCCATGGAACGAAACGGTCATGACGTACGGGTGTGGCTGGCGCTGGCGGCCGTGTACGTGGTGTGGGGCTCGACGTACCTCGGCATCGCGATCGCCATCCAGACCCTTCCGCCGATGACGAGCGGTGGGCTCCGTTTCGTCGCGGCGGCGCTGGTCCTCGGCACGGTCCTGCTCGTCAGGGCCGTGCCGTTCCGCATGACGTGGCGGCAGTTCGGCGGCGCCGCGCTGGTCGGGCTCCTGCTTCTCGCCGGAGGCAACGGCATGGTCGCCGTGGCCGAGCAGCACATCTCCAGTGGCCTGGCCGCGCTGCTCGTCGCCTCCACCCCGCTGTGGCTGATCGTGCTCAGGACGGTCTTCAGGGACAGGCCGCACGTGCTGACGCTGGCCGGCGTGTTGGTGGGCTTCGCCGGAGTCGCCTTCCTCTCACTCCGGGGCGGCGGCGCGTCCGGCAACGGGGTGGGCATCACCGTGGTGCTGCTGGGCTCGCTGTCGTGGTCGGTGGGGTCGTTCATCTCCCCGCGGATCCCGATGCCGGCCAACCCCTTCGTGGCCAGCACGGTCGAGATGGCGGTGGGCGGCGGCGCGCTGCTGGTCATGGGCCTGGTGCAGGGCGAGCGGCTGCACGTGGGCGCGGTGAGCTGGCAGTCGTGGGCGGCCCTGGCCTACCTGGTGCTGGTGGGCTCCCTGGTGGGCTTCACCTCGTACATCTGGCTGCTCGGCCACGCGCCGATCTCGCTCGTGTCCACCTACGCGTACGTGAACCCGGTGGTGGCGGTGATCCTCGGGATGGCCGTTCTGTCCGAACCGGTCACCGCGGCCATGCTCGTGGCGGGAGCCCTGATCGTCGTGGGGGTCGCGCTGGTGGTCTCCACCGAGCGCCGTGGCCGGACCGCGACGCCGGCGACGGAGGAAACCCCCGCGGATTCCGGACGCGTCGCGGCATCCCGGCCGGCCTCCGAATCGTGAAACCGGGCCGGCTCGATGAAGCGCGAGAGCGAGACCGGCAATTCGAGGCCGTGACCGAATCGGCCGCTTGATTTCGCTGCGATCCGCCGATTATCCCGCGATATTCGCACGGGGAAAATCCCACGGGCCCGCGCGCCTCGCGGAGCCCGCAACGTTCGGCCGAAGCAGCGGAGATCCACTACCGTCAACCACAATTCACTCACGACAGCAGAAACCACGTAGACAACTGTCCATCGGACCCGGATGGGTTCACTGACTGCTTTGCGAGGAGCCGCGGATGTTCGAGAAGCTCACCAACCGAGCACGACGTGTCGTCACCCTGTCCCAGGACGAGGCCAGAATGCTCAACCACGACTCCATCGGCACCGAGCACATCCTCCTCGGCCTCATCCGTGAGGGTGAGGGCGTGGCCGCCCAGGTTCTCCTGAGCCTGGGCCTGGGCCTTGAGGGCGTGCGCCTTCAGGTCAAGGAGATCGTCGGCCACGGCCAGTCCGCCACGTCGGGGTTCCTTCCGTTCACCCCATCGGCCGGCGAGGTCCTCCAGATGTCGAACCAGGAGTCCACGCAGCGCGGCCTCGACTACATCGGCACCGAGCACATCCTGCTCGCGCTCGTCCGTGATCACGAGAGTGTGGCGGCCCAGGTCCTGGTCAAGCTTGGCGCCGACCTCGACCAGGTGAGGCAGACCACGGACGAGCTCGTCCGGCAGTACCTGGCCCGTTAGGAAGCCTGCCGGAACGCCTCGGCGGCGGCGAGGAAGACGTCGTTGGCCTCGCGGTCGCCGATGGAGATCCGGGCGCCCTCCCCGTCGAACGGGCGCACGGCGACGCCCACGGCCGCGCACTTCGCGGCGAACTCCATCGTCCGCTCGCCGAGGCGCAGCCAGACGAAGTTGGCCTCGGTGGGCGGGACGGTCCAGCCCTGCGACAGCAGCGCCTCCCTGACCCGGGTGCGCTCCTTGATCACGGTCTCGACCCGCCCCTGCAACTCGTCCTCGGCCCGCAGGGACGCGATCGCGGCCGCCTGGGCGAGGTGGTTGACCGCGAAGGGCAGCAGCGTCTTGCGGACGGCGGCGGCCACCGGCTCGTGCCCGATGAGGTAGCCGACCCGCAGCCCCGCCAGGCCGTACGCCTTGGAGAAGGTGCGCAGGACGGCGACGTTGGGGCGCTCGCGGTAGAACGTGAGGCCGTCCGGCACGTCCGCGTCCCTGACGTACTCCCGGTAGGCCTCGTCGAGGACGACGGTGACGTTCTCGGGCACACGGTCGAGGAACCGCGCGAGCTCGTCGGTCCGGTTCACCGTGCCGGTCGGGTTGTTGGGGTTGCACACGAAGACCAGGCGCGTCTCCGGCGTGATGGCGTCGGCCATGGCGTCGAGGTCGTGCGTCTCGTCGCGCAGCGGCACCTCGACCGCGTTGGCGCCCGAGAGGCCGACCAGCAGCGGGTAGGCCTCGAACGAGCGCCAGGCGTACACCACGTCGGCGCCGGGCTCGCCGACCGCCTCCAGGATCTGCTGGGCGACCGCCACCGATCCGGCGCCCAGCGCGACATGGTCGTACGGCACGCCGAACCGCTCCGCGAGCGTCTCGGTGAGCCGGACCGCGCCGGGGTCGGGGTAGCGGTGGACCTCCGTGGCCGCCCGCGCGATCGCCTCCACCACCGACGGCAGGGGTCCGAACGGGCTCTCGTTGGAGGACAGCTTGTAGGACCGGCCGTCCGGGGAGACCACGGCCTTGCCCGGCTTGTAGGCCGGCATGGTGTCGAGGATCGAGCGGAATCGAGGCATGTCCTAACGATAGGAGATCCGCCTGTTCGGGCGGCACCCCGCACACCCCCTGTGGATGACGCGCCGGCCCTACTTGTAGTAGGCGTAGAGCGTCTTCCAGGTGCCGGCGTACTGGCAGTTGAGGGACGGCTTGGCGGCCTTGGTCTCGGAACAGGTCTTGAGCTCGACCTCGCCGACGTTCTTGACGGTGAAGGCGAAGGTCTTCTTCGCGCCGTACGAGCAGGTGCGGTAGTTGCGGTAGGCCAGATGCGGCTGGTTGGCGGCGTCGAAGTAGCTGACGCGGAACAGGGCCCAGCCGCAGGTGGACGCCTTGTTGGTCAGGCTGGTGACGCTGCCGGTGACCTTGACGTACGGCGCGGGCAGGCTCGGGTCGTCCTTGGCCGCGGCGGTCAGCGAGCCGCTCACCTTGGCCTTCGACCCGGCCGCGTAGTAAGGACCCCAGGGCTTGGGCGCGGCGGCCTGGGCCGCCGTGGCGGTGGCGAGCGGGGCGAGGGCGAGGATGCCGGCCGCGAGCGTGATGCCTGCCAGGGAGCGGGTGAGAGTCATGGCTGGGGTCCTTTCTCCGTTGTTGCGGGCAGTTTGTCTCGGGGCGCTTTCAAGGCCCTTGACGCTCGCTGTACCTCGCTGGTGGGCCGGGGATCGCGTGGTTAGGATCGCGCGGTAACCGGCGAGCGGGGAGAGCATGACGAGCGGCGCGGAGGGCGACGGACCGCGGGACGGCGATCCCCTGCGGATCGGGCCGTTCCGCATCCTTGGCAGGCTCGGCCAGGGCGGCATGGGCACGGTCTACCTCGGCCAGGACGCCGAGGGCCACGACGCGGCGGTCAAGGTGATCCACCCGCAGTGGGCGGCCGACCCGGACTTCCGGCGCAGGTTCCAGCGCGAGGTCGCCGCCGCGCAGCGGGTCGCCCGCTTCTGCACCGCCGCCGTCCTCGGCGCGGGGCTGGATGGCGACGTCGCCTACCTCGCCACCGAGTACGTCCCCGGCCCCACCCTGCAGGAGGTCGTGCGGGAGCGCGGGCCGCTGTCGGGGTCGAGCCTGGAGGCGGTGGCGGTCAACGTGGCCGTGGCCCTGCAGGCGATCCACAGCGCGGGGGTGATCCACCGCGACCTCAAGCCGTCGAACGTGCTGCTGTCGCCGGTCGGTCCCAAGGTCATCGACTTCGGCATCGCCCACGTCGCCGACGCCACCGCGGACATCAGCGGCATCGTCGCGGGAACGCCGTCCTTCATGTCGCCCGAGCAGGCGAAGGGCGACCGGCTGACCCCGGCGTCCGACATCTTCGCCTGGGGCGCCCTGGTGGCGTACACCGCCTCGGGCCGGGCACCGTTCAGCGGCGGGTCGATCCCGAGCGTCCTCTACCGGGTGCTGCACGAGCCCCCGCACATCTCGGGCCTCGACCCCCGGCTGCGGTCGATCGTCGACCTGGCACTGGCGAAGGACCCTGCCCAGCGCCCCACCGCGCAGCGGCTGATCGAGATGCTGACCGGCCACGAGCCGATCGAGCCCGCGCCGGAGCGCGTACGGCAGGACGGCACGCGGCACCGGGCGGAGGTCGCGGCGCCGACGACGACGGCGGGCGGGACGGGCCGCCGGTGGCGCCTGGGCGCGGGAATCACCGCCGCTGCCACCGCCATCGTGGTCACGGCGGGCGTGGTCGTCGCCGTCCGGGCGGCGTCGTCCGGGGACCCCGAGCCGTCCCCCAAGCCGCCGGCACCCACCACCTCGAGCGCCTCCGGCGGCAACCCGCTGCGCGGGCAGGCCGTACGGCTCTACGCGAGCCCGACCGGCGACGAGGCGCGCCAGGCGGACGTCTGGCAGGCGGCGGGGCGGGCCGGCGACGCCGCGCTGATGCGGAAACTGGCCGCGGTGCCCAGAGCCGTGTGGCTCGGCCAGACGAGCGCGGCCGAGGCCGCCCGTGCGGCGAGCACCACGCTGGAGGCCGCGGCGCGGCAGGACGCGGTTCCGGTCTTCGTCACCGACCACATTCCGCTGCGGGCGTGCAACGAGGACGGCGGCGCGGCGGACTCGGCCGACTACCTCGCCTGGATCGACGCGCTCGCGTCGGCGGTCGGCGACCGCAGGGCGGTGTTCGTGCTGGAGCCGAACAGCCTGGCGGAGTTGCCGGGCTCGCCGGACTGCTCGCTGGGCGACGCCGACGACCAGCGCGCCAGGCTGCGCATGCTCGCCTCGGCCGTCAAGCGGCTCGGCGCGCTGCCGAACACCGCCGTCTACCTCGACGGCAGCCTGGACGGCTGGCCGGCGGCGGAGGTCGCCGCGACTCGGCTGATCGATGCCGGGGTCGCCGACGCGGACGGCTTCTACCTCAACGTGTCCGGATATCAGAAGACCGACCGGCTCGTCGCGTACGGCACCCGCCTCGCCGCCTGCGTCACGACCAAGTCGTCGGGCCGTGGCCGCGCCTGCGCCGACGCGGGCACGGACGCGGGGACCGCCGGGCTCCCCCACTTCGTGATCGACACGAGCAGGAACGGCAAGGGCGAGTGGACCCCGCCCGCGGGCAGATACAAGGACCCCCAGGACTGGTGCAACCCTCCGGGACGCGGCGCCGGCGTACGGCCGACCACCCGCACCGGCAGCGCGCTCGTGGACGCGTACCTGTGGGTGCGGCCGGCCGGCATGTCCGACGACCGGTGCGACCGCGGCGAGGGCGGCCCCACGGACCCGGTGTACGGCGTCGTCCCGCCCTACGGCGGCGCGTGGTGGCCCGAACTCGCCCTCCAGCGGGCCAAGGACGCCGTTCCGCCGCTCTGACGAGCGGTTCGGTCCCGATGCGCGGGCAGTTCGGGTCGGTCGTCGGCCGGCCTGCGCTGGCGAAGGCCGCGCCTACGGAGCTGTGTCCGTCACAAATTCCGATTTCGACGACAAGCAGTAAGATCCAGCGGCATGTGGCGGAAAGCGAGAATCGTGATGGCCGGTGCCTGCGCAGCCGGCCTGTGCGTCGTCCCCACCGCGGCCGGACCCGCGACCGCCGCGACCACCCAGGCAGCAGCCGCGACCGCGAAGGCCGCGACCCCGGCCGAGGTGAAGAAGAAGGACGAGCCGTACTGCGCCCGATACAAGTGCATCGCCCTCACCTTCGACGACGGCCCGTGGCCCTACACCCCGGCGCTGCTCGACACGCTGAAGAAGCACAAGGCGAAGGCCACCTTCTTCCTGCTCGGCAGGAAGGTCGCCTACCGTCCCGAGCTCACCCGGCGGATCTACGAGGAGGGGCACGACATCGGCAACCACACCTGGACCCACCCCTCGCTCACCAAGCTGTCCGACGGTGAGGTGCTCGAAGAGGTCTCGAGCACCTCGAACGTCATCAATCAGACGATCGGCAAGATGCCGGATTACATGCGCCCGCCGAACGGCGCGACGGACGCCAGGATCGCGGGTCTCATGGCCGATCTCGGGCTGCCGCAGATCCTGTGGACGGGGTCCACGCTCGACTGGCAGGCCCGCGACACCAAGGTGATCGCCAAGCGCACGCTGAAGCTCGCCAGGCGCGACGGCGTGATCCTGCTGCACGACATCGTCCCCGAGACGGTCAAGGCCATGCCCGGCGTGCTCACCGCGCTGGAGAAGCAGCACTACAAGTTCGTCACGCTGACGACCCTGCTGCAGGGCCGCACACTGCGCCCCGGCGAGGTTTACCCGCCCCGCGGCAAGTAACCGGCTCCGGGCGTCGTCTCCGCGTACGGCGCCGGCGGGGAGACCGCCGCGGGCACCGGCGCGGGTATCGAGGACACGGGAGGGACGACCGCCGTCTCCGTCGGTGGGACGCGGCCGGCGTCGGCCGTGAGCGAGCGGTCGAGGGCCGCGCGCATCCGGGGCTGCAGGGGCCGCTCGACCAGCCGGTGCACGCCGTACGCGACCACGAGTGCGGCGGCCACGGCCAGCGGGAGCGTGAGGCGGTTGCCCAACGCCGGGTGAAGCCACTGGATCAGCAGGAATCCGACGTGGTGGTGGAAGAGGTAGAGCGGGTAGGTGAGCGCGCCGAGGAAGGTGAGCCACCGCCAGTCGATCCGGTCGAACGCGCCGAGCGCCACGAGGATCATCACCAGGAAGATCAGCGAGATCACGCCCACCACGAGCGCCGAGCCCAGCGCCTGCCCGTATTTCCGGACCGCCGTGGGTTCCCCGTCCAGCGCCGTGTAGAGCCCGAGCGTCCAGCCCACGCCCACGAACAGCCAGGGGAACAGCGACCCGCCGAAGCGGTGGACGAGATAGAGGGCCATCCCCGCGATGAAGTACGGCGCGCTGAACGGGACGAGCACCGCCTGCAGCAGGTCGGCGTTCACCCGGTCGGCGATCGCCAGCAGCAGCACCCACGCCCCCATGAAGGCCAGGCACCGGCGGTAGGTGATCCCCACCGCCGCGAGGCAGGCGATGAGGGCGTAGAAGACCAGTTCCTGCCACAGCGTCCAGTAGACGATCTCCAGGTCGCGTACGCCGAAGCCATGCTGGAGCATCGTGATGTTGGCCAGCAGCTCGGTCAGGCTCGGCCGGTGGTCGGTGATCAGACCGCCGACGGCCAGGCCGCCCAGGGCGAGCACGCTCGCCCAGTACGCCGGGAACAGCCGGGCGATCCGCGATGCCGCGAAGTGGCCGGGCGTGCGGCCCCAGGCGCTCATCAGGATCACGAAGCCGCTGATCAGGAAGAACAGGCGCACGCCGTACACGCCGAACATGGTCACGGCGCTCAGCGCGGGGAAGGCGTTGGGCGTGCCCCAGGCGCGCGTCTCGCCGAAGTGGAAAAGAACGACGCCGAGGGCCGCGCAGAACCGCAGCAGGTCGAGCACGCGCAGCCGGGACGGTCCGGGGAGAATGGCCTGCGCATCGGTGATGCGGGGGGCCGCAGCCAGCATAGGCCGGAATATATCCTGAAAGATCGCTGTGAGTCGGGCCATTCATCATCGGCGGGGTTCGCGGGACTGCGCCGCCTGGAAGCTCCGGTCCTCGCGAAGTCCGCTCCGCCCCGCTCCTCTCGTCCTGACATGCCTGATACAAGAGCCGGTCAGGTGCGCAGCATGGGCGGGTGCAGCAGCACGGCGGGGCCCCGGCGGTAGAGCATGGCGGGACGACCGCCGTCCCGGGTCGTGGTAAACCCGGTGGGTACGAGGAAGCCCTCGGTCTTGGTGACCTTCCGGTGGAAGTTGCGCGGGTCGAGCGGTCGTCCCCAGACGATCTCGTAGACGCGGCGCAGCTCCGCGACGGTGAACTCGGGCGGGCAGAAGGCGGCGCCGAGCGAGGTGTATTCGAGCTTGCCCCTGGCCCGCTCCACGCCGTCGAGCATGATCCTGCGGTGGTCGAAGGCCATCTCGGTCAGCTCGGCCACCGGCTGCCAGCTCATGTGGGCCTCGGTGGACGCGGGCAGGTCGGGGGCGAGGCCCAGGTAGGCCACGCTGACGACCCGCTGGCGCGGATCGCGGTCCGGATAGCCGTAGGTCTGGAGTTGCTCCAGGTGGACCGGCGCCCCGGGAAGGCCGGCCCGTTCGGCCAGCACGCGGGCCGCCGCGGCGGGAAGGTCCTCCTCCAGCTTGATGAAGCCGCCGGAAAGCGCCCACCGGCCCTCGTACGGCGGCCGGTCGCGCCGCCAGACGAGGGCGCTGAGCTGCTGGGACCTGACGGTGAGCACGACCAGATCCACGCTGACCGGGATGCGTGGGATCATGTCCAGCACGCTACAGGACGCGGGCCGCGACTCGGGCCGTCCGGAGTCAGCGGACCCGGCCCCGCGTGGGAGCTTCATCACCGCTCCACATCCCCTTAACCGGAATGCGCGTCCCCGGACGTCGCCCGGCACAGCGCGATCGATACAGCGCGACCGATACAGCGCGACCGATACAGCGAGGCCGATGCCGGGCGACGCACCGCCCGGAACGTCAGAGCGCCTGCGTGGGCTTGACGTAGGTCACCCGGAGGTTCAGGTAGGCCCCCACGCCGTAGTCGTGGCCGCGTACGGCGAGCAGGTTGCAGCAGTCGAGGTGGGTCGCGGGCACCACGACGTCGATCGCCCCGGCGGCGCAGTTGCCGCTCTTGACGCTCTGCACGAGCCGGCCGTTGAAGTAGACCTCCGCGTCGTTGTCCACCGTGCCCTGGATGCGCACCTCCTGCGCGTCCCGAGGCAGGTGCAACCAGTGGCGCACCAGGATGTCGGTGTTGACCGCCCACGGGGTCTTGACGTTGGCCTGGTTGTTCCACGAGCAGGTCCCGTTGGTGGTGCCGAAGCCCGCCTGCCCCGTCGGCCATGCGCTGTCGTCGAATCCCCGCTGGGCGAAGTCCGGCGCCTGGGTCGTGGCGGGCACCTGCAGGTAGGTCCAGCCCGTGCTGTTGTAGTCGAGCGCGGTGACGACAGTCGCCCGTCCGCCCGCGGCCTGGGCGGCGGTGGCCGCCGGGGCGGCCAGGGCCATCGCGGCCACCAGCGCGCCCGCCGCGAGACCTGCGGGCAGGAGGTGACGAAGTCGGTTCATGTGCGGTCTCCTTGTCGATCGTCGGATGCCCTGATGCGGCGGGCACCTCGGAACCGGCGCGGACGGGCCGGCCGTCGCCCCGCCTCCGCGGCGAGATCCGCTGGGCGGCGGCGCAGGCAAAGGAGATCAGCGGGCGGGGCCGGCCACACGGACGCCCGCCGCGGCATTGTCCGTTCCTTGCGCGGACATTGCCCGGCCCGGGTGGACGGATGGTCTCAGGTGGTGTTGTGGTAGTAGACCGCCTCGGCGGATTTCCTGCCGTCGGTGGAGGTGACCTCCACGCGGACCCACACGTCGCCGGGGACCGTGGCCCAGTCGACCGGGATCCAGATCTTCTCCGTGCCCGTCGGCAGCCCCTGGATCGGCGTGGTGTCGTGCCAGCCCACCGTGGCCGAGTCGACGACCCGCGGCGTGTCCAGGCCCGGCCAGCTCAGCGTGACGTTGGCCCCGCCGAGGTGGTAGCCGCGGATCTCCAGGCCGTCCTGGATCTGCCGCGCGCGCCGCTGCGCCTCGATCGGGATCGGGCGGTCCCAGTCCGCGGCGATCTCCTCCGACAGCGACGGCGAGCCGCAGGTGAAGAAGTCGCTCCACATGTACGAGATGATCTTCGACACGTACGGCGCGGCGAGCGTCACCTGCGTGTCCAGCCTGGGCTTGTCGGTGCGCCCGCGGGTGCCCTGACGGCCGCAGGCCTCGGTGGAGGTGGACGGCTCGAACGCCTCGACGTTGGCCCACAGCTCCACCTGGACGCCCTCCTGGACCAGCTCCTGCCGGGCCAGCGACATCGCGCGGTAGTAGTCGCGTGTGCTGCCGTAGTAAGCGGTGGCGTACGTGCTCTCCCCGACGACCGGCTTGAGGCTGTCGTCCACCGGCTTGTTCTTCCAGTTGGGCCAGAACAGGCCGACCTTGCCCGTGCCCCGGCCGTCCTGCGGGGCGATGATCTCCACCCCGGTGCGCGCGAGGGCCTTGAAGCCCTGGGCCACCTGGGTGGGCGTGGAGGTGTACTTCACCCGTCTGCGGCTGTCGATGTACGGGCTCACCAGGATCGGCTTGTCCGGCAGTTCCTGTTCGACGATCAGGTGCTGCTCGGCGTACACCTGGAGCGTCTGGACCTTGCTCGGGTCGGGCCAGTCCCGCAACTGCAGCTCGAACGGCTGGTAGACGCCGCCCAGCGACTCGCGGCCCTTGAAGCGGTCGCCGTAATCCTGGAGGACCCGCCGGGTCAGCGTGGTCAGCGTGCCGATGTGCCGGGGGTCGGCCCGGGTGGACTCCTCGGGGTCGCGCGGCGCGAGCGGCAGGGCGGGGAAGACCTTGATGCCGAACCGGTCGCCGAGGTCGAGCAGTTCGCTGAGGCTGTCCTTGACGCCCGCCGAGACGAGGATCAGGTGGTAGCCGCGCCCCTCGCGGGCGAAGTCGCAGGTGGGGTCGTCCGAGCCGTCCTCGGGCGCGAGGAGCCGGAAGAAGACGGCGTCCCCCACGACGACCTCGTGCTCCATCCGTGGACAGCGGAAGATGCCGGGGCCGAACCGCTCGTCGGTGCGGTAGACGTACGTCCCGGTGATGCGGTTGCCCGGGTTGGCCGCCTGGAGCTCCTTTTCCGCCGCCTTCACGCAGGACAGCCCGTTCTCGACGCAGCGGGCGTACCTGGCGTCGGGCTTGGGATCCTTCCCCTCGGGCGTCGACGCCTCCAGGATCTGACCCGCGTCGTCGGTCTCGCGCGGCGACAGGCCGAAGCCGAGGCGGACGACCGTGTCCCCGCCGAGGCGGTGGATGGCCTCCAGCTGGCGCCGCCAGGTGCAGGGATCGGAGGCCGGGATCAGCCAGTAGCCGCTCACGGCGTACGGCGTGGTCGCCGCGGTCTCGAACGTCCCGCAGGGGTCGGTGAACTCACTGTGCGCGGGCGACCCGATCATTGGGGTCGAGGGGGCGGTCTGCCCGGCGCTGGCGGTGCCGGAACCGGTGCTCCCGTCACGGAAAACGATCACCACTGATGCGACACCGGCGAGAATCGCCACGCCCAGGATCAGAGTGAGCCAGCGCACTTTCAGGACACTACCGCCCGTCGTTCAAATGATCTTGCCGTGCCCAGACTACCCGGAGGTCGCACTGCCCGAGCGGCGTCGTGGGCCGCCCGCGGCAGTGTTCACCGCGCGTTCAGCTCTTGACGCCCGCCCACGCCTCTAGCTGGGTGACGAACCGGCGTGCGGAGTTGGGCCAGTGGTGGTTCGCCCGTGCGGCGGCGTAGCCGCGCCCACCGGTCCCGATCCGTTCGAAGGGGTTGTCCCTGAGCTGGAGCACCGCCCGCGCCACCGCCTGGGGATCCCGCCAGGGGACGACCAGGCCGCACTGGTAGCGTTCCACCAGCTCCACGGCCCGCGGCGAGGGGGTGGTGATGACCGGGATGCCGTGCGCCATGTACTCCACGATCTTCGTGGGCATCGAGTGGCGGTAGTTGGGCTCGTCGTGCAGCAGCGAGAGCCCGGCGAGCGCGCCGTCGAGCCGCTTGAGCGCCTCGTCGTTCGGCATGAAGTCGCGCCACTCGAGCACGCCCTGGGCGACGGCCTCGTTCAGCAGGGGGCGGCTCTGCGGGTCGGCGTAGCCGATGAGCTCCACGGCCACCCTGTAGGGCTGGAGCAGGCGGGCCACCTCGACGGCCTCCTGGACGCCCCGGGCCTCCGACAGCCAGCCGAGGTAGACGACGCGGTCGTCGCCGGGCGGGCTGACCCGGTCGGGCACCCATGTCTCGTTCGGCACCACGAGGTGCTGCTGCTTGAACCGGCCCGCGTACGCCGCCTCGGCCAGCAGCAGGTGCAGCCGGCGCTCGGCGGTGGTCTCGAGGAGCCGGGCGAGGAAGCGCATCGGCGGGCGCAGGAACGCCGGCAGCCAGGGCTTGAGCGACAGCGTCGCGGGAGTGTCCTCGTGGACGTCCCAGACGACCGGCGGGCGACCGCGCACCCCGGCGACCGCGAACAGCAGCTCGGGGTCGTGGATGAGGGCCAGGTCGACCTTGCCGCGCATGCTCTTGAAAAGCTTGCGGGCCGCCCGCACCGCCGCCAGGCGGCGCCGCTCGGCGGCCCTGGGCAGGTCCACGCCCGTCACCCACGAACGCGGAACGACTCCCCGCGCGGTGTACGGCGCGGCGTACGTGACCTCATGACCGGCGTCGACGAGCGCCCGGATCTGCCGGTGCAGGATCCGGGCGTCCTCGGGGTGATGCACCACCGTCATGACGAGCACGTGCACGCGCGAAACCCTTCCTACAACCGCTCGACGCGTTCGCTCGTGGCCAGCACGCCGCGAGTGTCCAGGACGAGAGAGGCTCGCTCCTCAACGACGTCGAGGGCGAAGGCCGAGTGCTGCTGGAGCAGCACCACCACGTCGGCGGCGGCCACGGCCTCGGCCAGGTCCTCCTCGCGGGGGACCGCCCTGCCCTCGACCGACCACTCCTTCACGTACGGGTCGCAGAAGGACAGGTCGGCGCCCAGCTCGAGGAGCGCCTCGGCCACGGGTATGGCCGGTGTCTCCCGCTCGTCGGCGATGTCCGGCTTGTATGTCACGCCGAGGAGCAGCACGCGCGAGCCGTTCACGGGCTTGCGGGCCCGGTTGAGCAGCCGCTGCACGCGGGCCACCACGTACGACGGCATCCGCTCGTTGATCTCCTGGGCCAGTTCGACGAACCGGAAGGGATAGCCGAGCTTGCGCACCGTGTAGGACAGGTACGACGGGTCGACGGGGATGCAGTGTCCGCCGACGCCGGGGCCCGGCAGGAACTTCTGGAAGCCGAACGGCTTGGTGGAGGCGGCCTCGATGGCCTCCCACAGGTTCACGCCGAGCTCGTCGCAGAAGATCGCCATCTCGTTGACGAGGGCGATGTTCACGTGCCGGTAGGTGTTCTCCAGCAGCTTGGCCATCTCGGCCTCGCGGGTGCCGCTGACCGGTACGACCCGCTCGACGAACTGGGCGTAGAAGGCGGCGGCCCGCTCCTTGCAGGCGGAGGTGAAGCCGCCGACGACCTTGGGGGTGTTGCGCAGGCCGAACTTGGGGTTGCCCGGGTCGATCCGCTCCGGCGAGAACGCCAGGTGGAAGTCCTTGCCGGCGACCAGGCCGGACTGCTCCAGGATCGGCCGCACCAGTTCGTCGGTGGTGCCGGGCCACGTGGTGGACTCCAGCACGACGAGCGTGCCCGCCTGAAGGTGTTCTGCGACGGTCCGGGTGGCGCCCTCGACGGCCGACAGGTCCGGACGGTGGTCCTCGTCCAGCGGCGTCGGGACGCAGATGACGATCGTGCGCGACCGCGACAGCACGGACGCGTCCAGCGTGGCCGTGAAGCCGCCGGTGAGCATCGCGTCGAGGTCGGCGTCCGTCAGGTCGTCGATGTAGGAGCGGCCGGCGTTCAGGGCCTCGACCTTGCGGGGGTCGACGTCCAGACCAGCCACTCGCAGGCCCGCCGCCGTGGCCTCCTTGGCCAGCGGCATGCCCACGTATCCCAGCCCGATGATCGTGAGATCGAAGGCTGTCACGACGAGGCCTTGGGGGGAACCTGGGGGCGGAAACAACACTTCATGGTGGCAAAGGTTATCTCAACTCGGAACCAAGCATGCCTGATGCAACACATCCGACTTTCTGCTGTTTATCGACTTTCGGTCAAGGACTGGTAGATCGCTTGGTACGTGCGGGCCAGGCTGCTCCAGGTCCGGTGGGCGGCGACCTCGGCCTTACCGGCCTCGCCCATGACGCGCCGGCGCTCCGGATCGTCGCGCAGCGCGGCGAGCGCCTTCGCCAGCGCGGCCGGATCGCCGGGCGGCACGAGCAGACCGGCTCCCTCGCCGCCGACAAGTTCCGAGAGCGCGGGCAGGTCGCTCAGCACGACCGGCTTGCCGAGCGCCATCGCCTCGACCGGCTTCAGCGGGGTGACGAGACGGCACACGCGCAGGTCCTCGCGCGGGCAGACGAAGATGTCGATGGCCGCCTGCGCCTGCAACGCCTCATCCGGGCCCACCCGGCCGGGCAGGATCGCCTCCTTCAGGCCGAGCCGTTCGACCTGTTCGAGCAGCGCGGGCCGCTCGGCCCCGTCTCCGACCAGCAGGACCTTCACCGGCGTTCCCGCGTCGCGCAGCAGCGCGGCGGCGCTCAGCAGCGTGGCGAAGCCCTCGTAGGCGACGATGCTCGACACCGAGCCCACGACGATCTCGTCCCGGCCGATCCCGAACCGGTCGCGGAACGCCTCTCCGTCGTAGTCGGCCGTCAGCAGGGAGTCGTCCACGGCGTTGGGCGCGAGGAAGATGCGCTCCCTGGGCACGCCGCGCTCCACGATCTCGGCGGCCATCGTCTCGGCGAGTGTGACGACCGCGTCGGCCTCGCGCATGATCTGCGCCTCGCGCTCACGCTGCAGCTTGTGCCGCTCGCTGCCGACCCTGGCGGGGTCGCGGGAGACCCAGGTCTCCTCCAGGAAGCCGCGCACCTCGTACACGAAGGGCGTGTTCGTCCGCTCGCGCACGGCGAGCGCGACCGAGCCGTTGCGGTGGTCGGTCGCCGCGTGCAGGACCTGCGGGCGGAGGGTCCTGACCAGTTCCGAGACGTCCGCGGCGCCGCGGATCATCCGCCCCTGGCTCTCGAACGGCACCTCGTCCTTGGGCAGCAGCCGGTAGTAGGGGATGCCGTCGATCTCCTCGTACGGCTCGGCGTCGGTGTGCCCCTGGAGCATGGGCCAGCCCCAGCTCGTCACGACGTGAGGATCGAGCCCGGCCGCCTTCTGGGCGGTGACGATGCGGTGGGTGCGCACGGTGTAGCCCGCCTGGGTGTACGGCAGGGCGTTGGTGACCATGTGCAGCACCCGGCCGGGCATCCGCTCGCCCATGATGATCTTCGGCTTGGGCGGGATCGGGTTCGGTCCGAGCGCGGCCTTCTCGCCCTCGTAGTAGGCCATCCTCCGGCGGACGAACGGCCATCGGGCATGCGGCTGGAGCACCCCGACCGCGTCGGACATCCGGCCGGCGTCGAAGTGGGCCTTGGCGTCCCGCAGCGGGCCCTTGGCCGCGCGCTGCAGGATCTTGCGGGTCCTGACCTTGACGAACCGGGCCGCCGGCCAGGCGACGCGGCCGACGACCGGGCGCACCCCGGCGGGCATGGCGTCGGCGGCGGCCTGGGCGACCCGCATGGGGTCGGACTTGACCTTGCTCACGAAGATCCGGGAGACGAGAACCGGGTTCTTCGCGAACCCCCGGAGGAAGCCGCCGAGGCCGGCCTTCGCGGACGCGGCGGACACGGCCTTTACGGGCTTGTTGGCCTCGGTTTCCACGGCGCGACCGTACCATAGGCAACGTTTGTCCCAGGTCGGATGAAATACGAAAGGCGAGGTAGATGAGAGACAACCCCCTCGTCCTGCACGTACTGGGCGCCCGGCCCAACTTCGTCAAGGCGGCCCCGGTCGTCAGGGGGCTGGCCGAGCTCGGAATCAGGCAGGGCATCATCCACACCGGTCAGCACTACGACGCGCTGATGTCGGACGTGTTCTTCGCCGATCTGGGGCTGCCCGAGCCGGTCGCGAACCTCGGCGTCGGCAGCGGCACCCACGCCCGGCAGACGGCCGCCCTGCTCACGGGGCTGGAGGACGTCGTGCTCGAACACCGCCCGGCGCTCGTGGTGGTGTACGGCGACGTGAACTCGACGCTCGCGGCGATCCTCGTCTGCGCCAAGCTGCACGTGCCGACCGCGCACGTCGAGGCGGGCCTGCGCTCCTTCGACCGGGAGATGCCGGAGGAGGTCAACCGGGTCGTCACCGACGCGCTGTCGGACCTGCTGTTCGCCACCTCGCCCGAGGCGCTGTCGCACCTGGCCAACGAGGGCGTGGACCCGGCGAAGGTGCACCTCGTCGGCAACCCGATGATCGACAGCCTGTTCGCCGCGCTGCCGAAGCTCGACCCGGCGCCCGTCCAGGAGCGCCTGGGCATCGACGGCAGGTACGCGGTGGCCACGCTGCACCGCCCGGCGAACGTGGACGACCCGGAGGCGGCTCGCGAACTGGTCGACGCCGTGCTCGGGGTGGCCGAGCAGGTGCCGGTCGTCGTCCCCCTGCACCCCCGCGGCCGGCAGCGGCTGGCGGAGGCCGGGCTCGTGGACCGGCCGCATCTGAAGATCGTGGACCCGCTCGGCTACGTGGACTTCCTGTCCCTGGTGCGCGGCGCCGCCCTGGTGGTGACCGACTCCGGCGGCGTCCAGGAGGAGACGACCATGCTGGGCGTCCCCTGCCTGACCGTCCGGCCCAACACCGAGCGGCCGGTCACCGTGACCCACGGCACCAACCGGCTCGTCACCCCCGCCTCGCTCCCCGCCGCGGCGTCCAAGGCGCTCGCGGACGGCGCGGCCACACCGAGCGGCGAACTGCCGCCGCTGTGGGACGGCGCGGCCGGGCCGCGGATCGCCCGCGTGATCGAAGCCTGGCTCCGCGACGACAACCTCTCCCCCGCCGCCAAGGGCCGGGCGCGCTAGCGACCGGCGAGCGATCCGGAGGGGCGCGCCGCCGGTCTGGACTGAGGAGCGCGCGGGAGCGAAGCGACCAAGCGTGACGAGGGAAGACGGCGGGTGTGAGCGCCCCGATGGTGAGCGGGAAACACAGACCGGGCGCGCTAGCGACCGGCGAGCGATCCGGAGGGGCGCGCCGCCGGTCTGGACTGAGGAGCGCGCGGGAGCGAAGCGACCAAGCGCGACGAGGGAAGACGGCGGGTGTGAGCGCCCCGATGGTGAGCGGGAAACACAGACCGGGCGCGCTAGCGACCGGCGGCTGAAACCCCTATTTAGGCATAAAGGCGGCGCTGACCCCCGTACGATGACCCTTCCGTAAAGGGGAGAGGTATGGCTGAGACCGAAGAGACTCCTGAAGAGCCCCGCTTCCAGCGGCTGGGGCCGGTGAACTGGCTGCCCGAGGAGCGCAAGCACGTCGAGCAGTACGAGCAGCGGATCCGCGACCTGGAGAACCGGCTCGCCTACCAGGAGGCCCGGGCCGACTACGCCCTCTGGAGGCTCCAGGCCACCCAGACCCAGAAGCCCTACCGGGTCGCGCAGGTCCTGACGAACGCGGCGAAGCCCAAGAAGATCGTCCGGCTGCCACGTGACCTCAGCAAGGCGATGAAGGACGGCAAGAAGGCCCCCAAGGCGCCGCCCTCCGCGATCGAGGTCGCCGCCGCCGCCGAGGCGCGGGGCCCCGAGGTCAAGATCCCGAGCCTCAAGTGGCCGGACGGCCCGGTCGTACGGCCGGACCTGCGGGTCGCGGTGATCCTCGACGACTTCTCCCGCATGGCGTTCAAGTACGAGTGGGACCAGATCGAGTTCGGCCTGCAGGACTGGCGCGAGGTCTTCGCCGAGAAGCGTCCCGAGATGCTGTTCTGCGAGTCGGCCTGGCACGGCAACCAGGGTCGCTGGCGCTACCAGATGACCGGGACCAACGCGCCGAAGCAGGAGCTGCGCGACCTGATCGCCTGGTGCCGCGAGGAGGGCATCCCCACGGTCTTCTGGAACAAGGAGGACCCGCCCAACTTCGACTTCTTCATCGACACGGCCAAGCTGTTCGACTACGTGTACACGTGCGACGGCGACATGATCCCGAAATATCGCGAGATGTTGGGTCATGACCGTGTCGGCGTGCTGCAGTTCGCCGCCCAGCCGCGGATCCACAACCCGATCCAGACCAAGCAGGGCCGGCCGTACGACGTCGTCTTCGCGGGCATGTACTTCCGCGACAAGCACCCCGAGCGGCGCGAGCAGATGGAGACGATCCTCGCGCCCGTACGCCCGCTCGGCCTGCACATCTACGCCAGGAACGCCTCGGTGGCCGACAAGTACGCCTGGCCGGAGGAGTACCGCCCCCACATCGTGGGCGAACTGCCGTACGAGCAGATGCTGGCCGCGTACAAGATGTACAAGGTCTTCCTGAACGTGAACTCGGTGATCGACTCGCCGACCATGTGCGCGCGCCGGGTCTTCGAGCTGTCGGCCTGCTCGACCACCGTGCTGTCGGGGTGGTCGCGGGCCATCGAGGAGACGTTCGGTCCGCTCATCCCGGTCGCGCACTCCCAGGAGGAGGCGTACAACCGAGCGATCTACCTGATCAACAGCCCCGAGCTGCGGGCGCGTCAGGGCCACCTGGCGATGCGCGAGGTGTTCGACAAGCACCTGTTCTCCCACCGCGTCGACCAGATCCTCACCGACCTCGGCCTGCCGGTCGTCTCGCGCTCGCGGTCGATCTCCGTGGTGCTGCCGACCAACCGGGCCGGCCAGCTCGAACACGCGATCAGCCAGGTGGCGCGGCAGCGGCACCGCAACCTGGAGCTCGTGCTGGTCATGCACGGCCTCTCGGAGGACCCCGCGGTCGTGCGCGACAAGGCCCTCGCGGCGGGCATCCCGGCCGTGAAGGTGCTGACCGCCGACCCGTCCTGGACGCTCGGCGAGGTGCTCAACCACGGCATCGCCCACGCCGAGGGCGAGCTGATCTCCAAGATGGACGACGACAACATCTACGGCGAGCACTACCTGTCGGACCTGGTCCGCGCCTTCGACTACGCCGACGCCGAGATGGTCGGCAAGGGCGCCCACTACACGTACTTCCCGGACCAGAACGTCACGATCTTCCGCCTGCCCGGGCTGGAGCACCGCTACGCCCACCTCATCCAGGGGGCGACGATCCTGGCCAAGACCGACCTGCTGCGGGCGTTCCCGTTCGAGGCGGTCAACGCGGGTGAGGACACCCGGCTCGTGCGGCGCTGCAAGGAGGAGGGCGTCCGGATCTACTCGGCCGACCGGTACAACTTCATCTACATGCGCGGCTCGGACGCCACCGCCCACACCTGGCAGGCGGCGGACTACAAGCTGACCCGCAACGCCCAGTTCTGCTTCGCGGGCAACCCCGAGCCGCACGTACTCATCTGAACGTACTTATTCGGGCGGAGGACCGTCGAGGACCCGTCGTGGTCCTCGCGGTTCGCCTCCCGCCTGCTCCGCGGCCCTCTCGCCGTCTCCTGGCCGACGCTCTGACCTGGTCGTTCTCTCCTTGGTACCCCTGGCTGTACCTCCATTGGGGTGCACGCGGGAGCGACCGGGAGGGCCCGCGGCTGGTGTGCTGATCGCTGTCAGTCGAGCGCTCCCACAGGAGAGAGTGAAGTGGCAGTCGACAGCCGGCCGGAGGCCGGGCGCTATACGAGTCAGAGCGGGATTCGGGGCTTCATCCGCCGCCGTCCGCTGATCAGCTTCTTCGCCCTGGCCAACCTCATGAGCTGGGCGGCCTGGTTACCCTACGTTCTCTCGAACAACGGCCTGGGGATCTGGGACTTCGATTTCCCCTCGCTGCTCGGTACGACCCAATTCGCCGGCGTTCTCCCCGGCGCCTACCTCGGCCCCATCTTCGCCGCGTACATCGTGACCAGGGTCGCGGACGGCGAGGAAGGCGTCCGCCGGTGGGTCGGGCGGATGACCAAGTGGCGGGTCGGCTGGGTCTGGTATCTCGTGACCGCCCTCGGCGTCCCCGCCGTCATCGTCGCCACCGGCTTCGCACTCTCCGGCGAAGACGTCCGCATGCCCCCCGTCGCCGTGCTGGTCGCCTACGTGCCCGGCCTGCTGCTCCAGATGGTCACCACCGGCCTGGCCGAAGAGCCCGGCTGGCGTGACTTCGCCCTGCCCCGCATGCAGCGGAAGTTCGGCCCGCTGGGCGCCACCGTCATCCTCGGCCCGCTGTGGGGCGTCTGGCACCTGCCGCTGTTCCTGAGCCAGTGGGGCGGGTGGCCGGACGTCACCTGGATGAGGGTCGGCGAGTTCATCGCCTTCGCCTCCGTCTTCAGCGTGGTCGTCACCTGGGTGTTCAACCGGACCGGCCAGAGCCTGCCGCTGATCATGCTGCTGCACGTCAGCGTCAACAACTTCATGTCGATCGTCTACTCGGACATGTTCCCCTCCATCGACACTCCGGAGCAGGCGAGCCATGTCACCCTGCTCGCGGCCACCACGGCGGCGGTCCTGGTGCTCGTCGCGACCCGCGGCCGCCTCGGCTACCGTCCGGTCGAGGAACCCGCGCCGCAGCTCACCCCGCAGCGCTGAACCATCGCGCGGAAAGACCTCGCCGGGATCTTTGTTCTAAGCTCGTTGGCCCGAGGGGGGCATGATGGCGGCGCGCCAGCGGAAGCCGGCCGACACCCGGCGAGACGGCCGGAGAGGTATCGCCGCACGTGCCCGTGGCGTCTTCAGCACATTCGAACACCTCGTCGGCGGCCTCGGCACGGCACTGCTGGCGTTCGCCGCTCTGTTATGGATCGTCGTGGCCGGACTCACCTGCGTGATCGGTGTGGGCCTGCTCCTGGTGCCCACCGTGCCGCGTGTCGTACGGTCCGTCGCCGACCGGGAGCGTGGCCGATTGTCCCGCTGGGGGCCGGAGATCGCCGGCTTGGGGCCCGCACGGGCCGGCGCACGCGCCGCGCTCGCCGATCCGGCCGTCCGGCGGGAGCTGTGCTGGCTCCTCGTGCACGCGACGCTGGGTCTGTTCCTCGGCGTGGCCGGGGTGACCCTGGTGGCGGACGCCGTGCAGGACATCACGTATCCGCTGTGGTGGCGGGCGCTGCCCGCGGAGGATCCCACCCCGACCCTGGTGTTCTGGGACGTGCACGACGACGCCGGCGCCCTGGCGGTCGCGATCCTCGGCGTGGCGATGGCCGCCTGCTTCCTGGCACTCGGGACGGGAATGGCCCGGTTGCAGGCATGGCCGGGACGCCGGCTTCTGGCGCCCACCGCCGACGTCGACCTGTCCCTGCGGATCGCGCAGCTGTCGGCCACCCGCGCGGCGGCGCTGGACGCCCACGCCGCGGAGTTGCGGCGGATCGAACGCTCGCTGCACGACGGGGCGCAGAACCGGCTGGTCGCGGTCACCGTGTTGCTCGGCGCGGCCCGCCGCGCGCTGGCCCGTGACCGGGCGGATGCGGAGGACGTGCTCGAACGCGCCCAGGAGACCGCCGAGCAGGCACTGGCCGAGCTCCGTACGGTCGTCCGCGGCATCCTGCCGCCCGTGCTGGCCGACCGGGGGCTCGCCGGTGCCCTCACCGGGCTCGCGACGCAGTGCGGTGTGCCCTGCCGGGTCGACGTCGACGCGCTCGGCAGGTGCCCCGCCTCCATCGAGGCCACCGCCTACTTCGTGACCGCCGAGGCACTCACCAACATCTCCAAGCACAGCCGGGCCCGGCACGCCACGGTGACCGTACGGCGTGCAGGCGACCGGTTGTCCCTGCGGATCGAAGATGACGGCGTCGGCGGCGCGGACGAACGGCACGGCTCCGGGCTCACCGGCATTCGCAGCCGGGTCGAGGCGCACGACGGCCGTCTCATCCTGACCAGCCCGCCCGGCGGGCCGACCGCTCTCGACGTGGAGTTGCCATGCGGATCGTGATAGCCGAGGACGACCCGCTGCTGCGCGAAGGGGTCGCGTTGCTGCTGCGCGCGGAGTCCTTGGACGTGGTGGCCACGACCGACTCCCCGGATTCCTTCCTGGCGGCGGTCGCCACCCACCGGCCCGACGTGGCCATCGTCGACGTGCGGATGCCTCCGACCCACACCGACGAGGGCATCGCCGCGGCCGTCGAGGCCAGGCGCCTTCACCCCGGCCTGGCGGTGCTCGTGCTGTCCGCCTACGTCGAGCAGGCGTTCGCCACCGAACTGCTCGCCGGCGGAACCGACCGGCTCGGATACCTGCTCAAGGAGAGAGTCGGCCGCGTCGACCAGTTCCTCGACGCCCTGCACCGGGTAGCCGCGGGAGGCACGGCCATCGACCCCGAGGTCGTCGCACAGCTGCTCACGCGCACCCGCACCGACAGCGGGCTGGAACGGCTGACCGCCCGGGAGCACGACGTGCTCGCCCTGATGGCCGAGGGACTGGGCAACACCGCCATCTCCGAACGACTCTTCGTCACCGAAGGCGCCGTCCACAAGCACATCCGCAGCATCTTCGCCAAACTCGACCTGGCACCCACCGACCGGGCGGACCGGAGGGTCACGGCCGTCCTGCGCTACCTGGAAGAGACCCAGCGCCGCGGCTGACGCCGGCGCCGAGACCGGCAGGGCGCGTGTTCCTGCCGTACGGCGACAAGGAATGCCGGAGAGTTTGCGATGGTTGCCCTGTTCCGGGACCTTCTCGCCCACGGGCGGGAGGGTCCCGTGTACGTGCACGCCGGACGCGCAGGGGAGCCTTTCACGTGACCACGACGACGACATCGAAAGGCATCGGGCTACGGTCGGAGCGCGGTCCCGTACTCGCCGCCATCATGCTCTGCACCGCTCTGGTGGCGCTGGACAGCACGATCATCGCCACCGCGGTGCCGTCCGTCGTCACCGACCTCGGCGGGTTCTCCCAGTTCCCCTGGCTGTTCTCGATCTACCTGCTCACGCAGGCCGTGACCGTGCCCATCTACGGCAAGCTCGCCGACGTGTTCGGGCGCAAGCCGGTGATGTTCTTCGGCATCGCGGCGTTCCTGCTCGGGTCGGTGCTGTGCGGGGTGGCCTGGAGCATGCCCGCGCTGATCGCCTTCCGGGCGATCCAGGGCATCGGGGCCGGAGCGGTGCAGCCGATCAGCATGACGATGGCCGGTGACCTCTACACGGTCGAGGAGCGGGCCCGCGTCCAGGGCTACCTCGCCAGCGTGTGGGGCATCTCGGCGGTGGTCGGCCCGACGCTCGGCGGCGTGTTCTCCGAGTACGTCTCCTGGCGCTGGATCTTCTTCATCAACCTGCCGCTCGGCGCGGTGGCCGCCTGGATGCTCGCGCGGCGCTTCAAGGAGCAGGTGAGGCGGGGCTCCCACCGGATCGACTACCCGGGGGCCGTGCTGCTCACCGCCGGCTCCTCGCTGCTCATCCTCGGCCTCCTGGAGGGCGGCGTCGCCTGGGACTGGAACTCGGCGCCCAGCCTGCTGATCTTCGCGGCGGGCCTCCTCCTGATCGTCGGCTTCGTGCTCGTGGAGCGCCGCGCGGCCGAGCCGGTGCTGCCGCTGTGGGTGTTCCGCCGCCGCACGCTGACCGGCGGCAACCTGACCTCTCTCGGCATCGGCGCCCTCACCATCGGGCTCACCTCGTACGTCCCGACGTACGCGCAGGGGGTGCTGGGCACCGGCGCGCTGGTGGCGGGCTTCGCCCTGGCCGCCCTCACCGTCGGCTGGCCCCTCGCGGCGACGTTCTCCGGCCGCTTCTACATGCGCATCGGGTTCCGTGACACCGCGCTGATCGGCATCGTCGTGGTGGTGGCCGGCACCGTGCTGTGCGCGCTGCTTGGGCAGAACGCGATGATCTGGCAGGTCGCGGCCGCCTGTTTCGTCGTCGGCGTCGGCCTCGGTCTGTCGGCCAGCCCCACGATGGTCGCCGTGCAGTCGGTCGTCGGCTGGGAACGCCGCGGCGTGGTCACCGCGACCAACATGTTCTGCCGCTCGATCGGCAGCACGGTCGGGGCCGCGGTGCTCGGCGCCATCTCCAACGCGACGCTGTCGGACCGCTTCGCCCACCCGCCCGCCGACGTCGCGGGACGGCTGCCCGACAGCCTCGACGCCACGAGCCTGGTGCTGGACTCCCAGGACGCGGCGGCCCATTCGGCCACCGCGTCCTTCGTCCGGGGCGCGCTGTACGACGCCGTCCACCACATCTTCATCGCGCTCGTCGTCGTGGCCGTGCTCAGCGTCGCCGCGCTGCTGCTCATGCCCCGCCGTACGACCGAGCTCTCGTTCGACTGACCGCTCGCTCTGGATCAGAGCTCGATGACGACCTTGCCCCGGGTCCGGCCGGCTTCGGCCATCCGGTGTACGGCCGCCAGGTCCGCCAGGGGGCGCCGCTCGGCGACGTCAACGACGATCTCCTTCGCGTCCACCAGGGCGGCCATCTGGGCCAGCTGGTCGACGTCGTTGCGGGCCACAAAGCGCGTGGCGGTGACCCGCGACCCCGGGGGCGGCTGAACGGGCACGGTGATCGAGACGAGGCGGCCGCCGGGGCGTACCAGCCGGGCCAGGTCCGCCCCGGCACCGGGCGCGAGCGGAACGAGGTTGAGCAGCACGTCCAGGTCACCGGGCAGGGGATCCGTCCGGTAGTCCACCACCTCGTCGGCTCCGTAGGCCCGGGCCGCCGCGGCGCTGTGCGCGTTCCCGGCCGTGGCGATCACCGTCGCTCCGGCCCTTCCGGCGAACTGCACGGTGAACATCCCCACCCCGCCCCCCGCACCGTTGACCAGCACGCGCTGCCCCGGACCGATCCGGCCGTGCTCGTACACCGTCTGCCACGCCGTCAGCCCGGCCACCGGGATCGCGGCGGCGTCGGCGAGCGGGACGGCTCTCGGCGCCGGGGCCAGCAGCCGTGCGGGCGCGACGGCGTACTCGGCCGCCGCACCGCCCTCCAGCAGGCCGATGACCCTGTCCCCCGGGCGCGGCCAGGACACCCCGGCTCCGGTCGCCACGACCGTGCCCGAGACATCCCACCCGAGCGTGTACGGCAGCGGCAGGTCTGCCATCTCCGGCACCAGCGTCCGCAGCAGCCCCGAGCGCAGCCCGATCTCGGACGGGTTGAACGAAGTGCCAGCCACCTTGATCAGCACCTCGCCTCGGCCCGGGGCGGGGATCGGGATCTCCTCCTGGCGGATCACGGACGCGTCGCCGTACTCGTGGATGCGGGCGGCCCGCGTCGTGGCGCGGAAGCGGTGGGCGTGCTCGTCCGCCCACGTGCGGAAGTCGCGCGCGCCGGCGCGGGGCGTCACCGGCCACGGGCGGCCCACCAGCTCGGCCCGCGCCCGCAGGATCGCGTCCACGACCTCCGGCGGCGACCCCGCGGCGATCAACCGCTCCCGTCCCTCGGAGGGCGGCAGCTCCTGCCAGCGGATCGGGCGGCCGATGGCCTCGCCGATGACACGTGCCTGCTCGGCCTGGGTCAGCGTCTGCGGCCCGGTCAGCTCGTGCGCGACCCCGGCGGGGCCGCGGCCCGTGAGCGCGAGGGCGGCGACCTCGGCGATGTCCCGCTCGTGGATCAGCGGCATGGCCGCACCGCCATAGGGTTCGGCGACCACGCCGTCCGCGTGGAACCGGGCGTCGGCGGCCCAGCGCAGCGTGCCGGCCGCGAAGGCGTGCGGGCGGAGGAACACCCATTCCCGGCCGGTGCGCCTGATCAGTTCTTCGGCCTCGCGCTCGCCGGGGCGGCGGGCGGCGGAGGACAGGTACACGATGCGGCGGGCGTGCCGGGCCACCACGTCGAGGACCGCGGTGAGCCCGTCGGCGGTGCCGAACGGCCAGACCAGGAACGCGGCCGTGATCCCCTCGACGGCGTCGGCGAACGAGCCGGGTTCGGTGAGATCGCCGCGTACGGGCTCGACGCCCGGGGGCAGCACGGCGGCGGCCGGGTCGCGAACCAGCGCCAGCACCTCGGGAACGCCGGTGGTAGGTGTGCCGGCGTGGGTGGCGGAGGCGAGGTCGGGAGCCTCGGCGATCGCCCGGGAACGGCCGAGCGGCGGGGCCGTCAGCTCGGCCACGACCGCACGCCCGACGGTCCCGGTGGCCCCCATGACCAGGATCTTGTGTGTCATGGGGGCCACCGTAGGAGGGCGGACCAAGACGCCCAATGCCGCACAGTCCGGATTTGATACGCGATCGTCTGATCCGCCGTAGGGTGACCGCGTGGACGTGCTCAGCGATGTCATCGCCGTCATGCGTACCGGGCGGCCGAACGCGGCACGCGTCCAGTGGAGCGGGGCCTGGGGACAGCGGTTCCCGGCGGTACCGGGGGCGGCGGGTTTTCAGGTGATCCTGCGGGGCTCGTGCTGGCTCATCCCGCCGGAGGACGATGCCGGCGCCGCGCCGATCCCGTTGTCCGCTGGAGACGTGGTCTTCTTCGCACAGGGTCACCCGTACGGCCTGGCCGACTCGCCCGTCACGCCTCTCGCCATCACCGCCTGCGACCCGACGGCCGAGGACCTGGCGTTGTTCGTGAGGGACTCGGTGGGACCGGACAGCCCTGACGGCGGCGATGCGACCACGGTGACCTTGTGCGGCGGGTATCGCCTCGATCCTCGGCGTGCCCACCCGCTGCTGCACGACCTGCCCGGCCTCATCCACCTCCCGACCCGCGCCACCTCGACGACCGGAGACGGGCCGGAGGCCGACACGGACGCGAAGGTCGAGCTGGGGGTGCTCGTCGCCCTTCTCGGCCGTGAGATCGCCTCTCCCCGCCCGGGCACGGACGCCGTCGTCCCCGCGCTGCTGGACATGCTCCTGCTCTACATCCTGCGGGCCTGGTTCGACGGGCAACTCGCCCGGGGCGCGGCCACCGGGTGGGCGGCCGCGCTGTCCGATCCGGCGGTCGGCACCGCCCTGCACGCCGTTCACCGGGACCCCGCCCGGCCGTGGACGGTCGAGTCGATGGGCCGGGAGGCCGGGATGTCCCGTGCCGCCTTCGCCGCCCGCTTCACCGCCCTGGTCGGCCAGCCGCCGCTGGCGTACCTGACCTGGTGGCGCATGACCACAGCGACGCGGCTGCTGCGGGACTCCGACGCCGGCCTGGCCGAGATCGCCGCCCGTGTCGGCTACAGCTCGGAGTACGCCTTCGGCGCCGCCTTCAAACGCATCTATGGCACCGCCCCCGGCCGCTATCGCCGGGGTTCGTCCTCGTCCGGATGACGGGGACGAACGCGGGCCGTCAGGAGGCGGCGTCGATGGCATTCCTCGTGGCCGTGCTCAGCGTCGCCGCGCTGCTGCTCATGCCCCGCCGTACGACCGAGCTCTCGTTCGACTGACGGCTTGCGTGCGGCGCCGCCATGCCGCACGGGCGGCGGCGGCGCTCAGCGCCGCGGCCACGAGCAGCGCGGCGACGACCGCCAGGGTGAAGCCGGGACCGGTACTCAGGTAGAGACCGCCGAGTCCGGCGACGGCGCTGACGGAGGCCAGCACGGGCCCGGTCGAGTTCAACGCCGACAACGCCGACGCGCGGTCAGGACCCACGATGGCGGCCACCTGCGCCACCAGCGGGCTGTAGCCGGCCGCGTGCCCCGCGCCCGCCAGGAACAACACCGGGAGCGTGAGCGCCGGGGGCCATCCGTCACCGGAGAACACGGCCACGACCAGGGCTCCCGCGGCGAAGACGGCAGGTCCGGCGACCGGGAGGGCCGACTGGACCCCCTCCGGCAGCCGGGCCCAGGTCAGGCTCAGCGTGGCGAACCCGATCGCGTACGGCACGAAGGCGAGCCCGGCGGCGAGCGGGCCGAAGCCGAGATCGCCCTGGAGATGCAGGGTCAGCACGAACAGGAACGCGGTGTAACAGCCCATCACCATGACACAGGTGACGAGGGCGGCGCGCACGCCCGCCGGCCGCAACACGGCGAGATCGAGGAGTGGCAGGCCGCCGCCGCGAACGACCCGGCCTTCGAATCGCACGAAGACCACCAGCAGGACCAGGCCGGCGAGCAGTGAGGCCCAGGCCCACTCCGGCCAGCCGTACTGCCTGCCGAAGATCAGCGGAACGATCAGGGCGGTCATCGCCGCGGTCAGCAGCGCGACCCCGCCCAGGTCGAGCCTGCGCGCCACCGGCGGGCTCTGCGGGAGAGCGCGCAGGCCGACGAGCACCAGCACGGCCCCCACCGGGACGTTGACCAGGAAGACCGGCCGCCAGGTCAGCCCGAACAGATCCGCCCCGACCACCAGACCGCCGATCACCTGACCGAGGGCGACGCCCAGGGCGAGCACCATCGAGTACAGGCCGATGGCCTGCTTCCGGGCGGCACCGTCGAAGCGAAGCTGGATCAGCGAGAAGACCTGCGGCACCATCAGCGCGGCCGCCGCCGCCTGGGCCACCCTGGCCGCCACCAGCACCGGTGCGGCCGGAGCGAGCCCGCACAGCAGCGACGCCAGGGTGAAGGCCGCCAGCCCTCCGAGGAAGGCCCGCCGGTGGCCGATCAGATCGCCCGTACGGGCGCCGGTCACGTTGAGCAGCCCGAGCGTGAGCAGGTACGCCGACGGGACCAGTTGCAGGACGGCGCCGCCGCCGCCCAGATCGTGCTGTACCGACGGCAGGGCGACCGTGACGATCGAACCGTCCATCGACGCCATGGTCTGCCCGGTCAGGAGCACGGCGAGCACCGTCCCCGGCCGCGGCCTCGTCAAGGGAGACATGGCTCTCAGGCTCCGCGATCACGGGCCCCGAGGTCTTGAAAATATTTGCTCGTACAGTGGACCGGTGCGGACATCGAGGACAGTGGTCGAGACGCCGGATTTCTCCGTCCACCTGGTTTCCTGCACGGCCCGGCATCGCACGTGGTCGACGCCGGAGCCAGGCGGGTCGTACGGCGTCGTCCTCGTACGCCGTGGAATGTTCGGTGTGCGTAGTGACGGCCACCGTGTGGTCGCCGACCCCACGATGGGCTATGTGCAGAGGCCGGGCGGCGAGTACGCGTTCGCGCATCCCGCCGGCGGGGACGTCTGCACGTTCGTCCTGGTGCGGCCCTCGCTGTGGCACGCCGTGGTGGGGGACGAGCCGCCGCACCCGCGGGTGGCGGTCGACGGCCGGGTCGAGCTCGCGCACCGGCTTCTCCTGCGCACCGCGCACGACTCGGCGGACCCCGCCGAACGGCTGGTGCACACGCTCGCGGCGGCGGTCCGCCCGCAAGCCGACCGGCGGAACCTGGACCGCGGCGGCGGCCTGGCGGATCGGGCGCGGGAGGCCATCGTGGCGGACGACCCCGAGTCGGTCGATCTCGTACGGCTGGCCCGGGCGCTGGGGGTCTCACCCTCCCACCTGAGCCGGACCTTCCGCCGGCACGTCGGCATGACGGTCAGCCGCTACCGCAACCGGGTCCGTGTCAGCCGCGCCCTCGCCGGCATCGAGGAGGGGGAGCGGGATCTGGCGGGCCTGGCCACCGCACTCGGCTTCGCCGACCAGGCCCACCTCACCCGTACCATGCGAGCGGAACTCGGCCGTCCTCCCGGCCACCTGCGGCGGCTGTTGTCCGAGTAGAACGGGCCGCGGGCCGGCCGGCGGTGTGCGCGGGCCGACCCGGTGGCCGTCAGGAGGCGGCGTCGATGGCGTTCTTCGTGGTGGGCTCGGCGCCGTTGACGCTCGTGCCGTCCTTGGCCGCGGCGGGGGTGCCGCCGGCCAGCAGGGAACGGGCCAGGCCCAGCCCGGTGCCGCCCAGCGTGAGCGCCTTCGCCAGCATCTCCTCGATGCCCTGAGCGCCGTTGAGCACCACCATGTGGTCGACGTTGCCGAACGCCTTGGAACCGGCCTCCACGATCTGCGGCCAGTTCTCGGCGAGCTGCTGGGCGATGACGGCCTCCTGGTTCTCCCGCAGCGCCTCCGAGCGGGCCCTGATCGCCTCGGCCTCGGCCAGACCCTTGGCCTTGGCCGCCTCGGCCTCCGCGAGACCCTTCGCCTTGGCCGCCTCGGCCTCCGCGAGACCCTTGGCCTTGGCCGCCTCGGCCTCGCCCAGACCGGTCGCCTTGGTCGCCGCCGCGGCGGCCTCACCGCGCACCCGCACCGACTCGGCGTCGGCCGCCGCCGCCTGCTTGACCTGGGACGCCTGGGCGGCGGCGCGCAGCTCGGTCTCCTTGGCCTCCGCCTCGGCCTGCGCGATGCGCGCGTCGCGCTCGGCCTGGGACAGCGTGACGGTCTCGTACGCCTTGGCGTCGGCGGGCTTGCGAACCTGCGACTGGAGCCGCTGCTCGGCGAGCTGGGCCTCCAGCTCCGCGGCCCTGGTCTCCTGGACGACGACCTCCTGGCGCGCGGTGGCCTCCGACAGCGGGCCGGCCTGCCGGGCCTTGGCCGCCGCCTGGTCCACCTCCGCCTGGTAGCCGGCCTGCTGAATCTGCGACTCGCGGATGGCGGAGGCCTTCTTGGCGGCCGCGACCTGCTCGGCCTCGGTGGCCTCCTGGTCGCGCTGCGCCTCGGCGATGCGGGCCGCTGCGGCGATCTTCGCGGCGTGCGGCTTGCCGAGGTTGGTGATGTAGCCGGTCTCGTCCTCGATCTCCTGGATCTGCAGAGAGTCGACCACCAGGCCGAGCTTGCTCATCTCGTCGGCCGCCGAGCTGCGGGTCTCGCTGGTGAGCCGCTCGCGGTTGAGGATGAGGTCCTCGACGGTCAGGTTGCCGATAATCGAGCGCAGGTGGCCGGTGAACAGCTCGTGGATGGCGCCGTTCATCGAGTCCTGCTGGTCGAGGAAGCGGCGGGCGGCGTTCGCGATGCTGGTGAAGTCGTCGCCCACCTTGTAGATGATCACACCGCGCACCTGGACCGGGATGCCCTGCTGGGTCACGCAGTTGACCTGCAGGTTCGTCGCCCGGCTGTCGAGCCGCAGCCGCCGGGCGGTCTGGAAGCCGGGCAGCACGGCGGTGCCCTTGCCGGTCACGATCTTGAAGCCGAGGCTGTCGGCCAGCTCGTTCTTCGTGTGGGCGCCGAGGCCCGAGATGATGAGCGCCTCATTGGGCTCGGCCACCCGCCAGATGGCCTTGAACAGGAGGATGAGGACGATGAGGGCGACAACGGCCACACCGCCCACGACCAGGATCTCCGGGGACATGGGAGCCTCCGTGTAGTGGGGGGAAAGGAGGACGGAGCGAGTCAGACGACCGCGCGAGCGACGTAGACGGTGCGCGGGGGCGAATACTCCACGACGACGACGATCGACCCCACCGGGATCTCCTCGTCCGGAATGCTCGGATAGGCGTAGAACGCCTCGACACCCCCGCGGATGGGCACCATCACCTCGCCGACAAGGCCCGGGCCGATCCTGCCCGTGACCCTGCCCTGTCTGCCGACCACCCGCGTCACCCCGTCGTTTTCACCGCTCCTGGCTGCACCGCGAATGCGCAGGTTACCCCGTATCACCCTGCCGTGACAGAGCCGTTTTCCGTATCCAGCCCCGCCGGCCGCGCGATTCGCCCTACTCTGCACCATCACCCTGCAGAACGGCGCGGTAATGACGGAAGTTCCGCATTCCGCATGGCCCTGCGCGTGACGATCCGCACGCGACCGCCGGGCCGGGGCCGAATCGGGGCCCCGGCCCGGCGGCAACCCGGAGCGGCGGAGGTCAGTAGCAGACCTGCATGCCCTGGGAGATCCAGTCGTAGTAGCCGCCACCGCAGCCCAGGTGGTAGAGGTGCCGGGGGCGGGCGCTCTGTCCGCCGTACACCCCGCCCGCCGTGGTGATGGAGGCGTTCTTCGTCAGAGAGAAGTGCAGGTGGGCCTCGGATGTGCCGGTGGCCCCGGCCGCACCGATCGTGTTGTTCGTGATGGGCTGGCCGGCCTTGACGTGGACGGCGCTGAGGTGACACACGACGCTCCACCACCCGCCGCCGTGGTCCACGATGATGTGCTGGCCGCAGGTCTCCCACTCGGAAGGCGCCCACCCGGCGTACTTGACCGTGCCGGCGCCGCCGGGGGACAGCACCGGGTCACCCGCCCGCCTGCCCAGGTCGACCGCGTAGTACTGGTTCATGCGATCGGTGGTGTTGCAGTTGACGTGGTAGTCGGTGCCGTAGTGCGGATCGGCGACGACGGATCCGGTTCCCCCGTTGGCCGCCGAGGTCAGCGGGGTCTGCAGAAACTTCGAGCTCGGCCAGTCCACGCAGCCGCTCGCCAACGCCGGCAGCGATCCCGAGTCGCAGTGCGGGATCCCCGGTGAGTAGCCGTCGGTGGCCACCGTCGGGGTGTCCATGTACCAGTCGTACACCCATGTTCCGTCCGCGAGCCGGTCCCAGGTGCGGAGCGGCCGGTCGTACTGGACCCGTCCGTCGACCTGGTCCCCGTTGTTGATCTGGCAGCTCACGTTCAGAGCGGTGCCACGACCCCGAGCACGCCTACGACCAACGCGGCGAGCAGGATCAGGCTTCTCGCCGCTGCCGACGAAGCTTTCATCGTTGTCCTTTCTGCTGGGCCCCGCGCGCGTATCGCTATCGCGCCGTCGCGGCGGGCTCCTTCTTCCCTGGCCGGCGGAGTCTGGTGAAGGCCCAGGAGACGTCGGGCTCCACCGCCCAGCGAAACGCTCTGCGCACCGGGGACGTGCAGAGCAGGGCCGCGAGTACGGCTCCGAGGACCGCCATGGCGGCCACTCCGAGCGGGTTGACGAGGGCGTCGTGGAAGCGCTCGGCGACCTTCACGGCGAACCCGTGCAGCAGGTAGGCGTACATGGTGGCGGCGCCCAGGCCGGTGAACCAGGTGCGGCGGCTCGGAGTGACCGAGAGGAACGCCACCACCAGCAGGGCGCCGGCCGCCAGCATGGCGAGCCGGATCAGCGTGCCGGTCAGGTCGTCCACGCCGATCTGGTGGTTGGAGTGCCGCCAGCGGATCCACTCCGTCGGCACGAGCGTGTGCACGGCGAACGCCGCGGCGAGCGCCGCCGCCAGGACGGCCCCGCCCGCGATCCTCGCCCGGCGCCCGCGCAGGAGGTCGAGGTGCTCCGGCGTGAGCATGAGGCCCAGCACGTAGAACGGCAGCAGGCCGAACGTCCGGTTCATCGACAACTCGTCGGGCAGGGCGCTCGTGCCCGACAGCAGGCATAGCCCGACCGCGATCACCAGGGGATGGCGCAACTGCTGCCATACCGGCGTGGACAGCCGCCACAGGAACAGCGACATCAGGAACCAGGTCAGGTAGTACGGGTCGAGCAGGCTGATTTCGAGCTTGCCGTACAGGAAGAAGCGGGGCAGCGAATAGGCCACCTCGAAGATGACGTACGGCACCGCGAGACCACTGATGAGCTTGCGCGCCTTACCCGGAGAAAATGTGAAATTTCGGGACAAATAGCCGCTGACGACGATGAAGAGCGGCATGTGGAAGAGGTAGACGAAGAAGTAGAGCGCATGCGCCGCGGGGACGTCCCGCAGGTCCTCGACGAGATGCCCGGAAACGACGAGCACGATGGCCAGGAACTTGGCGTTGTCCAGCAGCGGGTCGCGGGCGACGGCCCTGCCGGACGGGCGGGCGGGAGCGGTCACGGTCATGCGGCCGGACCCTAGTCACCCGTCCGTGAGCACCGGCGCAACCGCGGGCGAACAGTGCCCGAACTCTTCCCACCCCCGGTTCCGGCCCTGCCGTCGCCGTCGCACCGCTGCGTACGCGGGCGGCCCGGCGCGCCTCCCGGACCCCGTGGAGGCCGGGCGGCTCAGACGGCCCGGTAGCGCGTGGCGAGCCGGGGGCTCTGGGCTCCGAAAGCGGCGAGTTCGGCACGGAAGACCGCGTCCAGGAGTCCGGCGTCCTCGACGCCCGGGGCGCAGACGGTCTCGCCCAGCTCGAGGCCGCGCAGGCTGGCCGTGACGACGTCGTCGGCGCTCATGCGGGGCACGGCGCTCAGGTCGAGGCCCTGGCGCTCGTGGAATTCGGTGGCCACCACGCCGGGGCACAGCACCTGAACGGCGACTCCCGTGCCCTCGAGTTCCGCGCTCAGTGTCTGGGACATCGCGACGAGGTGAGCCAGGGTTCCGGCGTAGACGGCCCTGCGGGGCATCTGGGCGTGCGGCGCTGGGCCGCTGAAGGCGATCATCCCGGCCACGTTGACGATCGTGCCCTCGCCCCGCTCCCGCATGCCCGCGACGGCGGCGCGGGTGAGCATCGTCGGGGCGACGACCTTGACGTGCACGAGTTCCCTGGCCTTGGCGGCGGGAAGCTCGGCGAGCGGCATGTAGTGGGACACGCCGGCGTTGTTCACGAGCATGGTCAGCGGCTCGGCCGCGCAGATCTCGGCGACCGTGTCGATGCCCTCGTCGGTCGACAGGTCGGCGGCCACGGTCCGCACCCCGACCTCGGGGTGCGAGGCGGCGAACTCCTCCAGGCGCTCCTTCCGCCGGCCCACGATCACCAGGTCGTGGCCGCCTGCGGCCAGGCGCTCGGCGAAGGCCCTGCCGATTCCGGAGGTGGCGCCGGTGACGAGTGCGAGCGTGCTCATGGCTGCTGTTCCCTTTCCTCAACCGGCCGCGACGGCCGGGTGTGATGGCCCGGTGCGGCTCTCAGGGAGCCGCGCCGTGTTCCGCATCCGTGACTCCAGGGTGCGGAGACGACCGGGTGAGCAGCCAGATGACCCGTCTTCCTGGGACTGGCGATACCAGCCCGCGCTTCTTCAGGCGGACAGACCCGTGGCGGCCAGGCTCGCGTCCCACAGGGCGGCGGCGAGGGCGGGATCGGACATCCTCTCCGGCACCCGAACGGGAGCGTTCTTGACGAAGTACCGGCCCGGGTGATCGACCCCGTCGGCGTGGGTGGCGAGGTGGACGATGCGCTCGGCCCCGGCCTCCGGCGGCTCGCCCATGCCGGGGAGGAGCCACACCAGCTTCATGAAGAACGTGCCCTCGGCGAACGAGGTCTTGAGCACCCCGGGATGCAGGCACGTGGCGGCCAGGCCGCGCTCGGCGAGTGACACGGTGAACAGCGCGTTGGCCTGCTTGGAGTCGCCGTACTGCAGCCAGCCGTTCCAGCGCCGCCGCTCCCTGGACAGGTCGGCGGGGTCGAGGCGGCCCGACTTCCCCGCCCGGGACGAGGTGGTGACGACCCGTGCGGACGACGCCGTGAGCCGGTCGAGGAGCAGGTTCGTCAGCAGGAACGGCGCCAGGTGGTTGACCTGCATCATCCACTCGTTGCCGTCCGCGGTGGTCCGGCGGTCGGGCGTCATCACCCCGGCGTTGTTGATCAGCACGTCGATGCGCTCGTACCGCGCCAGCAACTCCGCCGCCAGCCGGCGCACCTGATCAAGGGAGGAGAAGTCCGCGAGGAGCGTGTCCGGACGGCTGCCACCGGCCTGCTCCGCGCGGTCCGCGACGGCGCGCAGCTTCTCCGGGGTACGTCCGACGAGCACGATTTGGTGACCTCGCCGGGCGAGATCAAGGGCAGAAGCTGCACCGATTCCGGCACCAGCCCCAGTGATCACTGTAATCATCAGTTCCTCCCACTGCGCCAGAACTGTATCGGTGCTAGCCTTCTGTGCGATCTTCCGGAGGTGCATTCCCCCATAAATGCGGCGCGAGCCTCCAGCAATGCAGGAGTGGGCTATGGGTTCGAGAAACCGGTCGATTCGGTTCAAGATCTTCTTGTTGCTGCTCCTACCATTGCTCATGTTGAGCGCTATGTGGGGATTTGCCCTAAAACTCACGGTCGGGGACGGCCTCGTCCTCCTGCGCTCCAAGACGCTGTACGACACCATCGGTGTGACCTCCACCGACCTGGGCACCCAGATCCAGGCCGAACGCGCGCTGACCGCCGGCGTCCTGAGCAGCGGCCAGAACACGTCCGCCGCGCTCACCGCCCAGCAGGCCAAGACCACCGCCGCCGCGGACAGGTTCAAGAAGTCCGCCAACGACGACGCGACCCGCGACGCCATGAGCGACGACCTCGTGGCGCCCCTGGAGTCCCTGCTGTCCTCCCTCGAACGCCTGCCCTCGATCCGGGAGGGCGTCTCGCTCGGCAGGTCCGACCGGCTGACCGCGATCAACTCGTACAACGCGATCATGGACGACCTGTTCGCGCTCTACGAGCGGCTCGTCTCGGTGCCCGACCTGGCCACCTTCCAGCAGGCCAGCGCCATGCAGGGGATGGGCAACGCGCACGAGATGATCACTCGTGAGGACGCCCTCGTGCGCGGAGCGCTGGCCAGCGGCACGATGACGGCCGACGAGCAGAACGCCTTCAGCGAGTGGGTCGCCACCCGGCGGTTCCTCTACGGCAAGAACCGGCCGATCCTCAGCGGTGAGATGCGGACGCCGTACGAGCAGGTGCTCACCTCACCGCTGTTCGACCGGTTCACCGCGCTGGAGAACCAGATCGTCAACCAGGTGCGCTCCGGCGGCCCGCTCCCCGCGGACGCCGAGAAGTGGTCGCCGACCATCGACCAGCTGATCCTCCGGCTCGACTCGGCCCGGGTGAAGGCCTCGGACGCGCTGAGCGTCTCCGCCACCTCGGTCGCCACCGGCATCATGCTCCGCATCCTGGTCGCGGGCGGCCTGGGTCTCGTGGTGATCATCGCCACGATCGTCTTCTCCGTCCGGTTCGGCCGCCGTCTCGCCCGCGACCTCGCCGGATTGCGCGACGCCGCGCTCGAACTGGCCGACGTACGGCTGCCGCAGGTCGTCGAGAAGCTGCGGCGGGGCGAGGACGTGGACGTCGAGGCCGAGGCGCCCCCGATCAAGGCGACGGGCTCCAACGAGGTCGAGGACGTCGCGCACGCGTTCAGCTCCGTCCAGCGCACGGCCGTGGAGGCCGCCGTCGGCCAGGCCGCCCTCCGCCGCGGCGTCAGCCAGGTCTTCCTCAACCTGGCCCGCCGCAAGCAGACCCTGCTGCACCGTCAGCTCACGCTGCTCGACACGATGCAGCGCCGCGCCGAGGACCCGGAGAGCCTGGAGGACCTGTTCCGGCTCGACCACCTGACCACCCGCATGCGCCGCCACGCGGAGAGCCTGATCATCCTGTCCGGCTCCGCGCCCGGACGGTCGTGGCGCAAGCCGGTGCCGCTCATCGACGTGGTCCGCGCGGCGATCTCCGAGGTCGAGGACTACACGCGCGTCTCGATGGCCCCGATGCCGAACGCCGCCATCGTCGGCGCGACCGTGGCCGACGTGGTGCACCTGATCGCCGAGCTGGTGGAGAACGCCACGATCTTCTCGCCTCCGCAGACGAAGGTGGCGGTGCGCGGGGAGATCGTCGCCAACGGGCTCGCGGTGGAGATCGAGGACCGCGGTCTCGGCCTCACGCCCGAGGAGTACGACGAGATCAACGCGCGGCTGGCGGACCCGCCGGAGTTCGACCTGGCGGACAGCGACCGGCTCGGGCTCTTCGTCGTCGGCCAGCTCGCCGCCCGGCACGAGATCGGGGTGGTCCTGCGAAACTCGCCGTACGGCGGGACGACCGCGATCGTGCTCATCCCGCGGACCCTGGTGGTGGAGGAAGGCTCGCCCGCGGCGCTCGCGGGCCCGGCCCCGCGCGGCGCCCACGCGAAGCCCGCGCTGGCCGCCGCCGGCAACGACACCGACATCTCGCTCAGCGAAACGCTCCAGGCCGACCTCGGACTGGGCGGCCCCGCCCCCGCCGGTGGGCCCCGGGAGGTCCGTACGCTCGCCGGGGAGGTCGCCGGGGACGTTCCTGACGGCGTTTACGGCGGCGTTCCCGGCTCCGCTCCCCGGGAGGTCCGCGGGGACGTTCCCAGGGAGGTCCGCGAGCACGTTCCCGGGGAGGTTCTCCGCGAGGTTCCCGGGGAGACGGAGGACCGGGAGGAGCGTGCGGGCGCGTCCGAGCCGTCCCCGTTCTTCACCCCGGCCGCCCTGCGGACCGAGGTCGTGCCCTCCGCCACGCGCGACGACCTCTCCTCGGGGTCCCTCGGCTCCGGCTTCGAGAGCTCGCTCCCGGCCGCCGCGCCCTCCGCTTCACCCTCCGCTTCGCCGTCCGTTGCGCCCTCCCCTGCGCCGTCGTCCGAGCCGGCGACCGCCTCCGCGGGGGTGACGGCGAACGGCCTGGCGCAGCGGACGAGCAAACAGCGGGCCAGGGGCCCCGTCTCCAACGGAACCCACGCCGGCCTGCCGCGCAGGGTTCGCCAGGCCAACATCGCTCCGCAGCTTCGCACCCAGTCCCCGGAGGCGGCGCCGCAGACGCCGCCGCTGTCCGCCCCGACCGTGGAAGAGCGGTCGCCGGAGGAGGCCAGGGCGATGTTCAGCGCCTTCCAGCGCGGCGCGCTGCGGGGCCGGGAGGACTCCGATCAGCCGGGTGGGGCCGCACCCGGCGACCACGTACACAACACGCACGGCGAGAAGGGTGACGAATGACCGGCAAAGCGACGTCGACCGGCGAACTGAACTGGCTGCTCGACGATCTCATCAGCAGGGTCGCCGCCGTCCGCCAGGCAGTGATCCTCTCCACCGACGGCCTCGTCGTCGGGGCTTCCCAGGGGCTGAGCCGGGAGGACGCGGAGCACCTGTCCGCGGTCGCGGCCGGTTTCCAGAGCCTGGCGCGGGGCGCGGGGCGGCACTTCGGCGGGGGCGAGGTCAGGCAGACCATCGTGGAGATGGAGGCCGCGTTCCTGTTCGTCACGGCCGCCGGCCAGGGCACCTGCCTCGCCGTCCTGGCCGCCTCCGACGCCGACGTCGGGCACATCGCGTACGAGATGGCGATGCTGGTCAAGCGGGTGGGCCAGCACATCTCCACCAACCCGCGGCGGATCTCCCCATGAGATGGGTGGCCACATGACGGGACCCCAGTGGATGGACGAGGAGGCCGGGCCGTTGGTCCGGCCATACGCGCTGACGGGGGGCCGGGCACGGCACTCCGGGGCCAAGCTCGACCTGATCACCATGGTGACCACAACGGGCTCACCGAGGGACGTCCCCGGCATTGGCCCCGAGCAGCGGCGGATCCTCGAGATCGCGCGCCGCGGCGCGTCGGTGGCGGACATCGCGTCCGACATCGACCTGCCGCTGGGCGTGGTCCGCGTCCTGATCGGGGATCTGCACGACCTCGGGCTCGTCGACGTACGGGCTCCGGGCAAGGTGGCGCCGCTGCCAAGCGAGCGCATTCTCAAGGAAGTGATCAATGGCCTTCGCGCCCTCTGAGGAGCCGGTCGCCCTCAAGATATTGGTGGCCGGCGGCTTCGGCGTCGGCAAGACAACGCTGGTCGGCGCGATCAGCGAGATTCGCCCCCTGCGCACCGAGGAGGTGCTGTCCGATCGCGGCGTCGGCGTCGACGACACCGACGGCGTGGAAGGCAAGACGACCACGACGGTGGCCATGGACTTCGGCCGCATCACCATCAGGGAAGGGCTCGTGGTCTACCTGTTCGGCACCCCCGGACAGGAGCGCTTCTGGTTCATGTGGGACGAACTGTCCTACGGCGCGCTCGGGGCCGTCGTGCTGGCCGACACCCGCAGGCTGACCGACTGCTTTCCGTCGATCGACTACTTCGAGCAGCGCGGCACGCCGTTCATCGTCGCGGTCAACTGCTTCGACGGTGCCGACCGGCACGAGCCCGAGGACGTGCGGATCGCCCTCGACCTCGACCCGGACGTCCCCGTCCTGCTCTGCGACGTACGGCGCCGCGCCTCGGCCAAGGTCGTGCTCGTCACGCTCGTGGAGCACGCGCTCAAGATGCTGACCGCCGCCCAGCGCTGACCTGCACACGCTGATTCGGCTCGGGGGACCGGGGCCCGGCTCGGCCGCCCCGGTCCGCCGACGGTGGTCGACCACGCGAGGCGGACAGGGGGCACAGATGATCAGCGGGTGGGCGGCCGAGGCCGTCGCGCGTCTGGACCGGGAGCGCGCGGACGCGGGCACGACACCGCTTCGCGACTTTCCGCTGCCCGGGGCGTGGGGTGTCCGTCTGCGGCTGAAGGACGAGTCGGCTCAGCCGACCGGTGGTCTCAAGCACCGGCTGGCCCGCGCCCTGTTCGCCCAGGCGATCGCCTCCGGGCGGATCACCGAGGGGACGACCGTGGTCGACGCCACCGGTGGTCCCATGGCCGTCGCCGAGGCCTACTTCGCCCGGCTGCTCGGCCTGCCGTACATCGCGGTGATGCCGAAGAAGGCCTCCGGGGCCGGCGTCGAGCGGCTGGGCGGCACGTGCCGGTACGTCCATCCCCCGCTCGCCGTGTACGAGGAGGCCGCCCGCCTGTCCGAGGAGATCGGCGGCCACTACCTCGACCACTACCGCACGGCGGCGGAGGTCGACTGGCGTGGCGGGAGCCTGGCCGACGAGCTGTTCGGGCAGCTCGGCGAGTGTCCCCGCTGGATCGTGGTCGGGGCGGGCACCGGCGCGACGTCCGCCGCGATCGGCCGGCGCCTGCGGGCCGGCGGCCTCCCGGGAAAACTGGCCGTGGCCGATCCGGAGAACTCCGCCTATTTCCCCGGCTGGGCCACCGGCGCGCCCGACTACGCCACGGGCATGCCCAGCCGAATCGAGGGCGTCGGCCGGCCGCGGATGGAGCCGGCCTTCGACTCCGCGGTCGTCGACCTGATCGTCCCCGTGCCCGACGCCGCGAGCGTGGCCGCCGCCCGGCACGTACGGCAGATGACCGGGCTCGCGGTCGGCGCCGCCACGGGGACGAACCTGTGGGCCGCCCTCGAACTGATCACCCGGATGCGCGAACGGGGCGAACGGGGCGAGGTGGTCAGCGTGATCGGCGACGCGGGCGAGCGCCATCTCGCCACCTGCCACGACGACGCCTGGGCGGCGGGCAGGGGCCTCGACTGGCGGCCGTACGCCGAGCGCCTGCGCGGCCTGCTCGGCGAGCCCTGACCCCGCGCTCCGCACGCCGCGCCCCTGGGGTCGCACCGTTCGCGGATGCGACCCCTGTCCCTTCGCCGGTCGGGGCTTCGGGAGGTTCAGACCACGGTGCAGGTTCAGACCACGGTGCAGGGGACGCCGTTGAGGGTGAAGGCGGTGGGTTCGGCGGTGTTGCCGGTGTGGGTGGCCTGGAAGCCGATGTCGACGGTGGCTCCGGGGGCGAGCGTGGCGTTGTAGCTGACGTTGCTGGCGCTCACCTGGCCGCTGGAGGGTGAGTAGGTGACGTTCCAGCCCGAGGTGATGGACTGGCCGGAGGGCAGGGTGAAGGCCAGCGTCCAGCCGTTGATCGTCGAGGTTCCGGTGTTGGTGATGCTGATGCCGGCGGTGAAGCCGTTGTTCCAGGTGCTCATGGTGTAGGCGACCCGGGGCCCGGTCCCGGTGCCGCCGCTGGGCGAGGGGGTGGGCGACGGGGAGGGCGACAGGATGGGCGACGGGGAGGGCGAGGAGCCGCCGCTCAGGCTGGTCACGAAGGTCGTCATGCTGCGAGCGGGAAGCGTGACGGTGAGGGAGCCGTTCGACATGCTGGTCGCCGCCTGGGGGGCGACGTTCCTGCTCGCGTCGGTCAGCCAGGACGAGACACCGGCCGAGCCGGCGTTCGCCACGGTGAACTGCTGGCTCACCGCGGAGGTCCCCTTGTTGATGGCGACGATGACGACGGTGTTACCACTCCGGTACGCCGAGACGTAGACGTTCGGCGCGGGGTTCGCCGTCGCGTCGATCCGCACGTATCCGGGGCGGACGAACCTGGCGAACTGCGCCATGATGGCGCCGCGCTTGCTGATCTGGCCGTCCTCCCGCATGGGGCCGTAACTACGCCGGATGTACCACCAGACGTACGTCTGGAACTCGGCGTCCACCATGGCCCGGTGCATGTGCTCGCCCACGTCGAGCGCCTGGGGCCAGGTGTCCGCCGAGTCGGTGCTGTTGGGGTAGTAGACCTCGGTCATCCAGAGTTCTTTCCCCGCGCCCTTCTGCTGGAAAAGGGGGTAGGGGAAGTTCGAGTACGGCGTGCCGTAGAGGTGCGCCCCGATGATGTCCACGTTGGCGAGCGCCGTGGAGTCGTTGAGGATCGGGTCCGACATGCTCTTGACGTACTGGAAGGACTCGGGCGCGATGATCCTGGTGCCGATCGAGCCGGCGTTCTCCCGCAGGAACCGGACGATTTCGGCGGAGGTCCACCACGTCCAGTCTTGTGCGTAATCGGGCTCGTTCTGCACGGATATGGCGTACAGGTTCACCCCGTTGTTCCGCATGTAGGTGGTGAAGTCGTTCAGGTGCTGGGCGTAGGCGGCGTACGAGCTGTACTTGAGGCGTCTCGCGTTGGTCTGGCTGCCGCGGGTGAAGGTCTCGACCATGCCGGCGGGGGGATTCCACGGCGAGGCGAAGACGGTCGCTCCGAGCTCGACAGCGCGCTTCGCCGTCGCCAGGTCACGGCTCCAGTCCGACTGGTTCTCGCCGACGGGGATCCGTAGCACGGAGAACCCCAGCCTGCCGTCGCCGTTGCCGAACGCCGTGTCCCGCTGGGCGGCCGTCAGGTCGCCGGCCCAGGCCGCGTGGGTCATGCCGCCGAAGCCCCGGATCGTCTGCCGCTGCGCCGACGGATTGATGGTCGCGGTGGCCGCCGCGGCCTCCGTGGCCCCCAGGACCGACGTCGCGGCCGTGATGACCGGCAGAGCTCCCATCGTCGCCAGGACGGATCTCCGGCTCAGCAATCTCCGCTCGCCGCTCACCGGCTCGTTCTGATCTCGCGTCATGTCTCCTCCTCTTGGCGGTCGGCGCCGATCCGGGGCATTCTCGGTCCCACTGGCCCCGTCGGCGCCGGTCTCCGGCGTCGCCACATGGAATGGACCTCGAGCGTGTTATCGCTAACACGCCGTGGCGTGATCGACTCCTGTGTATGTTTGCGCTAACAACTCCCCATATGGACCGGCACACGAGTGCGACGGGGAATGCGGACCGCTCAGGTGGTCGCGCGAAGGGGCGATACTCCAGCGGAGTGTTGTTGCGCCCCCGGCAGGGGTCAAGCCCGAGGCGGGCCCGCGAGGAGCCGAACTGTATGAACGGCCCGCCGAACCTGAAATTTTCAGGTCGGGAATCCTCGGAGCGCCCGGAAGGATCGGTCCTCACGCCGGGCAGCGCGGGCTACCAGTACGACTGGTCGGCTCCGATTCATGGATCGGCGGGAGCTGTTGGCATGCATGCTCGTCGCCTTGGGACGGTCGCCCGCCACGGGCGATGACGCCGCACCGGGCCGTGCGGCGCCCCCGCGCCCGCACGACCCGGCGTGCCGCCCCTCCGTCCGGCCTGCGCCGGACATCGACCCCGGTGAACATCGACCCCGGTGAACGCGGCTCAGCGGTGGACCATGAAGTCGGCGTGCCGGCCGATCCGCTCCCTGAGCGACGGCCCCCAGGTGAGCTGCGCGAGCCGTACGGCCAGCACTCCGAGGACGGCCACCTCGGCGGTCAGCAGCAGCCGTTCCACCAGGCCGATCATGACGCCGTGGCCGGGCAGCGCGACGTACGTGATGGCCGCGAGGCCGAGACCGGAGGCGAGCGTCAGCCACTCAAGCGGCCGGACGGCGGCCTTCCAGCGTTCGTCCTGTCCCAGGCGCCCGACCAGTTGGATGGCGGCGGCGGGCACGCTCACGAAGGCCGCCACCGACAGGACACCGTGGAGCTCGCCCTGCCAGGCCGTGCTCGACGGGACCACGGCCGCGCCGATGAGCGAGACGCTCCACACACCGATCAGGCGGGCGGGCCAGCCGTGCACCGGCGCGCCGAGTGCGCGCATCCCGGCCAGCAGCGCGAGTGAGGCCAGGCCGAGGACGGCCATGGCCGTCTCGATGGCCCCGCCCCCGTCGCGGGCGGCGTACTGGCTGATCGTCATGGAGACGGGGTCCAGGGAGGCATCCCCGCCCACCTGCGCCGCCACCACGGTGACGACCGCGAGCAGGATGCCGCCGCCGGCGAGCAGGGGATAGAACCTCTTGACCATATGGTGAGAATCCCGCGGATGACCCGTTCCTAACATCCGGGACAACGCGTAGATCCCCCCGAGAAGGGGTCAGGGTCGTCTCAGGGTGGGGCCCAGGCCGTCGGGGACGCCGCGCCTTCGGGGGCGCGGTTCGCGGGCCCCACCCCGGACGTCACTCCTGCGCGGCCTCCTGGTAGCGCTCACGCAGGCCGGGGGTGGGATCGGCCTCGTAGCGCTCGGCCGCGCCCGTGTCCCACAGCGGCGGTTCCGGCTCCCCCGACAGCAGCCAGGCGGCCTGCTTGGCCGCGCCGTCCGCGACGTACTCCCCGGGGGTGGGCACGAGCACCGGGCGCCCGAAGACGGTCGGCGCGATGCGGCGCACCGCCTCCGAGCGCGCGCCGCCGCCGATGAGCAGCACCCGCTGCGGCTCCACCCCGAGGGCGTCCAGCGCGTCGGCGAGACCGCAGAGCATGCCCTCGACCGCCGCCCTGGCCAGGTGCTCGGGCGTGGACGTGGCCAGCCTGAGGCCGTGCAGCGACCCCGTGGCGTCGGGTCGGTTCGGGGTGCGCTCCCCCTCCAGGTAGGGCACGAGCACCAGCCCGTCCGCACCCGCGGGCGCCCGCAGGGCGAGGTCGCTCAGCCCCTGAGGGCTCACCCCGAGCATCCGGGCGGCGGCGTCCAGCACCCGTGCCGCGTTGAGCGTGGCGACCAGCGGCAGGTAGCGGCCGGTGGCGTCGGCGAACCCGGCGACCCCTCCGGACGGGTCGGCGGACGGCGCGTCGGAGACGGCGAACGCCGTGCCCGAGGTGCCGATGGACACCACCACGTCACCGGGCCGCATGCCGACGCCGAGCGACGCCGCCATGTTGTCCCCGGTGCCGGGGGCGAGCAGCGCGCCGCCCTGCTCGGCCGTTCCCGCCTGCTCGGCGGGGCCGAGGACGCGGGGCAGGTCCGGCACCCTGCCCATGGCCAGTTCGAGCAGGTCCGTGCGGTAGTCGCCGGTGGCGGGCGACCAGTAACCGGTGCCGGAGGCGTCGCCCCGGTCGGTCGTGATCACGCCGGGCCGGCCCGCGAGCCGCCAGGTGAGCCAGTCGTGCGGCAGGCAGACCGACCGCGTACGGCGGGCGTTGTCCGGCTCGTTGCGGGCGAGCCACCGGAGCTTGGTCACCGTGAAGGAGGCCACCGGGACGCTGCCGACGGCCTCCGCCCACGCCTTGGGGCCGCCCAGCTCGGCGACCAGGTCGGCCGCCGCCCCGGCCGAGCGGGTGTCGTTCCACAGCAGGGCCGGCCGGACCACCTCGCCGTCCTCGTCGAGGCAGACCATGCCGTGCTGCTGGGCCGCCACGCTCACCGCCGCGACGTCCGCCAGCCCTCCCGCCTGCTCGATCGCGCTCTGCAGCGCGATCCACCAGTGCTCGGGATGGACCTCGGTGCCATCGGGGTGGGAGGCGCGGCCCTCGCGCACGAGGGCCCCGCTCTCCGCGTCCCGGATGACGACCTTGCAGCTCTGGGTCGACGAGTCGACCCCCGCGACCAGCGTCACCGAATCCTCCACTCTCTCCTGGTCGGTCAGCCGCGCACGCCGAGGAGGTGCTCCAGCGCGAGCTGGTTGAGCCGGGTGAAGTGGAAGCCGCGGGCGGCCACCTCGTCCACGTCGATCGACTCGGCCAGGATGTCCTCGTACGTCTCACCCGTGGCGAGGGTCGGCTGCGCCAGCTCGTTGCACTTGCTGGCCTCCAGCGCCTCCTGCACCTCGGGGTCGGCGCGGTAGGCCTTCGACTTCTCCTTGAGGATGAGGTAGGTCCGCATGTTGGCCGCGGCCGAGTCCCAGACGTCCTCCTTGTCCTCGGTGCGCAGCGGCTTGTAGTCGAAGTGGCGCGGGCCGTCGTAGCCGCCGTTCTCCAGCAGGTCGACGAGGAAGAACGCGTTCTTCACGTCGCCGTGGCCGAAGATGAGGTCCTGGTCGAACCTCGGACCGTGCTGGCCGTTGAGGTCGAGGTGGAACAGCTTGCCGTGCCACAGCGCCTGGGCGATGCCGTGCACGAAGTTCATCCCGGCCATCTGCTCGTGGCCGACCTCGGGGTTGAGGCCCACCATCTCGGGGTGCTCCAGCGAGTTGATGAAGGCCAGGGCGTGCCCGATCGTCGGCAGCAGGATGTCGCCGCGCGGCTCGTTCGGCTTGGGCTCGACGGCGAAGCGGATGTCGTAGCCCTTGTCGATCACGTACTGGCACAGGAGGTCGAAGCCCTCCTTGTAGCGATCGAGCGCGACCCGCACGTCCTTGGCGGCCTCGGACTCGGCGCCCTCACGGCCGCCCCAGCACACGTACGTCTTCGCGCCCAGCTCGGCGGCGAGGTCGATGTTGCGCATGACCTTGCGCAGGGCGTACCGCCGGACCTCACGGTCGTTGCTCGTGAACCCGCCGTCCTTGAAGATCGGGTGGGTGAACAGGTTGGTGGTGGCCATCGGCACCTTCATGCCGGTGTCGGCCAGCGCCTTCTTGAGGTTCTCGATCGCCTTGGCCCGGTCCGGCTCCACCGCGAGGAGGTCGTCGTCGTGGAAGGTCACACCGTACGCGCCGAGCTCGGCCAGGCGATGGACGCTCTCGACCGGGTCCAGCGGGGCCCGGGACGCGTCACCGAACTGGTCGCGCGCCTGCCAGCCGACGGTCCACAGCCCGAACGTGAAACGGTCCTCGGGAGTGGGGGTGTACATGAGTCGCCTCCGAATTAGTCTATGTTGTGGACTAAATATCCGACGTGATGAGCCGCAGGGTCAAGAGGGTGTGTCCGTATTCTCAACGCCCGGCAGTGGAGGATGTGATGACGCAGCCCGTACGGCGTGACGCGGCTGGCGTGTGGAGGTGCGGATGACGCGGGCCGTTCGGCGTGAGGCGGGACTCGCGCGGAGGGTGCGATGACGCAGGCCCTGCGGCATGACGCGATGCGTGCCCGGAACCTGGCGCTCGTCCTCGGCGCGGTCGGCGCTCGGGGATCGGTGACCCGGGCCGCCCTCGCCGAGATGACCGGCCTGACCAAGACGACCGTGTCCAAGCTCGTCGGCGACCTCATCGAGGGCGGTCTCGTGGTGGAGACCGGCGCCGTCCGGGACGGCGAGCGCGGCAGGCCCGGCGTCGAGATCCGGATCAGCGGGCAGCACGTCGCCGCCCTCGGACTGGAGATCAACGTCGATTACCTCGCGGTGTGCGTGGTCGACCTCGCCCGGACGGTACGGCTGCGGCGTACACAGGCTGTGGACAACCGGGCCGCGCCCCCTGTGGATGTGATCGCGCGACTTGGGGATTTGGTCGCCTCGGTTGTGGACGAAGCTGTGGAGAAGGGTCTGCGGGTGGTCGCCGGCGTGCTGGCCGTACCCGGCCCTGTGGACATGACCAGCGGGGTCGTCCACAACGCGCCGAACCTCGGCTGGCGCGACGTGCCGCTGGCGTCGCTCCTGCGGTTCCCCTTCCCCGTACGCGTGGAGAACGAGGCCAACCTGGCCGCGCTCGGCGAACTGTGGTTCGGGTCGGGACTGCCCGACTTCCTGCACGTGTCGGGGGAGATCGGCATCGGGGCGGGCCTCGTGGTCCGCGGCCGGCTCTTCCGGGGCGCGCACGGCTTCGCCGGAGAGCTCGGGCACGTCGTCGTCTCCCCCGCCGGCCCGCCGTGCCGCTGCGGCGGGCGGGGCTGCCTCGAACAGTACGCAGGCCAGGACGCCCTCCTGACCGCCGCCCGCGCCACCGCCTCGGTCCGCCCCGCCGCCGGCGCGTCCCCGGCCGGAGCGTGCGGGAACGCGCCGGCCGGCCCGCCGCACAAAGCGGGCGACGCGGCGGGCCCGCCCTCTCCCGGGATGCTCCTGCCCGCGCAGCAGGGTGTGTCGTGGATGCTCTCCCGGCTGCGGGAGGGGGACCAGAACGCCCGTGCCGCCTGTGAGCGGGCGGCCTGGGCGCTCGGCGTGGCCCTGTCGTCGGCGGTCAACCTCGTGGATCCCGACGCGATCGTCCTCGGCGGTATCTACGCGCCGCTCTTCCCCTGGATCGGCGACACGGTCGCCGACACACTGAAGGCCCGCCTCGGCCAGATGCGCGGCGCCGTGCCACCCGTGGTCGTGTCACGGCTCGGCGCCGAGGCGGCCGCCCTCGGCGCGGCCGGACAGGTGATCGAGCAGGTCATGGCCGACCCCGCCGCTCTCCTGCACGGCTAGCGACGCACGGGCTCACGAATCAAAGCGCCGCACCGCCGCCGATCCTTTCGATGATCAAGGAGATGCCGACGGCGATCATCCCGGCGCCCGCCAGGCGGCTCACGGTCCGTGCCGCCGCGGGACGGGAATTCAGGACGGTTCGCGTCACCGAGCCGAGGGCGAGGTAGAAGGCGGCGCAGGTGAACGTGAAGACCAGGCCCAGGGCACCCATCTGGACGGGTAAGGGCCAGTCCCGGTCAGGGCTGGTGAACTGCGGAAGCAGCGCGATAAAGATCAGCAGGCCCTTGGGGTTGAGTCCGCTGACTCCGGCACCTTGGGCGATGGTCGCCCAGCCCGTCCTCGCCTGCGCCTCGGCTGTGGTGTCCCCGGTCGCGGTGACGGGCACGGAAGGCGAGGCGAGTGTCCGTACGCCGTGCAACACGAGGTAACCGCCGCCGAGGACGGTCAGCGTCGTGAGCGCTGCGGGATTCTCCGCGACGAAGGCACCGACACCGGCCGCGACGACGACGGTCATGCCCGCGTAGCCGAGCACGAGCCCGCCCACCGCCGGGATCACGGACCGGTCGCGCAGTCCCGCGCTGAGCGTGAACGCCCAGTCCGCTCCCGGCACGACGATCAGCAGCAGGGCGACACCCCAGAAGGCGACGATGGAGCCGACGGGCATGGCGTCTCTCCTCGGCGAGCGAATCCTCGCAAGGAAAGTACCTGCGAACAGCCGGAAAATGGTGCCGACTTCTTGCCCGTACGGCCATGTGAATAGAAGGATCCACCGCATGGACGCCATCGACCGGAAGATTCTTGCCCTGCTGCAGGAAAACGGTCGCCTCACGGTCACCGAGCTCGCCTCACGCGTCGGGCTGAGCGTGTCACCCTGCCACCGTCGGCTCCGGGAGCTTGAGCGCAGCAAGACCATCCGCGGCTATCGGGCCATCGTCGACCCCGAAGCCGTCGGACTGCCCTTCCAAGCCCTCGTCTTCGTGACCATGCGACAGGAAGACCGCGACACCCTGCTGAGCTTCGAGGAGGCCGTCGCCGAGATCCCCCAGGTCGTCCAGGCCCAACGCCTGTTCGGCGATCCCGACTACCTCCTGCGCGTCCTCACCGCGGACCTCACCGCCTACCAACGACTGGAAGACGACCACCTCGCCACGCTCCCCGGCATCCAGCGGCTGACATCCACTCTCGTCATGAAGCAGGTCGTCGACAGCCGCCCGGTGCTCGGCCCCGCGCACCGAACTCCGTACAGGACGTAGAGGGTGCCGTTGCCGTCTCCGCTGTCACCGACGTCCATGGCCGCAACGGCCGGCCATCGTGGGGGCCGACACACCGGGTCCCGATCCCGCGGTTCCGCGTACGCACCGGCGATGTCGGCGTGACCTCGAACGCGACGCGAGCGCCCCGGCCAGGCGCCAAGGACCTGTAAGGACCTGCACCGATCTTGTCCAGTTCAGGTCACGGCCCTGCTCCTGCGGGGTATGAGGCCGCCGTTCCACAGAACCGGACGGGCGACGGTCACGTCGGCCGCCCAACAGGAAGGCGTGTACCGAGATGTCCCGCTACTGGACGCGGTCCCCCGGCGACACCGCGGTCCTCACGGCCCGGCGGCTGGCCCTGGCCGCGCTCGTGATCCCGGCGACGGGGATCTGCGCCGCGCAGCCGGCGACGGGGCGTGTCGCCCCGCTGCCCGTACGGGAGCGGCTTGCGGCCTTCCGCGTCCACGGGCCGGGCGGAGGCGGAGGTCAGGTGATCGAAGGAGGACGCGCGAGCGGCAGCCAGAGCAGGTCCGGCGCGGGCCGGTCCAACCAGAGCCTCAACGGGGCCGTCGCCCCCGCCTTCGTCATGGGACAGTCGCAGCAACCGATCGTCAAGACCCGCTCGCTCGACCTGCAGGCCGCCTTCTGCGGATCGCAGCCCACTACCTGCGCCATGGGACAGAACATGCCGATCCGCTGGAGGAACTGACACTTCCCCCGTCCGCGCTCCGCCGTTCCGGCAGGGACCCGCTCCGCTTCCGCTTCCACCGCGTGCGTCCCGAGAGGCCGGGACGGTCATGCTCAGGCGCTCAGCGGCTCACAGGCCCGAGGGGTCGCGGCCAAGGCTGATCTCCTCGGCGATGCGCCGCAGTTCGTCGGCGGCCAGCCGGGGCGTGCCGGGCAGGCCGGCGGCCAGCGCCGAGATCACCTGGGGGTATGGCGCGCCGGCATGACGGACCGCGACCTCATGCACCGCCCGGAACAGGACCAGGTTGTCCTCGTGCTCCCGCGTCGCCCTGTCCACGATCATGACGTCCCCCTCTGCCGGCCTCGTCGCCGGCACCGCTACTGGACCGCCCGCTTCCGGCGCCGTACGGAACGCCGGTGGGCGGCTGCGCCACCCCTGGCGGCTCTGCCCGGTGGCCACCGTACGACCTGCCACCGACAGATTCCGGGAAACGCACCGAGGTACAATTATTTGAGAGTTCAAGTTTTCGGGAGGGCTCATGCCGGTCCAGCGACTCAACCACGCCGTGCTCTACGTGCGGGACGTCTCCCGCAGCGTGGCCTTCTACCAGGAGGCCCTGGGGTTCCGCGTCGTACAGGCGTTCCCCGGGGCGGCGTTCCTGCAGGCCGAGGGCTCCTCGAACGACCACGACCTCGGGCTGTTCCAGATCGGGGCGCAGGCGGGGCCGTCGTCCGCCGGGCGCGCGACGGTCGGCCTCTACCACCTCGCCTGGGAGGTCGACACGCTCGCCGAGCTGCACCGGATCGCCACCACGCTGACGGAGATGAACGCCCTGGTCGGCGCGTCCGACCACTCCACCACCAAGGCCCTCTACGCGAAGGATCCGGACGGGCTGGAGTTCGAGGTCTCCTGGCTGGTGCCCGCCGACCTCCTCACCGACGAGGTCCTGGACGGACGCGCCCAGGTCAAGCCGCTCGACCTCGCGAAGGAACTGGAGCGGTACGGCGCGCAGACACGCGGCGGGGTCGGCGTCAGCGTCTGATCCGGCACTCGCGGGCGGCCCTCTTCGGGCGGCCGCCCACCACGACCGGTCTTATCCGTTGACCGACCCGTTCGGGCCACTTATCGCAAACGTCCTTCTCTCGGCCCCCGGTGGGCTTACCATGATCGCGATCTGAACCCGTACAGCGAGGGACAGGACGGATCATGGCCGACAACGACCAGCACGCGGGCGACGCCCCCGCCGGGGACGACCGGGAGAACACCAGGATCGACACGAGCAAGCCGAGCATTGCCCGTGTCTACGACTTCTTCCTCGGCGGCAAGGACAACTTCGCCATCGACCGGCAGGTGGGCGAGGCGACGCTGCGGATCGCGCCGGACGCCCCCGCGGCGGGCCGGGCGAACCGCGCCTTCCTCCGGCGCGTCGTCCGCCACCTGGCGGCCGAGGCGGGCATCCGGCAGTTTCTCGACATCGGCTCGGGCCTGCCGACGCAGGGCAACGTGCACGAGGTGGCCCAGGCGGTCGCCCCGCAGGCGCGCGTCGTCTACGTCGACAACGATCCCATCGTGCTCGTGCACGGCCGGGCTCTGCTCGCCACGAACGGGAGCACCACGGTCGTCGAGGCCGACATCCGCGACCCGGAGTCGATCCTGGGGCACCCCGGAATCCGCGCGCTCATCGACTTCGATCAGCCGGTAGCCCTGCTGCTGTTCGCGATCCTCCACCACCTCAACGACCACGAGGACCCCCAGGGGATCGCCGCCCGCTTCCGTGATGCCCTGCCCTCCGGCAGCTATCTGGCGCTGTCCCACTTCCACAATCCGGGGCCGGGCATGCCCGAGGTGTCGGCGCAGGCGACCTCGGCCGAGAAGCTGTTCAACGAGAACCTGGGCACCGGCCGGTGGCGCACCCGCGACGAGATCCTGGCCTTCTTCGGCGACCTGCCGCTTCTCGAACCCGGCCTGGTGCCGCTCGCCGAGTGGCGGCCGGACCCCGACGAGTTCGTCGAACGCGGCATCACCTACCACACGTTCGTCGGCGGCGTGGCCCGCAAACCCTGAAACGCCCTTCGTGCGATAAACGTGAGTTACGTCACTGCACAGCCGTACGGCCGAGAGGGCGTCGTCGCAGGCAACGGGCCATGCGACGACGGAGCGGCGATCGGCCGTACGGCCACCCGGACGGCCGATCGGTTGACATCGGCGAGCAGCGACGGTGATGCTCGGAGGTGGCTGCCCCTCTACAGGAAGGCGGCACCGACATGATGACCGTCAATGGGTCGTTCGAATCCGCTCTGAATAAGAAGAACCTGCTCTACCTCGACAAGCAACTGGTCGTACGCGCCTCCGATGACGGCTCCGTGCGGCTGATCGGGCAGATCGACCTCACCAACGGCGACGCGTTCGCCGACACCCTGCACAGGGAGTGGACGAGGCCGGGGACGGGAACCGTGGACGTCTCCGAGCTCCAGTTCATCGACCTCTACGGCCTGCGCGCCCTGGCCCTGCTGTCCGACATCCCCCTGGGCCGGCCGATCCGGCTGCACAACGTCAAGCCCGGCCTGCGCAAGCTGCTCACCATGCTCGACTGGCCCGCCTTCACCATCGGGTGACTTCGCGGCCCGACGCGGGCCCCCACCGCGCCGATCGCGGGCGGCGCGTTTCTCAGACTCCCGCGTTTCTCCTGCTCCGGATGGAGGAAAGGTATCCGAGGACGGTCGTAACGACCGTTATGACCAGCGCCTGAGCCTTCGTTCGGGTTCAGGCGAAATCCATCCGTGAGTTCCCCCCGACTCTCGCGAGGAGGGGTGATGAGATATTTCCGGGCTCCCGTCCGTGGGAGAGCCGAATGTTCCTGAACCAGGTGCTCACGACGTCCGCGGCCCTGCTGCGCGGCGTGCTGCCCGAGCCGTTCCGAGACCTGCTTCCGAGCCCTCGCGAGGTGCACCTCTGCCCCGGGGGGCTGCGCATCGACCTGCGCGGGATCGGCCGGCCCGGCTCCGAGGCGGCGGCCGGCCGGCTGGAGGAGCGGCTCGAGACCGTCCCCGGCGTCGAGCGGGCGGAGGTCAACGGCCGCATCGGCGGCGTCTTCGTCGCCTGCGACCCGGACCGGGTCGACCAGGACAAGCTGCTGGCCGTCACCGCGGAGCTCGACGAGCAGGAGGAGCACGCGCACGAGAGCCCCGTCCACCTCGTGGAGGAGCACCTGCGGGCGACCGTGCGGCTGACGGCCGGCGTCACCGGAATCGGGCTCATCTTCCTGGGCAAGGCGATCCGGGCCCCTCAGCTCCCGGCGGTCGTGCCCGCGTTGCTGCAACTGGCCAACGCCACGCCCGCGATCCGCGAACAGCTCGACCACCGGCTGGGGCGCCGTCCCACCGACGCCCTGTTCACCACCGCCAACCTCGTCACCCAGACCCTCACGCTCCGCCCCACCGCGCTGTTCGTACAGGCCGTGGCGAACGTGGGGCGCTACATCGAGACCAGGGCCAGCCGGTACGCCTGGGAGGAGCTGGAGGAGCGGCTGGCCACGCGTCCGGGCGCCTACCGCCACATCAGGGCCGAGGCCCGGCGGCGGCCGACCCACCTGCCGCACGGGCCGATCGAGCGCTACGCCGACGTGGTCGCCCCGATCAGCGCCGCCGCGTACGCCGTGACCCGGGTGCTCACGCGGGGCGAACGGGCCGTGTCCATCCTCATCTCCGCCACCCCGAGGGTCGCCGACCTCAGCCGGGAGGCGTTCGCGGGCGCGATCAGCCGCGCGCTCGGCAAGCACGACACGGTCGTCTTCGACGCCGACTGCCTGCGCAAGATGGACCGGGTCGACACCGTCGTCCTGCACGCCGACGCGCTGACGACCGGCTCGTGGACGATCGACCGCGTCGAGCCGCTGCGTGCGGGGGAGGACACCGACGAGCTGTACTCCCGGCTCTACTCCCTCATCGACTTCTCCGAACCCGGCCGCACCCGGACCGTGGAGGACTGGTCGGTCCGCCCGCTGCCGGACCCCGATTCCCTGCTCTCGGACGCCGCCCTCTGGCGATCACGCGGGCTGCGGGCGGTGGAGGTGTCCAGAGGCGGCACCCGGGTCGCCGTCGCCGGTCTCGCCCCGGAGATCGACGCCCTGGCCGTACCCGTCGTCGGCGCGGCCAAGGCGGCCGGCACGGTCCTGCTCGCGGGGGGCGACGAGGGCGGCTACGAGGGCTTGGCGCAGCGCCTCGCGATCGGCCGGACGCTGCCCGGAGGCCCGGAGCTCGCCGGGCACGTGCACGACCTGCAGGCGGCGGGCCACTGCGTGGTCGTCGTGTCCAAGGGGGCCTGGCACTCGCTCGCCCAGGCCGACATCGGCCTCGGGGTGGTCGATCCCGAGGCCGTCGAGCCCGGACGCATGGTGCCGTGGGACGCCGACATCGTCGGCGAGCTGCACGGCGTCCACCTGTTCCTGCGCTGCCTGCCCCGGGCGCGCGGCAACAGCCGCAACGGCGTGAAGCTCGGCGCGGCAGGCGCGTGCGTCGGCACCCTGCTGGCCGTCGCGGGCCCGGGCGCCACCGCCCTGCGCCGGGGGCAGCTCGCCAGCGCCGCCGTCTCGCTGGCCGCCATCGTGCTGGGCGAGTGGGACGGGCAGAACGCCGGCCGCATCCCCACCCCGCCCCGCGCCGACACCACGCCGTGGCACGCCATGTCCGCGCGCGAGGTGCTCTCCCGGCTCCGCTCCTCCTCGGAGGGCATCGCCGAGCAGGAGGCGGGCAGGCGCCGCGCGGAGGCCGTGCCCGAGGAGGCGGAGGGGCCGCACTCACTGGCCCGGGCCACGCTGGAGGAACTGGCCAACCCGCTCACGCCCGCCCTCGCCACCGGCGCGGGCATCTCGGCCCTCGTCGGTTCGGCCCTCGACGCCGTGCTGATCAGCGGTGTCATGGTCATCAACGCGTTCCTCGGCGGCGTGCAGCGGTTCAAGGCCGACCGGGCACTGCACCGCCTTACCGAGTCCACCGAGGTCCTCGTACGGCTGCGCCGCCCCGAGGGCGTCGTCGAGACGACGAAGGACGAGCTCGCGCCCGGCGACGTCATCGAGCTGCGCGCCGGGGACGCCGTGCCCGCGGACGCCCGCGTCATCAAGGCCGTGGGGCTGGAGGTGGACGAGTCCACGCTCACCGGCGAGTCCCAGCTCGTCGCCAAGACGGCCGCGCCGACCGTGGCGGCGGCCATCGCCGACCGCAGCTCGATGGTCTACCAGGGCACCTCGATCGCGGCGGGCAGCGGCCGGGCGGTGGTCGTCGCGACCGGCGACATGACCGAGTCGGGGCGCAGCGCCAGGCTCGCGGGCGAGCCGAGCCCGCCGACCGGCGTCGAGCTGCGCCTGCGCGAGCTGAGCCGCCGCATCCTGCCGCTGTCGATCGCCTCGGGTGTCGTGCTGCTCCTCACCGACCTCCTGCGCGGACGGCCGCTGGCCGCGGCGCTCACGCCCGCCGTCAGCCTGACGGTCGCCGCCGTGCCCGAGGGGCTTCCGTTCGTCGCCACCGTGGCGGAGCTGGCCGCCGCACGGCGACTGTCCAGGCGCGCCGCCCTGGTGCGCAACCCGTCCACCATCGAGGCCCTGGGCCGGGTCAACGTGCTGTGCTTCGACAAGACGGGCACGCTGACCGAGGGCCGCATCAGCCTGCGGCACCTGTCGGACGGGCGGGCGGGACGCCCGGTCGAGGAGGCGGACACCGCGCTGCGGCGCGTCCTCGCCGCGGCCGTCCGGGCCAGCCCCATGTCCGGCGGGGGACGGGTGATCGCCCACCCGACCGACCGCGCCGTGCTGGACGGCGCGCACCGGCTGGGCGTCACGCCTCAGGAAGGGTTCGAGAGCTGGGAGCGTGTGGACGAGATGCCGTTCGAGCCGGGCCGGGGCTACCACGCCGTGCTCGGCCGCACCGAGCACGGGCACCTGCTCAGCGTGAAGGGCGCCCCCGAGATCGTGCTCACCCACTGCACCACCGTGCACCGCGACACCGGCCCGGTCGCCTGCGACGAGACCGTACGCATGGAGCTGGAGCGCGAGGTGGAGCGGCTGGCCCGGCAGGGCTACCGCGTGCTCGCCGTCGCGCAGCGGCCCGCCTCCGACCGGCGCGACCTCGACGAGTCGCGCATCGAGGAGTTGTGCTTCCTCGGCTTCCTCGGCCTGGCCGACCCGGTCAGGTCGACGGCGGCGGAGAGCGTCAGGCGCCTCGTCCGGGCCGGGGTGCGGATCGTCATGGTCACCGGCGACCACCCCAGCACCGCCGAGGCGATCGCGGTAGAGCTGAACGCGCTGAACGGCCAGCGCGTCATGACCGGTCCCGAGCTTGACGAGCTCGACGACGAGACGCTGACCAAGGTGCTGCCCGACGTGGCGGTCTTCGCCCGCACCACGCCCGCGCACAAGGCCAGGATCGTCACGTGCCTGCGCCGGGCCGGGGAGGTCGTCGCCGTCACCGGCGACGGCGCCAACGACGCGCCCGCCATCCGCACCGCCGACGTGGGCATCGCCCTGGGATCCCGCGCGACGCCCGCCGCGCGGGCCGCCGCCGACCTCGTCGTCACCGACGACCGCATCGAGACGATCGTGGACGCCATCGTCGAGGGCAGGGCGATGTGGACCTCGGTGCGCGACTCGCTGAGCATCCTCCTCGGCGGCAACGTCGGCGAGATCGCGTTCACCGTGGGGACCAACCTGCTGGCCGGCGGCAGCGCGCTCAACGCCCGGCAGCTCCTGCTGGTCAACCTCCTCACCGACATGGTGCCGGCCATGGCGGTCGCCGTACGGCCGCCCGCCTCGACCGATCCGGACAAGCTGCTCGCCGAGGGCCCCGAGGCGTCGCTGGGCGCGTCGCTGACCCGCGACATCTACCTGCGCGCGGCGGTCACGACGGCGGCGGCGACGGCCGCGTGGATCCTGGGACGCATGACCGGCACTCGCGTGCGGGCCAACACCATCGGCCTGGTCGCGCTCGTGTCCGCGCAGCTCCTGCAGACGCTCGCGGGCGGCGGCCGGGACAGGATCGTCGTGCTCGCGTCGCTGTCGTCGCTGGCCGTCCTGTGGCTCATCGTCACGGTGCCGGGGGTCAGCGCGGTCTTCGGCTGCCGCCCGCTCGGCCCCGCGGGCTGGGTCATCGGGCTGGGCAGCGCGGCCGCCGCCACTCTGGTGGGGATGCTCGTGCAGCGCCCGGTCAGGGAGGCGACGACCCGCGCCGAGGCCGAACGCCGCAGGACCGCGGCCCACCTGCCCGTCCCGGCCTGATCGTCAGCGGTGGCGGCGCAGGCCCTTGCCGCCGTGGCGGTGCTTCTTCCCCCGATGCTGCCGCGTTGCCTGGTCGTGCGACTTGTGCGTGCGCGGGGTGTGGGCGCGCGGCTTGTCCGTCACCTGGAACTTCTGGAAGCCGAAGTCGGGCAGCGTGATCGGCTTCGAGGGGTCGTCCGAGATCGGGACGACGAACACGTCGTGCCGCACGCCGTCCTTGCCCTTCGTGTGGTAGACGGCCTGCTTCGGCTCGCTGGCCTGCCCCATGAGGGGCGCGGGGCCGGCGGCGACCGGCATGGCCACGGGCGTGTATGCCGAGCCGTCGTCGGGGCCGGAAGGACCGTAGTAGGGGTTGTAGACCGCCGTGTCGGGCGGCGCCGCGATCGGCGCCGCGGCGCCCGCGGAAGGGCCCGCGGGCGGCGCGGGGTCCGCGGACGCGACCGGTCCGGCGATCAGGGTCGCGGCGAGGGCGGCGGCGGCCGAGCAGATGATCATGAGTCTCCCCCGAGGTCACGGATCGTACGAGGAAGACGGTAGGCAGCGCGTCAGCTCCAATCACGCGCCTCGCGCCCAGTGTCGGGTCAAGGCTGCATCCCTCAGGGCAGCGGGGCCAGGTGGACGACCTTCGTGTGGGTCATCTCGTCGAGAAGCTCGGGGCCGTACCCGAACCCGTGCCCGCTCGCGCGCAACGGCTGGGCCGCGCCGCCGGGCGCTCCGCCGAAGACGGCGTTGATCTTCACCGTGCCCACCGGCAGCTCGCGCCAGGCGCGCTGGGCGTTGGCCATCGACGGGGTGAGGACGGTGGCCGCCAGGCCGTACCGCGACTCGCGGGCCAGCTCCAGCGCCTCGTCGAACGAGTCGACCACCCGCACCGCCGCGACAGGACCGAACGTCTCCTCGCGCATGACGTCCATGTTCTCCGTGCAGTCGGCAAGGACGGTCGGCGGGTAGAACGCCCCCGGCCCCTCGGGCACGTGTCCGCCGGTCAGCAGCCGCGCCCCCGCCTCGATCGCGCCGCGTACGTGCCGGTCCACGACGTCGCGCTGGGCCCGGTCGACGAGCGGCCCGAGCGTCGTCTCCTCGTCCATGCCGGGCCCCATGCGCAGTTCCTCGGCCCGCTGCACGAGCGCGGCGAGGAACTCCTCGGCGAGGTCGCGGTGGACGTAGACGCGCTCGGCGGAGGTGCAGATCTGCCCGGCGTTGGCGAAGCAACCGGTCGCCGCCTGTCCCGCGGCCCACTTCACGTCCACGCCCGCGTCCACGATCAGCGGGTCCTTGCCGCCGTTCTCCAGCAGGGTCGTGGCGCCGCTGCGCGCGGCCACGGCGGCGATGGCCCGGCCCGCGGCGGTCGAGCCGACGTGCGCCACGAGATCGACGCCCGGGTGCGCGGCCAGGGCCTCGCCCGGGTGCCGGTCGCCCGGCACCATGGTCAGCACGCCCGGCGGCAGCTCCGCCGCCATCAACTCGGCGAGCAGCGCCCCGGTGTGCGGCGTGCGCTCCGACGGCTTGTGCACGACCGTGTTGCCGGTCACCACGGCCGCGCCGACGAGCCCGCAGGCGATGGCGACCGGGTCGTTCCACGGCGTGATCACCGCGACCACACCGCGCGGCTCGTGCACCATCAGGTCGGTGGCGTCCCAGCCGCCCTGCAGGCTCCGGCCCCGGTGCAGCGGCCCCAGCTCGGCGTACTGCCGGAGCGTGCCCACGCCCGCCGCCACGCCGCCGCGGCTGTCGCCGATCGGCTTGCCCATCTCCCTGGTCACCAGCTCGGCCAGTTCGTCCGCGCGGGCCTCGATCCGGTCGGCCATCCGGTGCAGGCACGCGGCCCGCTCGGCGGGAGCCGTACGGGCCCAGCCGGGCTGGGCGCGGCGGGCCGAGTCGACCGCCCGCTCCACGTCCTCCGTGCACCCGGAGGGGAAGTCGCCCACCGGCTCCCCGGTCGCCGGGTCGGCGACCGTACGGTCCCGCTCGCTCGCGCTCGCCGTCCACTCGCCGTCGGTCAGCACCCAGCGATCCCTGTCCCGCACCCCGGTTCTCCTCCCGCTACTACACAGCCGTGCTCGCTCTACCCGTGCTCGCTCTACCCCCCGGCGCGTACGGTTATCACCCGGCTTCTTAGACTTCCCGTATGCGACGGCTGATCAGCACAGTGGTCGTGGTGGCCGGGGAGCGGGCCGCCGAGGTGATCTCGGGGCTCGACGGTCTGCACAACGTGCGGGCGATCACCCGGGGAGAGCGGACCCCCGCCGAGATGACCGACGTGGTCACGCGGGCGAGCGCGACGTACGTGCTGCACGACGCCGATCCGCTGGCCGAGGTCGGCGAGGCGTGGACCGGCTTCTTCGACGGGACGACGCCGGTGGGCGGCCTGGAGGTCGCCGTCGAGGCCGCGCTCGGCGCGCTGCGCGCCGAACGGCTGCTGCTGCCCGACTACTACGTCGTCCTCGACCCCGACGGCCTGACGCCCACACGGCGCCACTGGTGGCTCGGCGTGCTTGCCGGGGCCGCGCCGACCCGGGTGGTGCCGAGCCCCGCCTCGGCCGGCGCCGTCGCGGAAACGCTGCGCGGGCTGTCCGCGGGCCGCTGGTGGCCCGCCGACCTGGAGGCATGGCTGCGCGACCTGCCCCGTCAGGTGCCCGACCGGGTCGGCCTCCCCGGCGTCACCGCCTGAGGTCTCGGCGTCGGCCCGAGCCCGGCGGGAGAGCCGCGCGGCCGGTTCAGAGCGCGGTGAAGCGCGGCCGGTCAGAGGGCGGTGAAGTCGGCGAAGTCGAAGCCGGGTGAGACGACGCAGCTCACCAGCACGCCCTCGGCCCCCGCCGGTCGGGCCGCCTGCCAGGTGCCCGCCGGCACCACCGCCTGCGGGACCTGGCCGTTCTCCACGTCCGGGCCGAGGACGACGACGTCCTCCCGGCCGGGCCGCTCGCCGGCGCCGCCGAGCACGAGCGTCAGCGGCCCGCCCCGATGCCACAGCCACACCTCGTCGGACCGCACGGCGTGCCAGACCGACTCCTCGCCCGGCTCGAGCAGGAAGTAGATGCCCGTCGCCGTCGCCCGCGTGCCGCCGTACCCGGGAGGCTCGACGGAGACCGGCGCCCGCCACGTCTCGCGATACCACCCGCCCTCGGGGTGCGGCAGCAGGCCGAGAGCCTCGGCGACCGGGGGACGCGCCTGGATCGCCACGAACGCGCCGGTGACATCGCGGCGCAGGAAGCGGAGGGGCGCGCCGGGGTCGTCCTCGTCCACCGCCACGACGGGGTCCGTGCCGGAGAAGGCCGCGGCGGCGATCCGCAGCGCCTCCTCGTCGTCGCGAGCGGACAGCCCGGGGCCGCCGGGGTGGGCGTCGAGCGTCATCAGCAGCACCCGGCCGATCGTACGGCAGGGCGGCGCGTCGGGGTCCGCGGGCCCGGCGGGGCCGTTACCGCACGTCGAGGCCGAGCGCGGTGGCGATCGTGACGGCCTGCCGCATGCCGATGATCGCGCCCGCGACCTCGGCCGTATGCGGGTCGAGCGCGGACAGGTCGCTTCCGCGCAGGTCACAGCGGGAGAAGTCGGTGCGGTGCAGCCAGGCGCCGGACAGGTCCACCCCGCGCATCGTCGCTCCCGCGCACCGCGCGCCGGTCAGGTCGGCCTCCCGCATGCGCACGTCCGCGAACGCGGCGCGGCGCAGGTCGGCCCCCGGCAGCCCGGTGAACGACCAGTCGCCGCCCTCCACCTTCATCAGGTCGCAGGAGCAGCCGTCGAACATACTGCCGACGAGCTTGCACCCGGCCGGCCTGCCGTACGCACGGTCAGCCACGGTTGCCTCGATGGGGACGCATGCACCGGCAGTACCCCCGAACCAGCGTTACTTGATCGTTACGGAATGGGCCGCACAAAACAGCGGTTTCGCACGTTCCAAGTCAGTGCAAATCGCTGTGAAACACCCCCTATGAGGAGTAGACCGTGAATACCCTCCGGCGGGCGGCCCACGTCACACTCACCGTCGCCGCCATCGCCGTCGCTACGGCCTGCTCGGCGGGAGGCACAACGACTCCCGCCGCATCAGTCACTGGTGCGGCCGGTACGGCCACTCAGGCTCCGGCCACTCAGGCCCCGGACGCCAAGGCGGCGGCGGCACTCGCCCCGCGCGCGGCGTCCAAGACGGCACGCAAGGCAGGAAAGCCGAAGCTCGGCATCGCCGACATCACGCCCATGGGCGAGAAGGTCGAGCGGGTCGGCGTCGGTTTCCCGATCATCGTCACCTTCGACCGCACGGTACGCGACAGGGCGGCCGCGGAAGCGGTGCTGCAGGTCCAGGCGGAAAAGCCCGTCGAGGGCGCCTGGCGCTGGGTCTCCGACCGCAAGGTCATTTACCGCACCAAGACCTACTGGAAGCCGCACCAGAAGGTCCTGTTCACCGCCAGGCTGAGCCAGATCCCCGGCAACGAGGCCGCCAAGGACGTCTCGCGCCGCTTCGCCGTCGGCACCGCCAACATCTCGGTGGTCGACACCAAGAAGCACGTGATGAAGGTGCGCCGCGACGGGAAGCTCACCAAGACCATCCCCATCAGCGCGGGCCGCGGCGGCCTGCCGCGCAACGGCGTCGACGTCTACCTCACGACCACCGGCGTGCACCTCGCGATGGGCAAGAAGCGGGTCGAGACGATGACCTCGTCCTGGCTCGGCGTCACCGACCCCAAGGACCCGCTCTACTACAAGCTGGAGATCCCCTGGGCGGTCCGGATCTCCGACAGCGGCGAGTACGTCCACCAGAGCGCGGGCGACTACCAGTTCCTGGGCAAGTCGAACCAGAGTCACGGATGTGTGCGCGCCACGCCCGCGGGGGCCAAGTGGTTCTACGGCATCAGCCAGCGCGGTGACGTCATCGAGGTCACCGGGACCAAGCGCAAGCTCGACTGGCGCAACGGCTGGAGCTACTGGCAGCTGAGCTGGAACCAGTGGAAGCGCGGCAGCGCGCTGCCCGCAGGCTCGGCCTCCGCATCGCCCTCGGCCTCGGCCTCCCCGTCCGCGGACGAGGACGCCCTGCAGGGATAGGCCGCCTGCTCTTCACGGCGCTCCCGCCCCGGTCCGTACGACCCGGGCGGGGAGCGCCTTCTGCTTTCCGGAGCCTCTCTTCGTGAGTCACTCCAGGACTCCACGGTCGCGCCGGCGATGGTCTCCAGCGCGGCTGCCGGATGCCCGTCGGACACGAAGCTTCCGTCGTCCCCTACCCAGCCGGCCCGGAAGAGCCCGGAGGATCACGCCCCGCGGAAGCGCCGCGTACTCCGCCGGCGGCGCCATGTCGTAGCCCGGCCGCGCCCCGCGCCTGTCCGCGCCTGTCCGCGCTTGTTTCGTGCCGCCTGATGCGCCGCCACGCGGAGCAGCGCGTCGAGGCCCCTGTCCAGGCAGGCGGCCGGCGACAGCCCTATCGAGAGAGCACTGCTCTTGACACGCCTCTCTCATGCCGAGAGCATCGCTCTCGACGATGAGCAACGTTCTCGCTGGGAGATGTCCATGTCACTGCTCTATTCGGGTCCGTCCCTGGCCGTCCTGCACGAGGAGTACGCCGCACGGGGACGCGTGGATCCCGACGCCCAGCTGATCTCCGCGTCCCGGCTGGTCGTGGACGTGCCCGTGGACCGGGTCTGGGCGGTCATGGCCGACCTGCGGACGTGGCCGTCATGGGCCTCCCGCATCCGGATCCTCGAACTCGGCGACGTACGTCCCGGCGCGTCCTTCCGGTGGCGACTGAACGGCGTGCCCCTCCGGTCGCGGTTCGCCGTGGTCGAACCTGAGCGGGAACTCACCTGGACGGGCACCTTCCTCGGCCGCTACCGGGCCGTGGACCGGCACGTCCTGGAACCGCTGGAGGGCGGGCGTACGAGGATCACCGTGGAAGAGTCGCTCGCCGGTCCACTGCTGCCGCTCTTCTACCGGGAGCCCATGCTCCGGGCCAACCACGAGCGGTGGCTCTCGGATCTCGCCCACGCCGCCGCCTGAGCCGCCCCACCCCGCCGCCGGTGAGGGCGGCATCGCCACCAACCCCGTCGCCCCAGCACGGTAGAAGGGAGAGCCGGAGGCTGGAGGCGTTCCAGCGGGCGCCGATTGACGGCGTGCGCGCCGACGGCCGGAAGGTGACCGTCGACACCTTCACCGCGTACGGGGAAATCGACTGGACCGACGAGAAGCCGGCCCTTCCCGATCGGCACGACTGACGCACAGGGGGCCTCGCGAGGACGGCCTCGGGCGGCTGTGGACGACATCGCGGACGGCGACGCGAAGTGCGCACATATAGACGGAAAAAGTCTGATTTGATTTCTCGCCGTCATTCCAAGCATCGAGCGCGCCCTGTGGAAAAAGTTCGCAGACACCCCCGGCCGATGCTTTCATGAGGGGCGATGGGAAAGAAACGCCGACCGAAGGCCAAAGATGCTTAAGATGCTTCTCCAGCAAATGGTGGCACTGCTCGACGCCGACGACGACCTGCACCTGGGCGATGACACGCATGCACTCGACCAGGACGACGACGCGGACGAAATGGAAGATCTGGACGACGATTTCTGACGTTTCCCCCGAAATCCCTCCACAATTCAGAAAGCCCCCAAATGACGTTCACGCTGCATGACGTACGCTCTCGGACATATAAGGCGCGCGACGCCTGGTGGACCGTTTTCCTGGTGGATCCCCTGGCGGGCCGGTTGGTCGTGACCACCGCCAACCGCACGTCCATCACCCCGAACCAGATCACCTGGGGCGCCTTCGTGCTCGGCCTGGGCTCGGCCTGGTGCTTCCTACGGGCCGAGTGGCCGTGGCTGGTCGCCGGGGCCGCCGTCTACCACGTGAGCTTCGTCCTTGACTGCATGGACGGGAAGATCGCGCGGCTCAAGGGGACGGGGACGGTCCTCGGTGGCTGGCTCGACTACGTCTTCGACCGGATCCGGGTGCTGGCCTGCACCGTCGCTCTCATGTGGGGGCAATACCGCGCGACGGGACAGGACATCTACCTGTTCCTCGGCATCGGAGTGGTGTTCCTCGACATGCTGCGCTACGTCGACGCCCTGCAGATCGCGAAGGTCCGCCGCCAGATGCGCCGCACGCTGCGGCAGGCCTACGAGCAGTCGGTGTCCGCTGGTTCAGCCGCATTGCCGGCGTCCCTGTTACACGAGGACCTCGACAACGACCCCGACGAGATCAGGGTCCGCCTGACGCAAGCCGTGGACCTGCAGAAGGAGTTCCGCAGCCGCTTCTCCTGGTACCCCGGCATGCGCGAGTGGCTGCGCGAGCACCGGATCCGGACGCACCTGGTCAGCGGCATCGAGTTCCAGATGGCGGTGTTCGTCGTCGGCCCGCTGCTCGGCGCGGTCATCCCGGTCACGATCGGTGCGGCCGCCCTGCTGCTCCTCTTCGAGGCCCTCATCATGTACAAGCTCCTGCTGTCGTCGCGGGACCTGAACCGCGCGCTGGCCGCGATCCGCTCGTCCGACGAACCGTCCGTCTCCGGTACGCCGGCGGGTTGAGCACCCCACGGTCGAGCGTCCTCACGGCTGCCCACACCGATAGAGGTGCCGCCGCGAGGGGTAAGCGGTGGGACATGACCGAACGCGAGGAACCCGTCGGCCTGCCCGATCCCGCGCACCGCCGCCCCGAGGGGCTGGACGACGTCACCGTCGACGCGCTGGGCAGGCTGAGCAAGGCGCTGGAGACGATCCACCGGGTCAGAGGCCACCTGTACGCCTTCCACCAGCTCACCGGTACGGCCGACTTCGAGCTGGACAACGCCGTACGGCTGCTGCGGGAGGCCGGGCACGACAAGTGGGCCGACCGCATCGAACGCGAGCTGATCGGCCGCAACGTCATCCAGGGCCGCTGGACTTTCCAGATCGTCGAGGAGTACGACGACGGCTACTACGCGACCTTCCAAGAGCTGGAACGCCAGGCCCGCCACGAGCTGGCCGGAGGGCGCCGCCACCTCTACGAGGCCGAACTGAAGCAGCAGCGACGCACGCCCGGGCAGCCCGGCCACGAGACCACCCCCTGAGGCCTGGATTGTCGTCCAGCAGTCCACGAACGTTCAGCGGGCGCGAGGGAGCGGAGTGGAAGGGAGCGAGGACCGGAGCGAAGGCCTACCCCGGGCCCCGCGGAAATTCCGAGCTTGCGAAGGAATTTTCGTGGGTGGAGCGGAGCGGGCTTCGCGAGGACCGGAGGTTCCTTCCGGCGCAGTGACCGACCCAGCCAAGATCCGTGGACACTCCACTGGTCAGTGATCGTCCCGTCCGCCGAGGAGGTGTTCCCGTCCCCAGACGCCGAGGGGCGCCAGCGCCTCGTTCAGCGTGACGCCGAGCGGGGTCAGCGAGTATTCGACGCGCGGCGGCACCTCGTCGTACACCTCGCGGTGCACGATGCCGTCGGCCTCCATCTCGCGCAGGTGCGAGGCGAGCACCTTCTCGGTCACGCCCGGGAGCATCCTGCGCAGCTCGCCGAAGCGGCATGGGCGTTCGTTCAGCACCCAGAGGATCGAGCTCTTCCACTTGCCGCCGATCACCTCCATCGCCGCGTCGATCCCGCATTCGACCGCTCCCGGACGTCGTGCGGTCCGCATGGTCCACCCCTCCTGGCTGCTCGCTTACCCCTGGGTAAGCACCCACTTCGAAGTGCGTACTTGATCGGCTCGGGGCTCGTGACCAGCCTAATCGGCATGACCGACAACGCTGAGAAGTCTCCACTGTCCCTTCTCGGGCTGGGCGCGATGGGCGGCGCGCTCGCCCGTGCCTGGCTCGCCGCCGGGCATCCGCTGACCGTCTGGAACCGCACCGCCGACCGGGCCGAGGCCCTCGCCCGCGAGGGCGCGCACGTCGCCACGACCGCCGCCGAGGCCGTGGCCGCGAGCGACCTGGTGGTCGTCTGCCTGCTTGACCACGCCTCGGTGGACGACGCCCTCGCCGACGCCGACCTGTCCGGCAAGGACCTGGTCGACCTCACCACCGGCACCCCGGAGGAGGCCCGCGCCCGCGCCCGATGGGTCGAGGAGCGCGGCGCCCGGTTCCTCGACGGCGGCATCATGGCGGTCCCACCCATGATCGGGGTGCCGGACTCCGGGGCGTACGTCTTCTACAGCGGCTCCCGCGCGGTGTTCGAGGCCCACGCGGGCACGCTGGCCGTACCCGCCGGCACCGCCTACACCGGCGAGGACCCCGGGCTCGCCGCCCTCCACGACGTGGCGCTGCTGAGCGCGATGACGGGCATGTTCGCGGGGGTGGCGCACGCCTTCGCGCTCGTCCGCGAGGAGATTCCCCCGAAGGGCTTCGCCGACCTCGTCGTGGGCTGGCTGAGGGCGATGGCCCCGTACGCCTACGGGATCGCGGAGCATCTGGACAGCGGCGACTACACGAGGAACGTCACGTCCAACCTCGCGATGATGGTCCGGGGCAACGCGACCCTGCTGCGTACGGCCGAGGAGCAGAAGGTCAGCCCGGAGCTGCTCACGCCGTTCATGACCCTGATGGAGCGGCGGCTCGCGGACGGCCACGCCGACGAGGGCACCACGGGGGTGATCGACCTGCTCCGGGTCCCCTGACCCGGGCCGCGCGCGCCGGAAAGTTATCCTCGCAGGAGGATGCCGACCGCGTCGTTGCGAGGTGAGGCCGTGACCGAACGCAAGCCCCTCGGAGTGAGCTTCGAGTCGTGGATCGACCGGCAGATCCGCGAAGCCACCGAGCGTGGCGAGTTCGACGACCTGCCGGGTGCGGGCAAGCCCATCCCCGGCCAGGGCAAGCCGTACGACGAGATGTGGTGGATCAAGCAGAAGATGCGCGCGGAGAACCTGTCGTTCCCGCTGCCGGGGACGCTGGCGCTGCGCAAGGAGGCCGAGGAGGCGAGGACGGAGGCGCTGGGCGCGCGCACGGAGGCCGAGGCGCGCAGGATCGTCGAGGAGATGAACGTCAAGATCCGCGACAGCTACCGCAAGCCCCTGTCCGGCCCGCCCGTCGTGCAGCCGCTCATCGACGTGGACGAGGTCGCCGCCGAGTGGCGGGCACTTCATCCGGTCCCGGAGAAGACGCCCGCTCCCGCGGCTCCTCCCCCGAAGCGCCCGAAGCGCTCCTTCCTCCGGCAGTTCGGGCGCCGCTGACCCGCCCGGTCCCCGGCCTGACGAAAGTCAGGTGAGGACCTTCCGATCGCCCGCTGTGCCGCCCCTCCGGCCGCTCCTACCGTACGTGACCTGCGAACGGAAAGAGCTCGGAGGGGAAACACGGTGCGCATGCGCAGGATCGCCGCGATCGCCGGTCTGGCCGGTGTGTTGCTGCTCGCAACGGGAACCGCGGCGGTGGACGCCGCGACGCGGGCGGCGCCCCCGGACGGACGGCCCGGCCTGACCACGGAGTCCGTCGACCGGTACGTACGCGACTACATCCGGCGCACGGACCTGCCCGGCGCCCTGGTGACGGTCGTCAAGGGCGACCGGGTCGTGTACGCCGCCGGGCACGGTCACACGGCCGGCGGCGAGGCGATCACCGCGGACACCCCCATGCCGCTCGCCTCGCTGTCGAAGTCGTTCACGGCCCTGGCGGTGCTGCGCCTGGCCGACGAGGGCAGGATCGACCTCGACGTGCCGGTCCGGCGTTACCTGCCGGAGTTCACCATGGCCGATCCCCGGGCCGAGAAGATCACCGTGCGGCAGCTTCTCCAGCAGACCTCGGGCATGAGCGACCGGACCTTCCCCGAGCTGACGCTCCCCGCGCCGGACGACCTCAAGGGCGCCGTCGCGATGCTCGGGACCGCGCCGCTCGCCGCCGCGCCGGGCACCAGGATGATCTATCACAACCCCAACTACGCGGTCGCGGCGCGGCTGGCCGAGGTCGTGTCGGGGACGCCGTTCGCCGACCTGATGGCCGCCACGGTGTTCACGCCGCTCGGCATGACGTCCACCCGGACGGTGGACACCACGGAGGAACTGCCCGGCGCGGGCGCCGGATACATCCGCGCGTACGGCCGGGTGATCGAGCGCGCGCACCCGAAGTGGTTCGTCAACGGCTCCTACGGGGTCGTCAGCACCGCCCACGACCTGGCCGAATGGCTGATCACGCAGAACGGCCACGGCGACGCCCTCCCCCGAGGCCTCGTCAAAGCCACCCAGACCCCGTCCGGCGTGGGCGGCAGCACGTACGGCATGGGATGGTCGGCCGAGCGCACGGCCGGAGGGGCGCCGATGCTGCGGCACACCGGCTGGCTCCTCACGCACAACTCCGCCCAGACCCTGCTACCCGCCGGCGGGTACGGCATCGCGGTCGTCACCAACACCGGGATGATCTCCGGCGACGATGCGCTGATCATCAGCGACGGCCTGGTCGACATGATCGAGGGACGGCCCGCCGCGGGTGCCATGCCCTTCACCACGAAGGCGGACCCCTGGCTGGGCGGCATGTCGCTGCTCACCCTGGGCCTCGGCGTGGCCGGGGTGCTGCGCTCCCGCCGCTGGGCCCGGCGTCGCGCGCACCGGCCCGCCTGGCGGGTGATCGCCCGCCTGGTCCCGTACGCGCTGCCGGTCGCCTTCTACTTCGGGCTGGCGGAGCTGGCCGGGGTGCTGCTGAACCGGGTGGGCACGCTGGACCAGCTCACCTACGTCTGGCTCGCGCTGTATGTCTGGGCGGCCACCGGAGCGCTGGCCGCCATGGCCGTCGTGGCCGCCCGGCTCGTCCACGCCGTACGCTCCCGGCGACGGACCGTTGATAGCGTCCCGGCATGAGCGAGCGAATCGGTAGGCACAGCGCGATAAGCCGGATTCCGGACAGAATGCGATGATCCGCGTCCTGCTGGCGGACGACGAGGCGCTGATCCGCGCCGGCATCGCGAGCATCCTGGCCACGGCCGGCGACATCGAGGTCGTCGCCGAGGCGGCCGACGGGCACGAGGCGGTCGACCTCGCCCTGCGGCACCGTCCCGGCATCTGCCTGCTCGACATCCGGATGCCGCGGTTCGACGGGCTCGGGGCCGCCGCCGAGCTGCGCCGGGTCCTCCCCGAGGTCTCCGTCGTGATGCTCACGACGTTCAACGAGGACGACTACGTGACGAGCGCGCTCGGCTCCGGCGCGTCCGGATTCCTCCTCAAATCGGGCGACCCACGCGAACTGATCGCGGGGGTCCGCGCCGTCGCCGCCGGCGGCGCCTATCTCTCCCCCGCCGTCACCCGGCGGGTCATCACCCGCCTCAGGGCACGCCCGCTCGGCACGGAGGCCGCCGCCCGCGCCCGCGTGGACCAGCTCGGCGACCGCGAGCGCGAGGTGCTCGCGCTGGTCGGGGCCGCCCTGTCCAACGCCGAGATCGCACGGCGCCTGCATCTCGTCGAGGGCACGGTCAAGGGATACGTCAGCCAGATCCTCACCCGTCTCGGCCTCCGCAACCGCGTCCAGGCCGCGATCCTGGCGTACGAGGCGGGTCTCGTGCCCGAGGCTCCGCTCGACCGGGGGGTGTGAGGTGGTGCGGCCGTCCCGTCTGCTCGACCTCGGGCTGTGGCTGGCGGTGTGCGCGCCGCCGGTCGCGCTGGCCATCGATGACGGCGACGCCCGGCGGGTTGCGGCGGCGGCCGTGGCCGTGCCGCTGTTCGGGGCCGCCACGGCGGTGAGCCGGAGGTGGCCGCTGGTGGCGCTCGCCGTACCGGTGGCGGTGAGCCTGGCCCTGGACGTGCAGATGTTCGGCCCCCTGGCCTGGACGTGGGCGGCGCTGGTGGTCTTCGGCTACCTGGCCGGGCACCGGATGGCGAGCGCCCGGCCGGCGCTGTGGTTCTTCGCGGCCGTCGCCCTCGCCGGGCTGCCGCTGTCCGCGCTCGTCCTGCGCGACCTGTGGGGCTGGCCCACGCAGCTCGTCACGCTGCTGCTCGCCGTGGTGGTGCCCTGGCTGCTCGGCCGCTGGCGCCGCCAGTACGCCGAACTGGTCCGAACGGGCTGGCTGCTCGCCGACCGGCTGGAGCGCGAGCAGCGGGCCGTCGCCGACCGCGCCCGCCTGCGGGAGAGGGCACGCATCGCGGGCGACATGCACGACTCGCTCGGCCACGACCTGACGCTCCTCGCGGTGCGTGCCGGCGCCCTCGAACTCGACCCCGGCCTGGACGCGAGGCAGCAGGCGGCCGTGCGCGAACTGCGCGAGGCCGCCGCGGCCGCGACCGAACGGCTGCGCGAGATCATCGGCGTCCTGCGCGGCGACGATGAAGGGGCCGCCGTGCCGCCGCGTGAGGAGAGCGTCGAGACGCTCGTCGAGCGCGCCCGCGACTCCGGCGTGCCGATCGTCGTCGAGCACGTGGACGGCCACCTGGACGGCCACCTGGGCGACACGGACGGCCTGCCCCCGATGACCGCGCTCGCCGTGCGCCGCGTGCTCCAGGAGGCCCTGACGAACGCCGCCAAACACGCTCCCGGCGCGACCGTACGCGTGCGGCTCGCGTCCGACGACGACACCGTCACGCTCCGCGTGGTCAACGGCCGCGCACCGGCGGCGGCCCCGCCGGGCGTGGCGTCTGGCGGGTCCGGGCTCGTCGGGCTGGCCGAACGGGTGCGCCTGGCGGGCGGCGTCCTGCGGGCCGGCCCGGCTACCGGCGGGGGTTTCGAGGTCGCCGCCGAACTGCCCGTCACCGGCGTCCAGGCGGCTCACGAGCATGTGCGGACCACAGCCGGCCTCGATGCGCCGGTGACCGCTGCGGTCAGGGAGCTGGACCTCGCCCGGCGGCGGGTGCGGCGGCGGCTGGCGCAGGCGGTCGGGATTCCCGTGGCCGTGCTGACCGGGATCTTCGCGCTCCTGATCCCGTTGAGCTTCGTCAGCTCGTCGTTCTCGGTCCTCGACCCGGCGGCGTACGGGGGGCTGAAGGTGGGCGAACCACGCGACGACGTGCGGTCCCGGCTTCCCGCGTTCACCAGGGACAGCCCGCCGGACGGCGCTCCGGCTCCACCACCGGGCCAGGACTGCGTCTATTACACGATGAAGACCGATTCCGCCCGCGCCTACCGGCTGTGCTTCGCCCGCGACCGGCTCGTCTCGAAGGCCGTCGTGCCCACCCCGTGACGCGGGTTTCAGCAAGATCCAAGTCGGTTCCAGGAGCGTTTCGCGATCCTCCTGACATCGGCGGCGTCCGCCGTCGGAGGACAGGAACGCGACGGACGGCCTCGGCTCCCGGTTTTGTCGGCGGCGGCTGCCACGATGTCGCGAAACGACAAAGGGAGCCCAGGTGCCCGACCCTCTCGCCCCCTTCAGGTGGCTGGCGGCCCCGACGACAGGAAACGTGCGCAATCCGCTGGGCGACATCTTCAGCGTGTCGTTCTTCCACGGTCTGGAGCCCGCAGACGTCGCGGCCCGTTTCGAGCCCGGTGGAGCGGCGGTCCGCTCGATGACCCTCGGCGAACTCGACGACGAGGTCGCGGAGTTCATCGAGGAGACCGACGGCGGCGACGGGGGCGGATACGTCGGCATCACCCGGATCGGCGAGTGGAGCGTGGTGGTCGAACCGTGTGGCTGGCACACGGCGCTGGGTGAGAACCTGGCGCGCCTCGCGCAGGGATGCGAGGCGGTGGCCGTCGGACGCCACGACTACGCAGAGCACAGCTTCCTGTACGCCGTGGACGGCGAGATCGTCACCGCCTTCACGCCGCACGCGTCGGTCAACCGCTGGGGCAGCGACCCCGATCGGCTGAAGGAGCCGATGCGCAGGGTCGGGCTCCCGTGGACCGCCACGACCGGCAAGGCGGCCTGGGACACACGGTGGGACGACGCGCTCCCGAAGGCGTTCGCGCTCGCCGCCAGGATCACCGGAGTGCCCCTCACCCCCGACTCCTTCGACGGGCCGCTGCTTGTCGCCTCCATCACCGAGTGGTCCCAGGTCTAGGCGTCTTGTCGGGGGGCTCTGCTACACACGTTCCATGACCTCACCCGCCGCCCAGCAGCTCGGCATCGTGCCGTCCGTGTTCGCCGTCCAGCACCTGCCGCAGGCGACATTCCCCGAAGACGACGACTGGATCGCGCTCGTCCGCGCCCCGGAGGGCCTCACCGTGGTCCGCGAGGCCTGGCCGACGGGGTCCGGCGACCGGTGGATCGGCCTGTACGGCGGGGGCACCGGACACGAACTGGACGTCCCGGGCATGCTGGCGGCCATCGTGAACCCGTTGGCCGAGGCGGCCATCTCGGTGTTCGTCGCCTCCACCTTCCATGCCGACCTGGTCCTCGTGCCCGAGCCGAGGATCAAGGAGGCGATCACCGTCCTGGAGGAGGCGGGACACCGGGTGGACACCCGCCATCTGCGCTCCCCCGACTCCTGACCGTCCCGGGAAGCCGGGTCACGGCATCAGGGGCAGCTTTCCCACGATCTTGTCCACCCGGTTGCGCGGCCCGACCACGCCGACCGCGTAGTACTCGACGCCGTCGGCCGCGGTCTCCTTCATCACGGCGAGGTAGTCGGCGTAGACGCGGGTCTGCTGGGCCGCCGCGGGCATGTCCGCGACGAAGCACCCGGCGGACGACGCGGCCTTGGCGCGGACGGCGCGCAGCGTGGCGGCGTCCGCGGCCAGCACGGAGCAGCCCGCCCAGGGCAGGCCCGGGTGGGCGCCGCCGTCGGCGTCCACCGCGTCGTCGCCGAGGAGTCCGGTCACCGCCGTCGAGGTCGCCGCGGCCACGCAGACGGCGGCGTTCACGGCACGGCCCGGGGGAAGGTCGCGGTCGACCACGATCACCCACTTGAGGCGGGCCGCCCGGGTCGGGAGGGCCGGGTCGATCTCCTCGGGGGCGAACCCGACACCCGAGGTCGTCTGTTCATCGGCCATCATCCGGGCCTCCTATCCATGCGTTCGGTAGTACGCCGTTGATGCTAGGCATCCGTACGATTGCACTGCAAGGAATCCGTACTTGTATCGGAAGTAAGGGCGTGTGGGCGGGCATGGACGAACTTGATAAGGCGATCCTGGCGGAACTGCAGTCGGATGCACGGAAGACCAACCGTGACGTCGCCGCCTCGGTCGGGGTCTCGCCGACCACGGCACTCGACCGTACGCGGGCGCTCCGTCAGCGTGGCGTCATCCGGGGCGCGGTCCTCGACGTCGACCTGGCGGCGATCGGGCGCCCGGTCCAGGCTCTCATCGCCATCCGCGTGCGTCCCCCCTCACGGCGCAACATCGAGGGCTTCCGCAACTGGGTCAGCGCGCTCCCCGACACCCTGGGCGTCTATGTGACGACCGGCACGGAGGACTTCATCGTGCACGTCGCGGTGCCGGACAACGCCAGCCTGTACGCGTTCGTGATCGACAAGCTCACCGAACGGCCCGAAGTCGCCGACGTCCGCACGTCGATCGTCTACGAGCACATCCGCAACACCGGGATCAGCCCCGTCTGAAAGTCATGGCCCAGCCTTCGGACACCTCCCCGGCGTCGGTAACGGGTGCGAGGAGTCAGGTCGGGCCGCGACGACAGCTTCCGTACGTTCGTCACGGCCCGTTAGCAATCGCTGATGCGCACGGCCTACCTGCTCACGGGGAGACGCACACCTCGCCGAGAGCGGCGCGACGCCACCGAGGTGACCGCCCTGACCATGTCCGTCCGATGCGAACCGGCGTCCGAGGACGACCGGCCCGCCGAGCCGGCGAAACAGCGCGAGCCGCCCTACGTGACCATCACCGCCCGCGGGGTGAACGTCGGCACCGGCAGGGCTCGCGAAATCGGCACGTACACCGCGCAGGGCTTCTTCGAGACGGTCCTGCCCGGCCCGGCAGGAGCGTTCTGACGGACCTCCGCGGATGACCGGCGGCACCCGTTCAGCGGGTGCCGCCTGCTCGTTACCCTGTCGTCGGGGTGGCCACGGGCGTAGCATGATCGGGAAAACGACCTGGACGCGCCCCGCATGACCATCTTCCGCGAGTCAGGGGGAGTTACCCGGATGGGCTTGGACATCGAGAGCCGATCGTCCGACTCGCCGTACATCGAACGGGTGTGGCGCAGCAGCAGCCGTGACGTGGAACAGATGACGGCGGTCGCGACGGCCCATTGGGATCTGGTCTTCTGGGAACACCGCGGCCAGGTCAGCGCCTCCGTCCAGGGGCCGGAGACGAGGGCGAGCCAGGCCCCCGTTCCCGAGGACGCCACGTTCTTCGGGATCAGTTTCTCCCTGGGCACCGCGATGCCCCATCTTCCCCTCGGCCGGCTCGTGGACGGGTCCGCGGAGATTCCCGACACGACGCACAGGTCCTTCTGGCTGAAGGGTTCCACCTGGCATCTGCCCGGCTGGGACAACGCCGAGGCGTTCGTGCAACGGCTGGTGCGTGAGGGTGTCCTGGAGCGCGACCCGCTCGTCGCCGCGGTCCTCGGTGGCGCGTCACCGGACGTGTCGGAACGCACCCTGCAGCGGCGCTTCCTGGCGTCGACCGGGCTCACGCGCGGCGCCGTCCGGCAGATCGACCGCGCCAGGCGGGCGGCGGTCCTGATCCAGCAGGGCGTGCCGGCCCACGACGTGATCCACCGGCTCGGATACTTCGACCAGCCGCACCTGGCACGGTCCTTGAGCCGTTACATCGGGCGGACCGCCACGCAGTTGGGCGATCGGAAGCCGTCGCAGCCGCTGTCGCTCCTGTACGCGACCTGATCGCTCGCCCCCGGCACCTCCCGTAGGCGGGTCAGAAATGTGTCGTGACGCCGAACGCCGAACGCAGGCTCGCCATGTCGTGCAGGTCGCGGTCCCGGGGCTCGTAGCCCTGATGGAAGGCGACCTGCTGACCGACGGACAGGCAGCGCACTCGCACACCCTCGATCGTGCCCGTGACGAAGGCCGCGGCCGGGTAGTGCAGTGCCGCGCCGCGGTCGTCCAGGTGCTGCACGGCTGAGCCGTCCTCCGCGACGTGCAGCGGATGGAGGTCGAGCTCGTGCCCATGGCCGTCGGCCATGACGAACCTGGCCGGCCGCCCGGGCACCGCACCGGGCCGTTCGGCGTACCCGGACGACTCCAGCTCGCCGATCACCAGCCGCTCCTGTTCGGCGCGGTGGAGCAGGTCGAGGTCGTGATGCTCCCGGGTGACGCGTCCGACCAGGACGTCGATCCCCCAGCCGCCGGCGACCCAGACCTCACATCCGGCGGCATCCAGCACGTTCAGCACCCGAAGCATCTCGCCGATCGGCAGCACCGGTCCCCCTGCCCCTAATCTCGATCTTCGAGCCACGCTACCCCCCGGAGCCGGGAACGGCGACGCGCGCGGATCCGTCGAGTTCGGCCAGTTCAGTTCGTGTCCACCACTCACGGTGCCGGTCACTACGCTGGGAGCACCGCCCGAGCACCGTCGTGCCCATGTCGAGAGGACCTTGATGACCGAGCCGTCCCGCTCCTGGCCACGCCTGCTCGCGACGCTCCTGCGCGGGCACGACCTCGACGCGGACGACACCCGCTGGGCCATGCGGCAGGTCATGGACGACGCGGCCGACCCCGCCCAGCTCGCCGGGTTCCTCGTCGCCCTGAGGGCCAAGGGTGAGAGCACCGCGGAACTCAGGGGCATGCTCGACGCCCTCATGGAACGGGTCGTGCCCCTGCCCGTCGACGGTGCGGAGGTCGTCGACATCGTCGGCACCGGCGGCGACGGTGCTCACACCGTGAACGTGAGCACCATGGCGGCGATCGTCGTGGCCGCCGCCGGCGCCCCGGTCGTCAAGCACGGCGGCCGATCGGCGTCGAGCAAGGCCGGCGCCGCCGACGTCCTGGAAGCCCTGGGCCTGCCGCTCGATCTCACGCCCGACGACATCGCCCGGTGCGTGCGCGACGTCGGCATCGGCTTCACCTTCGCTCCACGCTTCCACCAGGGGCTGCGTTACGCCGGCCCAGTGCGCAAGGCGCTCGGCGTCCCCACCGCCGTCAACTACCTGGCGCCGCTGACCAACCCCGCCAGTCCCCGTGCCGCCCTTGTCGGCTGTTCCAACCCCTCCCTCGCCCCGGTCCTGGCCAACGTCCTCGCGGAACGAGGCGCGAGCGCCCTGGTCGTGTGCGGGCAGGACGGCCTCGACGAGATCACCACCGCCGCGCCCACGAACGTCTGGATCACCGAGAGCGGTGGCGTCCGGCAGGAGACGCTGGACGCCGCCGACTTCGGACTGGCGCGCAGCGCGCAGGATGCGCTCCGCGGCGGTGACGCGGCCTACAACGCCTCGGTCGTCCACCGGGTCCTGACCGGTGAAGCGGGTGCCGCACGTGACGCCGTCCTCGCCAACGCGGCCGGAGCCCTCGCCGCTCACCGCGGCTTCGGCGAGGGCCTGCGCGACGCCTTCGCGACCTGCCTGGAGGACGCGCGCCGGGCCATCGACAGCGGCGCCGCGGCAACCACCCTCGAGAGCTGGCTGAAGCTCGCGTCGTCCCTGGCCGGCCGGTAGCGCCGATCGGCCTTCCATTCAGACGGACCTGCTACCAGCCGGCAACTGTCCGATCCAGGCGAGCTGACCGGCCGGCGAGTCGGCCAGCGCGTGGGAGAGGGTCTGCGGCTGCGCCTGCTGGGCCTTGTCGTGGACGGCGTGGTCGACGAAGGACTGCAGGAATGCCGGTGCTAGCGGCGCACCTGGGTGGCGATCGTCTCCGCGCACGCCAAGGACTCGGTGTGCGTGGTGTCCACCACAAGGTCGTAGACCACGCCCTCGTGAACCACTTCCGCCTGCAACGCGGCCATTCCCCTGACACGGTCGCCCCGGGCGATCTCTCGCCCCGCGACGACCGCGCTGTCGCACCTCACACCGACCCAGAGCACCTCCAGTCCGGCAAGAGCCTTCTGCCAGCGTTGCTGGGACGCCGCCCCGCCGAGGAACACGTCATCCACGATGAGCCGAGCGCCCGCACGGGCCATCGCGGCGATCCCCTCCGTCCACGCCGCATCCAGCTTCCCGAATTCCGGCCCGACGACGACCCGACCATCCGGGGCGAAGTCGATCCCCGCATCCGATGCCTTCAGGGAGGCAGGCATCGCGTCCACCAGGGTGTCAACTGAGAGGGCAAGCCATGGATCCGGCAGTACCGCCTGCAGGCACCGGGAGATCCCGGACTTGCCCGAACTGGAACCGCCGTTGAGAACGATCACCTGAGTCGCCACGGCGCCACGCTAGACGGCGCCCCTTCGCATGCCAAACAGTTTTCACGCGGCCCATCCGCGCCGTCCACCGACTGTCACCACAGGCCGGGCACGGAGGGCGGCAAGCGAGCGGCCATGAGCGTGTTCGCGGAAGCCACCCCGGAAGTCACCCGTGCCGGTCGGCCCAGAGCGCTCGAAAGAGCGACGACCACACGACCTCTTTCACAGCGCGGACTCGGCATGCACCTGATCGAAGAGCTGAGTCAGACGCCCGAGCCCGGCCGCGGTCCGCAGCACGTCCGAATAGTCGCGCAAGTGGACGATACGGCCGTCGCGGGCGCGCAGGACGAGCACGAACCGGGAGGTGAACGGCCGCCCGGTCGCATGATTGACAGCGTTCATCTCACCCTCAGAGATGATCACTTCGGCGTCGGCCGTCTCGTGAACGCACACCTCGCGAAATCCGGTCAGCGGGGGCTCGGACACCGACCCCCATGCCGCCCTGAAGCCGGCGCGGATCTCCTCGCGCCCGTCGTACCGTTGCGACGGACCGCGATGCGGCGTCCAGAACACGAACTCGTAGATCGCCTCATCGGCGAACAGATCGGCAAGCGAGTCAGGCGAGAAGTCCAGCATCGCCTGCTGGAAGCGGTCGAGCAGGTCGCGCGGAGTCGCGGGCACCCCGCCTCCCTCATCGACGCGGCTCTGCTCAACAAACCTAGACCGAAGGGAGCAATCGGTCAACAAGCGTAGAGTATTCGAATGTCTGAGTTCACTGCAGCCGCCGTCATGGCCGAACCGCCTTCAGCCGGCCCTACCTCGATGTAGCCCGGAGGGCGGTGGTGATCGCCGAGCGCCGCCCTCACGCGGGCAAGCACATCGGCGGGTTGCACGTCGGTGAGCTCCTTCAAGAGCTGAGGCGGCCCTGTTCGACGAGTCCCAGAAGACCCGCCAAGCCGATCACCTGGCGGGTCTTCGTCGTTCGTGGAGCTAGCGGTAGTGGCGGTGGTGGTGGTGGTGGTGGTGACCGCGGTGGTGACGGCGGTGGTGACCCTTATGGTGACCGTGATGACGGCCGTGGTCGCGGCCGCGATGGTCGCCGCCGCCGCCACCGCCGCCGCCGCCGCCACCGCCGCCGCCGTTGCCGCCGCCGCCACCACCGCCCTGGTCGTAGGTGCGAGGCGCGTGCTCAGTGCGGTGTCCGGGACTAGAAGTCAGCAGCGACGAGAACGCGTCGTTCGCTGCGGCGGTCTCTGAAGCGCTGACCACCGACGTGTTCGCCGGGCTCACTACGGCTGAGGCTTCGGATGCCTGACTCGTCCCCAGAACCAGGGCTCCGATGAAAACAGCGCCCACCGCAGAGAGTCGCTTATCGGCCATTAGCCTCTCCTTTCGATATCGCGCGACAACTGTCGGATCGCGCGACGATTACCCTTACGACCCATCGTTAGCCTGGACGCTGCAAGACGTCCAGATGAGCTGACGTGGACTTGCCGGATTTCGCGAGCTGGCAATGCTGATGGCATGCATCTGCTTTGGATGAACGTCCGCACGGTTTACCTGACCGATGCGATCACAAGAACTCTCGGAGGGGCAACGAGAACACATCCCTCGCAACATCCGGTATCAGCTGGCCAGATGCAGCTGGACCGACTTCGCCCCATCCCGGCATTCACGCTGACGATCATTTCGGTATCCTCGATGATTGCAGCGTTGATTTGGTTGTCCACACTTGACGTATGCGCAGAGACGCTCCCACTCGCCCATTTCGAGGGTTTCGAATGCCGCCGGAACATATTCACATAAGCGCGACAGAGCAGCCGTGGAAGACGCCATCCGCAACCGAGACGTTGCCGCACGTGGACGGCGTGCCCGACGACGGATTGGACCTCGAATCCGTGCAGGTGAACGGCGTGTTCCAGGGGAACGCGTTCGAGTCGGAGTCCTGCCAGCCATCTACACACCTCGGCCGGCCTGCGGATCATCTGGGGTGAGACTGGGACGGATGTACCGATTCCTGGAAAGTTCAACTCCGGTGGCTCGCGAAGCCAGAACGAGGGCGCTGAGGACGAGGTCGCCGCTTGCGTCGAAGAGACCGAGTTCGCGCATGTCGTCAAGGAGCCGGTCAGGGTCATCGCCCTCGCGGAAGCGGTGGCTGCGGAGACTGAGCGTCACAACGATCAGTCGGCTGTTCACCTCATAGGTGAACTCGTCTCCCTTGGTGTCCCCCTGAGAGGTGGCCGCCTTCGTACGCGCGAGAGCATCCCTCGGGGACCGGCGAGGAGATGACCCCCAGAACCCGCGCCCTCCCGGCTCATCTCAGAGGAGGGCCGGGGTGCAGGGGGCGGAGCCCCCTGCGGTCTTTGCTGTGAGTGCTCGGCTAACCGGCCTCGGCACTCGGTCCCGGTGGTCTTCGAGCGTCCATCTGTCAGACACTCACTGGCGGCCGTGGTCGTGGCCGTGGTCGTGTCGGTGGTGTCACCCGCCGCCGCCACCGCCGCCGCCGTCACCGCCGCCGCCACCGCCGCCGCCGTCACCGCCGCCGCCACCGCCGCCGCCGTCACCGCCACCGCCGCCGCCGCCCTGGTCGTAGGTGCGAGGCGCGAGATCGGTACGGTGTCCAGGGCTCGACGTCAGCATCGAGGAGAAGGCGTCGTGCGCTGCGGCGGTCTCTGAAGCGCTGACCACCGACGTGTTCGCCGGGCTCGCTACGGCTGAGGCTTGAGATGCCTGACCCAGCCCCAGAGTCAGGGCTCCGACGAAAACTGCGCCCAGCGCAGAGATTCGCTTACCGACCATTAGCGTCTCCTTTCGGTTTCGCGCGACGAATGTGGTATCGCGCGACGATTGCCCTTACGACCCATCGTTAGCCTGGACGCCGCAGGACGTCCAGATGAGCTGACGTGGACTTGCCGGATTTCGCAAGCCCGCAATGCCGATGGCATATGTCTGCTTTGGACAACTGCCAACGCGGTTACCGGTCCGATGCGAGCACAAGAACTCTCGGAGTCACAACGAGAAAACATCCATCGCAACACATGGCATATGCCAATCAGATCTAGAGCCTGTCTGATGGCAGATCAGGGTTGGTGCGGTTGGGCCCTTCGGGATCAGCCCCGAAGGGCCTTTACGCGTACATGCATGAAACCCACCATCCCGGATGCGAGAGAGCGAGAGCACCATGTCTGCCGCTACTCCACCTGTGATGGAACATTGCATGACCGGCCCTGTAGCCTCACCTTGGCCCGCGAATCCTCTGCGGCCGGCCTTAAGCAGGCCAGGGACCGGGCCGAAGCGGCATGGGCGGCAAGCAAACCTCCACGAAGAGGCCACAAGACGTCCAAACCACTTATCTGATTCCTGGTGTGGTCTGAGAAATAGTCAGTGGAGTTGGCCGGTCTCGTGTAGGTGGTCGAAGATGATCTGGTCTACGAGGGATGCCCGGTGGCGGTCGGCGTAGGTCAGCCAGGTGACTTCCTCGATCTCGCCGGCGGCGGTTGGGGTGCCGTGGTGTTCGGCGGTGTAGCAGGTCATCCGCACGGTGACGCCGTCGGCGTGGCCGTGGGCCTGGGCGTGGAAGGTGCCCAGGTGCGTGGCGGTGGCGGGCAGGATCGTGATGGCGAGTTCCTCGGCGATCTCGCGGGCAGGGTGTCGAGGTCGTGAAGGGCGACAAGCGGGCGGCGACAGAGGCCATTTCCAGCGCTCTACTGGCCCGGCCGAAACGGGTGGCTCCCATTGTGGCCGGCGAGCGAGGCACAGGAGGACGTATGCGAGATGCTCCGTAAGCTTGAGTGGGCACCGTGGGCGCTGTTAGCTTCACCCGGGTGGACGACATGCCTGCACGGGCGGAGGCGATCGAGGACTTCGCGGCGGCACTGCGAGAACTTCGCAAGTCGGTCGGCAACCCACCTTTCCGAGAAATGTCTGGCCGGTCGGGGGCGATCTCCCACACGACGTTGCACGAAGCCACGAAGGGTAACCGGCTCCCGAGTTGGGAGACCACCGTCGAGTTCGTCAAGGCGTGCGGCGCAGACCCGGCCGCGTACCGCGAACGCTGGGAGAGTGCGAACTTGGCGGTCAGATCGGCGACCGCCGGGAATCCTTCAAGCCGCGCGGGCACCTTGACGGCCCGTCCGCCTGATGGACTCGAAGTCTTCGCCACGGACGTCGCGGAAGGTCGTACCGTGCACAGCACCACGGGGTCGCAAGCCCCACGGTCGGCTGCGGAGACCTCGGCATCTCTGCCTACGCCGCCCCCGCCCGACGAGATCGCGGGCGACGTCCGGCCGGTCCCCTCTGCGCCAGGGGGCCGGGGGCGATTCCGACCAACCCGCCCGGCTGCGGCCGCGCTCGCAGTAGCGGCCGTCGGTATGGCGACAGTGGTCCTCATCGCGGTCGCCGTCAATCGTGGCTCCGGGACCGACGGGCACAGTGTGAACCCCTCCGAGGGCCCGTCGCAGACCTGGCTGTCGGCAACCGACTGCCCGGTGCGCGCCACCAATCCGCCGTGGAGTCCACCTGTGCACGAGGGTGATTCGGCGAAGTTCATCGGGGACATCACGCTCCCCGACTGCACGCGCGTCGGCCCCCGTCAGACCGTGACCAAAGTGTGGCGGCTCAAGAACGCCGGGACGGTGCCGTGGAAGGGATATTCGCTGCATCGCCTCGATCTCCCGCAGCAACCCGATCAATGCCAGACCGTCCCCGACGTACCGATCAAGGACACAGGCCCCGGAGAGATGGTCGACATCCGGACCGACATCACCACGCCGAGTAAGCCGGGCTTGTGCTACGTGCGGTTCAAGATGATGGAGGGTTCGGGACGGGTCGCGTTCCCCGGAGGCCGGCCACTCAACTTTCAGATCATCGTCGGCTGACGCCTGTTCCCCGCCGTGCACGGCACGGCGGGGAACCAGGGGCGAACGGTCTGCGGGGGTTCAAGGTTCGAGAACGATCCCCGTGTAGTAGTACTTGAGGATCCTGGAGTAGCTCCAGCCCGCCTCGGCCTTGTCGCGAGAACCGTTCTGCGACATCCAGTCGCCGGTGACCCAGTGGCGGCACGCCGTCGTCGTAGAGCAGTACTGGGCCTTGAAGATCTTCCCACTGCGCGTCATGCGGGTGCCCCATGTCGCGTCCACCGCAGCGTTCGTCGCCGCCGTCGCGGAGCCGGGCTTGTACACCTGGCTGGACGTGTGGTCGGAGACGTCGTAGCACTGGCCGCTCGGCGTCTTGCTCGCCGACCTCAGCGCCCAGTACCAGCCGAAGTGCTTGACCGCGATCGCCCCTGCCTTGAGAGACTCCCTCGGCCAGTGCGACCGCCACTCGTTGGGCAGGACATTTTTGACGTACGTCTTGAACTCCACCCGGTCCACGCGATTGAGGGATTCCCGGTAGACGAGGATCGTCGTGGGCAGCTTGCTGTGTGTGCCGTCGGTCTTGCACCCGGTCGGCGGTGCGGAGCTCAGGAACTGGTGGGAGGCGTTCTGGTTCTTGAGGCCGGCCTTGAGGTTGCCCTTGGCCCCGGGCGCGAAGTCCTGGTAGACGCTGCCGCCGTAGTTGCTGTTGAAGTAGACGCGAACGGTCTTACCACTGCGGTTCCAGACCGAGGCGGCGGCGTTCTTGACGCACTTGCCCTTGCCGGTGCCCGGTCCCTTGAAGTCGAAGCAGGAGGGCTGGCGGGTGCCGTAGTCACCGACGGATCCGGTGAAGTCGGAGAGCGACCCCTGGTTGTTGCTGTTGAAGTAGTAACAGAACTCGCCGGTCTCGCACACGCCGTTGCGGGTGGCCGCCGAGGCGGGCGAGGCGGTGGCGAGCACCACCCCGCCGAGCACCATCGCGGCGGACGCCGCGGCCAGAGGCGAGATCAGCCGTGCAGTTCGTGGAGACACAGTTGCCTTCCTCTTCATCAGAGGCCCCGGTGCTTCATCAGAGGCCCCGTTGCGCTAGCGGATGTTGTAGCCCTGGGAGATCCAGAACGAGTTCGGGTTCGGGTTGCTCAGAGTCGAGTCGCGGACGCTCTTGGCGGCGAGCTTCTGCCGTCCGGGGCGCATCTCGACGTGGGTGTGCGCGGCCTTCCTGGACGACACCCCGTGCCACGCCTCGTTCGCGATGATCTGGCCGCGCGAGATCTGCTGGCCCACACGCAGCGAGGACAGCGGAGCGGAGTGCAGGTAGATGATCGTCTTGTTCAGCGAGGCGTTGTAGACGGCGATCGTGGAGAGCCCGGAGCCGCCGTTGCGCCCGTGCACGAGGTTGATGATCTGACCGCTCACCAGGGCGTGGACATCCGAACCCACGCTGCGGGTGATGTCGATGCCCTCATGCCGGCCGGAGGTGTGGACGTAACCGTCGAAGCCGCAGCTGATGTAGCCGCCGCCGGCCTTGTACAGCGCGTACGACATGTCGACGCGCACCGATGACGACGGGCCGAACTGGTGGGAGGCGTTCTGGTTCTTGAGGCCGGCCTTGAGGTTGCCCTTGGCCCCGGGCGCGAAGTCCTGGTAGACGCTGCCGCCGTAGTTGCTGTTGAAGTAGACGCGAACGGTCTTACCACTGCGGTTCCAGACCGAGGCGGCGGCGTTCTTGACGCACTTGCCCTTGCCGGTGCCCGGTCCCTTGAAGTCGAAGCAGGAGGGCTGGCGGGTGCCGTAGTCACCGACGGATCCGGTGAAGTCGGAGAGCGACCCCTGGTTGTTGCTGTTGAAGTAGTAACAGAACTCGCCGGTCTCGCACACGCCGTTGCGGGTGGCCGCCGAGGCGGGCGAGGCGGTGGCGAGCACCGCCCCGCCGAGCACGATCGCGGCGGACGCCGCGGTGAGGATCTTGTTGAGCGCTCCCATGGTGTTCTCCTTCGTGTCTGTGCTGCCTGGGTTCCGGATGGTCAGCGGCGCTGGTACTCCTCCCAGGTGCGGATGGTCACCTTCGGGCCGTCGTCGGGACCACGGCCGGCGAGCCCGTTCAGACCGAGGTAGTAGTCACCGATCTGATGCTGGGCCTGGCTGGAGAGGTCGGTGTCGTTGATGGCGACGGCGTGGATGTGCCACGGCCAGTCGGCTTGATCGGGGCTACGCACCCATGCCGCGAAGCCGACACGTCGCAACGCACGGACGACGGCGATGCGGGTGGCGGAATCCATCCCCTCGACCGAGATGTCGACGACGCCGCCGCCGTCGTGGGTGCCCGCGGACGTGGGGTCGCCGCCGCGGTTGTACGACCCCTGCAACAGCACGAGGTCGCGGCCGAGCAGCCGCTTCGCCTCGGCCAGCATGCTCCGCGTGCGGGTGTCGATGACGACGCCGCCGGCGGACACCCGAGCACCCGGCCCGATGAGGTGGGTGACCGTGAAACGGCCGGCGCCGAGCCTGGTGAGCGACGCCTTGCCCGGAAGGCCGTTGGCGGCGAGACCAGCGAGGCCGAGCGACCTCTGGAACTTCGCGAAGGCGACGACGGTTGTGGTGCCGAAGTAACCGTCCACCCACTTCGCGTCGAGCAGGTGCCGGTCGCGCAGCGCCCGCTCAACGAGGAGCACGCTGGCCTTGGCGCCCGGGGTCAGCGTGTCGTCAGACCGCCGCGGGTCGATCTGGGCCGCCTTGACAGTGGCTTCCATGTTCACGCTCGGAAGGGCACCGGTGTCGGCTGCCTGTGCCGCCGACATCCCGGACGCTCCGGTCGAGCAAGCGAGCAGGGCGGCCGCCACGAGGGCGGCGGCGCATGGAGGCAGCTTCATCGTTTCTCCTGGTGGTGAACGCCGGCAGGTGATTCCTGCGGCGGATCCACGGTTTCGGACCGCTCACGCTGTTCACAAGGAGATCGTGTTGTCAGCCTGTCCGACAGGCTCCCCGTACAGGCGTACGCGCCGCCTGACAGGTGATTGAGAGGGCCGGCCTCGGCCATTGGCACCCCACGGGCTACGGCACTCCGCCGCCTCGTTGATGCCGGCGCAGGAGACCCCACTGCACGTGGTCTCCCATGTCCTCGGACACGCGAGCATCGCGATCACCAAGGACGTGTACGGCCACCTCATGGAGGGCGACAAGCGAGCGGCGACGGCGAGGGGCCTGACGATCTACGCCGCGACAATGATCGCCCTGTTCACGGCAACGATCGGGCAGGGTGAGGAGATCAGAGAAGCGGCCGCTCACGCACTGCAGAACCCGGACGGGGAAACGCGCCAGGTGCGGCCCGGCCCATTCGCCGTGAAGTTCCTGTTGGTGCTCGGTGCCGAGATACTGCTCTTGTCCTTGGTGTTTCCCGACTTCTGAGAATCGGCCAGGCCCCTGATCCATCCGTGCCCGGAGGCGCTCAGGTGAGCCGGGCCCACCGCCTGAGGGTGTCCGTGGCCTCGGCGAAGTCGCGAGAGGACAGGTGGCTGATGCTCGCGCCGTGGTTGGCGCGCGGGGCGACGAACACATGGCAGTCCGTCCCCTTCGGCGTGAACCGCTCGGCACTCCAGGGATCCCGCCCGCCGTAGACGAACATCATCCGGCTCGCCTGCCGGGTCACCCACGCGTCCACGTCCCGCATCGCCCTGCCGTCGAAGCGGGAGCGGAGGGACGCGGGCAGCACCGAGTTCGGCTGGTAGAGCCCCGGATACCGGGTCAGGCCCTTGAGGTGGGCGAAGCTCAGGGACGCCCAGCCGAGCTGGGTGGCCGCCTGGTAGTAGTAGGGCAGGTACGGCTCGATGCCCTGGTCGGTGTACAGCTTCCAGGTCTGGATCTTGTCCACCCATCGGAAGATGGCGGCGTCGGAAGCCTTCTCACCGGGGATGCCCTTGCAGTCCTGCTGCCGGAAGTACTGCCAGAACGTCCAGGCGGAGTCGAGCACGCTCAGTTCGAAGGAGCGGTCGGCCGTGCCGATGGTGCGGCGGAAGGTGAGGCCCTCACGCTTGGCCAGGGCCGTAAGCCGGGGCACCAGGCTCTTGCGACGCTTGAGCGCCTCCCGCTGCACGGTACGCAGGGCGGCCCGGCACGACGGCGTGCCCACGGTCGCGAAGAACCGCTCGTAGACGCGGTCGTCGGCGTTGACCGCGTCGTCGGGCGCGACATAGGCCACGACTCCGTCGAGGTCGCGCGGATAGAACCGGTGGTGGTAGACGGCCGTCATGCCGCCCTTGCTGGCCCCGGTGCCGATCCAGGCGCCGTCGTAGACCTGCTTGAGCGCCTCGACGATCGCGTGTTCGTCGCTCGCCTCCTGCCAGATGTCGAGCTTCGCCCAGTCCTTCCGCTTCGGCAGCGAGGCGCCGAAGAAACGGTGCTCGACGGAGAGCTGGTTGGCGTCGAGCCCATAGGTGGGCTCCTGGAGCCACACCTTCTCCGGCATGAAGTATCCGCTGGTGTAGAGGACCACGGGCCGGTCCACCGACCGGTGCGAGAGAGTGAGCCGCTGCTGGAAAGTGCCGCCGCGCGGGTTCCGGTGGTCCACCGGCTGGGTGAAGGTGAGGGTGTAGTCCTTGTAGCCCTTCGCCCGCCCCTTCTTCACCGACACCACCCGGAGACCGGGGACGGCCCTGAGCCGCGCCAGGAGGTCGTCCTCGGCGATCCCGGCCGTGGAAGCCGCGGACTTCGCCAGGAGCGTCCCGGCACCGGTCGCCGGGGCGGCCGCCGCGGGGACCGCGACCAGGAGGGACGACGCCAGCGCCGCCGAGAACAGCGCCAGGGGCCCCCGCGTCCGCCGGAGCGGACTCTTCAGCCGCGCGTACGGGCGACCCGCCATGCCGTTTCCTCCCATGTCGACGTAGATCCACAACGATGATCGGGAAGACTCTGTCGTATCGGCATATGTCGGCACAACCGCAAAAGGGATCCAGCTCACGGCCGCCCGTGTCGCCCCAGACCGGGCAGATGTTGTCGGTGGCGTAGTGCAGCATCGGATCACCGAGCTGTCGACGGAGTGGGAGATCGCGGTGGCGCCGACGAACCGGCAGGTGGCCGAGCATGCCTTTCTCAAGGGCATGTACGAGGACGAGTACTTTCCCAATCACGTCGTCGACAAGGGGAAAGCCATCCTCCTGCGGCTCTGCGAGCGGATCGAGGCCGAGCGGCCGCCGGACCTGGCGGCGCTGTACGTGCTCACGGAGGCCGCGACGGAGGAGTTCAACGCGCTGGAGGCGGAGTTCGAGGCGGCCGGCAGTGAGATCGAGACTTTCGCACGAGAGGCGATCGCCGAAGACTTCTGGTTCGTGGCGTCGGCATACGGGTTCGCGGAGGCGGACGCGGAGGAGTTGATCGCCGGCCGGGAATGGTGAGCGGAGTCCGACCTGCCCCCGAAGGGGCAGCGGGCCGGCAGGGGAGGGTCAAGCCTGGCTTTGCGTGTACATGATCCCGGTGAGTTTCCTCGTGCGCTGGTTGCTCTACGGCACAGCCGGGCTTGACCTGGCTGGTCTGCTGGGCTTGCCCGGAGCCGATGGGCGGGACGATCAGGGCACTCTCCTCTGAGGCGCCATGCACTCGACGTGCAGGCAACAGCTGCACACCTTGTCCACGCTGTGGCGACCCGAGACACCAAAACCTCATCGGCATGCAACGGGTTGCTGTACAAAGATCAAAAAGGCCCATTCCGGTGATCGGAATCGGCGGAAACAGGCCTGTGAGCTGCGCAAAGGTTAAGGCATGCACGGCCGCAGACGGAGCTTTGGGAAAGCATCGGGAATGATCATGCCCGCAGGCCGCGCCAAGCGGGACACGCTAGTGGGTGTCCACGAACCTTGGCCGGTCCGGTCACTGCGTCGGAAGGAACCTCCGGTCCCTCGCGAAGCCCGCTCCGCTGGGCACGACGCTTCCGCTCCGCTCCCTCGACCCTGGTGAACGTCGGCGGACAGCGCATTAGTCACGGTCCCCCGTGTCGTCCTTCCGCGCGGGCCGGTGGACGGTGAGGTCGCCGTACGGGCGCAGGAGCGTGGCCAGGTCGCCGGGTTTGTCACGCAGGGTGGCGTCGAGGAAGGCCCTGGTGGCCGCCGTGGTGACGGACAGGCCCCCGGTGCGGCCGAGGGAGCCGACAACGGACGGCATCGGCGGCAGGTAGAGCGGCGCGTCGGCGAAGGTGAGGTGCGCCGCGCCGGGGACCGTGATCCGGTAGCTCTCCGACGTGCTCAGCGCGAGGATCCGGGTGAGACGAGGGATGTACGACGGGTTGTCGGCCGGGTCGACGGGATGGGTGAGCGCGAGCACCGGCTGATGGTAGGGCCGGGGCGCGGGGTCGTACGGGTAGCCGTCCAGGTCGATCACCGCCGCGAACCGGGAGTCCTGGCGGGCGGCCTGCAGAGCGGCGCCTCCGCCGATGGAGTGCCCGGTCGCCGCCGCCCGCGCGGTGTCGAGCCGTCCGGTCAGCGGGCCGCGGATCTCGCCCCTGTCGAGGCGGCCGAGCTGGGTGAGGACGAAGCTGAGATCGGCGGCCCTGACCGCCGTCCAGCCGGTCGCGAGCCGTCTGTCCTCCTCGTCGTCGCCGGTGGCCACGACCCGCGTGCGGATCGTCCGTCCATCGTCGAGCACGACGGCGGCGGAGTCGTACGGGTGGTCGAGGGCCGCGACGACGTAGCCGGAGCCGGCCAGTTCCTCCGCCCACGCGGTGTTCTGGGTGCGCACGCCTCCCAGCCCGGGAGAGAACAGCACGATCGGGAACCGCCCGGCCGCCGCAGGCGCGTCGTACACGGCGCCGGTGCGGGCACGGACCGCGTCATCGAGCAGGAAGGTGGGCACGCCGATGTAGCCGGTCAGGCCGTCGGCGACCGTACGCGCCTCCCGCTCGGTGCGGCCGAGATACCGGGCACGGGGACCGGCCGTGCCCTTGGGCGCGGGATACCACAACTGGACCACGACCGTGCGGTGGTCGCCGGGCTCATCGGTGGCGGGCTCCGGGCGAGAGGCGTCGGTCCACTGCATCACGGCTGTGCCCACCGCGTACGGACCGGACGGCCCGGGGAACACAGGCACGGGCACCGCCCAGGCGGCGGCCGCGCTCGCACAAACCAAGCCGAGGCAGACCACGACTCCCGGCAGGGTGAGCCACCGTCTCACCCGCCGCGCCGGGCGTCCGGCGAGTACTGGCACGGCGAACGCGAGCGCGACCAGGACGCCGGCGAGCGCGGGCGCCATCTGCCAGTGCAACCCACGCACGGTCAGCACGATCCCGGACAGGGCGACGACCGCCGCCGCGGCGAGCGCGACCGGCCGCCGGGCTGGGGGCGGGCACCACCGCGACGACAGCAGGCCGACGACGCCCAGCAGAAGCAGGATCTCCAGGGGTGACATGCCGATCCCCGCGATGGTCTCGATCACGCGACCAATCGTTGATCACGCAGGCCGCTCGCGCGTCCCCCTGGAGTCCCTGCTTTCGTGCGACCGCAGTCGGATGGCGGGCGTTGGCGTTGCGCCAGCGCAGGTAGGCCTGCAGCATGCGGCGGCGGCGACGGCCGGTCACAATGAGGAGGGCCCTGGTGATCACCCCGGAGCCGGAGCGCCCCCGCCGGAGGCGGTAGGACGTCTCCCGTTGATTTGAGCAGCATCTGCGACGATTTGCCTAGCGAGTGCTGCGATGAGCTCGAAAGGCGTCGGCGGCGAGGCTGTTTTCGTGGAGGATCCACTCGTCGAAGTCTTCGCGTCGGAGGTGGGGGTCGGCCGGTAGCAGGCGGATCTGAGGGCGGTCGTCCATCCACCAGACATGGAAGGCCAGTCGGCTTCCTTGGGCGGGCCAGCGGGTGGTGTCGCGAGGCAGTAGGAGGACATCGACGAAGCCGCCAATGGGGAGGTCGACATCGATACCTATGCCTATCGTGCCGGGCTGCGGGACCCAGACGACGGTTCCGGTAAGTCGCTGGCCGAGCTGCAGTTGGGGCCGTAGCTGGTTCCAGACGTCTTGGTCAGCAGGCAGGTAGAGGAGCGGTCCGTCCACTTGTCGCCATGGCCGCATGAAGCAGGAGGGTATCGGCTTGTTGTCCGGTGTTGCGGCCCGAGCTGCCGGCGGCCGGGACCGGCCCCCAGGCCGCACGCCCGGCCGCCGAGCGAGCGCGGGCCGCGAGGCGGCGCGCCAGCTTGATGAGGTCGCGGAGCACCGGATGGGCGTACTCGTCCTCCTGGCCCTCGTGTTCGGCCTGCATCGCGGCGAAGCGCTCGGGCTCATGCGGAGCGGATTCGATCCGGACGCCGGAACTCTCCGCGTCACCCATGCCGTGAAGCGAATCAAGAACCGGGACTCGAATGCGGCCCGGAAGACCAAGCTCGTGATCAACGAAACCAAGAAGTCACGGCGTCCCCTCTCCCTTACTCCCGAGCTTATCGACGCGATCAAGCGTCACAGGAGCGCGCACAACGCGGAACGCCTCCAGGCCGGCGCGGGGTGGACCGAGCACGGGCTGATCTTCCCCACCGCTTTCGGCAATCCGTCCGATCCGGACACCTTCTCGCACCTGTTCTCCAACCTCGCTCAGAAGGCGGGGCTCGGGCACTGGCACCCACACGAGCTCCGGCACTCGGGGGCCTCGCTGATGCTCGCCCAGGGGACGCCTCTCCACGTCGTCTCCGACGTCCTCGGACGCGCGAGCATCGCGATCACCAAGGACGTGTACGGGCACCTCATGGAGGGCGACAAGCGAGCGGCGACGGAGGCCATTTCGAGCGCTCTACTGCGCCGACCGAAACGGGTGGCTCCCACGGTGGCTCCCACAGACGCGGAAGAGGCCGGATGATCCCCGGAAACACTAAGGCCCGTCACCAGGCTTCCCCTGATCACGGGCCTTCTTCGATGTGCGCGGCCGAGAGGACTCGAACCCCTAACCTTCTGATCCGTAGTCAGATGCTCTATCCATTGAGCTACGGCCGCTTTGCTGCCTGTTCACCTGCGGTGCCCTGCAACGGGTGTAACTCTACCAGACCCGTCACCCCTGCTTGCGCCAATAAGTCGTCCCGCCCCCGGTCAAGCCGCCCCCCGTACCACCGGAGCCCGGCTGAGGGCAGGCGGGGTCACTCCTGGGGAACGAAGAGCGTGAGCGTGTCGGCGATGCAGGCCGGCCTGTCGACTCCCTCGACCTCGATCGTGACGCGAAGGTTCGCGAGGGTGCCGGAGGGAGTTCCCTTGACGTCGGTGATCTCCGCCCCCGCACGTACGCGGGACCCGACGGGAACCGGCCGGGGGAAGCGTACCTTGTTCAGCCCGTAGTTGATGGCCATGCGCAGGCCGTCCACGCGATACAGCTCGCCGAGCAGCGACGGCAGCAGCGAGAGCGTGAGGTATCCGTGGCCGATGGTGCCGCCGAACGGGCTGTCCTTCGCCCGCTCCGGGTCCACGTGGATCCACTGGTGGTCGTCCGTCGCGTCGGCGAAGGCGTTCACCCTCTCCTGACTGATCTCTCGCCAGTCGCTGTACCCGAGATGCTCACCCTTGGCCGCCTTCAGTTCGGCGAGGTTCGTGAAGATCCGCATGACCGCACCCTATTCACACACACCCGGGACCGGCAGGAATCGGGGGACTCGGAGAGCGTTGCCGTCCACACTGGTTCCACCGGGGGGGCGTGAGCGAGTGCTGTCACATCAGGCAACACACACGTCTCTCTCAGTGACGAACGGCTCGTGACCTGGGGGGTATCAGCACAAGGCGGGGTTCACGCCGGAACACACCCCGGCTTGGAGGGAACGTGGACGAGCAACCCGGCCCACCCGGCAAGCGGTATCGCCTCCGCGGACTGATCGCCGTCGTGGTCGCGGGTCTCGTCTGCTGGGCGCTCATCATCCTGCTGCTGGTCAAGCTGTTCGGTTGAGCTCGCCGGGAGGGGACGTGCCGGCCGGAGACCAGCCCCGGCCGGCACCGGTCGTCACTCACCGCTCTGAATGCTCTCGACCAGGTTGAGATGCTCCTGGACCACCGGATTGGCGTCCCGGGCCAGGTTCTTCACCTCCTGGGAAGAACCGCTCGAGACTTCCTTGTCCAGGGAGTCCAGGGTCTTGCGGTGATCCTTGACCTGCGCGTCGAGCCACGCACGGTCGAACGCGGTGCCGCTCTTGGCGGCGAACTGCCGCAGTTCGGCCTGCTGCTCCTCGCTCGGCTTGCCCGGCAGGTCCACGCCCAGCTTCTCGGCCACCCGCTTGAGCTGGTCGTCGAGGGAGGTGTGGTCCTCCACGAACTTCCTGCCGGCGTCCTTGACCGACTGCTTGCCGGCATGCCGTTCGGCGAGCTGCCCGCCCCGGATCTCCGCGAGGTTGTCCTGGTGCGCACCGACCAGGAATGCCTGGTCCTGGTCGCTGACATCCGGTGGCGCCGCGTAACCTGCGGTGACCCCTGACAGCGCCGCGACCACGGCCGCCACCAGGACGATGAGCCATCTCAGCATCAGATCCCCCGATCCTTCACCGGACGGCCGAGCACCGGCTGATCGGCCTCGACCATCCGGGCATAGCGCTTCAAATGCCTCATACCCACCGGCCGCGCCTCTCGTACGGCTCAACCCGTCACGGGCCGATAGCCCCTCACGTAATCGACCGCGAACTCCTTGGGGTACGGCCCCACGCGCTCGGGCCCCTCGGCGTCGGGAAACTCGTAGATGCCGAGCATGAGCTGCATCGGATAGTCCGGGGACTGCCGGATGGTCGTGACCTGGCGGCCGTCCACGAAGAACGTCACCCGATCCGGGGTCCACTCGGCCGCGTACACGTGGAACTCGCGCGCGTCGATGGGGAGGACCTCGGCGGCGAAGTCGTCGATGATCACGGGGTCGCCGAACGGGTGGACGCCCATACCGACCGCCGCCCCGTCCGGCCGTACGTCACGCCCGAAGATCTCGCAGACGCAGATCTCCGCGGAGCGCTCGGGCGCGTCCTCGAAGCCGATCATCCACAGCGCGACCATGGCGCGCGGGTCGTCGGTGGCCCGGGCGCGCATCTCGATCAGGCCGAAGTGCGGGGTGTAGAGCCGTGCCTCGTCCTGGGCCTCGCGGACGACGGCCCGGCCGCCCCGCCCGTGCTGGCCGACGGCGCTGCCCACCGGCCCGGAGAACACACCTGTCTGCAGTGAGGACACGCGCATCCGGCCCTCCGTCTCCGGCGACCACGGCGGCTGATCCTCCTCGATCAGCAGGCGCAGGCGGCCGTCGCCCACGCGATATCGGGCGGCCGAGGCGGCACGTGTGGTCCATTGGGGCAGATAACGCGGGATCCAGCGGCTCTCGTCGAGCCTGTCCCCGTCAAAGGTGTCCTCGAACTCCAGCACGTAGCCGGCCTTCGTCACCGGGTCCGGCGCGTACGTACTGTTCTCGGCTTCGCTCATGTGTCAATCCTGGATCGATCTATAGGGGAACCACGCCCACCCCGGGGGATACGGAAAAAGACGACGGGAGTTCACCAATCTCCACCTTTGTTCGTCCCGGTTTCGAGGTGATGCTGGCGAATGTCTGTCCCCTCGCCCCCACAAGGAGGTCTCGTGCAGACTCCGCGACGCTTCCGGCCGTCCTGGCCGGGACGGCTCACCGTCGTGATCGCCGCCATCGTGTCCCTCACCGGAGTGACCGGCACCGTCCCCGCCCACGCGTCGGTCTACAGCACCTGCACCATCTCCCGCTGTGCCGACGCCCGCTCGGCGAACGCGATCTGGGCCGGGAAGGGCTACCCCACCAGCAGCGGCTGGTACACCTGGCCGGACGGCAAGTACAACTACACCGGCGGGCGCTTCTACAACCGGGAGGGCCAGCTCCCCAGCGGCGCCACCTACTACGAGTACGACGTCTACTCCCGCGCGTACGGCGCCTCGCGTGACGCGTATCGGATCGTCGTCAACCGCAGCACCGGCGTGACCTGGTTCTCGCCCAACCACTACACCGACTTCTACCGGCTCTAGGACCTCTCATGGCCTCCGCCGCGCGTCCGCTGCCTCCGTGGCTCACGGTGACCACCGATCCGGCCACGGCGGTGGTCGACGGGCGGGCCTGCCGGACCCGTGCCGCCTTCTTCGACGAGGTGGCACGGGTCCTGGGCCTCCCCGCGTACTTCGGCCGCAACTGGGACGCCCTCACCGACTCCCTGCGCGACGTCGGCCCGGTCCATCTGGCCGTGGCGCACGCCGAGGACCTGCTCGACGCCGAGCCTCCCGGGCAGTTCGCCACCCTGCTGGCCGTCCTCGCCGGCGCCGCCGAGGCCGGGCTGACCCTGACCCTCCACACGGACCCCGCCCACGAGCCCCGGCTCCGCCGTCGTCTGAGCGACGCCCTGCCCTGATCGTCCGTACGATCCCCACGGCCGGATCGTCACATGGCGGGCGGGACGAGGAGTGCCTCGGCGCCGATCGGCACGTAGCCCGCGGCGAGGAACGCCCGTACGCTCGCGGCGTTGCCCGGGGCGATCTGCGCCCAGAGCGGGTGCGAGGTGAGATGCCGGGCCGCACGGGCGAGGGTGCGGCCGAGGCCACGCCCGCGGCCGGCCGGCTCGACCTCGAGCGCGACCTCCCACCGCCCGCCCACTCCCCGTCCGATGAGCACGAGCCCTCCCGGGCAGGTCCAGACGCGTACGTCGTCGCGGTAGCGGTGGGCACGCTCGACGCGCGGATGGGCCGCGTCCGTGACTTCGACCAGCTCGATGGGCGGGGAGCCTTCGGCGGGGGCGGCCAGGGCGAGCATGTCGATGTTGTTGACCCGGCGTCCCGTACGTTCTTCCAGGTCTGCGAGGAACGGCGGGTTGAGCGGCGCCGACAGATCGTCGTCGGGCAACCGGGATCTGATCCAGTCCTCGCCGACATCGGCGAAGATCACGTTGTGCGCGGTGAAGGCGATGACCCCCGCATGACGTGCGGACGGCTGCGGAACGATGGTCGGACCGGCCCCCGGCTCGGGCAGGTGCCCGCCGGCCGCACGAGCGAGGACATCAGGCAAGGTGATCATCGGGAAACGGTAGCCATCACCCGCGACACCGCTCAAAACGATCCCGTCCAGTCCGCGGCGCGCCGACCGGTCGGTGCCGCCGCAGGACACCGCTCGACCGCTCCGCCGGTTCCGGCCTGGCCGTCACCAGGGCACGGGCCCGAAACGGTCGATGAACCGGCCCGTTCCGCCGTCGGCTCCCTCGGTCGCGAGCGTCACGATCGCGTCGGTCCCCTCCGTCACGGTCTGGGGGCCGCTGTGCCCGTTGAGGTCGGTCGCGGTGTAGCCGGGGTCGGCGGCGTTGACCCGGATGCCGGGCAGCGCCTTCGCGTACTGCGTCGTGAGCATCGTCACCGCGGCCTTCGATGACGTGTACAGCGGCCCCACGACCGTCGACTCCACCCGCTCGGGGTCGTGGGTCAGCGCGAACGATCCCGTCCCGCTGCTGACATTGATGATCGCCGGGTGCTCCGACTCACGGAGAAGGGGCAGGAAGGCGCTCGTCACGCGGACGATGCCCACGACGTTCGTCTGGAAGACCTCGAGGGCGTGGTCCGCGGTCAGCGCGTCGGCGGGCACGTGCGGGCCGAGGATCCCGGCGTTGTTGATCAGGATGTCGACGTGGCCCTCGTGCGCGGCGACGTCGCCCGCCGCGGCGGCGACGGACGCGTCGTCGGTGACGTCGATCCGCACGAAGCGTACGCCGAGCTTGTCGGCCGCCGTCCGGCCGCGTTCGGGGTCCCGGGCGCCGAGGATGACGGTGTGGCCGAGGTCGACGAGGCGACGGGCGGTCTCGAAGCCGAGGCCCTTGTTGGCCCCGGTGATGAAGGTGATGGTCATGCCTTGAGCGTCGGCCTTCCGGGCGCGGGCAACCAGGGAGAGCTCGCCGGTAGGACGGGCAGTACCACCCTGGCGTCTCGCCGCCGACGCAGAATGGGCGCATGACGACGGACGAGACGAGCCTCGGCGCGACCATCCGCGCCTGGCGCGACCGGCTCTCCCCCGCGGCTGTCGGCCTGCCCGCCGGCCGCGTACGCCGTGCCGCCGGGCTGCGCCGCGAGGAGCTTGCCGACCTCGCGGGCGTCTCGGTGGACTACGTCGTACGGCTGGAGCAGGGCCGGGCGACCACGCCGTCGGCGCAGGTCGCCGCCGCGCTGGCGCGGGCGCTGCAACTCGACCGCGCCGAGCGCGATCACCTCTACCGGCTGGCCGGGCTGCAGCCGCCCCCGGACGGCGTGATCAGCGATCACATCCCGCCCGGGATGCAGCGGGTGCTCACCCGGCTGGGCGACGCGCCGGTCGCCGTGTTCGCCGCCGACTGGCGGCTGGTGTGGTGGAACCGCAGTTGGGCGGCACTCCTCGGCGACCCCTCCGTACTCGCGCCCGAGGAGCGGAATCTGGTGCGTTCGCGCTTTCCCGTACCGTCCGATCGCGGGCGCCTCGCGGCATGGCCCGTCGTCTCGGAGAACGCGGAGGCGACCGACCGGGCCATCGTCGCCGACCTGCGCCGCGCCTCCGGCCGTTACCCCCAGGACACGCGCCTGAGCGGGCTGATCCGCCGGACGCTGGACGGCAACCCCCGGTTCGCCCGGTTGTGGCACTCCGGCGCCGTCGGCAGCCACGCCGAGGACCGCAAGACGATCCGGCATCCGGCGGTCGGAGAGATCATGGTCGACTGCGATGTGCTCTCCGACTCGGACACCGACCTGAAGATCGTCATCTACACGGCCGTACCCGGCAGCGAGGACGAGACCAAGCTCGACCTCACCCGCGTCGCCGGTGTCACGGCCCCGGGATTCTGAGAGCTCGGGTTCAGTCCCTGCCGCGTACGAGCTCGGGACGGAACGCGATGATGAGGCCGAGCGTGGTGTAGCCCACGAGCAGGTGGGCCGCGCCGACGACGTCCGACACGGACGTGCCGAAGATCGCCATGGTCGGGAGGGTCACGACCACCCAGCTTTCGGCGACGAGCGGCCAGAAGCGGGCCGCCCCGCGCCACCGCCCGCTGACGGCGACCTTGACGCCGATCACGAACATGCCCAGCATCGACAGCGGCCAGAACGCGTCGAGGATCCCCATCCAGACGCTGTCACGCGAGGCGGGCAGGAAGGCGTGGGAGACGCTCCACGCCATGGCCAGGGCCAGCAACACTCGCTCGACCTGCAGCATGGCGCGTGCCACGCGGCTCACGCCGGTCGCACGGGTACGGACCATGATCGCCAGAAGGCACCAGGCGCCGAGCTGGAACGCCAGACCGCCCAGATCTGTGATCTTGAGTGCCGTTTCGGCCTCGGGGTCGAAGCCGTAGACGAAGCTGACGGCCGACCAGGTCAGTGCGCCGGTGGAAAGGCCCAGGGCCAGCCGGCGTACGGTCGTTTCTGCGAGCGGCGCGGGCGAAGACGCACCGGCGCTGCGCTGGGCGTGTACGGACGAGGTCTCGGTCATCGTTGTTCCTTCGGCTGGGAGGCGGCCGACTCGTGAGGTCGGGAGCGGCAACGAGGACGATCCTCATGAACGGCCGACCCAGACGGTCAGGGCATGGTGTCCCGATTCCCGGCCTCTCTCGCGTCCCAGGCCAGGTGGGACCCTCGTCCTAGGGACATCGGCCACCTGCTGAGGCACACTTTCCTGGTGCAGATTGTGACGGTTCGTCGGCCTTCGCGCCTGAGCCTCGGGCCTGTGCTCCTCGGGATCGCCGTGACCGCCACACCGGTGGCAGCGCTCATCGATCTGCGGGTGCCGCAGGCCCACCGTGCCGTGCTCGAACTGCAGCCGGGCGGGTTCGACGCGATAGCGGGTGTCGCACTGGCCGCGGCCGGAATGATGGTGCTCCGCAGTTGTCCGCGCCATCTCCTCGGACGCCTGATGTCGGCCTTCGGCGCCTGGTGGGCGCTGGACGGAGTGGCGTCGTCGTGGCTCGCCTACGCCACCACGCACGATCCCGCGCTCCCCGGCGCGTCCGCCGCCTTCATCGTCTACCAGCGGCTCGGCGCGGGCCTGGTGCTGCTGCTCCCCCTGGCACTGCTGCTGTTCCCGGACGGGAAGCTGCCCTCCGGACGGTGGCGGGTCGCCTCGCTGCTCAGCCTCGCGCTGACGAGCCTGCTCCCGCTGGCCCTCATCGCGGCGCCGTCCGCCATCGCCCAGGCGACCGCGGAATCCACCCCGCTGCCCGAGCCGCTGCGCAGGCTGAACCTCGAGGCCCTCTATCTCCCGCTGCCGGACGCCGTCTGGACCGGTGTGCTGCTGGTGGCACAGCTGAGCCTGCCACTGAGCCTGGTCACGCCGTTCGTCGTGGTGGTGCGGCGCTACCGTACGGTGACCGGCGTCGACCGCGCCCGGATGCGCTGGCTGCTGTGGGCGGCCGTGGTCGACCTCCTGGTCATGCTGACGTTCCGGCTGCTGCCCGATTGGCTCGGCGCCGTCGGCCTGACCGTCGCCGTGGTCCTCACCTCCGCGTCGGTCGCGATCGGGATCGTGCGCCCGGATCTCGTCGACGTCGACCGGCTGCTCGGCGGGACGCTCGTGTACGGCCTCCTGCTCGCCCTGACGTTCGCCCTCGACCTGCTGGTCCTGGGCGGCGCCGGCCGGCTGCTCGGGCCACGCCTGAACGAGGGGGAGCGGCTGGTCATCGCCGTCTTCGCGGTCGCCATCCTGTACGCGCAACTCCGGCACCGGTTGTGGCGTCTGGTGCGACGCTGGATCCTCGGCGATCGGGACGATCCCTACCACGTGATGTCCGGGCTCGCCGAGCGGCTGGAGCGGACCGACGATTCGGAGGCGCAACTCGTCACGCTGGCCAAGACGGTGGCCCGAGCCTTCCGTACGCCCTACGTGGGCGTGGAGATCACCCAGGTCAGCGGCGAGGTGCTGCTCGTCGAGGACGGCGAGCGTCCCGCCGAGACGCAGGCGCTCCCCATCACCTATCGGGGAGAGATAATCGGGCGGCTGTTGCTGCCGCGCCGAGCCGCCCGCCGCCGGCTCACGTCCGGCGACGAACGGCTGCTGGCCGACCTGATCCGCCAGGCCGCCGCGGCGGCCCGTGCCGTACGGCTCGCGGAGGAACTGCAGCGCAGCCGTGAGGGCATCGTGTCGGCCGTGGAGGACGAGCGCCGCCGCCTGCGCCGCGAGCTCCACGACGGCCTCGGGCCGACCCTGGCGGCGGTCGCGTCCCGGATCGACACCGCCCGGATCACCGCCCGCCGGTCGAACGAGGACGCCGACCGGATCCTCGGCCTGGCTCGTCAGGAGCTCACCGGGATGCTCGCCGAGGTGAGGCGGCTGGTGCACGGCCTGCGTCCGCCCGCGCTGGACGACGTCGGCCTGGTCGGGGCGATCCGTCAGCAGGCGGAGCGGCTGCGAGCCCCGGGACTGACCGTACGCGTCGAGGAGCGGGGTGACCTCACCGGCCTGCCGGCCGCCGTGGAGGTCGCCGCGTACCGAATCGCGTCGGAGGCGATCACCAACGTGGTCCGGCACGCGCAGGCCGGCGAGTGCGTGGTGTCGCTCACCCGCGACGTCGAAGGCGGGCACCTCGACGTGCTGATCGTCGATGACGGCGTCGGCCTCGCCGCCGAGCCGGTGGCCGGTGTGGGACTGGTGTCGTTGCGCGAACGGGCCGCCGAACTCGGCGGGTCGTGCATCGTGACCTCCGCGGAGCCGGCCGGTACGCGGGTGTGGGCGCGGCTGCCCGTCACGTCGTCCGGGCAGACGCCCGTGCTCACGTCTACAGGAAAGGTGGGAGATGACCGGTAAGCGGCCGGTGAGGGTCCTCGTGGTGGACGACCATCCGGTGTTCCGTGAAGGCTTCGCGGCACTGCTGAGCAGCATCGACGAGGTCGAGGTCGCCGGGACGGCCTCGACCGGCGTCGAGGCCCTTCAACAGGTGGACGAGCGAGCACCCGACGTGGTGGTCATGGACGTGCAGATGCCCGACATGGACGGCATCGAGGCCACCCGTCGCATCCTCGAGAAGCACCCGGATATCGGCGTCGTGGTGCTCACGATGTCCGAGGAGGACGGCACCATCTTCGACGCGCTCCGCGCCGGTGCCCGCGGCTATCTGCTCAAGGGCGCCGAGCCGGACGAGGTCGTACGCGCGATCAGCACGGTGGCCGGCGGGGGCGTCGTGTTCGGCGCGGTCCTGGCCTCGCGCATCGCCGACTTCCTGGCGCCGAGGCCGCAGAGCGGCGGGGTCTCGCTGTTCCCGGCCCTGACCGCCCGGGAACACGAGGTGCTCGACCTGGTGGCCGCCGGTCTGTCGAACAGCCAGATCGCCGCGCGGCTGTTCCTGTCCCAGAAGACCGTACGCAACCATGTGCACGCGGTGCTCACCAAGCTCCAGGCCGCCGACCGAGCGGAGGCGATCATCCGCGCCAGGGACGCCGGCCTCGGCCGCTGACCGCCGCGGGTGAGCCGGGCTTTCAGGCTTCTTCGGGGTCGCGTCCGAGCACCGCTCGGCCCCCGTCGATCGGGACGGTCGCGCCGTTGATGAAGCTCGCGTCCTCGGACAGCAGGTAGGCGACGGCGGCGGCCACTTCCTCCGGGCGTCCCACCCTGCCGACCGGGTGCAGCAGGCCCATCTCGTTCTCGACGCGTGCGGCCGCCGAGGGCTCCTGGCTGCTGAGGAACGCCTCATAGCGTTCGGTGCTGATCGAGCCGAGGGCGACGGCGTTGACCCGGACGCCGCGCGGTCCGTAGTCGACGGCGAGTGCCCGGGTGAGTCCTTCGACGGCGGCCTTGGCCGTTGCGTACGGCAGGGATCCACGCACCGGCCGCTGCGCCTGGTGGGAGGAGACGTTGACGATCGCCCCGCCCGCACCGGCGTTCAGGAAGCGGCGGATCGCGGTCATGCATCCGACGACCGCCGGGTTGAGGTTCGCCCCGATGAGGTCCAGGACCTCACGCGCGGACGGGGAGTCCAGTGAGGCCTCGCGGAACACGGCGGCGTTGTTGACCCAGCCGGCGAGTGGGCCCGCCGCCTGTGCCAGGTCGGCGGCCCGCTCCGCGACGGCCTCGTCGGCGGCGTCGCCGGCCACCGCGATGACCCGGGAACCCGCCGGGTGGGTGCGGGTCCACTCGATCGCCGACGGGTCGAATTCGATCACGACGACGCTGTTCGCGTCGCCAAGGAGCCGTTCGACGAGCGCACGTCCGACGCCACGCCCACCCCCGGTGACAACGTACGAAGAGCCCACATCCGCCCCTTTCGCGGCATCGAGATCTACCTGGCCGACGAGCGACGTACCCTAAATGACCTGTATATAGATCATCACTACTATTTGCCCCGTGATGAGAAAAATGATCTCGTTGGTCGCCGCTGCCGGTGCCGTCATCGGGACCGTCGCCGTGGCCGGCGCCGACCGCGCCTCCGCCTCCTCCACCACGTCCCTGCGGCTGTCCGGCGGGCTGACCCTGGAGATCCCCCGCACCTGGCGGGTCTATCGGAGCGCCGACCAGGTGCACGTGGTGACCGGCGCCTGCGCCAAGCCCAAGAGCCACTACTTCGAGCCCAGGTGCCGGGGCTTTTGGGTGATGGGAGCGAAGACGCTCAAGACCGGGGGCGAGGGCTTCCATCCCTACAACCCCGTCAACGGACCGTTCTATCCCGCCGTCGACGTGGCGCCCTGCCCGACCGACCCCAAGCTCGGCCATGTCCTCGGCAAGGCGATCGCGGTCGGTTACCGGAACATCGGAGAGGGCCACAAGGCGCACTACCGCGTATGGCCGGGGCGCTGCGTCACGTACGACGACGCGACGGAGAAGTCGACGTTCAAGCAGCGCGAGTGGTACCTGCCGAAGGAGAGGCTCCTGATCGTCGACCAGTGGGCCACTCCCGGACTCGCCACCGTGCTGCAGAACGCCACCTGGGGAAGTTAAGTCCTTTTCAGCCCCTCGACGGGGCTCGATCACGGGCCGGTGGTTGTGGCCCGCGCCGGACCTGTTGATCGGAGGCAGGTCAAACGTCCTGCCCGGCACCACGGCCTTCCCAACAAGTGGCGACGAGGAGTGCGATGGCGCTGACCGCGTAGGCGATGGGAGCCAGCGCCCAGAACCCTCCATACGGGCGCGTGCCGAGGTAGAAGTCCGGCTGACTGCCGACGACCAAGTCGGCGTCCGCCGGCAGGCGGGTTATCGGAAGCTCCGCCAGGAAATGCACCAGATGGAGCAGGCCCAGGACGCCGCAGATGCCGCAGGCGGCGCCGACCAGTACGCGAGACCTCGTCCCGGCTGCGACGCCTGTCAGAAGCGGCAGGAGGCCGATGACGAAGACGTCCAGGGCGATGAGATCCCGCGCTGAGACCCCGCCGAGGGAGACGGCGACCAACATCAAAGGCAAGGGCGGCTCGGAACCTCCGCCATCCGTCGTCGCGAGCAACACCCATGGCACCAGCGACGCGCTCACCGCGACCACGGACCATGCCCACAAGCGACGCCCCGTTCGCCCGTTCTTCCATGTCGGCACCGGAAGAGCGTATGGGAACACTTACGGAGCCGGCGCGGTGTAGGCAGAGCCTCCAGTCCACCTGGACCCGGCCCGCCCGCTTACGCCGCCGGTCCTCAGCCGAAGGGACACGAGCGAGCACATGGGGGCCGCGATCCGGCCACGCTCCGATGATCGGGTGTACCCGTCCGGTCAGGTTGGGGCGAGGCGCGTATCAGGCTTCCTTGGTCTGGGGAGCACAGCTCGTCAGGGCGGCCGCGGTCTGGGTGAGGTGCTGGGCCAGCACCTCGGCCGCGGTGTCGGCGTCGCGGGCCAGCGCCGCCTCCTCCAGCCGGCGGTGCTCGCCGATGGCGTCCCTGTCGGGGTTGCGCTGCGCCGCCCAGCGGCGAGCCAGCTCGCTCGCGGTCCACATCCGGTCGAACGTCTCCAGCAGGACGGGGTTGCCGCAGCCCTCCAGCAGAGTCCGGTGGAAGACCCGGTGGGCCTCGGACCATGCGCTGCTGTAGTACTCGCCCTCCTCGGGCACGAACGCCGGGGTGCGGGCCAGACGGTGGTGAGCGGCTCGTACGCGGGCCTCCCAGTCGACGTCGCCGCGCTCGATGGACATGCGCAGTACGACCGGTTCGATGGTCCGGCGGGCTTCCGCGATCTCCTGCCAGCGGCGGTCGGAGAAGGCCGGGACGGCGAAGCCGCGGTTGGGCAACCGGTCGGCGAGGCCCTCGCCGACCACCCGTACGAGCGCCTCGCGCACGACGGCCAGGCTCACGCCTTGTTCCTTGGCGAGGTCCTGCGGTTTGAGCGCGTCACCGGGGGCGTAGTCCCCGCGCATGATCGCATCCCGCAGGTGCGCGTAGACCTGCTCGGAGAGCATCTGCTTCCCCGACGAGTTCGAGGGGTGAGCCGTCTGGGTCATGCGGTCATCATAGACGATCCGACAAATAATCGATTTTTCGTGTTAGAGTCGATTCAACAGTCGGCGAGAGGCGACGGCGATGCCTCTACGCGAACCGCGGGCTCTCCGCCGGCCGCATCACCGCCAGCCCGCAGCACGGCCTGAAAGGAACGACGCGATGAGCGCCAACGACCCCTTCGCCCGCCTCCCCGAGGCGGCCTCCTTCACCGTCACCAGCACCACCGTCACCGACGGCGCCGCCTGGGCGCCCGAGCAGTTCTCCTCCGGCATCCCCGGCGGCAAGGACATCTCCCCCCAGTTGTCCTGGAGCGGCGCCCCGGAAGGCACCAAGAGCTACGCCGTCACCGTCTACGACCCGGACGCCCCCACCGGGTCCGGCTTCTGGCACTGGGCGGTCGCCGACATCCCCGCCGCCGTCACCGAGCTGCCCGAGGGGGCCGGCGACGACACGGGCTCGGGCCTGCCCGAGGGCGCCTTCCAACTGCCCAACGACGTCCGCGCGGCCCGCTTCGTCGGCGCCGCGCCGCCGGCCGGGCACGGCCCGCACCGCTACTTCATCGTGGTGCACGCCCTCGATGTCGAGTCCATCGGCGTCCCGGCCGACGCCACCCCGGCCCTCCTCGGCTTCACCATGGCCGGCCATACTCTCGGCCGCGCGGTCTTGACCGCGACCGCCGAAACCCCCGCCTGACGAACAGCATGTCCGGACTCATCGACACCACGGAGATGTATCTGCGCACCATCCTGGAGTTCGAGGAGGAAGGCGTGGTCCCCATGCGTGCCCGTATCGCCGAGCGCCTGAACCAGCGTGGCCCCACCGTCAGCCAGACCGTCGCCCGCATGGAGCGCGACGGTTTGCTGCACGTCGCCGGTGACAGGCACCTGGAGTTGACGGAGGAGGGACGGCGGATGGCCACGCGCGTGATGCGCAAGCACCGGCTCGCGGAGTGCCTGCTCGTCGACGTGATCGGGCTGGAGTGGGAGCAGGTCCACGCCGAAGCCTGCCGCTGGGAGCACGTCATGAGCGAGGCCGTCGAACGCCGCGTCCTGGACCTGCTGCGCCACCCGACGGAGTCGCCCTACGGCAACCCGATCCCCGGCCTGGAGGAGCTCGGCGAGGAGGGCATCGCGGATCCGTTCCTCGACGAGAGCATCGTCAGCCTCAGCGACCTGGAGCCCGGGCCCAACGGCGCGAGCGCGGTCGTACGGCGCATCGGGGAGCCGATCCAGACCGACCCCCGGCTGATGTACGCCCTGCGGCACGCCGGGGTACGGCCCGGCGCGGTCGTGAGCGTGACGTCGTCACCCGGCCGCGTGATGGTCGGCAGCGGCGGGGAGACCGCCGAACTCCCCACACAGACCGCCGCGCACGTCTTCGTGGCCAAGCGCTGAATCCAGCCGGGCGCCGGCCCGTTTGCCCTGGCACGAGGATGGCCCTCGACCACGATCACGGTCGAGGGCCATCCTCGTCGCGGCAACCCGCGACGTCACCGCGACGTCACCGCGGCCAGGGGCGCGACGCCCACTCAGACGTTCAGAACTGTCGGCGTGCGATGTGATCATTCGCCCATGGCGCATGACGAACTTGCCCTGCACTACGAGCGAATGCTCGATGTCGCCCTTGATGTCGGACTCTCCTGGACGGTCCTTCAGTCACTCGGCGGGCCGATCAGCATCCAGGTAGCCGAGTTGGTCGCAGGGCCTGACTACGAGCTTGAGGAATCCGATGTCGAGGGCTCCGGGGTGTTCATCGACGAGGCCGGCCCTTCGATCATGCTCCTCGATCTCCGGGGCGGGCTCTTCTCTTGTTACAGACCCTCTGAGCTGGAGCGCCTGAGCGTCGGCGCTCGGGTGTGGCATCTCGAATGGAACGTCAACGGGAATGCCTGTCTGACCTACGCGACTGATGGACGCGTGCGACTCACCATGCCTCGTTTGGACCCTGGCGAGGTGTACGGGCCGGATCCGCACGCGCTGGATCACCTCCTGCGCAGACTGCCGGAACCCTCCGCCCCGTTGTCCCACGCGAGCGCGATGGCGCTGGTACAGAGGGACAGCGGAGCGCACCTGGACCTGGAATGGCTGGACGGCCCGCAATACAAATTGATCTACTCGGGTGAGGAATAGCGGCCACCAACAGGGATCGTGCGAACAGCCTGGGTCGATGGCAGAAGGGATGCGCGGGCTCCTGCCTCAGCCCCCTACGGCCCGCGCTCTCCAGCTCCGGGCCCCCCGTAGCCGGAGGGCCCGGCCGATGGCGGCCCAATGGCGGTTCAGTGTCGGCTCCAGATGCGGTGAGTCTCGAGTGCGTCGGAGAGTTCCTGGGCCACTTCCGGTGAGCCGGCGGAGAAGAAGGCACGCTCCAGGATCGCCGCGGGTGCCGTTCCCCTGATCCATCTGTCCAGGAGCGCATACCACTCGGCGTCCTGGGCGACGGCGACGGTGAAGTCGTGCATGAGCCACGCCATGTGGCGGGCCGCCGCCTCGGTGGTGTTGGACTCCCACTCCGCCAGGTAGGGAGCCAGATCCAACTCCAGGCCGTCGGCGATGATTTCGATCAACATCATGATGTCGACGTCGCGCGGATAGTGGTTCAGCGTGTGCCGCCACCATGCGCCGACGGCGGCGATGATTGCTTCCTGCTCCTGTTGTCTCCAACTTCTCCAACTGGCGCTGACCCGGCTCATCAGGGACTCGGCGTGAAAGAAGCCGTCGAGTTCTTCGAGGATGAGCAGTTCGAGAAGCCGGGGTAGGAAGTGCTTGAACTCGTCGAGGTCCCCCCAGGTGGACAGGGCATGGCCGGCGTACGGCCCCAATGCGGATGCGGTGAGCATGTGGAGGGGTGCTGCGCGCGTCGCGCGAACCTGTTCATCGGACACGCAGTGGTCACACACGTCGGTCTTGGCTGGAAGCGGATACCGGGAGAAGTTCGCGTAGAGAGCGTCCAACGCGCGGTCGAGATCTGACGGCGTGTCCATGCTCGGATGCTATTGCGGGCCTGATGTTGCCCCGGATCGCAACGTGTGCTGGTTGGACCTGCCCGCCAGGCGGGTTCCTGGTGGGTGTACGCGCCCGAGCTGTGGCGTAGGTCGGCACGGCACGGGGGCGGCAGGCCGGGCTGCGGGCAGGTTCTGCCGGGTTCACCGGGCGATGAGGCCGCGGATAGCGGCGGTGACCTCGTCTGGACGTTCTTCCGGAAGGAAGTGCCCGCAGGGCAGGACGTGGGTGCGCAGGTCGGGTGCCCAGCCGGCCCACACCTGCTGTGGGTCGAACGGCAGGACGATGTCGCCGGGGTCCTGCCACATCGCCAGGACCGGCATCGTCAGCCGGCGGCCGGCGTCGCGGTCGGTTCGGTCGTGTTCGGTGTCGATGAACGCGCTGGCGCGGTAGTCCTGGCAGATCGCGTGGATCGCTCGTGGTGCGCGGGCCGCGGTCAGGTAGGCGGCCCGTATGTCCATGGGAATCGCGTCTGGCTCGACCGTCCAGGTGTCCAGGAAATGCCCGAAGAACGTGTCCGGGTCGGCTGTGATCAACCGCTCGGGCAGGTCGGATGGTTGGGCGAGCAGATACAGGTGGAACGCGAACACCCCGCCGGCGCCGTGGAGCGCGGCCCAGTTGTCGACCGTGGGGATCACGTCGAGCACCGCGAGGTGCTTGATCACGTCGGGGTGGTCGAGTGCGGCTCGGAAGGCCACCAGCGCTCCCCGATCGTGCCCGACGATGCTGAACTGTTCGTGACCGAGTTCGCGCATCACCGCTACCATCGCCGCGGCCGTGGCACGCTTCGTGTACCCGGCAGGGCTGTCGCCTCCCGCGGGCGGGTCGCTGGCGCCGTAGCCGGGCAGGTCCGCACACACCACCCGGAAGTCCTCGACCAGTGACGCGGCCACATGCCGCCACGCCAGATGGGTCTGGGGGAAGCCGTGGAGCAGCAGCACCGGATGCCCGGCACCGCCATGAACGACATGCACTCCCGCGCCGTTCACCGGCACCGTCTGTTCGACCAGACCAGGGATGCTGCTCATACTCACCCTCAACTGTACAACGTCCAATTGATACTGGACACCGTACAGTAAGGGTCGTGGAACATGGACGTGCTCCCGGCCACCGAGCCGGCCTCACCCGTACGGCCGTGCTCGGGGCCGCCCGCGAACTGCTGGCCGAGCACGGCTTGGCAGCCCTGTCGATGCGCGCTCTGGCCAGACGCCTCGACGTCGCGCCGAACGCCCTCTACAGCCACATAGCGAACAAAACATCCTTGCTCGACGACCTGCTCGACGACGTGCTCGCGGAAGTCGACGTACCAGCAGCCGACATCGACGATCCGACCGCCGGCCTACACCAACTCATGACCTCGACCTACACCGTGCTCCTGGCCCACCCCGACCTCGTACCGCTCTACCTCAGCCGCCAGGGCGCCCATGGCCCCAACGCACAGCGTCTCGGCGAGATCACTGCCACGCTCCTTCGCCGGACAGGCATTTCCGAACCGACCGTAACCGAAGCACTACGAGTGCTGATCGTCTACACGATCGGCTTCGCCGCGTTCACCAGCCACCTGCCACAGGAAACCGGCACCGAGCACCAGCCCAGCACCGCGGAGATGCACGACAACTTTCACCAGGGCCTGAGCTGGCTGCTCACCGGCATCCAGCAAGACCTGCCCACGCCCAACCCCGGCGGGGCTTGAAAGTGAGCCACACCCACCAAGCCATCGCGCGCCGTCCCGAGGAATCCCGCCTGGCCCGACCGCGATCCCAACCCGCGTGGGTCAGCAGTCGGGACTTCGCGTGCGCTCATCCTGCGCGCCACTGACCTGGCCGCCCCACCTCGATACCGCCACCTTGCTCGCCGAGATGACCCAAAGCGCCGGCCCCCTGCCGAACTCTTCGCCCAGGGCATCAAGCACGTGACCTCACCGCACGACTTCACCTGCGACCTGACCCACGGCGGCTCCCCCTCCGCCGCCGTCATCATGCTCCGCCAAGCCGCCGACCACCTCGACTGGCTCGTCCTCGGCGACAGCACCCTCATCCTCGACACCTGTGCCTCCGAGCCGACGGTGATCTGCGACGACCGGCTAGAACAGGTCGCCGCACCCCACCGCGTACGCCTCGACAGCCTGCGCGGCGGCATCCCCGAACACGCCGAAGCCCGCCGCGAGTACGTCGAAACCCTCGGCCGATACCGCAACCGCGACGGTGGCTTCTGGGTCGCCTCCACCGACCCCCTCGCCGCAGACCAAGCCCTCACCGGCACCATCCCCACCGACCAGGTCCGCGCCGCTACCTTGCTGACCGACGGAGCCGCCGACGCCGTCAACCGCTACCAATTCACCACCTGGGCGTCGCGCCTCGACACCCTGGCCTAGCAAGGGCCAGCTGAACTGATTCGGCAGGTCCGTGATGCCGAGCGATCGGACCCCCACGGCGAACGCTGGCCACGCAGCAAGACCCACGACGACGCGACAGCCGCCTTTGTCGTCAACTGTCCCGGCGAAAGACGCACGTGAACGCCTGAGAGTAGCGGAAGGGCGTGGTCGTTACGCTCTCGACCATCTGATCGAAGCGCCATCCTTCCTGCTCGATGAGTTCGATCTCTTCGGCGACATTCCACATCGTCTGGCTCTGATCGGGCTTCTTCGGCTCCGCCACGATTCGAGTCACATAGATCTGATGCCCGCGCTCACGAGCACGCCGCGCATCCACGACCAGAGGCGGAGGGCCATCGTTGCCGAGGAGAACCACAGTGACCTCATCCAATTAAGGGCACCGCCGGAAGACGGATCGAGCGATCCAACGACGACTTTCGACTGATCGTTCCGCTGCGGACTCGTGGGCTCCGACACGGCAAGTGCAAGGGATCCTTGGGCATGCGCGAGTGACGACCACGGAGCGCCATACCCACATCGCCAGTCCCCAGGTGAAGGACGCGAGTGAGCGCATGGGGGCGGCCCTGTGGGGCGAAGGCTGAAGGCAACTGCGACTAGAGGCCCTGTGGAGATCAAAAAGCCCCTCTCACCGAAGACCGGCGAGAGGGGCTTTGAACTGCGGAGGCTCGGGGATTTGAACCCCGGATGGGCTTAAGACCCAAACCGCATTAGCAGCTCGGCTCTCGGCCGTCCCGATCCGTTCCACCTGGACCAACACCGCCCGGCGATCCTCCTGGAACTGCCTGGGACGGCGGGGAACTGCAACTGAAACTGCAACTAGAGCGGGCTCGTGACCTGCGCGGACGCGCACGTCTCGCCCTCCGCGCATCCCGTATGCCGTCGACCCACCGCGAAGCGGCAGCGGGCCGGCGACGGAGGGGCAAGCCCGTCTTCGCGTGTACCTTAGCCGCTCGCCGTTCCTCGGCCATTGGACGCCAAGGGCCATAGACGGGCTTGAGCCGGAGGAGTCGGTCTGCTGGGCTCTGCCTGGGTCGATGGCAGGAGGGATGCGCGGCTCCTACCTCAGCCATCTACGGCCCGCAGTCTCCAGCTCGGCGCCATCCCGGAGCCGGAGCGCCCGCCGGAGGCGATATACGGTTGCCGATGCTCAGACAGGGTGCCAAGGATCTGCCTCATGGGGATGTTCAACCAGGTCATGGTTCCCGAGCCGATCCACTGCCCAAGGTGCCGCAAGGACCGCAGGGGATGGTTCGTCCAGATCTACTATGGCGATCTCATCCTCTGCGACTACCAGGTTGGCCAGGACCTCGTCTGGGAGAACCGCTGGGAGTGGACAGGAAACCCCGGGATTCCAGGCGTATGGGCGCAAGGGGTTCTCACCGGCTGCCCCGTGTGTGGGTTCCGCTTCCGTGATCCCCACGAGGAGTTCTACATCGTGGAGATCCGCCGTAACAGGATCGTCGGTGTGATCAAAGACGACAGCGGCTATCGCTGGTGGGCACAGGACTGGGTCGCCATTCCTGATCGCTGATTGGGCCGACGGTGCGCTCGGGGTACAGGGTGTGGGGGCGCTGCGCTGCGGGCGGCGACTACGTTGGGTACGGCGGGTTGGTGTGCGGCGAGCGGCCCTAGCCGCTGCCGGCCGGGACCGGCCCCCAGGCCGCACGCCCGGACGGCGAGCGAGCGACGGGCCGCGGTGCGGCGGCGCGCAGCGCCGCCGTCTTGATCCCAATAAGGTCAACTCGGCAGCACACACACAACAATGTGTCCTGTCCCGCGACATGCTTGACACATCAGTCCCAGGACATGTTTGACAGGTGCCGTTTTCGGTCGATCTTTCGTGGGCCGCCACCGAGGCCCTCGGCCGAGCCGGTCACGGTGCAGCGGGTGGCCAGCAACAGCGGGGTCATCATGGTCGTCGGGCAGAAGGTCGCCCTCGGCCGCATTCACGCCCGCGCGATCGTCACGGTGCACGTCAGCGACACCACCTTGACCATCGAACTGCCCGACGACACCCGCGTGGTCCGCCGCACCACCACTCAACCCGTCCGCAGCGTCAAAGCGGCCCGGCCCCGCAAGGCCGGTCATGTTTCCTAGGGTGCCCGTCAAGCATGTGGTGGGACAGAACTGTCAATCATGTCGTGGGACTAGACAACACACAACAATGCTATTGGATGCGATAGCTGCGGGGCCTAAGCCTGCCGAGGCGCGCCCGCCCCTCGTACAAACGTCGCGTCAGAAGTCGCCCCTAACAGCCGGCCGTAGTGCTTGCCGGGAGCTGAACGCTATAGATGGCACACTGGCCCGCCTCATGTAACATCAGCAGGCATTAAAACGATAGAACTTTGAAGGCCAAGCGAGGGCCACAAATCAAGCAAACATACATCTACACCTTTGGAATTACAATCATGCCTCACAAAAAGATATCAGCCAAGGTATCTATCATAGCGATCGACAACAATACCAAGGGGGACCTACTTACGCGACTCACAGGAGACTTGTTCCACACCTTAGGGTACGAAGGTTTCCTGTTCAACGTCGCAAAGTCTGGCCGCGAATTGGACATTTCGGGCGCTCATCGCTTCGAGGATTCTAAGATGAGAGCGGAGTGCAAGGCATCCATAGGGCGAATAGGAGGAAGTGATGTCAATAAATTTATTGGAGCCCTGGATGCCGAGCGACGAGAGAATCCGGGGACAACAATCCACGGTTACTTTGTATCAATCGGAGGATTTCGTGATTCCGTCCTCGCGCAGGAGCAATCCATGTCTCCGAAACGCGTCATACTTATCGATAGCAAAGATCTTGTTCGTCAGCTTATTGCGGGTGGGGTCGTCGTGGCTAGCGAGCGCGCAATAGAAACAGCGTCTCGCGCTTGCGAGGCCTCGGGCATAGATGGAACCATAGATCCAAACGTGGAGCTATTGGCATGTGAACAAGGATGGATATGGGCTATCTACATTCAGCGCGCACACCTCAGGACACAGGTCTGCCTTATTCACGCAGACGGGGAGCTATTAGCAGGGGAAATATGTGTCGAATTGAGACAAGTAGCACTATCTATTAATCACGAAGCCGCTCGTTATGAGCTCGTCAACCCTCTCATAACACCCTCGAAGCCTGAGGTATCTAACATGAGGGAAAGGTACCTCGAATACGTACGCAGGGAGTACAACTTTATAACTCTTGAAGGCTTGCCAGTTGACCATGAAATCGGTTCACGAAGTTTCGTCCTCGATGACTTGTACGTGGATATCAACTTGGATGAAATTCGGGACAACCGGGAGTATCAGGCACCAGATGACGTTCACGCATGGGCAAGATTTGAAGCGCATAAATCGTCTTCCATTGGTTACGCTATAGCGAACTTTAAACACATAGCAATACTAGGCTTGCCGGGATCAGGGAAGACGACTCTAATTAAGCATCTGGCAGTATCCTATGCAGATGCCGACCGTCCCCCTTCGTCGACCGATCCACTACCAAGCGAGGACTGGCTTCCGGTAGTCATTAAGTGTCGACACCTCGGAAGCTTGGCCAAGCGGCCCATCATCGAAGTAATCCGAGACCTGGCGGTCCGAGCCGAGATGCCGGATATGGCTCAATCGTTTCAGGAGATGGTCGCATCCATATTGCGGGAAGGGAAATTACTCCTTCTCGTAGATGGGCTTGATGAGATTCACAGTCCATCGGACAGGCAAGCCTTTGTTATCCAATTGAGGACCTTTCTCTCCCTTTATCCAAATGTGCAGCTTATACTTACTTCTAGAGAGACCGGCTACAGGGCCGTGGCCGGCGCTGTGCGCTCCTTTTGTCAACCATTTCGAGTTGCTCCGTTATCTACAAAAGCAATCACCGAGCTCACTATCGCATGGCATCGTCATGTCGTGGGATCCAGCGCAGCCGTCACTGAGGCTGCTCTATCGCTTGCGCAAGCTATTCATGCTTCAGATCGAGTACTTCGCTTGGCTACAAATCCTCTGTTACTCACGACGCTTCTTCTGGTTCGACGGTGGATGGGCCAGCTGCCTCGCCGACGCAGTGTGCTCTACCAGAAGGCGATTGAAGTTCTGCTTATGACCTGGAACGTGGAAGGCCACGACCCGCTCGATCTGGAAGAGGTAATACCACAGCTCGCTTATACGGCATATTGCATGATGAGCGAAGGCGTAACCAGCATTACTGGACCTACGCTAGTCGATTATTTGAATAAAGCTCGTGCCGACTTGCCAGATGTTTTAGCTTACACCGCTTTACCTGCATCCGAGTTTCTTCACCGAGTAGAAGAGAGAAGCAGCCTGCTGACGGCGAGCGGCTTGTTAGAGCAGGATGGCCAACTCGTAGATGTCTATGAGTTTAAACACTTAACTTTTCAAGAGTATCTTGCCGCGGTAGCGATTGCTAATAGCTATCTGCCCACAGCCCTCTTGGACCTTAGTCCCGTCGACGTCATTGCGGAAAGATTTACGGACGATAGCTGGCGTGAAACTATCGCCCTCACTGCAGTCTTGAGCCGTAGAGGAGCATCAGGAATAGTCAAGCATCTGATAGGTCTGCTGAGGGAGCGGACACAGTCAACAGGCGAGGAGAATAATTCCATCTCTAGCTCGTATGACAGCCTTATAACGTGTCTAGAGGACGAGGTTCCGGTAACACCTGAAGTTGCCCGCGATGCGATTGACGCGTGTCTTGATTGGATTAGCGCAGGAGATCCAGACGGACAGACCGCGGAAGAAATGGCTACCTCATTAGCTGAAACTCGGTACGCCGACCAGTTCAAGCAAGCCTGTCTCGACAGTTTCACCCGCAACGCTAGCGACCCTCTGACCCCAGCGTCAGCGCTTGGCGCTTTCTACCACAAGCTGCACGATCATGACGCCGAATTCCCAACGATACTCGACCTACTGACGAGCACGGATCACAATGATCGATTGTTTGGTGCATCGGCCCTAGCTCAGGCGGCATATACCGAGGTCCAGAATCGCCAGCTCCTCTCCGAGGACGAGGTGGAGGCCTTTCCGCAGCAGATCTCTATAGATGAGCTCGAAGCGGCAATTTCTGAAGCGATATCTATCTTTTTAGACGAAACCGCTGAGTCGGAATCTCTACAGGTAGTAGTGATCTGGTCGCTCTGCTGGGGTGCTCGACTGCTCGATCTACCCCTAGATACGTTGAACAGGTTGCGAATTCGTGCACTCTCCATATGGATGTCCTCGGAGAACAGCGAGCAGCAAAGGCTTTGCGCCTGGCTAATTCACGCACTTCCCATTTTAAGGCCCTTCTCAATAGGCGGGGCAACTGATCACGTGGCGGCTTTTCTTTGGAGGGAAGCAGAGGAGCAGCCAATCTCGCGTGAAGGACCTGTGCCCAGCCAGAGGGTAGCCGCTTATGTAATCTCATATCTAACGGGTCTTGTCTGGTCACAAGATGAGCTTATTCAACGAATAAATCAGGACTTGGATGAGAGCAGTCACGCGGAATCCCAGGAAGCTCTCGCCAAGATCCTTGAGAGTTTGGGCAAGGATGTATAGGAATCGGAACGTTCAGAGCGAAACCAACCTCTTCCACTCAATGCATCCCCTACAACTCACAACGATCAAGTTTTGTGATAGAAAATCCAAGTGGAGGAACGCCAGGAGCGGTTGCGCGAGTTGGGTATGTTGCTGCGACGACTGCGTAAGGATACGGGGTTAACGGGTAAGGAGTTGGCGCAGCTGGCCGGGGTGGCGCAGCCGACGATTTCGCGGATGGAGACGGGGCAGCTGTTGCCGACACCGGAGACGGTTGAGCGGGTGTCGGCTGCTCTCCAACTCGATAATGATGCGCGTCGCGAGTTGGACATGCTGCTCGTGCGGCTACGAGATGAGGTGTCCCGGCTAAAGGGCGGTCTTGCTGGCAGGGAGGCGGCGAACGCTGCGCGGGTGCGCTCGTCGAAGTGGATGGCGGCCTTCTCCTCGGCGATGATCCCAGCCCTGTTGCAGACGGCGGAGTATGCGCGGCTGGCGGTGGCGATCGGCCGGGATGTGGATGAGGACGATGCGGCCAAGGCCGCCGCGGTACGGGTCGATGCTCAAGCCGTGCTGTTCGAGGAGAGCCGGCGGTTCGCGTTTGTGCTGACTGAGGGCGCGGTGCGTACCTGGCCGGGATCGCCGTCGTTGATGCTGGCCCAGCTCGACCGGTTGGCCCAGGTCTCGACGCTGCCGCACGTCCGGCTTGGCATCGTGTCGTGGAAGACAGAGACGCCAGCCTTCCCCCTGCACGGGTTCACCATCTTCGACGGGTCCGTGAGTGTGGTGGAGAGCCTGACCGGTGATCTCACACTGACGGAGGCCGACGAGATCGGCGCCCATGAAGAGGCGTTCGAGGCGTTCGCTGGCGCGGCTGTGTACGGGGATGAGTTGCGGGCGTTGCTGGGTGAGATCGGGGCGGACTTCGGGGAGCTGGCGAAGCAGCTCGATGAGTGACGCATTTATGCGTCGTATTCCTTGAGATAGTTCTAGCGTTGGTCATACGCTCCAGTCGAAGGCATGTCTACCCCCCTATACGACGGAGCGTGTCCCATGCCCCCCATGGCGCCTGTCCCGGCACTTCCTCGGCCGCCCCGCCTCGGTCACCGAAGCCCCGCCGCTTCATCACCGCCTCCCTCGGAGCCTGGCCCGTGGTCGAGTCGGCCGAACTCATCGTGAGCGAACTGGCAACCAACGCCGTCCGGCACACCGCCTCGGCCCGCTTTGGCGGCAAGTTCATCGTCAGCATCCAGGCCGAACCCGATCAGATCTGGATCGGCGTCACCGACGAAGGCGGCCCCGGCCTTCCCCGGCTCGTCCGCCCCACCGACGACGAGGGCGGCCGCGGCCTGCTGCTGGTCGCCTCCCTGGCCGACAACTGGGGCGTGTACGGAAACCAGGCCGGCCGTACCGTCTGGGCGCTGCTCAAGGTCGACCCCATCGCAGCCGCCGCCCAGGCGACGTGCCGGTGATGAGCTGCGTGAGCCCGCACGTCCCCGATCGCCGGCAACCCGGGGTGCAGGAAATTGGCCTGGTTCGAGCCCTCGGACGGGGCGCGGGTGCGCGTGCTCGCCTGGACCTGCGACTGCCTGGCCATTGTCTATGGGTTGTGCCAGGCGGGTGGACAGGGGTTCATCCGACGCACTCTCCAGAACGAGGACGCACCCGAGATCCGCGAGACCCATCGCTGGCCCATCGCCCAGGCGCGTGAGATCTGGGCGGCCCTGCTGACGGGGGATGGCTCGGTGAGTCCGCGCGGTGTCCCCAACCGGCGCTCGGCGATCCGGGCCGTGGACCCAACCGCTGGCAAACCCCTCAAAACCGTACTGTCAAGAGGGATAGACGGCATTTCGTCTAGGGGCCTAGACTCGGGTGCATACCATCGAGGAGGAGCCGTGCCACCGAGCGACCTGGACAAAATCGCCGCGATCGACGATCCCTATCTGCTGCTCCGGGTCGCCACCGAACGACTCAACGCCGCCCAGCAAGAAGTCACCGAACTGGCCCGGCTGCGCCGCCGTGTCATCCAAGAACTCCACGCCCAGGGCATGTCGTACGCGCAGATCGCCGAGAAGGCCGGCCTGTCCCGCGGGCGTATCCACCAGATCCGCCACACCGGCCCCGCCCCCGAAGGCGCGTTCCTCGGCGTTGGGTCGGTAACCGTGGTGACCCCGCTGCGGCACGACGCCGCGACCGGCCGCTCCATGGTCGCGCTGGACGACATGCGCGCCGGCAAGCGCCTGGAAGACCTCGCCCGGACCTTCGGCCTGACCGTGGCCACCGACAACGTCACCGTTGACGGGCAGATCGACCTCAACCGCCCAGGGCTGCTCGTCATCTGCGGCCCCCGCATGTCCGAGGCCATGCGCACCGCGTACGACGCCGACCCGGTCATCCGCTGGGACCGCGACGACACCGGCTGGAAGCTCCTCGACACCCGCACCGGCCGCGAGTACCGGTCCGGTTCCCAGCTCGACCCCGCCCAGCCGACCGACTCGGCCTTCCTCGGTCGGTTGCCCCGCCCGGACGGCAACGGGTCGTTCCTGGCCATCGCCGGCATCCACCCCAACGGCTCCCTCAGCGTCATCCACCTACTGGCCAGCGAGATCGCCACGTTGTGGGGGCAGGTCGGCGACCGCCGATTCTCCTGCGTGGTGGGAGTCGAATACGACCCGCAAAGTGGGGAACCAGTGCGGGCGGAACTGGCCAGCCCGCTCTACCGGCACGAGGACACCTGATGCGCGTCGCCTTCGCCAGCCAGCCCGCCCACCCCGACCGGCCCAACGAAGACTTCATCGGCGCCACCGCCGACGCCGTCGTCCTGCTCGACGGCGCCAGCATCCCCCCAGGTGTCACCTCGACCTGCTCTCACAGCGTGCGCTGGTACTCCCACACCCTCGGCTCCACCCTGCTCGCCGAGATGACCCAAAGCGCCGGCCCCCTGCCCGAACTCCTCGCCCAGGGCATCAAGCGCGTCACCTCACTGCACGACTTCACCTGCGACCTGACGCACGGCGGCTCCCCCTCCGCCACCGTCATCATGCTCCGCCACACCGCCGACCACCTCGACTGGCTCGTCCTCGGCGACTCCACCCTCATCCTCGACACCGGCACACCCGAGCCGATGGTGATCTGCGATGACCGGCTAGAACAGGTTGCCGCACCTCACCGGGTACGGCTCGACAGCCTGCCCGTCGGTACACCCGAACACGCCGAAGCCCGCCGCGAGTACGTCGAAACCCTCGGCCAATACCGCAACCGCGACGGCGGCTTCTGGGTCGCCTCCACCGACCCTCTCGCCGCTGACCAAGCCCTCACCGGCACCATCCCCACCGGCCAGGTACACGCCGCGGCCTTGGTGACCGATGGGGCCACCGACGCCGTCAGCCGCTACCGGCTCATCACCTGGCGGCAGCTCCTCAACGTCCTCACGCAGGACGGTCCGACTGGGCTAATAGGCAGGGTCCGCGAAGCCGAGCGTTCCGACCCCCACGGCGAACGCTGGCCACGCAGCAAGACCCACGACGACGCAACAGCGGCTAACGTCATGGTCCATGAATGAGGTAGGGGCGAATCGAGTACGTCTGTGAGCGACGACATCCTGTCGATCATTCCGACTGATCCGCACTGGCAGCCCGCACGGGACGCGGCCGAACGCGCTGCGGCAATCGTGGCGGACCTGGCCCCGGGCGAGCCAGACGGCGTGGATGCCGAAGTAGACGTGGAGTGGCACGACAACATTGCCGTCATCGCCTGTGGCGCGAACTTGGAAAGGATCGGCTGCCCGCACTGCGGCGCCTCGATCGACACCGAATGGTGGCACGATCTCCTGGAAGCACACTCCGACGAGGGCTTCGCGAACCTCACCGTCAAGGCCCCTTGCTGCGGTGCCGACTCATCGCTCGATGCCCTGGAATACGACTGGCCATGCGGCTTCGCCCGCTTCGAGATTGCCGTCTGGAATCCCCAACGCGCCTGGTTCAGCGACGAGGAACTAGCCGTCCTCGGTGCCGCGCTCGGACATCCCGTGCGACAGATTCGCACCCATATCTGACGTTCTAATCGCACCCCACGCTGCTGGCCTACAACCTCCCTCACGACTGTCGTTTACCCCCCTAGACAGTTGGGGTAGATGCAAGCTATCGTCTTCCGCATAGCCCCCTAGACAGTTCTCGTGACGGAACGGCCGTCGCCGTCTAGGGGGGTAGACAAGGAGATGGTGAACGTGGCATGCAAGGACCCATCCCGATCAGCTTCGAGCTGCTGTTCCCGCACGGCTGCTACGTCGTGGGCGAGGTGACCGCGGCGAAGGACTTCGACGCCAAGCGGGACACCCAGGCCAAGGACAAGGCGACCGGCCTGCCGATCTGGCAGGTCCCGGTGATGGACGCCGACCCCTCGCTCAAGGCCGCGCAGAAGACGGTGACCGTGAAGATCCTCGCCGAGGTTCAGCCGGTCGTCCCGCCGTCGCTGCCGGGCGTGCCGCTGGCCCCGGCCGAGTTCGAGGGCTTGGAGGTCAAGCCGTACGTCCACCAGGCGACGGGGCGGCTGGCCTACTCGAGACAAAGCGCGGCCACGTCTGCCCGACGCGAACATGCGCCAAGGACTGCACCGGCCACGCCGACCGGTGCCCGAAGCGTACGGGCGGCGGCATCGTCTTTCGGCAACGCAAGGGCCGGAGCCGTCTGACCCTCCAGTGTCCGCCCGAGCTGCTTCCGATCCTCCGTGAGCACAAGAAGCGCCAGGACGCCGAACGCGCGGAGGCCGGTGAGCTCTGGGAGGATCACGCACCTGCTCTTCCCGACGAGGCGGGGCCGGCCGATGGAGCGCAGCGAGGACTACAAGATGTGGAAGGCACTCCTGCGCCAGGCCGGGGTCAGGGAAGCCCGCCTCCACGACGCCCGCCACACCGCCGGGACCCTACTCGTCGAGCAGGGCGTCCACATCCGGGTCGTGCAGGAGATCCTCGGCCACGCGCGGGTGACGACCACTGAGCGTTACACCCACATCGCCAGTCCCCAGGTGCAGGACGCCAGCGAGCGCATGGGGGCGGCCCTGTGGGGCGAGGACTGAAAGCGCCCGCAACCCGAAGGCTGAGAGCAACTGCAACTAGAACTGCAACTAGAGGCCCTGTGGAGATCAAAAAGCCCCTCTCGCTGAAGTCAGCGAGAGGGGCTTTGATCTGCGGAGGCTCGGGGATTTGAACCCCGGATGGGCTTAAGACCCAAACCGCATTAGCAGTGCGGCGCCATAGACCTGACTAGGCGAAGCCTCCTGGTAGCGCGTTGCTCAGCACAGCGTACCGGCGATCGCCCAAGGCGGCAAAGCGGATTGCCGGGTGACGTTCGCCCCTGTGCTGGGAATCCACGCCACGGGACGTTTGGATCGATGCACAGCCCTTGTCCACAGGTTGTGGACAAGGGCTGTGCACACAGTGTGGATAACCCGCCTCAGCGTCGGCACAGGCTACGCCTGGCGGACGGCCTCGCCCTCGATCTCGATCTTGACCTTCTTGCCGACGAGGACACCGCCGGTCTCCAGGGCCTGGTTCCAGGTCAGACCGTACTCCTCGCGGTCGATCTCGGTCTCCGCGCCGAACCCGAAGATCTCCTGGCCCCACGGGTTGTTGGCGGCGCCGTTGAACTCGACCTTGAGCTCGACCTCCTTGGTCACGTCACGGATCGTGAGGTCGCCGACGAGCGTGAACTCGTTGCCCGACAGGTTGCTCACCCGCTTGCTGCGGAAGGTGATTTCGGGGAACTTGTCGGCGCTCAGGAAGTCGTCGCTCCGCAGGTGGCCGTCGCGGTCGGCCGCACCGGTCTCGATCGTGCCCGCCTTGATGACGACGTCCACGCTGGACTCGAGCGGGTTCTCGGCAATGACGATCTTGCCCTCGTAGTCGGCGAAGTGGCCGCGGACCTTGCTGACCATCATGTGCTTGACGACGAAGCCGACGCGCGTGTGGGCCTTGTCCAGCGCGAACTCGCCGGCCGTCGGGACCTTCAGGCCCTCCCACTCACGGATGCTCATGGCTGCTCCCCAGATTGTTGCTGTGCGGATGTCTCACTCAGCAAATGTCTACCGGAGAAATATTCCTCACGTCAACTATCGTGCCGTAGACTTGGGTCATGGACCCATTCGACGACCCCCGGCTCACGGCGATGGGCCTGCTCGCGGAGGTCTTCACCGGGCTGGTCGCCAAGACCAGCCCCACGCTGGCCGCCGCCGGACTGTCCGAGGTCGACTTCGAGACCTTGATCCGCCTTGCGCGTTCCCCCGAACGACGCCTGCGGATGAGCGACCTCGCGGCCCAGACGTCGCTGTCCACGAGCGGGATCACCCGTGTGGTCGACCGCTTGGAACGTGACGGGCTCGTCGAACGGCATGCCTGCGCCACCGACCGCCGCGCCTCGTACGCCGTGCTGAGCGAGGTGGGGGCGGAACGGTTGCGGACGGTGCTCCCCCAGCACGTCAAGGACATCGAGACCTGGTTCACCGGGCTGCTGACCGAAACCCAGCTCGCCGATTTCCTGAAGGCGCTGCGGGTGATCCGCGACGTCGTACGGCCCTGCGCGACCGCCGGCGTACGGGAGGCGAGCAGGACGGCGCGGGCCAGGACGGGCTGAGTCCCGGCAGAACGTGATTCGAGGGAACCGACCGGACGGACTGGCGTAAACGATCGATTTCTGGTGGACTCCGTAATCCAGGAAACGGCTCCACGACAGCCGACGCAGTCCCCCGTACCCGAGCCCATGGAGCGCCCGTGCGTTTCCCCTCACGCGCACTCGCCGTCCTCGCCACCGCGGCCCTCGCCGTTCCCGTCGCCGCTTCCACCTCCGCGTTCGCCGCGGCCACGGCGAGTCCGAGTCCGAGTCCGAGTCCGAGTGCGAGTCCGAGTCCGAGTACGACGGCCTCGCAGACGCCCGCCGCGACCAGCCCGAGCCCCAACCCGCAGCCGACGGTCACCGTGACGAGGACGATCACCCCCAAGGCCGTCCCCAAGACGACGAAGACCACGCCGGTCAATACGCCACGGCCGAAGACCGTGCCGAAGGACGCCGTCCAGGTGACCGTGAAGAAGGTCGTGGACGGCGACACCGCCGATGTCGTCACCACGAGCGGCAGGACCGTACGGATCGGCCTGCTGGAGGCGGACGCCCCCGCCAAGGGCGTCTGCTGGTCCCAGGAGGCGGCCGCCCGGTTGAAGGCCCTGCTACCGGCCGGCAAGCCGGCGTGGGTCCGGGCCGCCGAGCAGGTTCCCGAGCAGGGGCGCATCCTGATCTATCTGTGGTCGCCCAAGGGCGTCTACGTCAACGGCGACATGGTCAGGAACGGCCTGGCCCAGACCGTGAACTCCTTCCCCGAGCACAGCTACACCGACTGGCAGTACTGGGAGCAGGTGCGCGCGCAGACCGACAAGCTGGGATTGTGGTCGGGCTGCTGGGCGGCCGACACGTACGACAAGCGTGAGAGCGTCCAGCCCCCGCCGGGGGCCGGCGGCGCGACCCCGGCGCCGATCGAGCCGGTGGACGCTTCTCCGGCCCCACCCGGCACGACGTACTCCCTCGAGCCCATTCCGCAGGGGGCCACTCCCGGCTCGGTCGCCACGGTGCGGCCCTCCCCGAGCCCCACTCCCAGCCCCAACCCGAGCGCCAGCCCCAGTGCTTCGAACGGGTCGCTCGACCCCAAGTACGACACCTGTGAGGATGCGAACGCCAACGGATACGGCCCGTACTACCGCGGCACCGACCCTGAGTACGTGTGGTACGAGGACCGCGACAATGACGGCGTGGTCTGCGAGAGGTGACGGTCAGTTGACCCTCTTGCGGGCGTCGGGCACGACCAGGTCGCCGCGCAGTTTGGCCATGCCGCGCGAGACCGAGCTCTTGACCGTGCCCACGCTGATCCCGAGGGTCCTGGCGATCTCGGGCTCGGTCATGTCCTCGTAGTAGCGCAGCACGATCGCCGTACGCTGCCTGGCGGGGAGACGGTCGAGCGCCTGCTCCAGCTCGTCGTACCGGTGCCGCGCATCCTGCTGCACCGGTACGTCGGGAAGCTCCTCGGAGGGGTACTCCTCCAGCTTGCGCCGCCGCCACCAGGAGATGTTGATGTTCACCATCGCCCGCCGCACGTAGCCGTCGAGCGACGACCGGTCACGGATGCGGTCCCACGCGAGGTACGTACGCGCGAGGGCGGTCTGCAGGAGGTCCTCGGCGTCGGTGGGGTTGCCGGTCAACTGGTTGGCCACACGGAGCAGGGCCGCCCCGCGAGACTGGACGTACGTGCGGAACTCCTCATGGTTCACGATCAGGGATCACCAACCCGGCCAGAGAGGCATCTCGTGCCAGAATCGCAGCCGCGCCCCCGGATCCGGCTGAACCGAAATCCAGGTTTCGCACCCGCCTGGGCAAAGACCGGGCAAGCCGGTGGCGGCCCGTAGCGCATGCCGTACGTCCTGCCGGGCAGTGGTTTGCCCGAAACGGGTGGCAACGCCTTGCACCGGGAGGAGGAATATTGATCCCGGACGCCACCATCGCCCGGAAAAACGCCTCTCCATCCCCGTCCGGCATGTGAGGCTGGAGAGCGTGGAAGGGGCGATGCCGAACCGGGCCGGAGAGCGAAGGCGGAAGCTGACGGCGGCGGTTCTCGGCCGCGACCCCCGGCCCGCGCCGCGCTCGCCGGAGGAGACGGAGCCGTTCGACGTGGTCAGCGGCGACCTCCTCGACGTGAGCCCGCACCTGATCATCCTCGAGACCGCCGACGGCGAGCAGCGGCGCCTGGTGATCGCGCCATGGGCAACCGCGTGGCGCGGGGGCACGGTGGCGCCCGCCGATCTGCCGGCCGGAGCCCGGGTCGTCATCCGGGCACTGCGCGGAGGCACGGTCGCCGAGCGCGTCTGGGCCGACATCACCCGGATCACCGGCGTCATCCGGCAGGTCAGCGGCAGGCGCGACCTCACCGTCGAACTCGACTGCGGTCCACATCGCCGGGAACGCTCCATCGTCGTGCCCTACCGCTACTCCGGGCGGATCCGGGTGCGGCATCCCAAGCTGGAGCCGGGTTTCCTGTTCGACGCGATCGGGCTGCTCGACCAGGGCACGTCGTTCGCGCATCTCCCGGCGACCTCGCAGCCGCCCTACCGGGCCACGGCCGTGCCCCCGCCCACGCTGACGTACGGAGGAAGCGAGGCGGGCATCTCGGGCACGGCGGTGTGGGCGGACCTCACGGACTGCGCGGAGGAGGGCATCACGCAGGGCGTCGCCTATCCCATGCTCGAACGCGAGGACACCGGCTGTGACGACTCCGGCGTCTCCTGCGCCGGCCTGCCGTACCTCGCGCTGGGCTCGCTGCTGCGCGTACGCAACGTGTGCGACGGCCGGGCGGACGCGCTGCCGATCGTCGCGTGCGGGTGCCTGACTGGGCGGTTCTGTGACCGATGTCTGGAATGCGGCACGTCCCCGCGCGGCAGGATCGTGGAACTGACCGCGTCCTCGTACGTCGCGCTCGGAGGAGACTTGACCAAGGGCTGCTTCAACGCCCGCGTCGGATTGGGGTGACCGGTGCTTTCGACAATCGCGGCCGCCGCGCTGCCGATCCTCGTGGCGACGCTGGCGCTGGGCGGCGTCGCCAAGCTGGCCACGGTCGGGCGCGAGGCGTCGCCGGGCGCGCTGGCCCGGCTCGGCCCGGCGGTGCTCATGCCCGAGCGCTTCGCCAGGCCGGCCATGATCGCCTGCGCCTTGGTCGAGTTCGCCCTGGCGGCCGGCCTGCTGGTCGTGGATCACCCGGTCGCCCGGTGGCTGCCGGCCGCGTTCTTCGCCATGGCGACGTACGTCCTGTGGGATCTGCGCAGGCGGCGGCCGGACGTGGGGTGCGGCTGCTTCGGAGACGTGAGCGACGCGCCGGTCGGGCTGCGGTCGATCGGCCGGGCCGCGGCGCTGACCGCGATGGCGGCCCTCGCCGGGGCCGACGGCGTCACAGGCCTGCCTCATGTCACCGCGGCGACGGCGCCCTGGATCGGCGGGGGCGTCGCCCTGCTGCTCGCCTGCTCACCCGAGATCGACGAGATCGTCTCCCGCCTGCGTCACCGGCCGCCGTGCGAGCAGCGGCCGATGCCGCCCGGACGGGCGCTGTCGCGCCTGCGGGCGAGCGCGGCGTGGCGGGCCCACGCAGGGTCACTGCTGACGGAGGAGCCGTCGGACATGTGGCGTGAGCTGTGCTGGCGCTTCTTCGTCTTCCCCGCCCAGGGGGACGCGGAGGTCGTGTTCGCCGTGCAGCTCAGCGGTCGGCGTCCCGCCGTACGCGCCGTCGTGGTCGACGCCGACGGACGTGTGGCTGCGGCCGATGACCCCGGCGACGCCTCTCTGCGGGAATCTACGCCTGTATCGGCCTGACGCTATACAGGCGTAGATTCCCGCATCGAGGACTTTCACTTCAACTCTCTACGGCTCTCTAGCTTCCCCTCTAGAAAGCCGTAGAGAGGTCGATGGGCGCGCCGATCAGAGCGGCTGCGCACGGAGGAACCTCCCGAAATGCGGAACGGTGAACCCGATCACGCCGCGCTCGGCGCTGTAGATCAGGCCTTTCTTGATCAGGCTGTCGCGGGCCGGGGACAGGCTCGACGGCTTGCGACCCAGTGCCTCGGCCACCTCGGCGGTCGGCACCGGGTCGTCGCCGAGCTGGGCCATGGCGTGCATGTAGTCCCGCTCGGCGGGGGTGGCCCGCTCATATCGGCTGCCGAAAAAGCCCACCGCGAGCTCCTCCTCGGCCTCCGGGGCGGACACCTTGATGTCCTCGGCCGTGATCGGGCTGCGCGGGGCGAAATCCCAGGCGACCTTGCCGTACGCCTGGACGAAGTAGGGGTAGCCGTCGGCCGCCTCGTACAACGCGTCGAGCGCGTCGGGGGTGAACTCGACGTCCTCGCGGGCGGCCGGGGCGATGAGCGCCAGGTCGGCGGCGTCCCGGTCGAGCCGGTCGATGCGCGCGTAGCGGAACAGCCGCTCGGAGTAGCTCTTGCTCGCCGACAGCACGCTCGGCAGATGGGGCAGGCCGGCGCCGACGACGATCAACGGGCCGCCGTTCTGCGACAGCTCGTGGCAGGCCGCGCACAGGGCCGAGACGTCCGGCGCCTGCACGTCCTGCATCTCGTCGATGAACAGCGCGATCCCGACGCCGAGGTCCGTCGCCACGCCCGCGGCGTCGACGAACAGCTCGGTGAGGTCGATCTCCAGGTCGCCGGAGTCGGCCCGGCCGCGCGCGGCGGGCACGTCGATGCCGGGTGACCAGTGCGAGGTGCCCTTCGCCGCGGCGGGATCGCGCATCGCGAACGCCTTGAGCACGCCGAGGAACTCCTCGATGCGCTCGGGGGCGCGGTGCCGGGGGGCGAGCTCCCTGATGGCCATGTGCAGCGCGGCGGACACCGGGCGGCGGATCGACTGGTCGGGCCTGGCCTCGATCTTGCCGGTGCCCCACAGCCGCTGCATGGCCATCGACTTGAACGTGTTGAGCAGGACGGTCTTGCCCACGCCGCGCAGGCCGGTGAGGACCATGCTCCGCTCCGGGCGGCCCCGGGCGACCCGCTCAAGCACGATCTCGAACTGCTGCAGCTCGCGGTCGCGTCCGGCGAGTTCCGGGGGGCGCTGGCCGGCGCCGGGGGCGTAGGGATTGCGCACGGGGTCCACGCTCTCGGACTTTATGACGGGATATAGCGGCCGTCGTAGATTTCCGTAGAGAGCGCTACGGCGTGTCGCCCGGCGCGGCCTCGGCACGCACCGCCCGGCGGTGGGCGGAGCCTGAACCGGGACGACCGGGACGACAGCGGGCGGAGCCGGGGAGGGCACGATCGGATCGAACGCCACGGAAACGGCGACGGCCGGAACGGGGGCGGCGGACACCGTGGGCACAGCCATCACACACCCCTTACCTGCCAGGACTCGACCGAACCCGTGTTCGATCCGATGGCCATGACTGTAGCGCGTCATCGAACACCTGCGCGAGCTTTCCACGAAAGCTCCGTCAAACGCCGTCGTTCACCGGCTCGCACGGGTCCGCAGCGCGGCCTAGTCCTCCAGGGCGGCCAGGTCCTCCGGCGTCAGCCGGATCCGTCCCGCCCCCATGTTCTCCTCCAGGTGGTCGAGGGACCCCGTGCCGGGGATCGCGAGCACCGCGGGCGAGGTCGCCAGCAGCCACGCGAGCGCGATCTGCGGGGCGGTGGCCCCGTGGCGCTCCATCACCGCCGCCAGGCGCGCCTGGTCGATGGGCCGCCACCCGCCGCCGAGCGGGAAGAAGGGCACGAAGGCGATGCCGTCCTTCTCACACCGGGCCAGGAGCTCGGTGTCGCCCCTGTCCTGCACGTGGAAGCTGTTCTGCACGGCGGCCACCGGGGCGATCGCCAGCGCCTCGTCCAACTGATCGGCGTCGACGTTGCTGAGGCCCAGGTGCCTGATCAGTCCCTCCTCGCGAAGCTCGGCCAGGACCGCGAACCTGTCGGAGATCGAGACGCCGCCCGGGCCGCTCATGCCGCCGACCCGCAGGTAGACCAGGTCGAGCCGTTCCACGCCGAGGGTGCGCAGGTTGTCCTCCACCAGCCCGCGCAGCTCGGCCGGGCCGGCCTCGCCGCTCGGCATTCCGGTCTCGTCGAGCAGGGGGCCGACCTTGGTCGCGATCACCAGGTCGTCCGCGTACGGCGCGAGCGCCCGGCGGATCAGGTCGTTGGAAGCCACGCCTTCCCGCCGGTAGAACCATGCCGTGTCGATGTGGTCCACGCCGAGCTCGACGGCGCGGCGGAGGACGGCGACGCCCGTCTCCGGGTCGCGGACGGCGCCCTGGAAGGTGCCGATCGGCAGCCGCATGGCCCCGAAGCCGAGCCGGTGAACGGGGAGGTCGCCGCCGAGGAGGAACGTGCCGCCGAGCGCGGCGTTCGTGTTCGTCGTCATACCCGTCAGCCTCGTGCAGCCGAGGACGACGGCCAACGCGATGGCAGCAAGCTGCCACGTCCTGCGGGGTCATAATGAGGGGGTGACAGCCGATAAGGTCATCACGGTCCGCGGCGACGCGGAGCTCGTGGCCCGTGCCGGTCACCTGTTCACCGGTGCCCGGCACGTGTTCGCGTGCGCGGCCCGCGATCTCGACACGTGGTCGCGGCCCGAGGCACGGCAGTCCATAACCCGGCGGATGCCCGGCCCCGGCACCTCCGGTCTGGCCGTCAAGAAGCTGTTCACCCCCGTCGCCCTCGCCGACGAGGCCGCGCGGGCGCACCTGCGCGAGGTCATGACCACCGGCGTCGAGGTGCGCATCAGTTCCACACCGCTGCCGCACGAGACGATCGTCATCGACCGGCGCGTGATGATCCTCGCGGAACGGGACCGGCCCGGCCCCCGCGAGTACACCGTGACCACCTCACCCACCCTGGTGAACGGCGTGTACTCCCTCTTCCTGGCCGCCTGGGACGCCGCCACCGAGCTGACCGCCTACCTGCGCGGCGACGCGCCGCACCTCGACGACGACAGCCGGGCCGTCCTGCGCGCGCTCGGTGCGGGCTACACCGACGAGACCGCGGCGCGGCATCTCGGCCTGTCGCTGCGTACGTACCGCAGGCGTGTCGCGGAGCTCATGGACGCGCTGGAGGCCGGCTCACGCTTCCAGGCCGGGCTGCGCGCGGGCGAACTCGGACTCACGGGATAGCGGCACCCCCGATCCTCCGTGCGCCGGCAGTGCGACGATCAGTGCGACGGGCACCGGCTTCGGTCTCGCGCTCAGCTCCCGTTTCGAGCTCTGCGCCTCGGAGTCGGACTTCCATCTCACGCATCGGGACTACGACCACGACTATGTCATGGCCCACTTCACGCCTAACGGAGCGTGTGCGGGAGCACGAGGGCCGCCGCGGCGACCAGGGTGATCAGTCCCAGGTAGGCGAGGACGAGCCGGGTGTCCCTGAGATAGCACTTGCTCCTGGTCAGCCCGGCGCGGCGGGCCCGCCAGTATCCGGCGAACCCGAGGGCCGCGAACCCGAGCACGGCCCACGCTCCGAACAGCCAGGCGAGCAGCGCCACCGTCGCGTAGACGCACAGCCTCAGCGGGTCGTACGGCTTGGCCTGCCCGCCCTCGGACGCCCGGGCCGACTCGGCGGCGCGCGCCTGCTCGTACGCGACGCCGGTCGGCCGGTCGCCGGGCGCCGGTTCTCCGTCGGCGGTCACCGCCGCGTCACGCCTCTCATGTGATCTCCAGCAGCGGGAGCCGTACGCCGACGTCGGCCGCGGCGACGGCGGACAGGCGCTGACGCGCGAGCGCGGGCCACGCCTGCACGGCGCAGAACGGCGCGCACTGGTCCTGGTCCGAGCGGGTGCCGACGTGGACGCAGCACTGCACCAGACGCTCCTCCAGCATGGTGGACATGTCCATGAAGGGCTTGATCGTGATGCGTACGACCCGTTCGCCCAGCAACCGGCGCAGCCGCCGCTTGCGCCCGGGCAGGGCCGAGGACGCGAGCGTCAGCAGGGTCGTCATCCCGAGGTCGCAGTTCTCGCAGATGTCGCGCCAGACCTTGCCGATCTCGGGGTGCGACAGCGACGACTGCTCCGACAGCAGGCCGAGCAGCGACTCCTGCACGGCCATGCGGAGCTGTCGGGGGATCTCGGAGTCGGCGATGCGGTTGGAGACGAGCCCGAGATTCTCCTTGAGGCGGTCGTGCCCGATCAACGCCGTCAGCGAGCGCCACTGGTCGGCGTCGTCCTTGATCATGTAGCCGACCGAGCAGCAGTGCGGATGCGAGCAGGGCAGGGCGGTCAGGTCGCGCCAGGTGACCAGGCCGCCCGTCTGGGGGCCGAGCCGCTTGAGCACCCCGGTGTGAGTGAGCCGGTCCATGGGGTCGATCGCGCCGGACCGCCCCGAGCCGAACTGCGGCTGGATCGACACGCCGCCGACGTACGGCGTGTCGAGGGCCAGGCGCACCACATCGCCGATCTCGCCGTCGTTCACTCCGAGGGCAGCTGTCATGACCAGCGTGGTGAAGATCTCCCGCTCCGACAGCCGCCGCAGCGCCTCCGCCTTGAACCGCCGCAGGTCGCCGCCCCGGTGGTGCCGGGACGCCTCGGCCGACAGGCCGTCGTACTGCAGGTAGACCTCGACGCGCTCGCGGTGCTCGGTGAGCAGGTCGAGCAGGGCGTCGTCCCGGGCCACCAGGAGCCCGTTCGTGTTGATCAGGATGCGGGTGACGGGCCGGGCCGTCAGTTCGGCGAGCAACTCGGGCAGGTCGGGGTGGAGGGTCGGCTCGCCGCCGCTGAGCATGAGCACGTCGAGACGGCCGTTCTCGCGGGCCAGGCGCTGGTCGACGTTGGCGAGCACCTCCCGGACCGGCACGATTCCCCGCAGGTCGGGCGAGGAGTCGGTGAAGCAGGTCGGGCAGCGCAGGTTGCACGCCTCCGCCACGTCCTCCAGGAGGATGCACGTGTGCTGGGTCTGCATCTCCGGCAGTCCCCGCAGGTACGCCTCCGGGATCGGGTCGAAGTTGCCGGCGACGTCGGGCAGATGGGCCTTGGTGGGGGCGGTCCACTCCTCCAAGTAGGCGAGGATCTCCGGGTCCTCGTCGTAGAGGGTCCTGACCATGCCGTGGGTCCGGCAGCCGCGCTCCAGAAAGACGCGGCCGTCGCGGGCCGCGAGCCAGCCGGACAGGCGCGGCACCTCCGCCAGCGGGCGGTCCGGCCGCTCGTCGTGGCAGCGGGGGCAGAACGCGTTGACGTAGCGGAGGATGCGGTCTCCCCGCAGTGGCATTCCGGTGGTCACAGTGCACCGTCCGTGTAGAGCGAGGGGTTGATCCCGGTGCAGAAGCCGGCGGTGAAAATCGTCATGAGCGCCCAGCCGATCATCAGCCCCAGCCCGAGCCCCCGCGACCAGGGCTTACGGAGAAGGAGCAGCAGCGTTCCGCCGCCGAACGCGATCAGGGCCAGGATCACCGATCCACCGATGAGCGCGACGTTCTTGTGCTCGCTCGCGACTCCGTCCGCCGCCGCGAGGGTCGCGAGGAAGAGCACGAAGTTGACGACCACGTAGGCCACGATCCCCGCGATCGTCATCGCGATGACCACGCCGGTCGTGTTCTGCGCCTGGGGCGGCGGCCACGGGCGCGGCCCACCCGGTCCGTACGGCCCGCCGGGACCTGGCCCATACGGCCCACCCGGTCCGTACGGCGGCGGGCCGGCCGGGCCTTGAGGCGGCGGCGGGCCGCCCGGACCGTACGGCGCGCCGGGAGGCGGCGGCACGGGCGGATGCCGGGGAGGATCGCCCGGCTGCGGGTCGTTCGGCCGCTCGGGCGGCTCGGGGGGTGTGCTCATCTCTCCTCCTCGCCCGCAGGCGACAGCCGGGCGGCCGGTAACAGCGGTCGCCGCTCGCCCCGCAGGGGGAGCAGCCGGTCGTAGAACCCCTTGCGATATCCGAGCCCGAGGCGGACGGCGAGGAGCACGAGCCCCGGGACGAGGAACCACTGCGGGCGGGTCAGGTCGAGCCAGACCGTCTCGTTCGCCCTGGTGAACTCGACGAGGAACCGGAAGACGGCGTACGCGCCCAGATACAGGGTGAACAGCTCGCCCGGCCTGTCGACCCGGCTCCGCGCCCACAGCAACGCGCCGAAGGCGGCGAGCTGGAACACGGTCTCGTACAGGTATGACGGATGCATGGCCTGCCCGGACAGGCAGCCGGGGCACTCCGGGACGGTGGCGGGCGCGTGGACCCCCCAGGGAAGGCTCGTGGGACGGCCGGGGGCCTCGGTGAGGAAGCAGCCGATGCGGCCGACGGCCATGCCGAGCGCGACGGCGGGCGCGAACAGGTCACCGGTCCGCTCCCGGTAGCCGATCAGCCGTTTCGCCACCAGCACCCCGACGTACGCGCCGGTCAGGCCGCCGAGGATGCTCCGGGCGCCGAACATCCACGCCTCGAGAAGGCCGGGGTTGAGCGCGGGGTCGAGATGCTCGGCCCATCCGGACAGCCGCATGCCTATCGCCCCGCCGACCAGCGCGCCGGTGACGGCGACGAGCGACTCCTCCCGCAGGGCCCCCCGGCGCCGCGCCTCCAGGACGAACACCACGCTCGCGAGGAGCACGCCGAGACCCACGAAAAACGCGTGGGTCGGCACGCTCAACTCGCCGAAACGCAGATGCTCAAGCACGACGCCACCCTAGCGGCGGCCCACGACGATTCCGATCGTCAATTCGTACGGCTTGCGCCCCTTCCATACGGCGATTCCGGCCAACCGCCGGAGCTTTGTCCACAGGCGTCCCGCTGTCCACAGGAGCGTGCGCGACCGCCTGCGCACGCCTCGGCCGCGGGTAATCTGCGCCTATGACCTCCTTGTGGAACCGCAGGTCAGCGGTAGTGATGGCGGCTCTCGTCGGAATGACCGGCTGCGCAGGGGTCGGCGACGCCGGCGCGTCCGCCACCGCCCGGACCCGGGTGTCCGCGCCCGCCCCGGCGTCACCGGCGGCGGACTCGTCCACGCCTGCCGCTCCCTCGGCGGCGCCGATCTCCTCCGCGTCCGCCACCCCGTCGCCCGTCACGCCCTCGTCCGCGCCGGCCTCGCCCGCGCCCGGGAACGAGCCCACGCCGAGCCCGAGCGGGCCGCCCGCCTTCTCCGCGAAGATCGAGAAGGTGTCCCGCGACGACGTCCGATACTCCTGGCGTCCGGGCTGCCCGGTTCCGCTGAGCGGGCTGCGCAAGATCACCATGACTTACTGGGGCTTCGACGACCAGGCGCACACCGGCACTCTCGTGGTCAACAAGAAGGTGGCCGAGGACGTGGCCTCCGTCTTCGGGAAGCTCTACGACATGCGCTACCCCATCCGCCGGATGGAGCCCGTCGACGTCTACAAGGGCAGCGACTACGACTCCATCGACGCCGACAACACCTCGGCCTTCAACTGCCGCAACGCCACCGGCTCGGGCAGCTGGTCCAACCATGCGTACGGCCTGGCGGTGGACCTCAACCCGCGGGAGAACCCGTACGTCTACGCGAACGGCTCCAACGCCCACCGCAACGCGGACGCGTTCGTGGACCGGCCGCTCAAGAAGCCGGGCGTTATCAACAGCGGAGACCGCGTGGTGCGGGCCTTCGAGCAGATCGGCTGGGGCTGGGGCGGCTCGTGGTCCGGTGCCAAGGACTACCAGCACTTCTCCGTCAACGGCCGCTGAGATCGGGGCCGACGCTCAATCGGCTATCTGTGAGGCTCGTGGAGAAGGCGTGAAGGTTCGCATTCACCTACGGGGCGGTCGGGGGACGGCCTCATCCCGGCAGGCCCCGCCCACCGCCTCCGGCACGGTGGGCGGGTCGCCCCGGCGGTGACCCTGAGAGAGGTCCGTCCGCCGGGGAGCGCATGCCGGGTGACGAGACGACCGGTTACGGCGTGACCGGCCTGCCGCCGAAGGTCACGACGAGGTGCCCGTCCGAGGCGTAGGACCAGCCCAGGGCGCCGGTGTAGGAGGAGCACCGGGATCCGTTCGAGCCGGACCAGAACTGGTTGGAGCTGTCCGCGTTACCGACGATCTTGTCGTTGCTCCCGCTGCCGCTGCGGCAGGAGGTGTTACCGCGGAACACCGAGGTGCCGGCGTCGAAGGAGAAGTTGCGCTCGGTGTTGTCGATGCTGACGTTGTCCGAGATCGACATCGTGCCGGGGTTGCTGTTGTAGGTGAACCCGTGATGGCCGTTGTGATAGGCGATGTTGCGCCGGATGATGTGGTTGACGGAAATCTTGTCGCCGCCGAGCTTGTAGCCGTTGCGGTCGCCGTTGCCGGCCTGGCTGCCGTTGGTGAGGGTGCCGTTGTTGTAGGACAGGGAGTCCTCGATGGTGACCGGGTCGATGGCTCCCGTATCCGTCTTGGTGTAGAGGTCCCAGCCGTCGTCGATGTTGTTGTGGGACACGGCGTAGCGGAAGACGTTGCCGGTGCCGGTGGTGAGCTTGGCGGCGAAGCCGTCGGCGTCCTCGCCGTCGGAGTCGGCGTTGTCGTGCGACTCCGCACTGAGGATGAGGTTGTTGGACGGCCACTGGTCGCGGGGTGTGTCGGAGGCGATCCGCCCGAGCTGCAGCCCGGTGTCGCGGTTGAACCGGGTTACCGTGCGTTCGATGATGTTGTTGCTGCCGCCGACGTAGATCCCGTTGTCACCGGCACGCTCGACGACGATGCCGTAGACGTGCCAGTACGAGCCGTTCACAGCGAGTCCGCGGTTCGACGAGGACTCGCTCTGGGCCGAGAAGTTCAGCACCGGCGTCTCGCCGGGATAGGCGGACAGGGTCTTGCGGGCGCTCGAGGTGCCGTTGTTGCCCGGCGCGATGGTGACCGTCTGCGCGAGGTTGTACGTCCCGCCGCGCAGGTAGATCGTCCCGCCGGGAGTGGCGCGGGTGATCGCCGCGGTGAGGGTCGTCGGGTCCGACTGCGTCCCCGCCGCGCCGTCCCTGCCGATCGGCGACACGTACAGCGCACCACTCGACGGTGTGGTCGTGGGTGAGGGCGAAGGCGAAGGCGAGCGCGTGGCGGTGGGCGAGGGCGAAGGCGAAGGCGAGCGCGTGGCGGTGGGCGAGGGCGAAGGCGAAGGCGAGCGCGTGGCGGTGGGCGAGGGCGAGGGCGAGCGCGTGGGGGTGGCGGTCGGCGTGGGGGACGAGGTCGTGGTGGAGCCGGTGCAGGTGACGCCGTTCAGGGTGAACGAGGCCGGCTTGGGGTTGGACCCCGACCAGCTGCCGTTGAAGCCGATGGACAACGACCCGCCGGTCGCTATGGCGGCGTTGTAGTCCACGTTCTTGGCCGTGACGTTCTGCCCGCTCTGGCTGTAGGTGGCCGACCACCCGGTGTCCACCTTCTGACCGCTGTCGGGGAAGGCGAACCCGAGCGTCCAGCCGTTGATCGCGTCGCCCAGATTCTGGATCGTGATGGTGGCGGTGAACCCACCCGGCCAGTCGTTGGTCGTGTAGGTCACGGCGCACCCGGTGGCGGCCTGCGCCGTTCCGGCAGTGACCACGCCGGCCAGGGCGGCGACTCCGGCGAGGGCGCTGACCACCCCGGCACCCGTTCTGGTTCTGCTTCTCACAACCGAGCTCCTTGCAGGTCGCGCAGGGCCCCTGACCGAGGAATGACTCCTGACCCCACAAGGGTTTTCGTGCACCTGAACTACATCCATCTACAGGAACACCGCGCATCAAGCTATGAGCCCATCGATCGCCGGTCAACGCCGCGCCGCGGCGGCTTTTCGCGTACGACGTCTCTCACTTGCACAGGGACTGCCGACGACGAAGAACGGGACCCGGGACCGGGTGAAACGTTCAGGCGAGAACTCGGAAACAGGGCGGCAGCCGCAGGCGGACTCGGCGTTCATCGGGCCGCCGCCGTCGAAGACCCCGCCCATCCGGACCCCCGTCGCCACCCCTCATACCCGACCCCCTGCCGGTGCCGATGCACCGACAGGGGAGAGAGTCGAGTCCTGGGAGAGGGCGACGGGCAATGGCCACCACCACCCGCACCGGCGACAGCACCGCGGAGGAGAGAAAAGGGAGGACAACGCCCGCTCCTCCGGCCGCAGGAAGCGGGCGTCTCTCCAGATATGACATCTCCTGATTCTCCAGAAAAGTGGGGAATCACGAGTGAGGGCTCACACGCTAACGGGCTCCGGACTCCGGGTCGGAAAGGATCGCTTACCGGTTAATAACGATCGGCCTACGACCCCGTCACGCACTGGCGATCAATCAGGTTCCACAGGTCAACTGCTATGGAGACGGCATGACGGGAGAGAGATGTCCGGTTGGCACCACTCCGTTCCCCTTCCCCCGGTATGGCCGCCGGACCTGTTCGAGGTCCGCTCGACCCGGCCCATCCCGGACGGCGGCGCGGCCGATCGCTACCACTTCCCGCGAACCGCCCACGAAGCCGCCACGCGTCTTCGGGACGTACGCTTCGCGACACAGATCCAGGTTGTCCGCATCGAGGACGGAGTGACCCTCTTCGATCTGGTCGCCGGGGTGGAGGTCCCCCTCGAACAGTGGTGACCATCAGAGCGAGCCGGCAGGCTGCGGCAAGATGGGTGCATGACGGCGAAGGACGGCGACGGCTGGGCCCTGTGCGCGCTGGGGCACCAGCACTGGGGACTGTACGGCGCCGCCGGCCTGCTCACCGTGCACCACACGCTCGACGGCATGCCGTACGTGCTGATGCAGAAGCGTGCGTGGTGGAGCCATCACGGCGGCACGTGGGGGTTGCCGGGCGGTGCGTGCGACAGCCATGAGGACGCCATCACCGGCGCACTGCGCGAGGCCCGGGAGGAGGCGGCGCTGGACTCCGACCTCGTCCGGGTGCGCGGGCTCTACGTCGACGACCACGGCGGCTGGTCGTTCCAGACGGTCATCGCGGAGGCCGAAGGGCTGCTCGACGCCGCGCCCGCCAACGGCGAGAGCGCGGACATGCGCTGGGTGGCGGCCGACGAGGTCGTGTCGAAGGAACTACACCCCGGCTTCGCCGACTCATGGCCGAGGATCCGGCCCGCGCTGAGCCCGGTGGTCGTCGTCCTCGACATGGCCAACATCATCGGCGCGCGGGCCGAGCACGGCTGGTGGAAGGACCGCGCGGGCGCCGCGAACCGTCTGCTCAACGAGCTGATCCCGCTCTGCGGGCAGGGCCTCGGCGAGATGCCGGAAGGAGTGCCCGCCCTGACCCGATGGTTCCCGCGCATGGTCGTGGTGCTCGAAGGGGCGGCGGCCGGGGCCGCCGACCCGGGGCCCGTGACCGGGGACCTGACGGTCGTGGCGGCCGGAGGCAGCGGTGACGACGCGATCGTGGAGGCGGTGCGCGGCGTGCGGCCCTGGGAGACCGCCCTCGTCGTCACCGCCGACCGAGGGCTGCGCGAGCGGGTGACGGACCTCGGCGCTCTGGTCACCGGCCCCCGCTGGCTGCTCAAGCAGCTCTGAATACTTTTTCTACCGTTAGTCCTATTTGGGCAGGATGAATCACGTGATCCTGCGCTACCGCCGACTGGCCACCACCTGGACCGTGACCGTGCCGATCCTCGCCGTGGCAGTGCTCGCGCTGGCGTGGGGGCGGACCATTCCTCCCGTCGTCGTGGTGATCGCGGCGCTCTTCCTCGCGGCTTCCGTGCTTGCGGCCGTGCATCATGCGGAGGTCATCGCCCATCGCGTGGGCGAGCCGTTCGGATCGCTCGTGCTCGCGGTGGCGGTCACGGTGATCGAGGTGGCGCTGATCATCAGTCTGACCGCGTCAGGAGGACCGGCCGCGTCGTCGCTCGCCCGCGACACGGTGTTCGCCGCCGTGATGATCACCTGCAACGGGATCGTCGGCCTGTCGCTGCTGGTCGCAGCGCTGCGGCGGCGGGTGGCGGTGTTCAACGCGGAGGGGACCGGAGGCGCGCTGGCCACCGTCGCCACGCTGTCCACGTTGAGCCTCGTCCTGCCGACGTTCACCACGAGCAGGCCGGGGCCCGCCTTCGCCCCGGCCCAGCTCGCGTTCGCCGCGGTCGCCTCGATCGCGTTGTACGGCCTGTTCGTGCTCACCCAGGCCGTACGGCACCGCGACTACTTCCTCCCGGTGGAGTCCGGCGGCCAGGGCGGGGACCCCGTCGAGCACGCCGACCCGCCGACCACGCGCGCCGCCGTGACCAGCCTGGCACTGCTGCTGAGCGCGCTGGTCGCGGTGGTCGGCCTGGCGAAGGTCGAGTCTCCCGCCATCGAGACGGCCGTACGCGCGGCGAGCCTTCCCCAGTCCGCGGTGGGCGTCGTGATCGCGCTGCTGGTGCTGCTGCCGGAGACCCTCGCCGCCGTACGCGCGGCCCGGCGGGCCCGGGTCCAGGTCAGCCTGAACCTCGCCTTCGGCTCGGCCATGGCCAGCATCGGGCTCACCATTCCGACGATCGCCGCGGCGTCGCTGTGGCTGGAGGGCCCGCTGCTGCTCGGGCTCGGCCCGACGCACATCGTGCTGCTCGGCCTGACGGTCGTCGTGGCGACGCTGACCGTGGTGCCCGGCCGGGCCACCGTCCTGCAGGCGGGCGTCCATCTCACGCTGTGCGCCGCCTTCCTGCTCCTGGCGGTTAGTCCATGAGAGAGGGTGACGCGTGAGAGGCGTCGACCGGACAGCGCCGGGCCTCTCACGCCGGTCACGCGGTCAGCCGCGGGTCCACTTCTGGTTGGCTCCGCCGGTGCAGTCCCACAGCTGGAGGCGCGCCCCGTTGTTGGGGTTCACGTCCACGATGTCCACACATCGGTTGGCGGCGGTGTTGACGAGGTCGCCGGCCGGGGTGAGCGTGAAGCGCTGGGCGCCGGTGCCGTTGCACGTGTAGAGCTGGATGGGCGTGCCGTTGGCGGTGCCCGCCGACGCGGCGTCCATGCACTTGCCCATCGCGCGAACCGTGCCGTCACCGTTGATCGTCCACTGCTGGGCGGCGGTGCCGTTGCAGTCGTACATCTGCAGGCGGGCGCCGTCGACGGGGTTCGCGCTCGGGATGTCGATGCAGCGGCCGTTCAGGTTGGACTTCAGCGCGCCGCCGGTCCCGCCTCCCCCGTCGCTGGTCCACGCGGAGACGCGGACCCAGTCGATCAGCATCGTCTGCGGGAACGACGTGGTGGAGTCGGGGTTGCCCGGCCAGTAGCCGCCGACCGCCACGTTCAGGATCAGGAAGAACGGGTGGTCGAACACCCACTGGTTGCCGCGGATGTCGGCCGGCGTGACGCGGAAGTACTCCGAGCCGTCCAGGTACCAGACGATGAGGTTGGGCGACCAGTCGACGCGGTAGGTGTGAAAGGCGTCGCCGAGCGGCGCGCCGATCGTCCGGTTGCCGCCGACGCCGCTGCCGCCCGAGTAGCCGGGGCCGTGCACGGTGCCATAGACGGTGTTGGGCGTATTGCCGACGTTCTCCATGATGTCGATCTCGCCGGTGTTCGGCCAGTTGCCGCCGCCGAGCATCCAGAACGCCGGCCAGATGCCCTGGCCCTTCGGAATCTTGATGCTCGCCTCGAAGCGGCCGTACGCCTGACTGAACTTGTCGGCGGTCAGGATGCGGCCGGAGGTGTACTGGCAGGTGCCGTAGTGGCACTGGTAGTTGGACGGGTTCTCCTTGCGTGCGGTGATCGCGAGGTGTCCCTGTCCGTCGTGGTACACGTTGCGGGTCGAGTTGGTGTAGTACTCCAACTCGTTGTTGCCCCAGCCGCCGCCGCCGATGTCGAACTTCCACTTGGAGCCGTCGACGGGCGTTCCCGCCGCGGCGTTGAACTCGTCGGACCAGGTGACGGGGCCTATGGCGGCGTCGGCCGGGTCGGCGCCCGTGCCGGCGACCAGGCCGCCGGCGAGGGTGACGACCATGGCCGCGGCCATGATGAGGAGCCGGGGTTTGCGCATGGAGATCTCCGGTTGGTGGGGGGATGCCAGCAGGATCTCCGGCCCGCACCGTCGCGGTGTGCGAGGGCGCGCGCCGGCGTGTCCAGCGCTTCAGGCAAGCTTTAGAGCTTGAATTAAGATGCAACACCCTTACTGAGCGAGCTGTCAATAGGCCTTGACTCGAACCTGTCAGCCAGGCCCGATGACCGGACGGTGCGGGCGTACGCCGGCCTGCCGTACGGGAAGGCGGTAGGTCTCCCCGCGCATGATGTAGTGCACCAGGTGCGACAGCCCCGCGCTCCGGACGTGCTGCTGGAAGTCCTTGAGCGGGGAGGCGAACGCCTCGTAGTCGTCGTAGTGGACGGGCAGGGCCGACTCCGGCTGCATCAGCCGGAGCCACTCCACCCCCTGGGCGCCGTCCATGGTCACCGTGACGCCGAAGATCCGCGTGCCGCCGAGGTGCACGATGCCGACGTCGATGTCGGGGAAGCGGCGCGGGATCTCCGACAGGCACTCGTCCATGATCGTGTCGCCGCTGATGTGCAGGCGCAGGTCCACCTCGCCGGCGTGGGCGAAGTCGAGCACACTCCCCACCACCGGCGGCATCAGCGCGTTCGCCGGGCCCGGCGCGTGCCGGGCGGGCGTGGTCGTCACCGTCAGCGTGCCGTCGCCGTGGCGCTCGTGGTGATACTCCCAGGGCTCCAGGCCGATCGCGTGGCCGAATCCCTGACGGCGCAGCCGGGCCGCCGCGTGCCGGGTGGTGACGATCGGCAAGTCCTTGTCGAGGCCGTTCCTGGCGATCCTGTCCCAGTGGTCGCCGTGCATGTGCGACAGCACGACGAGGTCCAGTGGCGGAAGCTGCCCGATCTCCATCGCCGGCTCGGTGCGGCGGCGTGTGCTCACCCCCCAGCCGAGATGGGCTCGCTGCCCCTGGTGCAGGAAGTTCGGATCCGTCAGCACGGTGAACCCGTGAGAACGGATGATCATGGTGGCGTTTCCCACGAAGAACACGGTCGCGTCCGCTGGATCGGGCATGACGCCTCCCCTCTCCCAGACTTTCAGGCTACGTAAACAGCCACAAATCACCCGAAAGCGGGGGGCGGTTACCTAGTCAAGGACGAGTGAGAACCCGAGCTGGGAGTACAGCTCCAGCAGGTCGAAATAGTCCCGGTGGGCGACCACGAGGCCGTTCTTCGCGTGACACGCCCCGCAGCCGCGTACGGTGATCCGCCGGCCGCTCGCGCCCGCGACACCGCCGTCCGGCAGCGCGAAGGACCCGGTGTGCGTGCCCGTCATCGTCCACTCGCTGAAGCCGGGGTCGGCGCACTCCACCCTGTTCCAGACCGTCACGGCGATGTCGGCGAAGCCCTTGAACAGGCTCTCCCAGTATCGGACGATCTGCTCGCGCCCCTCGCACACGCCCAACGGGGTGGCCAGGACGGCGTGCCGGTCGTAGTACGTCGACAGCCGGCCCAGGTCGTGAGCGTTCACCGCGTCCAGCACGCGGTCCGCGAGCTGTCGGCCGTCAGGCATGGCGGATCACTCCCCAGGGCGTACACCCACGGTAACGCCGCCATGGCAAAGGGCGTCCGCAGGAGACGCAACACCGCCGGATGCAACGTGCGAAGCGCCTGCGACGTCCCTGGAATCGTGGACGACACCTTCGACGATTTCGTCCGGGCGCGCGGCGGAGCACTGTACCGCTACGCGTACGTGCTGACCGGCGACGCGGACGACGCGGCGGACCTGCGCTACTACGAGGACCTGCCCGACGCGCAGATCGCGCGGATCCTCGGCATCTCGGAGGGGACGGTGCGCAGCCAGGCCGCCCGCGCCCTCGGCAGCTGCGCGTGCGGCGCCGTACGAGCCAGATGGAGGAAGTATGAGAAGCGAGCAGGATCTGGCGGCGGCGCTGCGCCGGGCCGCGGACGGCGCGCCCGACCCGGTGGACCTCCTGACTGGGCTCGGCGAGCGCCGCAGGCGGCGGACGCGGCAGCGCTACCGTACGGCGCTGGCGGCGGCCGGGGTCGTCGCGGTCGCCGTGGGCGGCACCGCCGTGGTCAGGGGCGGCCACCAGACGACGGCCGCCGCGAACCGGCCGTCCACCCGCGATTCCGAAGGAGTGAGCCACGTGGGACCCCCGTGAGCAGCGGGTCCCACGTGGCAGGGCGCATACGGGGTCACGCGGACCGGGGCCGCGCGGCGCGGGCCAGGGCGACCGCGCCCGCCGCGCCGGCGGCCGCGGCCAGCGTCAGCCACCACGCGGTCGTGCCCATGGCCTCCGGCCGCGGCGGGTCGGCCTGGGCGAGGAACACCGCGCCGAACACCGCCACACCGGTGAGCTGGCCGAACTGCATGGTCGTCGTGAGCAGGCCGCTCGCGTCGGCGGCGCGGGCGGGCGGCACGTGCACCAGGGCGTGGGTGAGCAGGCTGGTCGAGACGCCCAGGCCCGCGCCGTACACGACCAGCGCGGCCCACATCACCGGGCCGCCGGTCACCGAGACGGCCAGGGCCGACGTGCCGAGGACGCTGAGCGCCAGCCCGGCCGGTGGCAGCAGGTGGTGGACATGCCCAGGCAGCCTGCGCCAGTAGAAGCTGCCCAGCCCGAACGCCGCCGCCATGGGCAGGAACGTGATCCCGGCCCGCAACGGGCTCTCCCCCAGGACGCCCTGCAGGTGCACCGCGAAGGTGAACAGGAACCCGCCGTAGGCGACCATCAGCGCGAGCAGCGCCGTCAGGCCCGACGGCATGCCGGTCGCGCGCAGCACGTCCAGGTTCAGCAGCGGGTCGCCGCCCCGGGCCGCCGTACGGCGCTGCGTCACGGCGAACACGGCGGCGACCGCGACCCCCGCGGTGATCGACGCGTACGTCCAGGCGGGCCAGCCGGCCTCCCGGCCCAGCACGAGCGGGAGCACGATCAGCAGCGTGGCGGGCAGCGCGAGCGCGAGGCCCCGCAGGTCGAGCCGGCGCGTGCCGCGCGGCCGGTCAGACGGCGCGTCCGGCGGCACCAGCCGGGGCACCACTAGCGTCAGCACGACGCCCACGGGGACGTTCACGAGGAACACCGGCCGCCAGCCGGTGCCGGCCAGGTCCGCGCCGACCAGCACCCCGCCCAGCGCCAGCCCGACGACCGAACCGGCCGAGAGCACCGCGGTGTACGCGCTGAGCGCCGTCGCCCTCGCCCTGCCGGTGAACCTGGTCTGGATCACGCTCATGATCTGCGGGACCATCACCGCCGCCGCGGCCCCCTGGACGAACCTGAAGGCGATCAGCGTCCCGGCATCCGGCGCGAGCCCGCACAGCAGCGAGCCCGCGGTGAAGCCGGCGACCCCGATCAGATACATGCGGCGCCTGCCGTACAGCTCTCCCAGCCGGGCGCCGGTGATCAGCAGGGTCGCGTACGCGATGATGTAGCCGCCGACGACCAGTTGCAGGGCGGCCCCGGACGCCCCCAGGTCGGCGCCGATCCTGGGGATCGCCACGTTGACGATGTAGAGGTCGAGCAGTCCCATGAACTGGCCGGCGAGCAGCACCGCCAGCATCGGCCAGGGCCGCGCGGCACGGGCCGGGGCAGGGCGGGCGGTATGGCTGATTGTCACTCTTTGTCCTTCCGCAGTGGGTCCGCCGGTACATACCGGCGGACGGCGGAGAACTCATCGATGAGTTCCGCCGAGCGCGGCGGTAGATACCGGTGACGGCGACGCGACGCGGGAGAGCACATGTGGAGTGACGAGGAGTTCGAGCGGTTCACCGGGCCCTACCGACGTGAGCTGATGACGCACTGCTACCGGATGCTGGGCTCGGTGCACGACGCGGAGGACCTGCTGCAGGAGGTCATGCTGCGGGCGTGGCGGGCGTCCGGCGACTACGACGAGCGGCGGGCCTCGCCGCGCACCTGGCTCTACCGCATCGCGACGAACGCCTGCCTCACGGCGCTCGAACAGCGCGGGCGCAGGGCCCTGCCGTCCGGCCTCACCGGCCCCGGCGACGACCCTGAGGCGGGACCGCAACGGCGGCTGCCGGAGGTGACCTGGCTGGAGCCCATCCCCGACGCGCTGGTGGACCCCGCCGCGGTCGTCGCGTCGCAGGGCGGGATCAGGCTGGCGTTCGTCGCGGCCCTGCAGCATCTGCCGCCGCGGCAGCGGGCGGTGCTCATCCTGCGCGAGGTGCTGGCCTGGCGGGCGAGCGAGGTCGCCGGCCTGCTGGAGACCTCGGTCGCGGCGGTCAACAGCGCCCTGCAGCGCGCCCGCGCCCAGCTCTCCCGGGTGGCCCCCACCGAGGACGACCTGGCAGAGCCGGACGACCCGGCCTGCCGCGACCTGCTCGACCGGTACGTCGCGGCGTTCGAGAAGGCCGACGTCGAGGCCCTGGAACGGCTGCTGCGGGAGGACGCCGTCCTGGAGATGCCGCCGTTCCTGTCGTGGTTCGCCGGGCGGGAGGCGTTCGGCCGCTTCATCCACTGGGTGTGCGCCACGCGGGGCCCCTGGCGGATGGTCCCCACGCGCGCCAACGGGCAGCCGGCGCTCGCGGCCTACCTGGACGGCGGCGACGGCGTCTTCCGGGCCCACTCGCTCCAGGTGTTCACGATCGCCCAGGAGGGCATCGCCCGGAACGTCGTGTTCGGCGACCCCACCCTGTTCGCCGTCTTCTCACTGCCGCCCACGCTCTAGCGGAGGAAGGCCGCGACCCCCGCTCTGGCCGCGGAAGGCCGCGGCCTCGCTCCAGCCGAGGAAGGCCGCGACCTCGCGGACGAAGGCGTCGGGGGCGTTCTCGTGCACCAGGTGCCCGGCCGGAATCGTGACGTGCGCGGCGCCGGCGATACGGCGGGCCATCTCGGCGACCCGGTCCTGGGGGATGTGGCTGTCCGGACCGCCGCCGATGACGAGCGTGCGCGCGGTGATCCGGCCAAGCCGCCCCAGCCAGGCCGGGTCGGGGTGGTCGATCTGCGGCCTGATCGCCTCCACCATGGCCCAGTCGAACGACAGCGGCCCCTCCGGCCGTACGAGCGGGGGCGGCTCGCGCGGCACCGGGAGCGGGACGTCCTCCAGGACCAGCGTCCGCACCCGCCCCGGCCGCTCCGCGGCGAGCAGGTAGGCCACGATGCCGCCCATCGAGTGCCCGATCACGTCCACCGGGCCGAGCGACAGCGCGTCGAGGAAGGCGAGGACGTCGTCGCGCATGAGTTCCAGGCCGTAGTCCCCCGGCCAGTCGCTGGCACCGTGGCCGCGCAGGTCGAGCGCGTACACGTGCCGGTCGGCGGCCAGCGCGCCGGCCACGCCGTCCCAGCCGGCCATGCCCTCGCCCAGGCCGTGCAGCAGGATCAGCGGCGGGGCGTCGCCCGGGCCGTACGTCCGGTACGCGATCCCGATGCCGTTGGCCTGAACCTTCGCGTGATCCGTCACATGGCGACGATAACCCCCGATAAACCCCTATTGGAGCAATAGGCACACCAAGTACCATGACGCCGGAAAACGGGATCACCGTTGATCACGGATACGGCCGATCCCGCATGCGGGTGGCCGGAGGCTGCTCGTACCGCGGGAGGTCAGGTGTCCGCACTGCGGCGTGGACTGTGGGCGCCGGTCGCCCTCTCCTACGTCACCTTCATCCTCGTCGGCCTGAGCGCCGGGGTGGGCGGGGTGTTGCTGCCGGCGCAGATCGACGACTACGGCCTCGACAAGGCCACGGTCGGCACCCAGTTCTTCACCTTCTCGGCCGGGTTCATGCTGGCCGGGTCGACCGCCGGCCTGCTGATCCACCGCTTCGGGATCCGGGCCTCGCTCATCCTCGGCGGCGGCACGTTCGTGCTGGCGGGCCTCTACTCGTCCGTACGCCCGCCGTTCCTGGCCTTCGTGGCGGTCCAGATCCTGGCCGGGTACGGCACCGGCATCCTCGAATCGGTGCTGAACGCCTACCTCACCGACCTTCCCGGAGCGACGACGCTGCTCAACCGCCTGCACGCGTTCTTCGGCGTCGGCGCGCTTCTCGGGCCGCTGCTGGCCACCTGGATCCTGACCTTCCTGCCGTGGACGGCCGTGTGGCTGGTCCTGGCCCTGGTGTGCCTGCCGCTGCTGGTCGGCTTCCACCTGACCCTGCCCGCCCGCGAGGCCCCGCCGCCCACGTCGGCCGAGGAGCAGACGGAGCGTCCGGGCCTGCTGGCCACCGCGTCGCGGCAGCCCGCCGTCCTGCTGGGCGCGGTGTTCCTGGCCGTCTACGTCGGCCTGGAGATCAGCGTCGGCAACTGGGGGTTCACCTTCCTGGTCGACGAGCACGGGCAGGGGAGCCTGCTGGCCGGATACACCGTCTCCGGCTACTGGCTCGGGCTCGCTCTCGGGCGCTTCCTGATCAGCCCGGCGGCCACCAGGCTCGGCATGACCGCGACCGGGATGACCTTCGTCTGCCTGGCCGGCATCACCGTCAGCTCGGTTCTGGCGTGGATCGCGCCGGGCGGCGTGGTGGCCAGCGTGAGCTTCGTGCTGCTCGGCTTCTGGCTCGGGCCGATCTTCCCCACGACGATGGCCGTCGCGCCGCGGCTCACCGTGACCCGGCTGGTGCCCACGGCGATCGGGCTGCTGAACGGAGTGTCGGTGGTCGGCGGCGCGGTGTTCCCGTGGCTGGCCGGGGCGATCGCGCAGGGCGTCGGAGTCTGGACGCTGCCGCCCTTCGCCGTGGCGCTCGCCCTGCTGCAACTGCTCTTCTGGTGGCTGGTGGTGGGCCGCATGAACCCGGCCCCCCGCACCGCCGGCTAAGTCGTATCCCTAGCGGCGGCGGGACGACCTGGTGAGTTCGAACGCGGCGACCGTGGCGAGGCCGTACCCGAGGTGGGGGACCAGGTCGGCCGTCCAGCCGCTGACGCCCCACTCACGCGGGTCGGTCAGCCCGAGCGCGGTCATCGGCGCGCCGCCCGCGACCGCCGCGGCCATGCCCACCCCGGTCGCCGCGGCGGGGAGGCTGACCCTCCGCCGTACGGCGTGGCGGAACAGGCCGTAGGCCAGGCCCACGCCTACGCCGGTGAGGATGCCGAGCATCGGCCCGAGCCCCTGCTCCCGGTTACGGGCGTCCTCCTCCTCGCCGAGGTCGACGTGGAGCCGCTCGCTGACGGCGCCGGCCGCCTGCTCCGGCAGCGAGCTCGCCGGCCGCGCGCGCACCGCCATGTCCAGGTAGGTGATCGCGTTGAGCACGGTCGTCCCGGCCGCTCCCGCGACTGCTCCCGCCACCATGTCCCGATAAATCCCCATAGCGGTCGCCTAACCGGGCCGGGCCGCCTCAAACGACGCGCGCCCGCGCGAGAGTCAACGGGCGATATAGGGTCGTCCGGGTGACGGTAAACGACACCCCGGGGGACGAAATGGACCGAGAGCTCACCCTGATGGCCGTGCACGCGCACCCCGACGACGAGGTGATCGGCACCGGCGGGATCCTCGCGAAGTACACGGCGGAAGGGATCCGTACGGTCCTGGTGACGTGCACCAACGGCGAGCAGGGGGACGGCCCCGGCGGGGTGAAGCCGGGCGAGCCCGGCCACGACGACGCCGAGGTCGCCGAGCGGCGGCTGGCCGAGTTGCGCGAGTCGGTCGCCCACCTCGGCATCGGTCATCTGGAGCTGCTCGGCTACCGCGACTCCGGCATGGACGGCTGGGACGGCAACGGCCACCCCGACGCGTTCGCGAACGTCCCGGTCGAGACGGCCGCCGCCCGGCTGGCCGCGCTGATGGAGCGCTACCGCCCCCAGGTGGTCGTCACGTACGACGAGAACGGGAACTACGGGCACCCCGACCACATCCAGGCCCACCGCATCGCGGTCGCGGCGGCCGATATGACCGGCATTCCGGACAAGTTCTACTACACCGCCGTGCCGCGTGAGGGCATCCGGCAGATGTTCGAGTTCATGCGGGCGAACGGCATGGCCCCGGACGACTTCGAGCTCCCCGACGACTTCGGCACGCCCGACGAGCTCATCACCAGCGTCGTGGACGTATCGCCGTACGTGGAGAACAAGCTGAAGGCCCTGCAGGCCCACGCGAGCCAGGGCGAGAACATCCCCTTCCTGAGGATGCCGCCGGAGGCCCAGCACCAGGCCTTCTCGCGCGAGTACTTCATCCGGACGACGTCCCGGGTGGCCGCCCCCGACCGGGAAGACGACCTGTTCGCCGGCCTCCGCTGAGCTCGCGCTCATTCAGCCGGCTCTAATCGGTCTCTAGGAGAGTCGCTGGAGGGAGAGGACCTGCCGCCAGTGCTCGGCGGCCTGTGCCATGTCGCGGCTGAGGAGCTCGAAGAACCGGCTGGTCGTGTGCAGCCGCATGCCCACCGGCGTGCCGGTGCCGAAGACGCCCGCCCCACGCCGTGTGGTGTCCGCCCACAGTGCCATCGACCTGGCACTCTCCGACCAGGTGCGATACCACACGTCGACGTCTACGGCGTAACGCTCGCGCCGAACCTCACGTTCGCGGCCGACCAGGCCGCGCTGCTCGAGCCATCGGATGGCCTTGGAGATCGACGCCGGGCTCACGTGGAGGCGTTGGACCAGCTCCGCGGCGGTCAGGCTGGCTCCGTCGCTGACGAACAGCGCGGCGAACACCCTGGCCGTCAGCGGTGACATCCCCGTCTGGATCATCATGGCGGTGAAGTCCTCGGTGAACTCCTGGACCGTGCGGGCGTCCCGGTCGCCGTACGTGTCCGGGGGTTCGGGCGGCGAGACCGGCCGCCGACGGCGAGCCCGCCAGTTCGTCGCCTGCTGGGCGTGGTGGGCCCGATAGCCGTGCGGGCCGCCGTTGCGAGAGATCTCGCGGCTGACGGTGGACCTGGGCCGCTCCAACCGCCGGGCGATCTCCGCGTAGGTCAGCCCATCCCTCAGCCCTTCGGCGATGCGGCGGCGGTCCTCGAAGCTCAGGCGGCTTCGTGCGGGCATTCGGTCCTCCTCGTCCTTCGCCAGATCGTCCTGGTCGGCGGTAGCCGAATGCAACACGACGGAGCGTCCGGTGCATTCCGCGACAGCTCTTTGCACCAATCGAACGCCGTCCACCTGCGCATATACGAAGAGCTTGTTGCCGCCGAGCAAAAGGCATCCGTAGCCTCCCCAGTCGTGAACGGCGTGACGCCTGTGCCGGCATGCCGACCCACGGAGTCCCCATCCGGGAGGTTTGATCATGAAGGTCGTACTCGTCACCGGAGCCTCTTCCGGCATCGGCAAGGCCACCGCGCTGGAACTCCTGCGGGCGGGCCACATCGTGTACGGTGCGGCCAGGCGGGTGCGGAACATGGACGTCATCGCCGACGCCGGGGGGCACGTGCACCCGATGGACGCGCGCGAGCCCGCCGACCTGGAGCGGGTCGTCCGCTCCGTCATCGAGGAGCAGGGCCGGATCGACGTCCTGGTCAACAACGCCGGCACCGTGGTGCACGGCGCGGCCGAAGACGTCCCCCTGGAACTGGCGCGCGACCAGTTCGAGGTGAACCTCTTCGCACCGGCCAGGCTGGTCCAGCTCGTCCTGCCACACATGCGCGAGCGGAGGTCCGGCACGATCGTCAACGTGTCGTCGATCGGCGGCGAGATCGCGTTGCCGCTCGGCTGCTGGTACTACGCCACGAAACACGCTCTGGAGGCGTACTCCGACTCCTTGCGCATGGAGGTCGAGCAGTTCGGCGTCGAGGTCGTCATCATCCAGCCCGGGATCATCAAGACCGGGTTCGAGGATCACACCGCGCAGGACCTGCGGGAGATCTCCGGCGCGACCGCCTATGGGGCGATGGCCGAGGCCATGGCCAGGCGGAGCGAGACCCAACTCGGCGTGGACAGCCAGGCCTCCGATCCCGGCGTCGTGGCCGCGGCCATCCGCGAGGCCGTCGAAGCCGGTGAACCCAAGACCCGCTACGCCGTCGGCTGGATGGCCGACAAACTGCTCGAACTCAACAGGACGCTGCCGGACCGCGAGTTCGACAAGCTCGTCACCGGCTCCCTCGGGTAGCCGAACTCCCTTCGCGGTCCATCACTGCCCGGCGGGACGGCCTGGAAGGATGAACTCATCACGCCGCGTCTCGCGCAGGGGACGACAGCTTTGCCGAGAGCCGGCCGGTGACGAGCTCCCTGACCCGCGCGTCGATCGGCTCGCGCGCCTCACGCCGGTACGCGCGCAGCGACGGCGGTCCGGGCTGCCTGCGCAGGATGTGGGTGAGATCGGGGATCACATGGGTCTCGATGGGTCCCGGCACCAGCTCCGCCATGCGGGCCAGGTCCTCCGGGTTCACCTGGAGGTCCTTGTCCCCCGTGACGGCCGGCACCGGCGCCTGGATCCGGGCGAGATCTTCCGCGGGATCGTAGTCGAGGAACTCGCGGGTCCACCGGGCGTTCACCCGGACCCCGCCGATGCGGGCGACGTCGGTCGTCGTACGGCGGATGCGCTCGTGGTTCTTCGCCACCTTGGCGACCAGGTCGGTGCGGGTGAGGCGTAGCGCGGCGCGGACGAAGGCCGGCATGGTCGGCGCGAGACGCGCATCCGGCGCATCCTTTCCACCATCCTCATGCCGTCCTGAAACGCCCGCGTCAAGCGCCCGCGTGGAGGAGGCGTCGTCCCAGGGCTTCGGCGGCCTCCCGCAGTTCGCGTGACCCGACGATGCGGAAGGGCGCCCGGATCGCCGTGAGCTGCCGGACGTACCAGTCCGGTTCGTCCGTGCTGCCCACCAGGCGCGTACCGGTCGCGTCGATCGGCTCAAGGCGGCCCAGACTGCGCGGAATCCACTCGGCCACGGCCTCGGCGGACGCGTCGACGACGACCTCCACCTCATGCCGCCACCCTGCCGACAAGTGGTCTTCCAGCATCTCCGCCGGGTCGAGATCGGCCGGAGGGACGGCCGGGACGTCGAGAACCTCGACGCACGCCACCTTGTCCACCCGCAGCACCCGGCGGGCGTTCCTCGTGTGCGACCAGCACAGTAGATACCAGCGGCCGCGGCGTACGACGACAGCCCATGGGTCGACCTCCATGACCCGCTCGTCTCCGGGGTGGATGCGATATCGGAGCCGCAGCCGGCGGTGCACGGCGCAGGCCTGGGCGAGAACGGCGGTGGTCTCCGGGTCGGGAGTCCTGGCCCCGGGCTCGGGGTGTCTCGTGCTCAGGCTCCGCACCGCCGCGGCCGGCCCGGCGACCGCCTCCGGAAGCACCCGCATGATCTTGCCGAGCGCGCCGCCCACGGGATCGGCCGGGTCCCCCGTGTCGTGGTGGCCGTCCAGCACGGCCATCACCAGCCCGAGCGCCTCGGCCGGCGTGAACATCAGGGGAGGCAGCCGTAGCCCCCGGCCGATCCGGTATCCCCCATAGGGGCCGCGTTCCGACTCGATCGGGATGCCGGCCTCGCGCAGGATGCCGACGTAACGCCGGGCCGCCCGCTCGGAGACGCCGAGCCGGCCGGCCAGCCGCTCCGCCGTGATGCCGGGGCTGCTTTGGACCATTTCCAGGAGCAGGAGCGCCCGGGCGGTCGGGCTTTCGTCGTGCGTCATTCGGCAACCCGTCACATTCCGGAAGTGGATCGTCCGGAATGCACCGTAGCCTGTCCGCCATGACCGAAAACGTCCTTCATGAGCCACCGGTCGCGGGCGACGAGATCGACACCTTGCTGGGCTCCCTGGACCGTCAGCGCCGGATATTCGCGTGGAAGTGCGGCGGGCTCGACGCGGCAGGCCTGCGGGCGACCACCGCCGCGTCGTCCATGACCCTGGGAGGACTGCGCAAGCACCTGGCTCTGGTGGAGGACGACATGTTCTCCCAGAAGCTGTTCGGGCGACCGCCGTCGCCGCCGTGGGACACCGTGGACTTCGACGCCGACCCCGACTGGGAGTGGCGCACGGCCGCCGACGACACTCCCGAACAGTTGACGGCGTTGTGGCAGGAGGCGGTGGCCCGCTCCCGGGCCAACGTACGGCAGGCGCTGGCCGAGGGCGGCCTCGGGCGGCTCGCGGCGTACACCAGCTCACGCGGCGAGTCGCCCAGCCTCCGCCGCCTGCTGATCGACATGATCGAGGAGTACGCCCGCCACGTCGGACACGCCGACCTCATCCGCGAGTCCGTCGACGGCCTGGTCGGAGAGGACCAGCCGGCGGGATGAGGCAGGACATCACTGAGCCGATTCCCGCCGATCGGCTCGTCATCGTCCCCGCCAACCGGGCGTCGTGGGACGACCTGCGAGCGATCTTCGGTACGACGGACTGCCATTGCCAGCGCTACAAGATCTTCACCTACCAGTGGGGCTCGGTCTCGGACGCCGAGCGTGCCGCGCGCCTGCGCGAGCAGACCGGCTGCGGAACCCCCGGAGCCCGGTCGACCAGCGGTCTCGTGGCCTATCTCGACGGTGAGCCGGTCGGGTGGTGCGCGGTCGAGCCCCGGACGGCCTACCCCCAGCTGACCCGCACCCGCGTCCCCTGGACCGGGCGGCAGGAGGACCAAACCGACGACAGCGTCTGGGCCGTGACCTGCTTCGTCACCCGCAGGGGCTTCCGCCGGCGCGGAGTGACGTACGCGCTCGCACATGCCACGATCGACTTCGCCCGGACGCGGGGAGCCCGGGCCCTGGAGGCGTACCCGATGATCACCCGCCCGGGCGTCGAGATCACCTGGGGCGAACTCCACGTCGGCAGCCGCGACGTCTTCCTCGACGCGGGGTTCACCGAGGTGAGCAGGCCGACCCTCAGGCGAGCCGTCGTGCGGATCGACTTCTGACCGTCCCGCGGCGTACGACGTTACGACGAACGACAGCGCCAGGCTGATCCTGTGGATGGCCACCAGCAACCTCTTCCCCGGCGTGGTGCACCAGGTGCAGCCCCGCCTCGCGGGCGGCGGTGGTGGGACCGTCAGTCGGAGATCGCGATGCGGAGGCGGCGGAAGCCGCGACCCTTGCTCTCGATCTTGGCGACCTTGATCCTGCCGATCTGCTTGGTCGAGGCGACGTGCGTGCCCCCGTCGGCCTGGGTGTCGAGGCCCACGATGTCGATGATCCGCACCTCGGGGATGTCCTCCGGCACGAGGTTCGTCGCGGTGCGGATGATGTCGGGGATCGCGAAGGCGTCCGCGCGCGGCAGCACGCGTACGTCGATCCGCCGGTCGGCGGCGATCTCGGCGTTGCACGCGTCCTCGACCGCCTCCTTGAAGCCGGGCGGCACCTCGGGGAGGTTGAAGTCCATCCGCGCGGTCATCGGCTCCATGTTCCCGCCGGTGACCAGGGCCCCGTAGTCGCGGAACACGACGCCGCACAGCACGTGCAGGCCCGAGTGGGTGCGCATGAGCGCGGAGCGCCGCTCGTCGGCGACCGCCGCCCGTACGACCGTGCCGGCGGGCGGGATCGGGTCGTCCGCCGCCGGGATGAGGTAGAGGTCGTCCCCCTTGCGCACGCCCTCGATGTGGGTCTCGACGCCCTGCCACAGCAGCACGCCGTGGTCCGGCGGCTGGCCTCCGCCGCCCGGGTAGAAGGCCGATCGGTCCAGGACGATCCCGTCCGGCGTGGCCTCCAGCACAACGGCCTCGAAGGACCGCAGATCCTGGTCGGTCAGCTCCAGCCGCCTCGTCCGCCCGTGAAGATCGAACGTCACCTGACCGAGTCTAGCCACGGCGCACGGACCGGGGCCCGTCCTGGGCGCGAGCCGTACGGTCCACGCCCGGGGTGTCATCGGTCGGGACCGGAATCGCCAGCCGGGCAGGCCGGGGATGGATCCGGACGGCACGGGCCACGGGGCCGGAACGCCCCGGCGCCCAGGCTGTGGTCCATGTTGCTGTCGAGCGCCAGGGCCCGTACGCGGCCGGGGAAGCGCTCCACGTAGAGCTGCCCGATGAGCGTGCCGTACGAGATCCCGCAGTAGGTCAGCTCGTCCTCGCCGAGAGCGGCGCGGATGGCGTCGAGGTCGCGTACGACGCTGAGTGTGTCCACGTGGTCGAACAGCGGCCCCGTGCGCGTCCGGCAGTCCTCACGCGCAACCGTGGTTGAAGGCGACGAGAGCGGTGAAGTCGGCCAGCGTGCCGCAGTCCGCGGTGGGGTCCTCCGCGCAGGGCGTCCAGGTGACGGATGGGGTGGGCCCGCCTCTGCCCTGATCGGCGGTGCCCGCGGCGACCGGCGAGAGGGGAAGCAGGGCGGCGATGAGGCAAGAGACGCCGACGGTCAATCGCCCTCGTGCTCGCACACGGCCCTCCATTTGGGGATGACACCATGGAGCACTGACTGTGAGAAATTTATGTCAATCCGGCCACAGACGGAAAAACGTCTCATCCGTTCGGCGTATTCACAACCGATTCGCCCGTTGTATGGCGACCGTAATTCCTGGTCAGGCGACAGGACGGGAAGGCACCGCGGCGAAGTTCCTGTCCCTCCGGTTGTCCCGCAGGTCGGTGAGCGCCGCGAAGTCGGGCTCGAAGGCGGCCAAGCGCCTGTTGCCGAGCCCGCGGAACAGCCCTCGGGAGGTCGCGGGATTGGGATCGGCGAAGCCCGCCACCCCGCATCCCGTCCGCCCTCGGTACGCCGAGGGGTGCGCCCAATCGCTGATCGCCACGAACGCGGTCACCTCGTACGCCCGCGACACGGCCATGTGCCGCCAGAGGGAGCGCGCAATGGCGGGCGACGGCCGCTGGGTGACCGAGAACGCCGGGACGATCACGAGGTCGGGCCCGGACTCGGCGGTGAGCGAGTCGAAGTACCAGAAGTCCGCGCACAACAGGACGAGCAACTGACGGCCGCCGACCTCGACGGCACGGGGACGGCTGCCGCCGAGGACTCCGGCGGCCCGCTCGTCGCCGTACGGATTGAGCTTCTCGTAGTCCGCGACCACCGATCCACCGGGGTCGGCCACGACTCCGCGGTTGACCGTGCCGGAGCCGGACGCGCAGTGGTGCGATCCGCCGACGACCCAGCTGCCCAGCGACCGGGCGAGCCCTTCCACCCGCCGCCCATACTGCCGGTCGCCGAGCTCCGCGCCGGCCAGTTCGGGCAGCACCACCACGTCATCCGGACCGAACCGGATGCGCGACCGCTCGGCGTCGCGCAGCACCGCGTCGAAGTTCCGGTCGCCGTCAGAGTGCCACTTCGCAGGCTGTGTCACCACGACTCGCACGAACACCTCCACATCGGCCCGTAGATCTCGAAACTACGCCAAAACGGCAGGCGCGGCCCTCTTCGGGTAGTGGGCCCCGGGAGCGATGCTGGCCCTCAGCCGACTGTTGTTCCGTACCGTGTTGCGAACCCACACCGGCCCAGGCCGAGGCGACGGCAGCGTGAACGCCCAGGCTGTGACCGGGACGGAGACGAGCAGCCGTCACGCCGCTTCACCGGGCGGGTTCCTCCACCTCGACGGTGCTGTCCGCACGGGCCGGGAGGAGCACAGCGGTGACGACCACGGCCAAAGACAGCACCGCGCCGATGATGAAGGCCAGCCGCATGCCCTCGAGGTTGGCGAGCGTCTCCGCGGTTCCCGCGGATTTCAGGGCGTCGGCTCGCGCGCTCATCACGGTGATCACGAGCGCGGTGCCGAAGGCCGCGGCGACCTGCTGCAGCGTGCTCAGGATCGAGCTGCCGTGGGAGTAGAGCCGTGGAGGAACCGCTCCGAGCCCGAGGGTGAACACCGGGGTGAAGGCCGCGGCCAGACTCACCATCAGCAACGCGTGCAGACCCAGGAGCTGCCAGTAGGGCATGGTCATCGTGACTTGTGTGAAGCCGGCGAGCGCGAGCGTGATTCCGACCGCGCCGGGAATGACCAGAACCCGTCCGCCGAAACGGTCGAACAGGCGACCGACGGCCGGACCGAGCAGCCCCATCGCGAGGCCGCCCGGCATCACGAGGAGTCCCGTCTCCAGAGGGCTGAGCTCACGGACGTTCTGCAGGTACAGCGGCAGCAGAATCATCGAACCGAGCATCGCCATGAAGGCCACCGACATCAGGATCAGCGCGACCGTGTAGGTGCGGTGGCGCAGGGTGCGCAGGTCCATCAGCGGCACACCGCGCTTCTGCAACGACAACTGGCGGACGACGAAGACGACGATGGCGACCAGGCCCGCCGCGACGACTGCGGCGGCAACGCGGACGTCACCGCCCTCGAACCGGCTGAGCCCGTAGACCAGGCCGCCGAAGCCGCCGGCAGCGGTCACCACGCTCAGCCAGTCGATGGTGCTGACCTGGGGATCTCCGACATTCTTGAGCTGCTTCAGGCCACGCCACGTGATCAGCGCGGCGATGGGGAGCACCACGGCGAACAGCAGCCGCCAGGACCCGAATTGGAGGATCAACCCCGAGACCGCCGGGCCCATCGCGGGCGCGACCGAGATGGCCAGGCTGACGTTGCCCATCACGCGGCCCCGGTCCGCCTCAGGCACTACCTGCATCAATGTGGTCATCAGCAGCGGCATCATCACGGCGGTCCCGGACGCCTGGATGATCCGGGCGCCCAGCAGCACCTCGAACGACGGGGCGACGGCGGCCAACGTCGTGCCGATCAGGAACAAACCCATCGCGGTGGCGTACGCGCGACGGGTGGTCACCCGCTGCAGGAACCATCCGGTGATCGGGATGACGGCGGCCATGGTCAGCATGAAGGCGGTCGAGAGCCACTGCGCGGTCTGCTCGGTGATGTGCAGAGCGCCCATCAGCCGGGGGATCGCATTGATCATGATCGTCTCGTTGAGGACGACCACGAACGTGGCGAGCACCAGCAGCCGGATCACGGGCGGGGTGCCGGGGGTGCTCTTCGAAACGGCCGTCGCGGATTTCACAGGTGAATCGGACTGGGTGATGGACACGGCACCTCGATCAGCGTTGTCGGGACATGACGAGGCCCTTGCCGGCCCCAGCCTTGGGTCTCACAGAAGTTGTGGTCATTGAGAGCCTGACAGGCGCCACCGACAAAACTCATCGTCCTCAACCGACATTCCGGCAAGCAACCCGAAATGTCACCCGGTTTTCACCGGCAGAGGATCTCCACATACGGCCACACGTGGTGGTGAGCCCGAGACTGAGCCGCAGATGGAGGCGCGGGCGCAAGAAGATCACCGCATGTCCCGCACTCTCTCACCGCATGTCCCGCGCTCTCACCGCATGTCCCGCGCTCTCACCGCATGTCCCGCGCTCTCACCGGCGTCCCCTCTACAAGGTCTCCGCTCGCCGACCTCCCGGGCCTCTTCCACGTACTCGCCGAGGTGCTGCAGTGATCCCGCCGGCAAGGCCACCTCGCACGATCGCCCCCTGCCCGGCGCGGAGGGAGGCGGACGTCGCAAGAACCGTCACCGGCGCGCCCGCCGCGGCGCCGCCGAAAAGTTTCGGAACATCTGCCACTCGTTTCGCGGTACGAAGGGAGCCGACTCTCATGTCCCACACCATGGAACCCACGCCGCACGCGAACTCGCTGGTGGTCGTGACTCTTGACGTACAACAGACAGGTTCCTATGGTCGGCATTGCTTTCGCAACACTGCCGAAACTTTCGGCCAGTCTTGTCGTCCGAAGAGGAGTCGTGGTGGTCAATCGAAGCCGACGCCCACGCCGGCCACGTCTTCTCTCAGTCCCGCTGGCCGCCATAGGTCTGGTGCTGGGCATGGCACATCCGGTCCTGGCGGACAACCCGATCCCCACGGTCGTGGACTCGACCCGCAGTGGCGGGCTGTCGGTCGGCTTCACCTTCGACGACGGCCCGAACCCGCCCGACACGCTGCGCCTGCTCGACGTGCTGCGCGAGCACCACGTGAAAGCGGTCTTCTGCCTCTGGGGCGATCACGTACGGCGGCATCCGGAAATCGTCCGGCAGATCGTCGCCGACGGGCACACGTTGTGCAACCACAGCATGCACCACGACGACATGGCGACCTGGTCGGCGGAGCAGATCCGCGCCGATCTGCTGGAGACGAGCGCCGCCATCCGCGCAGCGGTGCCGGGGGCGCACATCCCGTACTTCCGAGCCCCGTACGGCAGTTGGGGGCAGACGCCGACCGTCGCGGCCGATCTCGGCATGCAGGCGCTGGGCTGGCGCCTGGCGATCGGCGACTGGGATCCGCCGGGCACCGCCGAGTTGATCCGCCGCCTGCGAGAAGGAATCACGCCGGGCGCGGTGGTCTTGATGCACGACGGCGGCGGGGACCGGAGCCAGACCGTCGACGCCGTGGACGCCGTCATCCCCGCGCTCCGGTCGGAGGGATGGCACCTGTCGCTGCCCGCCCGCCGGGGCTGACCTGAACGCACCACCCATCACCCCCCGTTTCCCCCCAACCCGAGGAGTTCCTTTGCTTCGTCCCGTACTGTCCATCGGCCTCGTGAGCGCCACGGTCCTGCTGGGCGGGATGGCTCTCACCGGCTCGGCCTCGGCCGAACCCGGCGCCGCCCCTGCACAGTCCCAGGCCGCCAAGTACCCCGCGGACTCGCTGCGCGCCCTCGGCGACCGGGTCGGGCTGCGTATCGGTACCGCCGTGAACACGGACGAACTCGGCAGCAACGCCGACTACACCCGGATCACGGCCGAGCAGTTCTCCAGCGTCACTCCCGAGAACGTGATGAAGTGGCAGCTGGTGGAGCCCACTCGCGGCACATACGACTGGGCTGCCGCCGACCGGCTGGTCGCCTTCGCGAAGAAGAACAAGCAGCTGGTCCGCGGCCACACGCTGGTGTGGCACAGCCAGCTGCCCACCTGGCTCTCCTCCGACGGCTACACCACCACCCTGTCCAACGACGAGCTGAAGGCCCTGCTCAAGAAGCACATCCAGGATCAGGTGAAGCACTTCAGGGGCGACATCTGGCAGTGGGACGTGGTCAACGAGGCGTTCGACGACGACGGACAGCCCCGCCAGACCATCTGGTACAAGGCGTGGGGCGGCCTCGGCTACATCGCCGACGCCTTCCGCTGGGCCCGAGAGGCCGACCCCAAGGCACTCCTCTTCTACAACGACTACAACCTCGAGTTCACCGGGGCGAAGAGCAACGCCGTGTACGACCTCGTCCGGTCCCTGAAGGCGCAGCGTGTGCCCATCGACGGCGTCGGCTTCCAGGGCCACCTGGACACCCAGTACGGCTTCCCGGACCTGCAGAACAACCTGCAGCGCTTCGCGGATCTCGGCCTGAAGGTGGCCGAGACCGAGGTGGACGTCCGCACGTTCACGCAGGCCCCGCCGAACGAGAACACCCCGACCAACCCGCTGGCCGGGTACGCCCAGGAGAGCTACTGGTCCCGCGCCCTGAAGGCGTGTCTGGCCGTGCGCGAATGCATCTCGTTCACCCCCTGGGGATTCGGCGACACGTATTCCTGGATCCCCGGCTGGTTCGACAACCCGCAGGAGGGCGCCGCCCTGCTGTATGACGGGAACCTGCAGCCCAAGTCGCAGTACTACGTGCTCCAGCAGGACCTGGCACTCGCCGCGGGCGCCCCGCACCGCTCCGGCCCGGGCGCGGGCCGCAACTGACCGTACCGACAGGCACGGGGCCGCACTCCATGAGTGCGGCCCCATTGCCGCACTCTGCCGTATAACGTGCGGCGGCGTTTCCTCGTCCAGGGTGTGCCCCCTGCACTGCCGTCGCCTGGACAGGGCTATCGGGAAGAGCACCAGATCTATAGCCTTGATCGGGTGGCCACTTCCCCTCTGCGGCTCCGCGTAGGCCCGTCCGTCCTGGCGCAGACCGCTATCCCGGTGACCACTCTTCTCGGCATCCTCTACCTGGCCATATCCGCGGTCACGCTCGTGCGATCATCGGCATTTCAGGAAGCCTTACATGGGCCGGTCCTCTGCGAGTTCATTCCGGATGATGCTCCGCCAAGCCAGCAGGAGGAAATAAGGGACTATCTGGGCTGCGGGCCTTCGTCCGCGCTAGTCCCGATCGCAGGCGTCGCGTTGATCACCCTCGTTCCCGTGTTCGCGATGACCTATCTGAGTGTGCGGGTATTGCGCTTTCGCGCCGATCTCTTCGGCACGGTGCTCGTCATTCAAGGGGCCCTGAAGGCCAAGCGCTTCGACCTGTCCACGGCGCACGTGCGCCTGGATGCCACGATCGGCCGGCGCATCCCCTACTTGCAGATAGTGGAGTCCGCCTCTGCCAGCGGACGGCTGTACCTTCGCGATGTCCATACCCCGCTGATGCCTCCCGATGATCTTCTTGCCATCGCTGAGGCAATCGAGTCCGGTAGACGACCTGAGCCCTTCGCCGGCCAGGCAATCCAGACGGCCATGACCCTCCGTCGCCTGGCCACTGATCCACTCGCCCGCATAATCGCTTGAGACCGGCGAGACAGCGAGGAAGCCCACCCGTCGGGAGCGGCTCCCCATCGGCCAGGGGCTGCTGAGGGGCGTACGGCTGTGCATGGCGTCATGGGGTTGCTGCGGATGACGCAAGTTTCTACGTTGAGGGTCATGAAGTCGACCATCGTAGAAATCCTGGCTCCTCAGCCCTCCAATTGGTACAAGAACCGGAACAGCGCGGCCGCCAGAGGCGGCTGCAGCCAGCACGGAACTCCGCCCTGTCATGACGCGATCGTCGCCAGCGTGGTTCTCGCTGATGCTGGCAGCGAAAACATCCAGTGGGCCGTCTGCCAGCGAGGCCTCGATGAACTCCAGAGTGGTCAGAACAGAGAGCGAACCTGATCCATAACATGGTCAGAGCCGTCCACCCGTGACAGACATGCCTGATCATCGGAGAAATCGGTCTCTAGAGAGTCAGCGTCAGCCATGATCATCGAAGGACTCGTGCCAGCGGGGGCGCTAGCAAGGCCGATTGTTCGCTGCCGTTGTCGTACCTGATCGATACGCTCTGAGACACGGCATCCCGTGCGATCGTCCCGACATAGGCGCATCCTTCTTGTGCACTATCAAGCTAGTTGGCCGGACCACGCGGGACATCTACTCTGGGCGGCGTTCGAGTTCGGTTCTCGCCTCGGGATCTGCGAGAAAATCCATGAGTTCGCGATGCACAAAAATGTACCCGTGCCCAACTCTCCGGAGGATCAGACACTCCGTCATGAAGTCAAGGAACGGCAAACACGGCCACGGGAACCGGTGCGACCAGCTCAGCTCCACCCGAAGCACAAATTGCTCAAGAAGGGGCCCGCCACCTATCGAGACGAAGGTCAAGAGGAGAGATGCCAGACCGACGAGAAGCCCATAAGTGGCTGGAGGAACCGATTCCGCCGGTGCCACCCCCGTGACATATACGGAAACAAAACCAGTGATCAGGCTCCACGCGAGACCGACACGTAGAGCGAGGCGGACCCGAGGACGTAGTGAGGGACTCGGCACCTCTCGTCTCCGGACTACGGTTCGCCCCGACTCCGAGAGCTCGTGCATGAAGCCATCTACCAGGCCAGAAACTAGGAGATAGCAGACGAATAAGTCAATTGCATATATTGGCCCGGAAAGCGCGGACTCCTTGAACCCGATGACAACGGCAACGGCCAGGCTGATCACAGACGCGACAATTTTGTCTCCAATCCCATGCACCGCGAAACCGCCAACCGCCATGACCAGAGACTTCATCACTGAATTGACAGTTACGTCTCCTCGCGGAGACGGTTCTCTGGGCAGCCAGACCTGCCTTGTCTCATCTCGACTCCACCAGGAAATGCCCGCAATATCCTCATAATCATTACTGAGTATTTGCGCAGTGAGGCCAATCCCCACAATAATCGCGGCGATCAAGGCCACCGTCGCCCCAGCCAGCGGCCAAGATGCGAGGAACATGAACACGGACGAGGACGCGATAGTGAGCAGTACAACGAAATGTGAGCCGCTCAGATAACTACCCGAGGGGAGCCACTTGGCTCCTAACAGATCGAGCGTGAACACGGTCTGCCGTTCACCGCGGAGCCGGTTCGCAAGAAGATGTAGATAACGACGAGATTCTTCCGGAGGATATTTTCGGTTCTTGCGCCAACGCAGCATTGTCCTCACGTATTGGGCGTAAAGGCGACGGCGCGGGCCAGATTGCTGAGTTGCCGGAGGTAGCTCGGGGCCGTCACGATAGGCGAGGGCCATGATGCTCAGTAATAGCGGCGACGAGGCCAGCCGCCACAATTCAGAGTCAGCGGTGAGCGCTGCTCGCAACCCGTTCAACCCGGGCCCCGCCTCGGCAAGAAAGCGCTGGGTCTGATCCTCCGTCATCGGCTGGATCGTCACGATACCGTGCAATTTCACTTGCTCTTGAAGCATTGCATACTCGGCCTCACGACAGCAAATTGCACTGCTGATCGGATTCCCCTGCAGGTATTTATTCAACGCAGAAACGCATCCTGGGCGATTTTCTGCTGCAACCTCGTCAAGCCCATCGAAGAGGGGCAGGATCTGGTGATTTTGCAGCCATTCGCTCGAGAGTCGCCGTGGCATGCCATAGCTTTCCACGAGCTCATCGACTATCCAGTCCGCGATCCTCTTACGGTGCCGCGCCCACGATGCGAGCGGCAGGATAACCGGAACCGGATTACTCTCGTCTTCGGCTGCCAGGAGGAGACTCTTGGCGAGTTCGAGGAGCATGGTCGTCTTACCCGCTCCCGGAGCACCCAGGATGACAACCCGCCGGTCCATAAGCGAGAAAACTTCCGCCATTCCCGTTCCCGGCGGTAGTCGCTCCTGCGCACCGTTCACCCATGTTACAGCGATGTCCCAGGGCCGGTCCGCGGACTCCTGAACCACCAGGTCAAGCTCAATCCGAGCCTCGTTGTAGAGCGACTTCTCCAGAACACCGGCTACCCAGAATCGCCGCACCCGGCGGATAAGTTCAGTACGAGCCTGTGCCGAGGGAAAACTTGTTGGCTGCTCGTCTTTCTGAGCGACCTCCAGCACTGCCGCACCGATCACGATTACGATCATCAGCGGCCACGCCACCCATAGGTGCTTGTCCCAGGACGACGGCAGAACCCCGGTCGCCACATTCGTCGCCACCCCGAGCAACGCAATGAAGAGAACGGACAGCACAATCTGGGCACGGCGGAGCATGAAACTATTTTTACCTCTTTCGCTTGCCTCTGGGCCACCATTCCATGGAATGCCATAGACGCCGGGAGCCGATGGAGTTCCCGGCGAAAACGGCAGACTCCGCATAGGGATCAGTCAATTGATGGCCCCCAGCGGCTGCAAGACCAGTTCCCAATACGGGCATTCTGCATCGATGATCTCTGAGCGTCTACTCGTCATCGAGAGAGCCGGCGCGTGGGCGGGAACGAACGCCGTTCCAGGACCGACGACCTACAGCACCTTTCTATGGAGTATGGTCCTTTATGTCTCCTAGGTTCCGGCCATGCAGATGAGCAGGCGCCCGCCCCAGGCACCCGGACCAACTGGCCCTGTAGTGCTGTCGGCCGGGCAAGCTTGGCAGCTGCATGAGGTGCTGTATAAGAGCTCTCACGTCCTGGACGCCAGACAGCATCCCCCGGCCCGCTGTTTCCTCTGCTGTCGGTCGCACGTCCTGCCTACCAGGCGAAATACCTCAAAATCCACCCCGCGTATATCCCGCGGACAGCGGCCGGGGGCTGCTCAGGGTGGCGTACGGCTGCGCATGGCCGTAACAATCAACGGCGTCTGAACCGAGCGAAACCGCTGGTCAGACGCCGTTTTGGCTGGTTGAGCGGAGAGCGTGGGATTCGAACCCACGAGACCGGTCACCCGGCCTAGCGGTTTTCAAGACCGCCGCCATCGTCCACTAGGCGAGCTCTCCCCGGCACCCCACCCTGGAGCGCCACGCAGCAGCCTAGTCTCTCACTCCTCGGCGCGTGACCGCGACCGCGAAAGAGATCACCCTTGTCTACAGGTGGTCCGGGATCTCCGAGAACCTGGGCTCGGCCAGCGCCTGTGGGCCGGCGAAGCCGTCGCCCACGGAGGCGGCCAGGCGAAGGTAGGCGTCCCGGGTGGCCTGCTGGAGGCGATCCAGGTCGATCTCCGCACCCTCCTCCAGGTGGGCGTCGTACGGCACGCGGACCACGGTGCGGCAGCGGGCGGCGAAGTGGGCCTCCAGCTTGTCGAGGTCCACCGTGGACTTCGACCGGGGCCGTACGCTGCACAGCACCACGGTGGCGGCCCGGACGAGGTCGCCGTAGTGGTGCGCCTCCAGCCAGTCCAGCGTGGCCGAGGCCGCCCGGGCGCCGTCCACGGACGGCGAGCTGACCAGCACGATCTGGTCGGCCATGCCGAGCACACCCGACATGGCGGAGTGCAGGAGACCGGTGCCGCAGTCGGTGATGCAGATGGAGTAGAAGTTCTCCAGCACGTTCGCCACCGCGTGGTAGTCCTTGGCGCTGAACGCCTCCGACACCGACGGGTCGCGGTCCGACGCCAGGATCTCCAGACGCGAGGGCGTCTGCGAGGTGAAGGCCCGGATGTCCACGTACCGCTTGATCTGCGCGCGCTCGTTCAGCAGGTCGCGTACGGTGGCCGCGGTCTCCAGCTCGACCTTGTCGGAGAGCGTTCCACGGTCGGGGTTGGCGTCGACCGCGATGACACGGTCGCCGCGCACCTGCGCGAGCGTGGCGCCGAGTCCGACGGTCGTCGTGGTCTTGCCCACCCCGCCCTTGAGGCTGAGCACGGCGACCCGGTGGTGGCCGGTGGCGACGGGCGTGCGGGCGCGCTGCACGAGTTCACGGCGCCGCCGCACCTCCGGAGCCTCACCCGGCTTGATCAGCCCGGCGGACGCCTTGTAGACCAGCCGCCGCCAGCCCGTCGCGGGAGCGTTTCTCCGTCCCCTCAGCAGGGTGACCGGGTCGAGGCTGTCGGCGGTCGGCTTCGACCCTGCCGACCTCCCCGTCGTACGCGCGGGCGAGCTGAAGGCGGAGACGGGGGGAGCCGGCCGGCGCGGGGGCTGGTAGGCCTCCCGCTCCGCCACCGCGTCCCGTTCCACGGCGGGCGCCTGGTCGGGTGCGGGGCTCGGCGCCGACGCGCGCTCGGGCGCGGGTAGAGGTGCGGGTGCAGGCGCTGGCAGGGGCGTCGGCGCCGCGATCGGACCCGGCTCGTACGGCTTGCGCTCCTCGGCGGCCAGGTCCTCCCGCAGGGAGCCGGTGAAGCGGTCGTCCGCGAAGTCCGGCGCGGTCTCGGCCTGTGGGGTGGCGAACGGAGACGGGATCTCCGGCGGCGCGGGCGGCTCCTCCGGCTCGGCGGGGGCGGCGGGTTCCTGCTGGGCGGCGGGCACCGGCACCGCCGGCTCCAGCCAGCCACGCAGCGGCTCCTTCGTGGAGCCGGACGCCGGGGAGGCGAAGGGCTTGAGCGGCTCGCTGCCGGAGAACGCGCCGATGTTCTTGTAGGCGTCGGTGTCCGCCGGGGAGCCGGGGAAGGCACCGCCGGAGGCCCGTTCGCCGAACAGAGGGGTGGTGAAGGACGAGGAACCGCTCAGGCCGCCCGGCGGCGTGGTGGGGTGACTCTCGCCCTCCGGCGACTCCTGGTCGTCGCCCGGCGTCTCCGGCGTCGCGCCCGAGGACGCTGCCGGGGATTCCGATCCCGCACCGGACGAGGCACCGAAAGACCCCGGGAAGGACGACTCCGCAGAACGATCCGGCGCCTGGCCGAAAGACGACTCGGGCGCCGCCCCGAAAGACGACTCCCCGAAAGACGACTCCGGCGCCGCGCCGAAGGACGAACCGAGAGACGAGCCGAACGACGGGGCGCTCACCGGCCCGGTCGACGTGGCGGATTCCTCACCCCTCGTCTCCGGCGGTGTGCCGAACGCGGTGCTCGCGCTGGGCGACTCGGCCGGCGACGGGTCCTCACGCTCCTCGGAGGGCGATGACTCGGGCCTGGTCACGAAGGCCGTCGTATCGCCGAAGGCCGTCGTGTCACTCACGTTCGTCGTGTCACCGAAGTTCGTGTCGCCGAAGTTCCTCTCGCCGTACGCCGAGTCGGCGCCATATCCGGACCCAAATCCGGACTTTTCGCTACTTTCGTACCCAAAACTCTCGGAATAGCCGGCGCCGAAGAAGGGCTCGCGGACGGGACCGGTGGACGACGCCTCGGAGGTCTGCGCATCCTCCTGTGCCGGCGCGCCGTACGCGGAGCCGGTCGCGCTGTCGGCCGTGCCGCGGAGCAGGCCGCCGGACGCGGGCTCGGCCGGGACGAGGCTCCAGGGGTCGGCGGGGTACGGCGAGGCGGGCTCGGGGTCGGTCTGCGGCGGCGGCGGTGGAGAGGCGAGCGTGGCGGAGGTGACCGCGCTGACCGCTATCTCCACCTCGTCGGGCATTTCCTTGATCGCGTCAAGCCATGCCAGCTGGTCCTCGAGAGAATGGGGATCCTCACGATCATGTCTCGCCACCGTGTACCCCCTCGGGCTGGGCTAATGGGGTAGCAAACACATTGCAGATTAGCGCCACGTAATACGGTGAATGCGGGCAACCGCCGAGTTCTCCGCCACGCTACTTTAGGTCACATGCGTGCGATCGTGATTTCCGAACCCGGCGGACCTGAGGTTTTGGCCTGGCAGGAAGTGCCCGACCCGCGTCCCGGCGCAGGTGAGGTGGTCATCGAGGTCGCCGCCTCGGCCGTCAACCGGGCGGACCTGCTCCAGCGCCGCGGCTTCTACCCGCCGCCGCCCGGAGCCTCCGAGATCCCCGGGCTCGAATGCTCGGGAACGGTCACCGAAGTCGGCGAGAACGTCCCGCATCTCTCCCCCGGTGACCGCGTCTGCGCCCTACTGGCCGGCGGCGGATACGCCGAACGGGTGGCGGTCCCCTGGCAGCAGGTGATGCCGGTGCCGGAGGGCGTCACGCTGGACGAGGCCGCCGGCCTGCCCGAGGTCGCCTGCACGGTGTGGTCGAACGTCTTCATGACCGCCCGCCTGCGCAAGGGTGAGACCCTGCTCGTCCACGGCGGCGCGAGCGGCATCGGCACCATGGCCATCCAGCTCGCCAAGGCGTACGGCTCCCGCGTGCTCGTGACGGCCGGCTCGGCGGACAAGCTCGCGCGCTGCCGCGAGCTGGGCGCGGACGAGGGCGTGAACTACCGCGAGGAGGACTTCGCCGAGCGGTTCGAGGGCCGGGCCGACGTCATCCTCGACATCATCGGCGCGAAGTATCTGCCCGGGAACCTGCGCGCCCTCGCCACCGGCGGCCGCCTGGTCGTCATCGGCATGCAGGGCGGCGCGAAGGGCGAGCTCGACCTCGGCACGCTGCTCGCCAAGCGGGCCGCGATCCACGCGACCGGGCTGCGCAACCGCCCGGTGGACGACAAGGGCGTGATCTGCCGGGGCGTGGTGGACAACGTGTGGCCGCTCGTCGCCGCCGGGGCCGTACGGCCCGTGGTGCACGAGCGGATCCCCCTCGACCAGGCCGCCCGCGCCCACCGGATGCTCGAGGAGGGCGAACACATCGGAAAGCTCCTGCTGGTCAGGTGAGTTAGGTTGGATCGGGTGAGCAGGGTGTGGCCCAGCGGAGCGAATCAGGAGTTGTAAGCGATCGATGAACGCAGACGAGAGCACGCCGCAGATCGTGGTCGTGGGGCCGCAGGGCCTCTCGGTCTCCGGCGGCGACGGTAAGGGCGAGCACGAGGAGCGGTCCGTCGCCGACCTGGTGGAGCAGCCCGCCAAGGTGATGCGGATCGGCAGCATGATCCGCCAGCTGTTGGAGGAGGTGCGGGCGGCTCCCCTCGACGATGCCAGCCGCAAGCGGCTCAAGGACATCCACCAGAGCTCCATCAAGGAGCTCGAGGAGGGCCTGGCCCCCGAACTGGTGGCGGAGCTGGAACGGCTGTCCCTGCCGTTCAGCGACGAGAGCGACACCCCGCCGAGCGACGCGGAGCTGAGAGTCGCGCACGCCCAGCTCGTCGGCTGGCTGGAGGGCCTGTTCCACGGCATCCAGACCACGCTGTTCGCCCAGCAGATGGCCGCGCGGGCGCAGCTGGAGCAGATGCGCCGCGCACTCCCCGGCGGCATAGGCCAGTCCGCACAGGACGACCAGGGCCACCGCGCGGGCGGTCCCTACCTGTAGAACCCCGGCCCGCTGACTCAGAACAGGGTCTCGAGCACGACCGCCACACCGTCGTCGTTGTTGGCCGCCGTCACATGATCGACGGCGGCCAGCACGTCGGGGTGGGCGTTCGCCACCGCGTACGACGTGCCGGCCCAGGTCAGCATCGGCAGGTCGTTCGGCATGTCGCCGAAGGCGACCACCTCCGCGGACTTGATCCCCCGCTCCTCGGCCAGCGTGGCCAGCGCTGTGGCCTTCGTCACGCCGTACGCGCTCATCTCGATCAGCGCCCGCCCGCTGGAGTGGGTCGGGGTCACGATGTCGCCGACGATCTCCAGCACGCCGCGGTGCAACTCGTCGGGGTCCATCGAGGGGTGCTGCGCGAGCAGCTTGGCGCACGGCCGGGAGGTCAGCGCCGCGATGGCCACCATCTGCCCATAGGACAGCTCCCGGGCGTCCCAGCGCCCGAGCGCGTAGTCGGACTCGTGCGCGAAGCCTCCCTCGTACTCGACGGAGAACGTGAGATCGGGCACATTCCGCCGCAGCCGGGCGACGCACTCTTCGAGGACGTCGGGGTCGATCAGATGCGACTCGACGATCTCCTCGGTGTGGAGGTCGTACACGAGCGCGCCGTTGGCGCAGATGGCCAGCCCGCGGTGCCGTACGGCTCCCGCGACGCTGTGCATCCACCGGGGCGGCCGCCCGGTCACGAAGACGAGGGTGCCGCCGGCCTCCTCCACCCGGGCGAAGGCGGCGGCGGTACGTGGAGAGACTGTTCCGTCGGTGCGCAGAGCGGTGCCGTCGAGGTCCGTGGCGACGAGGCGGGGGCAGGTCATGACAGGTTCCAGTGTGCACCGAGATATGCCGTGCCATGCCCTCAGCCACCCCCGGGGCGAGAAATCTCCCCCGGACGTGGAACACCAACGGGCTACATAGTGTTAGATGTGAAGGCGTTGTATTAGCTGTTCCCGTAGCGAAAACCAGTTTGACTGTATGAGCCACCCGGGGAGCTGTGCGACACACCCGGGGTCCACGAGGTGTGGTCCCCAAGATTCACTTCCTTAGGGAGAGCAGTAATGGCTCAGGGAACCGTCAAGTGGTTCAACGCTGAGAAGGGCTTCGGCTTCATCGCACCGGACGGCGGCGAGCCCGACGTGTTCGTGCACTTCTCCGCGATCACGGGCAGCGGCTACCGCAACCTCGAGGACGGCCAGCGGGTCGAGTTCGAGGTCATCGCCGGTCCGAAGGGCCCGCAGGCGTCGAACGTCCGTGGCCTCTGACCTGACGTGACGAAGGCGGGGCTCGCGCTGGCGAGCCCCGCCTTTTGCGTACCTGGGGAGCCCCGGCCGTAAGCGCTGCGGCGGACCCGCGGAAGGCCCGCGCGCATGAAAGTTTCACGCGCGAGGGCCTTCTTCGCACTCGACTCTCATCCAAACCGAGAGATTTACATCACATCTGACGCCCCTGCCGTCAAAGGTGCAGATCGCACTTCAGGGACATCTGAGGCTTCCGGCCGCACGACGCCGCGCCAGGGAACCCCCGGCCGCCGCAGGGACCGCCCGGACATACACGAAGACCTCCGGACGCGGTGGGCGGCACCACGCCGGAGGTCCTCGATGAGGGCCGGTAGGTCTACCGGGACAGCGGCTCCAGGACGTCGAGCCCCACGTACGGCCGCAGTGCCTTGGGGACGACCACCGAGCCGTCGGCCTGCTGGTGGTTCTCCAGGATCGCCACGATCCAGCGGGTCGTCGCGAGCGTGCCGTTGAGCGTCGCCACGTGGTGCGGCTTGCCGTCCTCGTCCCTGTAGCGCACCTTCAGGCGGCGGGCCTGGAAGTCGGTGCAGTTGGAGGTCGAGGTGAGCTCGCGGTAGCGGCCCTGCGAGGGAATCCACGCCTCACAGTCGTACTTGCGGGCCGCCGAGGTACCGAGGTCGCCCGCCGCCGTGTCGATGATGCGGTACGGCAGCTCCACCTTCTCGAGCATCTCCTTCTCCCAGGCGAGCAGCCGCAGGTGCTCCTCGTGGGAGTCCTCGGGCCGGCAGTAGGAGAACATCTCGACCTTGTCGAACTGGTGGACCCGGATGATGCCCCGGGTGTCCTTGCCGTACGACCCGGCCTCGCGGCGGAAGCAGGACGACCAGCCGGCGTAGCGCAGAGGCAGAGCGCGGGGGTCGAGGATCTCGTCGGAGTGGTAGGCCGCCAGCGGCACCTCGGAGGTGCCCACCAGGTAGAGGTCGTCCTCGGGCAGGCGGTAGATCTCCTTGTCGTGGGCGACGTGGAATCCGGTGCCCTGCATCGACTCCGGCTTCACGAGCACAGGCGTGATCATCGGCGTGAAGCCCGCCTCGATCGCCTGCTGCATCGCCATGTTGAGCAGCCCGAGCTGAAGCCGCGCGCCGACACCCGTCAGGAAGAAGAACCGGGCGCCCGAGACCTTCGCGCCGCGCTCGATGTCGATCGCGCCGAGCGACTCGCCCAGCTCGACGTGGTCGCGGGGCTCGAAGTCGAAGACCGGCTTCTCGCCGACCTCCTCCAGCACCACGTAGTCGTCCTCGCCGCCGGGGGGCGCGCCCTCCTCGACGATGTTCGGCACGGTCATGAGCAGCTCGTCGAGCTCGCTCGCCAGCGCGGCGGCCTCGGTCTCGGCCGCCTTCACCTGCGCGGCCAGTTCCTTCGCGCGGTCGAGCAGCGCCTGGCGCTCGTCTCCGGACGCGCGGGACACCGACTTGCCGATGCTCTTCTGCTCGGCGCGCAGCGACTCGAAGTTGTTGAGCGCGGCACGGCGGCGCTCGTCGAGCGACAGCAGGGTCTCCACGACCGAGTCGTCCTCGCCGCGGACGCGCTGCGACGCCCGGAGCCGGTCAGGGTCCTCACGAAGGGTTCGCAGGTCAATCACGGCTCAAAGGCTACCGGAGCCGGTGCGGCTCCCGCCCGTCAAGCGAGACCGGCGCGGATCTTTCCGAGCCATTCGGCGGCCTCGGCGAAGTCCGTGTCGGTCGTCCCCTCCTTGATCTGCGTCGGAACCCGGTCGGCCCGCGGATAGCTGCCGAGGAAACGCAGGTCGTCGCAGAGCCGGTGAAGACCGGCGACGGCCTCCCCGACCCGGGCGTCGGCGATGTGACCCTCGAAGTCGAAGTGGAAGAAGTAGCGGCCGATGCCGTCCCCGGTGGGACGCGACTCGATGCGGGTCAGGTTGACCCCGCGCACCGCGAACTCGCTCAGCATCTCCAGCAGCGCGCCCGGGTGGTCGTCGCGCAGGAAGGCCACGAGCGAGGTGCGGTCGGCACCGGTGGGCTCGGGCAGCCGCCCGGGCCGGTTCACCTTGATGAACCGGGTGACGGTGTCGGAGCGGTCGCCGATGTTCGAGGCGATCGCGTCGAGCCCGTAGTACTCCCCGGCGATGGCCGGGCTGATCGCCGCGTCGTAGGGAGACTCGGGAGAGGCGACCTCCTGGGCGGCGGCGGCCGTCGACGAGGCCGCGATCACCACGGCGCCGGGCATCTCGCGCTCGATGAACCCACGGCACTGGGTGTGGGCCGCCGGGTGGGTGATGACCCGCTTGATCTGGGCCAGCTCGGTGCCGGGCCGCACCAGCAGGGAGAACTCGACCGGGAGCAGCAGCTCACCGGTGATGTGGAGCGGCCTTCCCCCGGCCAGCTCGTCGAGGGTCTGGGTGATGGCCCCCTCCACCGAGTTCTCCAGCGGGACCACCGCGCCGTCCGCCGCGCCGTCGCGGGCGGCGTCGAGCGCGACTCCGACGTTGGCGCAGGGCAGGCGCTCGGCATCCGGCTCCAGGAGTCGCAGGGCCGCCTCACAGAAGGTGCCCTGAGGCCCCAGGTACGCGAGCTTCGACATGTCCTCAAGGGTATCCGCAGGTAGGTGTGGCGGGCATGCGGAGACACTCCTGTGGAAAACACGCACGTCCGGCTCGTCCTGTGGACAGGCCCGCTCATCCTGTGGACAACCGCGCCGCGATGAACCGCCGTCCCATCCGTGGGCGGCCTCTCGCCGTGGAGGGCCGCCGCCATGAGCCGCCAACCCGGGGAACGCCGGCCCGCCTCAGCGGGGAAGGCGTTGCGGCTCGACCTCCGGCCCGATGCCGAGCCTGGCGGCCCACACGGCGTGCTCCTCCTCCGGCGACAACGGCTGCAGCCCCTTCCCCCCGCGTACGGCACGGGCGTACGTGCGGGTCTCGGTGCGTCCGTTGATCGACGTCAGCACGACGCCGTCACCGAAGCCGTTGATGAGCGCGAGCGAGAACGACAGCCTTCCGGTCATCTCGTCGAGCGCGTCATACCGATACAGCGCCACGTCGCGGATCGCCCTGCTGTCCACCGGGCCCTCGACGGCGGCCCGCCGATCGAGGGCGTCCAGGCACACCCGCACGGAACGGCGAGCGGCGCGCAGCGCGGTCAGGCCGACGGCCACGCCGGTCACACCCGTCAGGACACCGGCCAACTCCACAACGGTAACCAGCACGGCACCGAGCGTAATGAATTGGTCAAGAGGCCGCAGTGGGAACGGCGACAGCGGCCCGCCGCCGGGGCAGCCAGGCGCCGAGGAGCCAGACGAGGCCGATGGCGCCGAGCCCGAACGCGTTCTGCACGATCTTCCCCGCGACCGGGCTGAGCACGGGGATCTCCAGCGCCTTGAGCGTCACTCCCCACCACGGGATGGGCAGCACGTAGTAGAGCCACACACCCGCCGCGACCAGCAGCCGGACCCGGTCGCGCCCGGACCCCGCGAGGGCCGCGAGCACGACCACGACCCAGGCGATGTGGTGGATCCAGGCCACCGGCGACAGCAGCACCGCCATCAGCCCGGTCAGCGCCACCGCGGTCGTCACGTCGCCGTCCAGGTATGCCCGCCGGGCGCGGCGGAAGCCGTACCAGCCGATCACGGCGACGGCGGCGAGCCAGAGCACCGTGGTCAGCCAGCCGGGCAGGTAGAGCCTGAGCAGCATGCCGCGCAGCGACTGGTTGGTGGTGGCGGCGTTCGCGCCCAGCCGCTCGGAGTCGAGCAACGCCCCGAACCAGAAGTCCCGGGCGTCGTCGAAGATCACCAGGAACGGCAGCAGCGTGAGCAGGGCCGCCGTGAAGACCGCCATGAAGAAGGCCCGGCGCTGTGCTGTGCTCCCGTGGCGCTGCCTTGCATCCCCCTCCCGGGCGGGGAAGGCGGTGATCGCCAGGTAGACGAGGAACACGCCGGGGGTGAGCTTCACCGCCGTGGCGAGGCCGATCAGCATCCCGCGCGGCCACCACGGCCTGCGCACCACGCAGTCGAGCAGGCACAACGCCAGGAGGAACAGGTCCACCTGGCCGAACCTGAACTGGTCCCTGATCGGCATGAGATAGGTGCACGCGGCGCACAGCACGGCGAACAGCAACGGCGCGGCCAGAGCGCCGCGCACGCCGTCCAGGAAGGCCCGGAAGGCGTGCCGGACCGTCACCGCGAGGACGGCGACGATGGCGACCGTCCACACCCACTGCGCGACCGGCCACGACAGGACGGCGAGCGGCACCGCCAGCATCGCGGCCACCGGCGGATAGGTGAACGGCAGCAACTGGGGAGCCGGCGTGATCACGTCGTAGACGGGCAGACCCCGCAGCAGCGCCCAGCCGCCCGTACGGTAGACGTCCAGGTCCACCAGACGCTGGTCCTCGGGGTTGGTCAGCCAGTAGGCGATCAGCGGCGACGCCGCGGCGGCCAGCGCCACCAGGGCGAGCGCCCACGCCCAGGCGGGCCGGCGGGCCCCGGCGATCCGGCCAGTCGTCATGACCAGGCAGGCTACCGTGGACCGTGTCCGCACCGTTATCGATCATGAGGGAGCGCGGAACAGTGCGTCGCAGGCTGGCGGGGCTCTTCGCGTCGATCCTGGTGCTCGTCGTGGCGGCCCTCGTCCTGCCCGCCGCTCCCGCGTCGGCTTCGCCACAGGCCGCCGCGGTGACGGGCCGGGTCGTGGTGGTCGGGGTGCCCGGCCTCCGCTGGGACGACCTCGACCCGCGGCGCACCCCCGCGCTGTGGGGGCTGGCCGCCCGCGGCTCCAGCGCGTCGCTGTCCACGAGGGCGGTCCCTCCTGAGGGGCTGCCGGTGACCTGTCCGGCCGCCGGATGGCTGACGGTCTCCGCGGGCCAGCGGGCGGCGGCCCCCGGCGCGGGCTGCGGGCCCCTTCCCGAGCCCGTCACCGCCGCCGGCGGCACGGCGACGGTCCCCAACTGGTCCGAACTGGTCGCCGTGCAGCAGGCCAGTCCTTTCAAGGCCCGGCTCGGGCTCCTCGCCGACGCCGTGACCGCCGCCGGAGGGAAGATCGCGGCCATCGGCCCGGGGGCCGCCCTGGCCGCCGCCGACGGGTCCGGCAGGGTCGCGACGTACGCCGCGACGCCCGCCGCGCTGCCCGACCTCACGCCGTACGCCCTCGTCGTCGCCGAGGCCGGAGAGATCACCCGGGCCTCGGCCGACGACGGGCGCGGGCAGGCGCGGCGGGCGGCCGTGAGCGCGGCCGACCGGACCGTCGCCGAGGTGCTCGCCAAGGTGCCCGCCGGTTCGACCGTGCTCGTGGCGGGGCTGTCCGACTCCCCCGGCCGCGGCGAGGGCTCCATCGCCCACCTGCACGTCGCGATCGCCTCGGGCGGCCCGTACGGGCACGGGTGGCTGACCGCCGCCTCGACCCGGCAGCGGGCGCTGGTCACGATCACCGACGTCACGACGACGGTCACGCACCTGCTCGGCCTGCCCACTCCCGAGGGCGCGGTCGGCAGGGCGTGGTCGGGCGGCGGCGCGGCGCCGCCCGTGAGCGAGGCGGCCCCCGGGCTGGCCGACGCCGACCTCGCGAGTCAGGTGCTCAGGGAGGTCAGGGAGCCGTTCTTCATCACGCTGGTCGCCGCGCAACTGCTCTTCTACGGCCTGGCCGCGCTCGTGATCAGGCGCCACCGGCGGATGCTGACGACCACACGGGTCGTGGCGACGGTCAGCGGCGCGCTCCCGGTGTCGATCTTCCTGGCGCAGCTCGTGCCGTGGTGGGGCTTCGCGCATCCGATGCCCGCCCTGCTCGGCACGATCCTGGGCTTCGCCGTCCTGGTGGCCGGGCTCGCGTACGCCGGGCCGTGGCGCCGCCACGTGCTGGGACCGGCCTCTGTGGTCGCCGGGATCAGCTCGCTCGCGCTCCTCGCCGACGTGGTGACGGGCTCGCGGCTGCAGGTGAACGCGGTGGCCGGCTACGAGCCGGTGACCGGCGGCAGGTTCTACGGCTTCGGCAACATGGCCTTCGCCGTCTACTCGACGGGCACGATCCTGCTCCTGGCGGCCGTCGCCCACGCGCTGCGCCGCCGGCCGAGGCTCGCCGTGGCCGTCTGCGTCGCGTACGGCCTGCTCGCGATCGCCGGGGACGGCTGGCCGACGTGGGGCGCGGACTTCGGCGGGGTGCCGTCGTTCGTCCTCGGCGTGGCGGTGTTCGTGCTGATGGCCGCGGGCAGGCGGGTGTCGGTTCTCCGGCTCGGGCTGATCGCCGTGGCGGGGGTCATGCTCATCTCGCTGATCGCGGTGGCCGACTGGCTGCGCCCCGCCGACCGGCGCACCCACCTCGGGGCGTTCGTCCAGCAGATCATCGGCGGCGAGGGCGGCTCGGTCGTCGGGCGCAAGCTCGGGGCGATGCTCCACACGCTGGGCAACCTCCCGCTGACACTGCTGTCGCTGGTCGCGCTGGCGTTCCTGTTCCTCGTGCTGGCCCGGCCGTCCCGGTGGGGCGCGCCCGCGCTGAGCCTGGCCTACGAGCGGGCGCCGGAGCTGCGGGCCGGGCTGTTCGGCGCGCTGACCGCGGCGTTCGCCGGGTTCCTGATCAACGACTCGGGGATCGCGATTCCGGCGATGGCCCTGACGGTCGCGGTGCCGCTGGCACTGGCAGCGTCCGTACGCGCGCTCCAGACCGCGCCGCCCACCACAGCAGCGCGATCGTCAGCGCCAGCAGGAGCGACGGCGCCATCCAGCCCCTGACCACGTCGACGAGCCACCGCAGGTCGTCCGGCTGGTCCGTCTGACGCGCGGGAAGATAGGCCGGCGCGAGCACGGCGAGCCGGGCGACCAGGAACGCCTCCAGGCCCGGCCAGGCGACCAGGGCCAGCAGCGCGAAACCCAGCCCGTCATACCAGGGCAGCGCGTACGGCGTGGCGAACAGCCAGGCCACGGCGACGGCCAGGGCGACCACCGGCCCCTCGCGCTCGGCCGCCGGACGGCCGCGCAGTAGGAGGACGGCGAGCGCGGCCAGCAGGAGCAGCGACCCCGCCTGGATCCACGCCCGGTAGGCCCCGGACCCGAAGACCCCCTGCAGCGCCCTTTGCACGAGCTTCCACGGCGTGGCGAGCGAGACCGACTTGCTGGCGTTGAGCAACTGGTCGAGCGAATGCGGCCCGGCGAGCAGGTATGCCACGAGCACGGTCAGCGCCGCCAGCCCGGCGACCAGGGCGAGCCGCCGGGGGCTCCGGCGCAGCTCCCACGCCGTGCCCAGCGCCACCAGGCCCACGGTGGCCTTGACCGCGACGCCCAGGCCGAGCGGCACGCCCCGGCGGGCGACCAGCCCGGCCACGACGAGCGCGATCGCCAGGGTGTCGAGGTGCATCCCGGCCACGAGCTCGTAGACGATCAGCGGGTTGGCCGTCCAGAGCAGGGCCGCGCGGCGCTGCCGTACGGGATCGCCGGAGGTGGCGCGGTGGAGCAGCAGGCCGGTGGCGACGAAGGCGGCGGCGTTGACCAGGGCCATCACGAAGACCGTCAGGCGGACAGAATCGCCCCCGACGTGGCTCGCCAGCGCCTGTACGGCCGTCGCGACCGGGCCGTACACGCTCGGGGTTCTGGTCCACTCCTCCACGCGGCCGACGACGGGATCGGCGGGAAGGTCCGCGGGCACGGTCGCGTACGGGTCGTGGCCGAGGGCCGCCATCCGGCCGTACGCCGCGTAGTTGAGGTGGTCGGCCGACCCGGAGGGCGGGAGGAACGCGAGGACCGCGGCGGCGGCGCATCCGGCGACGACCAGCGTGCGCGCCCGCGGCATCCGGTCGGCGTACGCGAGACCGGCGGCCAGGCCGGCAGTGCCGAGGACGAGCGCCGCGGCGGCCAGCGCGACGACGAGACGGCCGTCGGGCGCGAGATCGAGCGAGTAGGGAGGCTGCCACGACCGCCCGGGCAGCCCGGGCACCATCGCGGACGGCCCGAGGGCGCCGATCGCGATCGTGAGGACGATCGACAGGCCGCCGGCGGCCGGGGCCAGCCGGGCGGCGATCCGTGCGCGCCCCCTCGAATCCACCCGAGAATTCCACCACACCGGCCCGCCGACGTGGGCGAAGCCACCAGGTGGCCCGGCTCGACAGCGCGGCTCAGCGGCGCGGTGGGCGGAGGGCGGCGCGCGCCTGGTCCACGGCGGGCTCGCGGGCGGCGAGGGCCAGGCCGACGTCGCGGAGCTGCTTGGCCCTGTGCAACTGGGAGCGCCAGTCGGTGCCGGTCGCCCGGTGCGACATCTCGACCTCGACCTCGGTCACCCGGAAGCCCTTCCTGAGCAGGTCGACGGTCATGCCGGTCTCGACGCCGAAGCCGTGCGCGAGCGGCCGGGCCGCCTCGAACGCGGCCCGGGTGAGGCACCGCTGCCCGTTGAGCGGCTGGGTCGCCTCCCAGCCGGTGAGCCGCTTGATACCGTCGCGGGCCAGCCGTACGACGATGCCGTGCCCGCCGAGCTTGACCCTGGTCGCGAACTTCGCGATGGCCAGGTCGGCCTCGCCCGCACGTACCGGCGCGATCAGCGGGAGGGCGGCCGCCGCCGTCTCGCCCAGGTCGGCGTCGAGGAACAGCAGGTGCCGGGGATGGTCCTCGTCGAGGAGGCGCACGGCCTCGGCGCCGCTCTCCATCGCCGCCGCCTTGCCCCGGTTGCGGCTGTGCCGTACGACCCGGGCACCCGCCGCCCTGGCCACCCGGCCGGTCTCGTCGGACGAGCCGTCGTCGACCACGACCACGAGATCCACGCCGGGCAGCTTCAGGGCGGCGGTCACGGTGGCGCCGATCCGGTCGGCCTCGTCCTTCGCCGGGATCACCACCGCGGTGTCCGGCTCGGGCACTGCCATCTCCCCCATGCGCCTAGCCCTGATGCTCGGCCGTGAGCAGGTCGGCGGGCACCGTGTCGTGCACGGTGAACACCGAGTCCAGGCCGGTGACCTGGAGAATCTTGCGTACCGCCGGTCTCGGCGCCGCCACCTCCAGCGTGCCGCCCCGCTCGCGCAGCCGCTTGAGCGCCGACAGCAGCACGTTCATGCCCGTGGAGTCGCAGAACTCCACTCCGGACATATCGATGACCACCCGGTCCGGCCCGGTCTCCAGCAGACGGGTGAACTCCGCCTGCAGCCGGGGCGCGGTATATAGGTCGATTTCGCCGAAGACGGCCATGACGGCCTGACCGGCGTGGGATTGCGTCGCGACTTTGAGCTCCACGAGGCGCACACTAGCGTCGTCCCGGCCCCGGGTCACGCTCCATCGGATTCATCGAAGAGTCGTCCGCGCTTTGTCCCCGATTCCGGCCCCATGTAAACGGGGAGTGCGCGAAGCTTGACGCTATGCGACACCGGCGTCGCCGGATGGAGGGCCCGGAACCTCCGCGTCTTGGTCGTCACTTCGCAAAGGAGGGCGGGCGCCGAGCACAGCGGGCCCGAGAGCAGATGAACAGTGAGATACCCGAGGATCCACAACGGCGCGTGCTGCGCGAGCATCTGGAGACCATCCAGGTGCGCACCGAGAAGGCCTCGTCGTGGCGCGACGCGGCCGAGCCGCTGCGCGGCCTGGTCAACCGCGAGGGGTACGTCCCGGTCAGCGCCCGGCTGGCGGCCGAGGACCTCGATTTCCTCGCCGAGGCGCGCGAGGAACTGCTGAGCTTCTCCGAGCTCGGCATCCGGCTGCTCGATCTGCACCAGCCCAGGGACGCGGGCGGCATCTCGAGCGACCCGGCCAACCCGATCCTGCGGTGCCGGAGCTGCATGTGGCGCTGGCCGTGCCCCACGTTCCGGGTCATGGCGGAGGCGTTCACCCCGCGTCAGCGGGATGCCGCCCCGGACGTCCCCTCCTGGCGCGGCCAGCTGGAGCACCAGGGCGAGCTGTGACTGACCCCCGGCGCCGCGCTGAGCTGCGCTTCCGTGCGGGGTTCTGCGACGCCAAGAGGTGCCGAAGTCGGCATTAAGTGTTCGCCATGGAGGCGTTCCTAACTTCCCTTGTGTAAGGGCCGGCGTGCGGAAACGGGCGCCGGCCGGCACAGGAGAGGACCGCGGGGCCCGGACGTCGAAGGGCTTGCCGGTCCGGATGGGAAGAGCGTCATGAAACTGGTCTACAAGGTCCTGGCCTCCCTCGTCGCGGCCGAGGTCGCCGTGCAGGCGATGATGGTCGTTCTCGGCGACGCCGGGCTGTTCAAGTACGTCGAGCAGGGCGGCGTGATCGACAAGGCGAGCGCGGAGAGCGGGGGGATCGACTTCCCCGAGTTCTTCGCCTTCGTGGTCCACGGCGTGAACGGGATGATGGTCATCCCCTCGATCGCGCTGCTCCTCCTCGTCTCCTCGTTCTTCGCGAAGATCCCCGGAGCGGTCAAGGGGGCGGCCCTCGTGGTCCTGCTCGTCGCGGTCCAGGTCTCCCTGGGCCTCCTCGGCCACCAGATCCCCGCCCTGGGCGCCCTGCACGGCCTGAACGCGCTGCTGCTGTTCAGCGCTGCCGTCCACGCCGCGCGTCGCGGCCGCGGCGCCGTGGTGAGCGCGCCCGCCCAGTCGCACGCCCGTGTCGAGACCGTCGCCTGACGACATCTCGCATGAACAGGACTCGCCGTCGCGGCGCCCGCCTCCGCCTCGCTCTGGCGGGCGCCGCGACCATCGCCCTGCTCGGCCCGCTGGCCTGGATGTGGCAGGACAGTCTCATGCCCGGTGCGTACTCCGTCATGGACATGGGGTACGCGGACTACGGCGGCGCTCTCACACGCGTGGCCGGCACCTCCGAACACTCCGAACACAGCGGGCACCTCGAGCACAGCGGGCACTCCGAGCACACGGCGTCGGCGCGGAGCCTGACGTCGTTGACGGCCGACCCGGACCGCCCGGCCGACGTCGCGATCACCCTGGTCGCGCGCAAGCAGCGGTTCCGGCTGCCCACCGGCCGCTCGGTTGACGGATACACGCTGAACGGCGCCTCGCCCGGCCCGGTCATCCACGTGACCGTCGGGCAGTTGGTGGAGGTCCGCCTCGTCAACGAGTCGGTGCCGGACGGCATCACGCTGCACTGGCACGGCGTCGACGTGCCCAACGCCGCGGACGGGGTCGCCGGCGTCACCCAGGACGCGGTCGGCGTGGGCCGGTCGTTCACCTACCGCTTCGTCGCCGGCCAGGCCGGCACCTTCTGGTATCACTCCCACCAGGTGTCCCACGAGCAGGTGCGCCGTGGCCTGCTGGGCGCCCTGGTGGTGACCCCGGCGGCGCGACCGCCGGCAGGCACGGCCGACGTCGTGGCGCTGCTGCACCTCTACGACGGGGCCCGCACGATCAACGGGCGGGAGGGAGACGTCCGCGCCGAGGCGCGTCCCGGCGAACGGGTGCGCGTACGGGTGATCAACACGGAGAACGGCCAGACGCCCGTCTGGGTCGGCGGCGCCCCGTTCCGGCTCGCCGCCGTCGACGGCACCGACCTGCACGAGCCCGCTCCCGTACGGGACACCGCCGTGACGGTCACGGCGGGAGGCCGCGCCGACATCGAGGTGACCATGCCCGAGGACGGCTCGCCGGTGCGGGTCCACATCGGCGGCCCGGCCGGCGTCGTGCTCGGCTCGCGGTCGTACGACGCGCCCGCCGTTCCCCGGCCCGCGGCCACACTGGACCTGCTCTCCTACGGCACTCCGGCGTCACTCGGGTTCGATCCGGACCGGCCCGACCGGCGGTTCGACTACGAGATCGGGCGCCGCCCGGGCTTCCTGGACGGACGTCCCGGGGTCTGGTGGACGATCAACGGCCACATGTTCCCCGACGTGCCGATGTTCGTCGTCGCCGAGGGCGACGTGGTGCGGGTGCGCATCGTCAACGACAGCGGCGAGCCGCACCCGATGCACCTGCACGGCCATCACGCCGTGGTGCTGAGCCGAGACGGCGTGCGGGCGACGGGCAGCCCGTGGTGGGTGGACTCGCTCGAGGTCGGCACCGGCGAGTCGTACGACATCGCCTTCGTCGCCGACAACCCGGGCATCTGGATGGACCACTGCCACAACCTGCCGCACGCCACGGAGGGGCTCGTCGCCCACCTCATGTACGAGGGAGTCACCACGCCCTTCACCGTGGGCGGGACGGCCGGGAACGAGCCGGAATGACCTCTCCAAGGCGAGGACCTCGCGAAGGCGGCCCACACCACACCTGGTGTCTTGACCCTGGAACGCTCCGGCTCCCGGCCTGAACCTTTCATGACAGGCGATGTCACCCGCGCCGGATCGGGTTCCGGTCCGGGCGGCGACCTCGCATGTCACCGCGCCGGGACCCCTGACTGCGAGGGCCACCGGACCGCATCGCGACGTCTCGTCGGTTGATCTCCGTCGCCCCGATGAGAACGTGATGACGGCTGGTCGAGTGATCAGCCCGCGAAGGGAGGAGTCTCCATGGTTCGCACGTTCCAGTCCTGGGGCGACCGTCTGCTCGCCCGTCTGGTGCCGAGGACCGAGGCGTCGGCAGCGGTGCCGTGCTGGTGCATGCAGCAGAAGTGGTGCTGCTACGGCGGCAACTACGGCTACTACTGCGGCCAGGTCGGCACCTGCTGAGACCCTGCCGCGGCGGGCCGCGTGCGGACGACGTCCGCACGCGGTGCCTGCCGGTGCGGCCCCGGGGGACGTGCCGCAGGGCGTCACGGCATCCCCCTGGAGCCGACGGCTCCCGCCGGGTCCCTGCCGCCGGTCACCTCTCGGCGATCACGTGCGGTGCGCGACGGAGTCCCAAGCCGAAGGGGGAATCCATGAACTACCTGCTCCTCGCCTGCCGGATGGCCATCGGGCTGACGTTCCTGATCTCACTCGCGTCGAAGCTGCGCGGGCGGGAGTCCTGGCTGCGGTTCGCCGACGCCACGGCACGGCTGCTTCCCGCCCGTATGGGGGCCGTGCGAGCGGAGCGGCGCCACGCGCTCGCGACCGTGGTCGCCACCGCGGAGGGAGCCGTCGTCGTGCTGATGACCGTCCCGGCCGCGGCGTCCGCCGGGTTCGCGGTGGCGCTGGCCGCGCTGGCGGCGTTCTCCTTCGTCATCCACGCCGCGATCCGCAGGGGGCTCGCGGTCCCCTGCCACTGTTTCGGCGGCCGGAGACTGCCGGTCGGGCCCGCCGACCTCGCCAGGAACGCCCTCCTCGGGCTGATCGCCCTCACCGGCCTGGCTTTGACGGTCCTCGTCCCCGTACGCGGGCCGGCCGAACTCGCGGGAGCGGCGGTCGCGGCCATGGCCGCGCTCCTGGTCACGGTCCTGGTCGTGCTGACGGGAGAGATCGCCGACCTGTTCGGGCTCACCCGGGAGAGCAGGTAGCGGTGCCCCACCCGGTCCGGAGGCGGCTGGTCCTCCTTCCTGTCGTGGCCGTGGCGCTCTCCGGCCTGGCCGTGGTCGCCTGGCTGCGCCGGCGGTTCGTCGTGGTCGCGGTCTCCGGCGACAGCATGCGGCCGAGCTTCCGCACCGGCGATCGCGTCCTGGTGCGGCGCATCCCGGCGCGGCGCGTACGGGTGGGCGAGGTCGTCGTGATCGAGGCGCCGCGGCCCCGGAATCACCAGCCGGGGCCGGAACGAAAGTGGCACATCAAGCGGGTGGCGGCGGTCGGGGACGATCCGGTGCCCGCACCGGTCGCGGACGCGCCCGCACTCCGGAACGCCGACCGGGTGCCGTCCGGCCATCTGGTCGTCCTGGGCGACAATCCCGGATCCAGCCTGGACTCGCGCCAGCGCGGCTTCGTGCCCGCCGACCGGGTCCTGGGTGTGGTCCTGCGGCGGTTGCCGCCGGAAAACCGATGAAAACCACGGCCCGAGCAGGGAGATCTCATGCCGTTCCTCATCGCCTTCGTCGCGGTCGTCGGTGTCCTGTGCGCCGTGGACCTCGTCCTGTCCGTGGGCATCATCAGAAGGCTCCGTGAGCACTCGGAGGCGTTGGCCGCGTTGCGGCGCGGGCCGGCGGTCATGGCCCCTGCCGGGTCGGTCGTCGGGCCGTTCACCGCCGTGACCACGGACGGGGAGACCGTCTCCGACGACACCTTCTCCGAGACGCCCACGCTCGTCGGCGTGTTCTCACCGGGCTGCCCCGCCTGCGCCGAGCGCCTGCCGTCGTTCGTCGACGCGGCCAAGAACCACGCGGGCGGGAGGTCGTCGGTCCTCGCCGTACTGGCCGGTCGAGAGGAGGACGTCGCGGCGGAGCGGGCCGCGCTCGAACCCGTCGCCCGTGTGGTGATCGAAAGCTCCGGCGGCGGCCTCACGAGGGCGCTGTCGGTGTCCGGGTTCCCCGCCTTCGCGCTCGTCGCCGCCTCCCGCACGATCCTCGCGAGCGGCACCAGCATGGAGGGCCTGGGCGCGTGAGAGCGGTCTGGGCGGCCGTCCGGCTGGCCTGGGAGTCGGGCCGGGCGCGACTGACCGCCTACGGCGCGCTGACCGTCGCCGGCGCGGTGATCCCACCGGCCGTCGCCTGGCTGACCAAGGTCGTGCTCGACCTGGTCGCCCACGGGACGGCGACCCCTGCGTCGATCGCCTGGCTGGGCGCGGCCCTGGCCGCCTGCGGGATCGCGGCGGCCGTCGTCCCCCAGGCCTCCCTGTACCTGAAGGAGGAAATCGGCAGGAGGGTCGGCGTCATCGCGCAGGACCGCCTGTTCCTCGCCACCGAGCGGTTCGTCGGGCTGGCCAGGTTCGAGGAACCCGCCTTCCTCGACAGGCTAAGACTCGCCCTGCAGTACGGCGGCGCCACGCCCGGCATGGTGGTCACGGCCGTCTTCGGGACCGTCAGGTCGGTGCTGGCGGGCGTGAGCTTCCTCGGCGCGCTCGCCCTGATCAGCCCGTGGATGGCCGTCCTGGTGGCGGCCACCGCTGTGCCGGGCCTCGCGTCCGAGGTCTGGCTGTCCCGGCGCCGCGCCGCGATGCTGCTCGTGATAGGCCCGAACGAGCGCCGTGAGATCTTCTTCCAGGACCTCCTCCTGGGCGTCCAGGCGGCCAAGGAGATCCGGCTGTTCGGCCTCGCGGGCCACCTTCGCGGTCTGATGCGCGAGCAACGCGTGACGGCCAACGCCGAGCGCCGCCGCACGGACCGCCGGGAGCTCGCCGTCCAGAGTGTCATGAGCGGCACGAGCGCCCTGCTGGCGGGAGCGGGCCTGCTCTGGACCCTGCTGGAGACACTCGGCGGGGGCCGGACCGTCGGGGACATCGCGCTGTTCGTCGCCGCCGTCGCCGGAGTCCAAGGGGCGATCGTCGGCCTCGTCGGGGAGGTCGCGAGGCTGCACCAGCAGGCCCTGCTCTTCGGTCACTATCTGTCGGTGCTGGCGGCCCCGCCGGACCTCCCGGTGCGGTCCGGGCCGGTGCCCGGGCTGCGGCGGGGGATCGAGTTCCGCGACGTCTGGTTCCGATACTCGGCCGAGCACGAGTGGGCACTGCGCGGTGTCTCGTTCACCATCCCGTACGGACACTCGGTCGGCCTCGTCGGCCGCAACGGCGCGGGCAAGAGCACGGTGGTCAAGCTGCTGTGCCGGATGTACGACCCGGAGCGGGGTGCGATCCTCTGGGACGGCGTCGACATCAGGGATGTCGATCCCGCACAGCTGCGGCGGCGGATCGGCTCGGTGTTCCAGGACTACATGACCTACGACATGAGCGCGGCGGAGAACATCGGCCTCGGCGATCTCGACGCGATGGGGGATCGGGAGCGGATCACCGAAGCGGCCGGCCGGGCGGGGGCCGACGGCTTCATCGGCGCGCTGCCCCGCGGCTACGACACGCTGCTGTCGCGGATCTTCCTCGACGGCGGCGAGGCGGGCGTCCACCTGTCCGGCGGTCAGTGGCAGCGTCTCGCGCTGGCACGCGCCTACCTCAGGGGCGGACGTGACCTGCTGATCCTGGACGAGCCCAGCTCGGGCCTGGACGCCGAGGCCGAACACGAGATCCACAGCGGGCTGCGGCGGCACCGGGCAGGGCGGACCAACCTGCTCATCTCGCATCGTCTCGGCTCGATCCGGGAGGCCGACCTGATCGTGGTCCTGGACGAGGGGCGGGTGGCCGAGCGCGGCTCGCACGCCGGCCTGCTGCGCCTCGGCGGCCTGTACGCGAGCCTGTTCGCGATCCAGGCGGAGGGCTACCAGGTCGGCTGACGCGCGCTGTCACGCCAGCGGCAGCGTGATCGTGAACAGGCAGCCTGGGCCCTCGTTGACCACGCCGATCTCGCCGTCGTGGGCCTCCACGATGCCCCGCGCGATGGCGAGGCCGAGCCCGGCGCCGCCGTCGGGGCCGGGCGTTCGCGCCGCCTCGCCGCGGAACGCGACGTCGAAGACCCGGGGAAGGTCCTCCTCCGGGATTCCGCCGCAGCCGTCCAGTACCGACAGGCGGGCGGTCGTCTCTTCCGCCGACGCCCGCACGACGACCGTGCCCCCGGCGGGCGTGTGGCGGATGGCGTTCACCACCAGGTTGCGTACGGCCCGGCCGAGTTGCCCGGCGTCCACGTGCACCGGGACCCGCGGGTCCGCCTCGCCGGTCAGGTGCACGCCCTCGGCGCGGGCCAGCGGCTCGACGGCGGCGAGGGTGTCCGCGACGAGGTCGCCGAGCCCCGTGCGGGTGAGCGTGGGCCGCAGCGTGCCCGCGTGGATGCGCGACAGCTCGAACAGGTCCTCCACCATCCCGGCGAGCCTGTCGACCTCCACTCTGATCTGGACGTGGTAGCGCTTGACGGTCTCGGGGTCGTCGGCCACCCCGTCCTCCAGGGCCTCCACCATCGCCCGCATGCCCGCGAGGGGGGTGCGCAGGTCGTGGCTGACCCACGCGACCAGTTCGCGCCGCGCGCTCTCCAGTGCCCGCTCGCGCTCGTGGCCCAGCCGCAGCCGCTCGTACGCCTGCTCCAGCGCGGTGCTGATGGTCTGCAGTTCGGCCGGGAGCGGCGCGGGCGGCGGGGTGAACCGGCCGGAGGGCGGCACGCTCTCCAGCGCGCCCACGAGGCTCCTGCTGGCGCGCACCACCGTGCGGGCGTTCACCAGCGCGACGCCGAGGCCCACCAGGCCGCCGATGCCGACGACGGTTAGCACGATGTTCTTCGGCCGCCCATCGATGATCATGGCGAGGGTGATGGCGACCACCCCGGCCAGCGTCGCGGAGACCGTCACGGCCGCGACGACCGCGAGCATCACGCCGATCGACCGGCGGCGCAGCACCCGTAGCAGCGCCAGGCCGAGGGCCGCGATGACGAGACCGAGCCCGGCGGCGACCGCGACGATCTGGACGATCATGACAGCGGCTCGTAGCGGTAGCCGACGCCCCAGACCGTGACGATCCTGCGCGGGTCGGTGGGGTCGTCCTCGATCTTCTCCCGCAGCCTGCGCACGTGGACCGTCACGGTGGAGGAGTCGCCGAACGACCAGCCCCAGACCTGGTCGAGCAGGGCCGTGCGGCTGAACGCCTGGCGGGGATTGCGCAGCAGGTAGACGAGCAGGTCGAACTCCCGGGCGGTCAGCGTGATCTCCTTGCCGCCCAGGTGCACCTCGTGGGCGCCGACGTCCACCACCAGGTCGCCGTCGCGCAGCACACCGGTGCCCGTCGGCACCAGCGCGCCGCGGGCCCGCCGCAGCACGGACTGCACGCGCAGGGCCAGCTCGCGCGGGCTGAACGGCTTCGTCACGTAGTCGTCGGCGCCGGTCTCCAGGCCGACCACCCGGTCCATCTCCTCGCCGAGGGCGGTCAGCATGATCACCGGCACGGGCCAGCGCTCCCGCAGCTTCCGGCAGACCTGCAGGCCGTCGAGCTTGGGCAGCATCAGGTCGAGCACCATCAGGTCGGGCGGGTCGGCCAGGGCCCGCCGCAGCGCCTCGGCCCCGTCGCCCACGCACTCGACCTCGTGCCCGTCCCGCTCCAGGTAGCGGGCCACCACCTCGGCGACGGTGGGGTCGTCGTCCACCACGAGGACACGGGCGGGATTCGGGGGAGTCTTCGAGGCCGGCACGCCCTCAACGGTAAGTCCGCCGGGCCGCCCGGCCGAGCCCCGTCACCGTCTCGTAAGAACCGGCCGCGCGAGCAGTTTGTTGGCGAACCGCCGCCGAACGCGATGATTCACGTGAAACCTCATGCATCGCGGGTATGCGAACCGATTTTGGATCAAGCTCGCGGTTGTCGGTGCCACCGCGTACCTTGGGGCCATGGCCCGTACCGTACTGACCGTTCTGGGGATCCTCCTGGCCCTGTGGCTGGTGTTCGGATTCGTGATCCCCGCCCTGTTCGCGACGCTGAAGTTCCTGCTCATCATCGGGATCATCGCCCTCGTCGTCGTCGTCGCGGTCACCGTCGTCGGGAAGCTGTCCCGCTGACGTGAACGCTCTCCAGGCCGCCATCGGATCGCTCGTCTGGCTGCTGGCCGAGTTGGCCGCCGGGTCTTCCGGCCCCGGCGCGCTGACCGCGGCCGGCCTGGCCGGCGTGGCCGTCCTGGTGTTCGCCTGGATGCTCTGCCGGCTGACCGGCGTCCCTGTTCTGCGTCAGGGGCCGGGCAGGCTGTCGTACAACGGTGAGACGGCGATGGTCAGGCTGCGCGATCCCGGCATGCCTGGCCGTCCCCGTCCCCGCGCACCATCCGGAAGCCCCGCGCTCGTCTGACCGGCCACCCGGTCACGAGCGCTTTCGTCATGCCCTCATCCACCGGCAAAGGTCACAGACGAAAGGCTTCCCATGTTCGACTTCGTGCTCGATCCCGCATACCGGCTCATCGACGCCCTCAGCCACGTCACCGGCGGCGGGCTCGCGATCGTCCTGGTCACCCTCGCCGTACGGCTGTCGCTGCTGCCGCTGAGCGTCCGCGTCGCCCGTGCCCAGCGGATCCGGACGCGGCTCGCTCCCCAGGTGGACAGGCTGCGCACGCGGTGGAAGAACGACCCCCAGCGGCTTCTGCGTGAGGTGAACGCGTTGTACGCCAAGGAGGGCGTCGGCCGGTTCACCGGCTACCTCCCGGCGTTCGCGCAGTCGCCGTTCTTCATGGTGACCTACCGGCTGTTCACGGCCGCCGTCATCGCGGGACACCCGAACCTGCTGCTGGCGCAGAGCGTGCTCGGCGTGCCGCTGGGGGAGCACCTCGCGGCCGCGGTCGCCGGGGCGGGCCTGGTCAGCCCGGCGGCCGGAGTGTTCGCCGCACTGCTCGCGCTGCTCGTCGTCGTGGCCGTGATCGCCGCCCGCAGGGTCGAGCCCACGGCGCCGATGCGGCGCCTTCAGGTCCTCACGCCGTTCTGGACCGTGGCCGTGGCGGCCTTCCTCCCGCTCGCGGCGGGCGTCTACCTGCTCGTGAGCAGCGCCTGGACGACGGCCGAGCGGGCCGTCCTCTATCCGCGCACGGCGTGACGGGGGGCCTGGAATGCTGACGGCATGACCCGTGATCACGTGATCGTGACCTGGGCGGCCGGGGACACCGGCGGGGACGACCTGCGGGCGCTCCTGGCCGCCTACCACCTGCGGACCGAGGCCGAGAAGGGCGTCCCGGGCCGGCCCGGCGCGTCTGCCCGAGCGCTACCGGGTGGAGGTCGAGGACCCGGGCACGGCGTTCGCGGACGACGTCGTGCTGGTCGCGCGTCGCGGGGACGCCACGATCGGCTGCGTGGTGCTCGCAGCGCCCGCCGAAGGGCGGGCGGAGATCAAACGGCTGTGGGTCGACCCGGGCGAGCGCGGCAGGGGCGTGGCCGGCGCGCTCGTCCGCGCCGCGCTCACCCGGGCGCACACGACCGGCCTGCGGTCGGTACGGCTGTCGGTGTGGCGCTGGCGGACGACGGCGATCGCCCTCTACGAGCGGCTCGGCTTCGCCGTCACCGAGTCCTGGGACTCCCGGGACGACCTGGTCTGCATGGAGCACGCCTTCGGCGACAGGGGCGGAGCGTAGCGGCGGGGTGGTCAGCCGACCTCGCGCAGCACCGGGGTTTCGGACAGCTCGGGATGCCCGTTTCGGGTGGGCCATGAGGCGGAGACGACGGCCCAGACGGTGGTCGCCTCCTCCTCGTGCCTGACCCCCCAACGCTCGGCCAGGTATTCGACGATGCCGAGCCCACGGCCGCCGAGGGACGACAGCGTCGGACGGCCCGCGCGGGGTTCCGTGTACGCGCCGCCGTCGCTCACGGCCACCTCGACCTGGGTGTCCGAGCAGAGCCAAGCCACTTTGAGCTGGCCGGACGGGAGAGGGTGGGCGTGGCGCAGCGCGTTGCTCAGCAGTTCGCTCATGATCAGCACGACGTCGTCGACGGCGGAGGCCATCAGCCCCGCGTTCGAAAGTTCGGCGCTGAGGCGCTGACGTGCGACGGCGACGCTCGACGGTGCGTACGGCAGCATCACGACGCTCGACGCACTCACCTCCCCGTTACCCCCGATTCTGCTGCACGAGCCAGTACGACCGAAATGCCCCGCTTACTCGGCCGGGAAACCGTGCCCCGGATCACAGCTTGTGCACATTGGACAATAGTTCAGTCCTTAAGTGGTGACGCCACGCTCCGATCTGTCTTGTCAGGATGAAGATCCTGCCGACGTCAGCACCAGCCGCATGCGGGTTCCCCCGCCGGACCGGGGCAGCGCGGCGACGTCCCCGCCCTGGGCGCGGGCGAGGTTGCGCACGATGTACAGCCCGAGCCCGACGCCGCCGAACCTGCGCCGGTCGCCGCTGTCGGCCTGGACGAACCGCTCGAAGATCCGCTCCCGGTCGCCCGCCGCGATGCCCACTCCCTCGTCGTCCACCACCAGCACGACCCGGTCGTCCTCCGGCCATGCCTCGACCCGGATCAGGCCGCCGTCCGGGGAGTACTTGAACGCGTTCTCCAGCAGCTGGGCCAGCAGAATGTCGGTGGCCAGCGCGTCCCCGTACACGAGGGGGAGATCGGGCGGGATGTCCACCTCCAGCCGGTGCCGGTCGGACAGGACTGGCAGCCCGAGCGTCGCCGCGCGCACCCGTGCGGCCAGGTCGAAGGGCTCGACCCTGACCTTCAGCTCCTCCGCACCCGCCCGCGCGCCGAGCAGCAGGTGGTCCATGAGCTGCCCGAGCGACCGGGCGCGCTCGGCGATCGTGTGGACCGCCGACCGCCGCTCCTCGTCGGACAGGTGGTCCCAGCGGGAGTCGAGCGTGCTGGCGAAGCCGTGCACGATCGTGATCGGCGTACGCAGCTCGTGGCTGGTGGTGGCGAGGAACAGGTCCTTGGCCTCCTCCAGTTCCTTGGCCCGGGTCACGTCGCGGAAGTCGACGACGGTCTCCCCCGTCTCCCGGATCTCCGCGCACAGCACGTCGAGCCATCGGCCGGACGGAAGCTGGAAGGTGAGCTTCTCCCCCGGCGCCGGCAGCGGGAAGGGCGGCGGCCCTCCGATCACGCGGTCCGCCGGGTGGCCGGTCAGCTCGGCCGCCGCGGGGTTCCACCGCACGACCGCGCCCGCGCCGTCCAGCACCGCGATGCCGTCGGCGCTGGCGTCGAAGACGGCCCGCTCGTGGGCGCGCTGTCGCACCGCGTCCTGGTACGCCATGGCGTTGGCGACCGCGATGCCGGCGTGCCCGGCGAGCAGTTCGAGCAGTTCGAGCTCCAGGTGGCTCGCCTTGCGCCGGGCGAACAACGCGTAGAGCGCTCCATAGGGACGCCCGCCCACGGCGGCGATGCCGACGGCGATCGTGTGCAGGCCGGGCAGGCGCGCCCAGATCAGGTCCTGGAAGCCCTCCGGGCCGGTCTCGAGCAGCACGGTCTTGCCGGTGCGCAACAGCTTGGCGACCAGGCTGGTGTGCAGCCCGGCGGTGGCCCCGCGCAGCGTCTCGGGCAACTGGTGGACGCCGACCAGGCGCAGCCGCTCCCCCTCGATGGACACGAAACCCCCGGCGTCGGCGCCGGTCAGCTCGGTCAGGCTCGCGGCGATGCGGTCGAGCACGACGGGCAGGTCGAGCTCGGCGTTGATGTCGCCGACGACGTCGGTCAGCCGCCGCACCAGGCGGGCGCGGCGCACCATCCTGCCGTGCGCGGCGTCGTCGTCCTCGGCGGCGTGGTAGACGCTCACATATCCGAGCAGGACGCCGCCAGGCGAGCACAACGCGCTCGTGTCCACCCGCAGGTCGAGCAGCCGCCCGTCCCGGTGGAGGCGTTTGGTGGTCAGCGACACCCGGCCTCCCGCGCGTACGCGTTCGAGCACGGCGTTGTGCTCGGCCATCAGCTCGTCCGGCACGATCGGGGCCCGCCTGCCCAGCAGATCGGACGCGGGCCAGCCGAACAGCCGCTCGGCCGCCGCGTTCCAGCTCAGCACGGCCAGGTCGCGGTCGAGCGCGACGATCGCGTCGGGGGAGCCGGCCAGGACCGCGCGCGCGAGACCCTCCTCGACGTCCCCGAAGACCGCGGGGGCGAGGTCCGCCGCCCGGCCGTCCACGCTGCTGTCACCCACGTCCCCATCGTGCCTTCTTTCACCTTTTGATCTTGGGGTTTTCCGTCACCTCGCGACCGCTCCGATACGCTGCCTGCACGCAGAGAAGAGAAAGTGGGGCGCCCATGTCCACCGAGGACCTCGAAGCCCTGCTCCGCGTGACCTCGCCGGGTTACGTCGGCGAGACCCCGCCCGAGGTCGCCTTCGGCACCACCGACGCGCCGGTGGGCCGCCTGGTCCTCGCGGTGACCGCGCGCGGCGTGCTGGCCTGCACCTACGAGGACGAGCACGGGGTCTTCGCCCGGGTCTCCCGCGCCGTCGGCTCGTTCATCGGGCCCGACCCGCGCCGCCTCGATCCCCTGCGCAGAGAGCTGGACGCGTACTTCACGGGCAGGCTGCGCACCTTCTCCCTTCCGGTGGACCTGCGCCTGGTCACCGGCTTCAGCCGTACGGTGATCCAGCTCATGCCGGCCGTGCCGTACGGCAGCGTCACCACCTACCAGGAGATCGCCGAGCGGATCGGGCGGCCGCAGGCGCCCCGCGCGGTGGCCAACGCCCTGGCCGGCAACCCGGTCTGCCTGCTCCTGCCGTGCCACCGGGCGGTGGAGGGCCCCGGCTCGCTCGGCGGCTACGCCGGCGGCCCGGCGGCCAAGGAGCACCTGCTCCGCCTGGAAGGCGCCCTCTGACCGCGAAGCCGACCGGGGGAGAGACCGGCCGCCTCTAACGGCGTGACCGCAAGCGGCGGGCCGGGAGGGAGAGCGCCACGGTCACCAGCGCGGCGACGAGGAACGCGGCGAGCGCGGCGTTCATCCAGGGCTGGTGGACGAACCCGAGGATGAGGCGGACCTCGGTCCAGATCCCGTCCCACCAGCCGACCGTCGGGGTTGAGGTCACGATCCAGTACGCCGCGAACCCGAGGATCCACGGCACGACCATGAGCCAGCGCGAGGGGGCGTCCCCGGCCGTGTTCCACCGGGCGGCCCCGCCGAGCAGGAAGTAGTCCACCACGAGCACCGCGAACATCGGCACGAACACCGCCCCGATGACGCTCAGGAACGCACCATAGGAGTTCACGTCGGCGAACAGCGCGATCAGCGTGGTGAGCACACCGATCACGACCGAAATCACCCGACGGTCCCAGCGAGGCGCGAGGTTCTGGATCGAGACGGTCGTCGAGTAGACGTTCGCGAACGACTGGTCGGCCTCGCGCAGCACCAGGATGCCGAAGAACACGACCCCGAGAGGGGCGGCCACGAACGGCTCCCACACCTTGTCCCCGTCGTTGCCGACGAGCGCGAGCGCGGCGATGCCGAGGGCCAGGCAGGCCACCTGGGCGATCGTGTATCCGGCGACCACGCCGGTGAACGCCGCGCCGCTCGATCGCGAGTGCCTGGCGTAGTCGGCGGCCATCGGCACCCACGACACCGACAGCGCGATGACGTAGTCGACGGCGGGAGCGAACGCCTCCCAGGAGCCGCCCCCCACGGACGGCCCCTTGGCGAACAGGGCGACCGACAGCCAGATCATGGCGATCACCACGCCCGCCGTGACGTACCGCCGCAGCAGCCGCAGCGCGCCGAGCGGCCGGATCGTCAGCGCGATCGTCAGCGCGCCCGCCGCGACCGCCCACACCGCGTACGGCACCGAGGCGCCGAACAGCGCCTGCGCGCCGTTGGCGATGACCCACAGCTCGAAGGCGCCCCAGCCGAGCATCTGCACGATGTTCAGCACGGTCGGGATGTACGAGAGCCGGGCCCCGAACAGGCCGCGCAGCAGCACCATCGCGGGGCGGCCGGTCCGCGTGCCGGGGATCGCGGCCAGGCCGACCATGGCCGTCCCCAGCAGGCTGCCGACGACGGCGGCGAGCACCGCCGCGGTGAACGTGAGCGGCTTGCCGCCCAGCGGGTCGAGCAGGAACAGCGCCCCCGAGAAGCCGAGGAGACTGACCCCGAGATTGGCCCAGAACGCCCCCTGGTCGAGCAGGCCCAGGCTCCTCGGGGCCTCCTCGTCCAGAGTGAGCGGAACCTCCGCGTGCGCGTCGTCGACGACGGCAGAAGTCATCACACGCTCCCTACGCCGGCATTATCCGGACAGGTTCATGCGGTCGGCGGCACGAGTTCGATCCGCCCTCTCAGCCCGGTTACGCCCGAGCTCCCGCGGGTATTGATGATGTCTTTGCGATTATGACACTAGTTTGACCGTTTTCCTACGCCGCCCTGTCCCTAGGCCACGTAGGGCGCCTCACCGGTCTCGCTCACCATCGGACGCCCGGCGGCGGCCCAGGTCCGCATGCCGCCGTCCACGTTCACGGCGTCGCGGCCGATGTGGTTGAGCCACATCGCGGCGTGCGCCGAGCGACCGCCGACCCGGCAGACCACGTACACCGGCCGGTCGTGCGGCACCTCGTCCACCCGCGCCTGCAGCTCGCCGAGCGGGATGTGGACGGCGCCGGGCGCGTGGCCGGCCACCCACTCCTCGTTCTCGCGGACGTCCAGCAGGTACGCGTCCTCGGGCAGTGCGTCGGGGGCGATTTCCGGCAATGTCATGCGCCCATTCTGACGGCACACCGTCGATGCCCGGGCCCATGCCGTGAGCTGTGACCCACGGTGATGCGACGAGCCGTGTCCACGAGGGGTGTCCATACTCCGCCAGGTGGGGTTCGTCACGGATCTCGACGCGCTCGGCACACGGCCGGCGGTGCGGGCGTCATGACCTCCCGGCAGGCCTACTTCAGCAGGCGCGACAGCCGGCGGTCGGCCAGCGGCTTGCCGCCGGTCTGGCAGGTCGGGCAGTACTGCAGCGACGAGTCGGCGAACGACACCTCCCTGATCGTGTCGCCGCACACCTCGCACGCCTCGCCCGTACGGCCGTGCACGCGCAGGCCCGACTTCTTCTCCGACTTGAGGTCCTTGGCGGCCAGCCCCCTGGCCCGCCCGACCGCGTCCCGCAGCGTGCTCACGATCGCGTCGTGCAGGTCGGCGACCTGGCCGTCCGTCAGCGTTCCGGCGATCTTGAAGGGGGACATCCTGGCGACGTGCAGCACCTCGTCGGAGTAGGCGTTGCCGATGCCCGCGATCACCTTCTGGTCCCGCAGCAGGCCCTTGATCTGCGCGCGGCTCCCCCCCACGATCGTCTTGAGCAGGTCCGGCGTGAAGTCCTCGGCGAGCGGATCCGGCCCGAGGCCCGCGATGCCGGGGACGTCCTCCGGATCGCGCACCACGTAGACGGCCAGGCGCTTCTGCGTGCCCGCCTCGGTCAGCTCGAACCCGGGGGCGCGGCCGTCCTCGCCCGGCGACAGCCTCACCCGGACCGCGAGCGGGCCCTTGCCCGGCCGCACCGGTTTCGCACCCGTGAGGTCGTCACGCCAGCGCAGCCAGCCGCCGCGGGCCAGATGGGTGACGAAGTGCAGGCCGTCGCAGTCGACGTCGAGGAACTTGCCGTGCCGCGTCACGCCGGTGACGAGCAGTCCGGCGAGCGCGCTGACGGGCGGGTCGACGGTCTTGAGCGCCTGGAAGGCGGTCACGTCGACCCCGATGACGGCATGGCCGACGGCGTGCTCGCGGAGGAACTCGGCGAGCGCCTCGACCTCGGGCAGCTCCGGCATGCCCTCACACTAAGTCGTGTCCCGTGATCTTTTCAGCCTACCGCGGTCGCCCAGATGGCGCCTCGCTGCGTTCTCGTCGTCGCCCATAGCTCCGCTATGGCCTCCTCCTCGGCCTTGCGATGCATCCATCTGGCCGATCCTCGCTACGGCAAAAGATCACGGGACACTCCCTAACCCGGCCGGTCAGGGGACGTCCCAGAACGCGAGTTCATGCTCCATGCCGCGGACGAACAGTTCCCGGGCGCGCGCCGGGTCCGGAGCCGCCTCGTCTATCATTACGGCGATGCGCGCGGCGAGGGTGGCGAAGCCGGGGTCGGCGTAGGTGTCCACCCAGGCCCGGTAACGCGGCTCGGCGGGCGGGTCGGCGGCCAGGATCCGGCCGAGCGTCGAGTAGCCCCACATGCAGGGGTAGAGGGCCGCCAGCCCCTCACCGTAGTCCGCCGCCGACTCCAGCAGGAACGAGGTGTACGCCGCGCAGGCCGGCCCCTTCACCGCGCCGTCGAGGTCGGCGCCGAAGCCGGCCGCCAGCGACCGGTGCAGGTCGAGCTCGTCGTGCCACGTCGCGTACGCCAGGTCGACCAGGTCGCCGAGGTGGGCGTCCGGAGCCTGCCAGGCCAGCCGCGAGAACACCCGGACGTAGTCGAGCAGGAACAGGTAGTCCTGCTCCAGCCACGACCGGAAGACCGGCTCGGGCAGGTCGCCCGTCGCGATGCCGCGTACGGTCGGGTGCGCGAGCTGGGCGTCCAGCATCGGCCGCCCGATGGCGTGCAGGTCCGCAGAGATTCCCATAAGGGCTCATTGTGACCGTAATCCGAGAGTTAGGCTCGACTCCGTGTCACTGACGATCGCCGAGGAAGTGCTGCTGCTGGCCTACCGCGAGGACACCGGCAAGCCGATCATCGGGTCGGTGGAGCTCGAGTGCGCCCTGGCCGGGGCCCTGCTCGCGGAACTGGCCGTACGTCGCCGGGTGGACCTCGACGGCGCGAAGGTCGTGCCCGTCGATCCCACCCCGGTCGGCGATGAGGAGCTGGACGCGACGCTCGCCCGCATCGCCGAGGAGCGCGGGCCGCACAAGGCCGACTGGTGGGTGGGCAAGCTCCGCGCGGGCAGGCTGCGCAAGCGGCTGCTGACCCGCCTGGCCGCCCGGGGAGTGCTGAGCGAGCAGGAGGGCAAGATCCTGGGGATCTTCCCCACCACGCGCTATCCGGAGCTCGACCCGAGCCACGAGCAGGGCGTGCGGGAGCGCGTCCAGAACGTGCTGGCCGGAGCCGAGCCGGACGAGCGGACGGCGGTCCTGATCGCGGTCATGCACGCGGCCAAGCTCGACCGCAAGGCGTTCCCCGACGCGCCGAAGGGCCGGATCAAGGAGATCGCCGAGGGCCAGTGGACCGCCGAGGCCGTCCGCAAGACGATCGCCTCGATCCACGCCGCCGTCGCCGCCGCCACGACCGCCGCGACGGTCGCCGCCACCGCCGGAAGCTGACCCCCTGCCATCGCACGGCCCGCGCGGGCCGTGCGAACCGCCCGGGAGCTCGGCACTACTTGGTGATGACGTCCTTGGGCACCTGCTTGTCGGCGGCGAGCGCCTCGAACAGGCGCAGCGCCTTCTGGGTGTCCCACTTGACCACCGCCTGGCCGCCGATGGTCGGCAGCGAGCCGATCGGCACGGCGGTGGCGAGGGGCCCCTCGCGCATGGCCAGGCCGACCGACAGCAGGTCGAACAGGCCGGTGCCGGGGTCGACGGAGACCGAGTCCGCCGCGCTCAGTGCCAGCGGAACCGAGGTGAACGGGTTGATCAGCGTGCCCGGGCTCGCGGCCTTCTGCACGACGGCCGAGAAGAACTGGCGCTGCCGCTGCGTGCGCTCGAAGTCCGGGATGGCGCCGGTGGCGCGGGTGCGCACGTAGCCGAGCGCCGTGCCGCCGTCCATGTCCTGGCAGCCCTTCTTCAGGTCGATCCCGGCCTTCGGGTCCTTGATGTCCTGCTTCACGCAGATGTTGACCCCGCCGATCGCGTCCACGATGCCGACGAAACCGCCGAAGCCGATCTCCATGTAGTGGTCGATCCTGATGCCGGTCACCCGCTCGACCGTCTTGGCCAGCAGTTTCGGGCCGCCGAAGGCGTACGCGGCGTTCAGCTTGCCGCTGCCGTGCCCCTCGATCGGGACGTACGAGTCACGGGGCAGGCTGACCAGGGTCGGCCGGCCGCTCTCGGGGATGTGCAGCAACATCATCGTGTCGGTGCGCTTGCCGACCGCTTTTCCGGTGGCGAGCTTCTTGCGCTGCGCCGCCGTCAGACCCGCCCGGCTGTCGGACCCGACCAGCAGCCAGTCCTGACCCGGCGTCTCGGCGGGCCGCCCGTCGTAGTCGGTCAGCGACTCGACCGGCCGGAGCCGGGAGCCGATCCAGAAATATCCGGCGATGGCGGCGACGAGCAGGAGCACGACCACCACCACGACGACCCGCAGGACGGTCCTGCCGGTCCGGCGCGGCCCGCGGCCCCCGCCGCGCACGGAACCGTCGCGGCCCCTCGGCCCGCCGCCACCGCCGTGCGCGGCGCCTGCCCGGTCCCCGGCCTCGTGCCTGCTCCCGCCGAGCGGGCGGACCGGGGTGTCGCCGGAACGCGGCTTGCCGTACACCTTGGACCGGACGCGGGGGACTGTGTCCTCCCTGCCGGACGCCGCCGGAGCGGCCGCCTGCGGCCGACCGGCCGGGGGCTGTGCCGCCGGGGGTTGGGCGGTACGCCGGTATGCCCGGGTCGCCTCGTCCTCATCGGCCACGTGAACCCCCAGCCCTCAGCGTCCTTGCGACTGCTTTGACCGCAGCGGCCGAAGTCTTTGCCGATGCGTCCCCTTCTTCACGGTACCCAGACGTCCTCTAAGCAGTCAGTAAAGGCTGCCGGGAAACACAGGAGAGATTCCAGCCGTTACGGTGGTATACCACCACGCGAAAGGATCGTCGTGTCCGTTCCGGACCCCTGGAGTACCTGCCCGTGCACAGGCACGGGATCTCATGATCGCACGGCGGATGCCCGATGAGCGCCGCCCTCGGCCTCCTGGCCGTCCTCATCCTCACCCTGGCCACCGGATTCTTCGTGGCGCAGGAGTTCGCCTTCGTGGCCGCCGACCGCGGTGCCCTCCGCGAGCAGTCGGCGGCCGGTGACGGCGCCGCGCGCAGGGCCCTCGACATCACCGGACGCCTGTCGTTCATGCTGTCCGGCGCGCAGCTCGGGATCACCGTCACCACCCTGCTGGTGGGCTTCATCGCCCAGCCCGCGATCGCCGGCGTGCTGCGCGGCCCCCTGGAGGCCGCCGGACTGCCCGCCGCGGCCGTCCCCGGCGTCGCGGTGGCCCTCGGCGTCGCGATCGCCACGGTCGTACAGATGATCATCGGCGAGCTGGCCCCCAAGAACCTCGGCATCGCGCGGCCCGAGGACGTCGCGAAGTTCCTCGCCCGCCCGACGCACGTCTATCTCATGATCGCCGGGCCGGTCATCCGCCTGTTCGACGCCGCGGCCACCCGGCTCGTGCGCCTGTTCGGCATCGAGCCCGTGGAGGAGCTCGAACACGGCGCCACCCCCGAGGAGCTGTCGCGCATCGTGACGGAGTCGGCGGCGGCCGGCGAACTGCCTCCCCGGCTGGCCGACATGCTGGAGCGGGCGCTGGAGTTCGGCGACCGCACCGCCGAGGACGTCATGGTCCCCCGCCCGCGCGTGGTCTCGCTGCGCGCCGAGTGGCCGGTCGACGAGTTCCTCGACGCCCTGCGCACACACGGCCACTCCCGCTATCCGGTCCTGGGCACCGACGCCGACGACGTCGTCGGGGTGGCGGGACTGCCCGAATATCTGCAGGCCGGCTCTCCCTCCGGCGGGCTCGTCGGCGGCATCACCCGCGCCCCGCTGCTCGTCCCCGCGACCCTGCCGCTGCCCGAGCTGCTGCGGCGGATGACCTCCGCCGGTGAGACGTTCACCTGTGTGATCGACGAGTACGGCGGGCTGGCCGGCGTGGTGACGCTGGAGGACCTGGCCGAGGAGCTCGTCGGCGAGCTGGTGGACGAGAACGACCCGGAACCGCTCGGTGTCGTACGGCATGGCGAGGGCGTCTGGGACGTGCCGGGCACCCTCCGCCTCGACGAGGTCGAGCGCGCGACCCACGTCCGGCTGCCCGAGAGCGAGGACTACGAGACCGTGGCCGGCCTCGTCCTCGCGCTCCTCGGCCGGATGGCCGAGCCCGGCGACCGGGTCGTCTCCCCCCTCGTGCCCGAGCCCCATCTCTTCGACGACGAGGACGACGACGCCGAGCGGGCCGTGCTCACGGTCCTGAGCGTGCGCCGCCGCGTCCCCGAGTGGGTGCGGGTGTCCACGGAGGCGTCGGCGGAGGCGCCGGACGAGGCGTCGGCCGACGAGGAGGAGCGGCCGGAGCGGGAGAAGGCCCGCGCGGCGGCCCGTGGCTCGGGCGGCGCCGACTACGCCCCCGAGCTGTTCTCCGCGCTGTTCCAGGGCAGGCCGGCATGAGTTCTCTCACCGGCGTTCTGCTCGGCGTAGTCCTGCTCGCCGTCAACGGGTTCTTCGTCGCGGCCGAGTTCGCCCTGGTCTCCGCCCGTCGCCACCGGCTGGAGGAGGTCGCCGTCAGCGGCGGCCGGCTGGCCAAGGTCACGGCCCGCGCCGCGGTCCGGGGCGGGCGCGAGCTGTCGCTCATGCTCGCCGGGGCCCAGCTCGGCATCACACTGGCCTCCCTGGGCCTCGGCATGGTCGCCGAGCCCTCCATCGAGCATCTGATGGAGCCGGTGCTCACGCTGCTGCCGGAGTCGCTGCGCACGCCCGTGGCGTACGTCGTGGCGCTCGTCCTGGTGACGTTCCTCCACATGGTCGTCGGCGAGATGGCGCCCAAGTCGCTGGCGCTCACGCACCCCGAGCGCGCCGCGATGGGGCTGGCGCTGCCGTTCCGCGGCTTCGCCTGGGTCGTCCGCCCGATCCTGGCCCTGCTGAACGCGCTGACCAACGGCATCCTGCGGCTGGCCGGCGTGCGGCCCCGCGACGAGCTGGCCACCACCCGAACGCCCCGCCAGCTCGCCATGCTGGTCGCCGAGTCGGGCCGGATGGGGATGCTCGACCGCGACGAGCACGACCTGCTCACCCGCGCGCTGCGGGTCCACTCCCAGCCGGTGGAGCGGCTGATGGTGCCCGTCGGCGAGGCGTCCTCGGTGCCCGCGAGCGCCGACGACCTGCTCGTACGCCGGACGGCCGCGCGCGGTGGGAGCCTGCGCATGCTGGTCGTCACCCCCGACGACGTGGTCGGCGTGCTCCACGTGCGCGACGCGGTCCTCCAGCCGGGACGCAGGGCCGGCGAGCTGGCGACCCCCGTCCCCCGCATGGCGAAGGACACCACGATCTCCGACGCCGTGACCCTGCTGCAGGAGGCCCGCGCGCAGCTCGGGCTCGTCACGGACGCCGGCGGCACGCCCGTCGGTGTGATCGATCTCACCACTCTGGTCGGCGAACTGCTCGTCGCCTGACGACTGGTCTCCCGCTTCGCTCATCGGGGCGCTTAGACCCGCCGTCTTCCCTCGTCGTTCGGGAGCGGCGCGCCCGTCATGCGAGCGGGCGCGCCGACCTGGGACGTCACGGCCCGGCCTGCCTGGGACTTCCCCAAAAATCTCCCATTGCAAGACAAGTGTGCTCACGAACTGGGACAGAAGGTAAAGGTCGCCGCCTGCAAGCGCGGGGAAAGTGGTTTGAAAGGCGGCCTCCTGAGAATGTGCAGTGCGCGACGGAGGGGCCCCGATCTTCGGGGCCCCCGCCGCGACATCGCCATGAGGGCCCGCGTCGTACGGGCCGGGAGGGGAGGCCGGACGTGGACGCTTCGCTTGCGACCAGGCGAGGCCGCCCACCTGCCCGGGGATCGCAGGGAGTCGTCCTCCTGGGGGGTGCAAAGAAAAAACCCCGCCGGGTGGAAGATTCACTTCCGACCAGGCGAGGCCGCTCATCTGCCCGAGGGTTCCAGAGAGTCGCCCCTCTGGCTGACACAAAGAAGAAGCCTCGCCGGGCTGCTGCCAAGCGAGGCCTGTTCCTGGTGGGCAAGGGGGGAGTTGAACCCCCACGTCCTCTCGGACACACGGACCTGAACCGTGCGCGTCTGCCATTCCGCCACTTGCCCTTGCGGTTGGCCCCCATCTCTGGGTGCCTGGAAAGGTTAGCACGTATCCGCCCGTGCTTACGAACCCGGATACGATCCTTCTAAACGACGATGCGAAGGAGCTCAGTGCAGCACCGGAGCGGTCGCGACCGTAGTGGCAATGGAAGGGAGGTATCCGGTGGGAGTCCTTCAGCGCTTCGAGCGCAGGCTCGAAGGGTTGGTTGAAGGGGCCTTCGCGCGGGCGTTCAAGTCCGATCTCCAGCCGGTCGAGGTTGCCAGCGCCGTGCAGAGGGAGATGGACGAGCGCGCCGCGATCGTCGCTCAGGGTCGCACGCTCGTGCCGAACGACTTCGTGGTGGAGCTGTCGACGACCGACAGCGAGCGGCTGGAGGTGTACGCCGACAGCATCAGCCACGAGCTCGCCACTCTCGCACGGGAGTACGCCAAGGAGCAGGGCTACTCGTTCGTCGGGCCCGTGCGGGTGCGTTTCGAGACCGCCGACGATCTCGCCGTCGGGCTCTTCCGCATCCGGTCGGGTGTGATCCGGGGCGCCACGGTGGAGCAGGACGAGATCCGTCAGCCGCCGAGCGACCTGCCGGCCAGCCGTCCCAGCGCGTTCCAGGGCCGCCCCCGGCTGCTCGTCTCCACCCAGGACGACCCCCAGGGCCAGCGCTCGTACGAGCTGACCACACCGGTCACTTTGCTGGGCCGCGGAACCGATTGTGATCTTCGGCTGGTGGATCCCGGCGTATCACGGCATCATGCCGAGCTAAGAGTGGAAGGGCCGCAGGTCGTGCTCGTGGACCTGGGGTCGACCAACGGAACCTTCGTCAACGGCCAGCCGGTCCGCAGGATCGAGATGCAGGACGGGACGAGGGTGACGCTCGGCCGCACGACACTGGTGTTCAGGCGCGATTAGAGGTAGACAAACGGTCCATGTCCGAGCTAACGCTGCTGCTGATCCGGCTCGCCTTCCTGGCGGTGCTGTGGTTCTTCGTGATCGCCGCGGTCGGCGTCATCCGGACAGACCTGTTCGGTCCACGTACGGCTCCCGCGCCCGCACGCAAACCGGTCAAGCAACCCCGACCGGTTTCCAAGCCCAAGAAGGGCGAACCCCGCCAGCTGATCGTCACCGGTGGCCCCCTGCAAGGGACCATCATCAACCTCACGGAGACGCCAATCACCATCGGCCGGGCGAACGACGCCACGCTGGTTCTCAGCGACGACTACGCTTCGAGCCGGCACGCCCGGCTCTTTCCTCAGGACGGCCAGTGGATCGTGGAGGATCTCGGCTCCACGAACGGCACGTACCTCGAACGCTCGAAAGTGACCCGCCCGACCCCGGTGCCCCTCGGAGTTCCGATCCGCATCGGCAAGACCGTCATCGAATTGCGCAAATGACCATCGCACTCCGCTACGCCGCTCGCTCGGACGTCGGGCTCCTCCGTGAAGGCAACGAGGACTCGGCGTACGCCAGCGGCCGCCTGCTGGCCGTCGCAGACGGCATGGGCGGGCATGCCCACGGCGAGGTGGCCAGTTCGGTCGCCATCGCCGCACTGTCGTCCCTCGACCGGGACGCCTTCGGCGGTGACCTGCTCAGCGCCATCGAGGCGGCGGTCCGGGACGCCAACCACCAGCTGCACGCGATGGTGGCCCGGGACCCCAGCCTCAAGGGCATGGGCACCACCCTCACCGCGATGCTCTGGAGCGGCTCGCGCTTCGCCCTGGTCCATGTGGGCGACTCCCGCGCGTACCTGCTCAGGAACGGCGAGCTGTACCAGATCACGCACGACCACACACTGGTGCAGTCACTGGTGGACGACGGGCGGATCACCCAGGAGGAGGCCGCCAACCATCCCCAGCGCTCGATCCTGCTGCGCGCGCTGGACGGGAGCGGCGAGGTCGATCCCGACCTGCAGGACCGGGAGGCCCAGGTGGGCGACCGTTACCTGCTGTGCTCGGACGGCCTGTCCACGGTGGTCAGCGCCGAGACCCTGCACCACACCCTGACCACGATCGACGATCCCGAGGACGTCGTCCGGCAGCTCATCGACCTCGCCAATCGCGGCGGTGGGCCGGACAACATCACCTGCGTGGTCGCCGACGTGATCGAGGTGGACGACCTGCAGCCGCCCCTGGGGGCGGCGGCGGTCGTCGGTGCGGCCGGCTCGGGCCGGGTCCGCTCGGCGCCGCCCGACACCCCCGCGGGCCGGGCCACCACCGTCACCGCTCCCCAACCCGTACTCACCGACGACGACCTGGACGACGAACCCGTGCGCGAGGCCCAGGCCTCCGCGCGGCGTTCGCGCAAAGGCCGATCGGGCCCGAAAGCGGCCGTCGGGGTGCTGGTCGTCGCCGCCGCGCTCGGAGTGGGCGGCTACTTCGGCTACCAGTGGACCCAGAGCCAGTTCTACATAGGCGCCAAGGGAGACGAGCTCGTCGTCTTCCAGGGCGTCGACGCGGAGGTCGGGCCGGTGTCCTTCAAGAAGGTCGCCTACACCGACCACGTACGCGTCTCGTCGCTGCCGGCCGTGCAGCAGGACCAGGTCCGCAGCGGCATCCCGGTCGACGACCTGCAGGCCGGGATAACCAGGATCAAGAGCTTCGGCGACTCGGCGACGCCCACGCCGGACGCCAAGTCGTCGCCGACCCCCACGAGGTCCAGTAAGTGACTGCTGTCGAAGCCACGCCCGTACCGATGACCGCGAAGAGGCGCGGCGCCCAGCTGGGCATGCTCGCCTTCGCCGTGCTGATCGTGATGGGCGCCTACGCCAGCGTCGGGCTCGGGATCAACGGCAAGGTCCCGTCCGGCATGCTCGGCTACGGCCTCGGCCTCGGCGGTCTGATGCTCGCGGCCTACCTGGTGCTCGCCAAGTGGGCACCGTGGGCCGATCCCCTTCTGCTTCCCCTCGTGACGCTGGTCAACGGCATCGGCCTGGTGATGATCTACCGGATCGAGCTGGCCGGTGAGAATCTCGCCTCGGCGGCGAACCAGCTCATGTGGACGGCGCTCGGCGTGGTGATGTTCTCCGCGACCCTGATCGCGTTGAGGGACCACCGCGTCTTGCAGCGCTTCACCTACACCGCCGGCTTCATCGGCATCGCGCTGCTGGTGCTGCCCATGCTGCCCTTCATCGGCAGGGAGATCAACGGAGCGCGCATCTGGGTCGGCATCGGCCCCTTCAGCATCCAGCCCGCCGAGTTCGCCAAGCTGGCCCTGGTCGTCTTCTTCGCGGGATATCTGGTCGCCAAACGCGACGTGCTGGCCCTGGCGGGCCGCCGCCTGCTGCTCATCGACCTGCCCCGGGCACGCGACCTCGGTCCGGTCCTCATCACCTGGGGGATCAGCCTCGGCGTCCTGGTCATGCAGAAGGACCTCGGCAGCTCGCTGCTGCTGTTCGGCGCGTTCGTCGCGATGCTCTACATCGCGACGCAGCGCACCTCGTGGGTGCTCATCGGCATCCTGCTGTTCGTCGGCGGCGCGTTCCTGGCCGGGCAGATCTTCAGTCACGTCGAGGCCCGCTTCAACGTCTGGCTGCACGCCGAGGACCCCGCGCTGTACGACGCGGGCGGCGGCAGCTTCCAGCTCATGCAGGGCATGTTCGCCATGGGCTCGGGCGGCATCCTCGGCACCGGTCTCGGGCAGGGTTACCCGTACAAGGTCCCGCTGTCGTTCTCCGACTTCATCTTCACGGCGACGGGCGAGGAACTCGGCCTCACCGGTCTGATGGCCATCCTCATGGTCTACGCGCTGATCGTCGAGCGGGGGCTGCGCACGTCGCTGGCGGCCCGCGACCCGTTCACCAAGCTGCTCGCGGGCGGCCTGTCGTTCATCCTCGCCTGGCAGGTGTTCATCATCGTCGGCGGCGTGACCCGGCTCATCCCCCTGACCGGTCTCGTGACGCCGTTCATGTCCGCCGGAGGCTCGGCGCTGCTGGCCAACTGGATGCTCATCGCCCTGCTCGTACGGATGTCCGACGCGGCCCGCCGGCCGCCGCCGCAGGCGATCCAGGACGAGGGACTGACCCAGGTGATGCAGCGATGAACAATCCGCTCAAGCGTGTCGCCGTGGCCTGTCTGCTCATGTTCGGCCTGCTTATGGCCAACGTGACGTATCTCGGCGCGGTGAAGGCCGAGGGGTTGCGCAACGACTCGCGGAACGTGCGCATGCTGTACGGCCGCTACAACATCGACCGCGGCTGGATCACGGCCGACAACGGCAAGACGACGCTGGCCAAGACCGTGGACACCGGCGACAAGCAGTTCCGGTTCGAGCGGGCTTATCCGCTGGGCAAGCCGTTCACGCACGTCGTCGGCTGGTTCGCACCGGAGAGCGCGTCGGGCATCGAGGCCGCGATGAACCGCTACCTCGACGGCAGCCACCCCGACCTGGTCGTCCGCCGGGCGATCGACATGATCAGCGGCAAGCCCGCCAAGGGCGCGAGCGTCGACCTCACGCTGAACACCAAGGCCCAGGAGGTCGCGTACAAGGACCTGGCCGGCACCGGCAAGCGCGGCGCGGTCGTCGCGCTCGAGCCGAAGACCGGCAAGATCCTCGCGATGGTGTCGGTGCCGTCGTACGACCCGAACCCGCTGGCCAAGGCGAACAAGGACACCGTCAACAAGGCGTACAACAAGCTGGACAAGGACGACAACAAGCCGCTGCTCAACCGGGCCATCGACCTGACCTTCGCCCCGGGGTCCACGTTCAAGACGGTCACCTCGGCGGCCTACCTCAGCGACGACAGCTCCCGTGACGAGAACACGCAGGTCGACGCCCCCGACTCGCTGCCGCTGCCGGGCACGAGCATCTCGCTGCCCAACTACCACGGCGAGTCGTGCGGCGGCCGGGCGACGCTGGTGCAGGCGCTCACGATCTCCTGCAACACGCCGTTCGCCATCATGGGCATGGACGTCGGCTACGACAAGCTCAAGGAGCAGGCCGAGAAGTTCGGAGTCGGCCAGCCGCTGGAGATCCCTCTCGGCGTCGCGGCCAGCAACATCGGCCCGGACGAGGGCAAGGCGGCCCTCGCCAAGACCGCGATCGGCCAGCAGAGCAACCAGATGACCCCGCTGCAGATGGCGATGGTCGCGGCCGGCATCGCCAACCAGGGCACGGTCATGAAGCCGTACCTGGTCAACAAGATCATGGGACCGGACGGCGCGGAGATCGACGGGACCGACCCCGAGGAGCTGGACGAGGCCGTCACCCCCGAAGTGGCCGGCGAGCTGACCAAGATGATGATCAGCGTGGTCGAGCACGGCACCGGCGGCGCGGCCAAGCTCCCCAACATCACCGTGGCGGGCAAGACGGGCACGGCGGAGACGCTGCCGGGCAAGCCGTCGCACGCGTGGTTCATCTCCTTCGCCCCGGTCGACGACCCGAAGGTCGCCGTGGCGGTCTTCGTGGAGTCCGGCAGCGCCGGCAACGACGCCACCGGCGGTGCGGTGGCCGCGCCGATCGCCCACGACGTCATGCAGGCGGTGCTCGGACAGTGACGGAGACGGTGCTCGGCGGGCGGTACCGGCTGACCTCCCCCATCGCCGCGGGCGGCATGGGCGAGGTCTGGCGGGCCGACGACGAACTGCTCGGCCGGGAGGTGGCGATCAAGCTGCTCGGCCGCCACGTCGCGGGCGACGCCACCTTCCGCGACCGGTTCCGCTCCGAGGCCAGGATCACCGCCGCCCTGACCGACCCCGGCATCGCCCAGGTCTTCGACTACGGCGAGACCGACGGGCTGGCCTACCTCGTGATGGAACTGGTGAGGGGCGAGCCGCTGTCGGCCATCCTGGCCCGCAACGGCGCGCTCGGGCCAGACGTCACGCTCGACATCGTCCAGCAGACCGCCCGGGGCCTGCACGCGGCCCACCGGGCCGGGGTGATCCATCGCGACGTCAAGCCCGGCAACCTGCTCGTCACCGAGGCCGGACAGGTCAAGATCACCGACTTCGGCATCGCCCGCGCGCTGGAGGCCGCGCCGCTGACCGCGACCGGCACCATCCTCGGCACCGCCCAGTACGTGAGCCCGGAGCAGGCGTCCGGCACCACCCTCACCCCGGCGAGCGACGTCTACTCGCTCGGGGTGGTGGCCTACGAATGCCTCGCGGGCCGCCCGCCGTTCACCGCGGAGACCCCGGTGGCGCTCGCGCTGCGGCATCTCAACGACACGCCCCCGCCGCTGCCCGGCAACGTGCCCGCGCCGGTGGCGGCCCTCGTGATGGCCATGCTGGCCAAGGACCCCGCCGCACGGCCGGAGACCGGGCCGGTGCTCCTCGAGAGGGTGCGGGTGCTGCGCGAGACCCTCGCGGGCACGGCGGCCTCGACGGCGGTTCTCGGTTCGCTGACCGACCCCCGGGGCTTCCCGGCGGCAGGCGGCGCGGGCCAGACCACCCCTCCGGCCGCGCCCGGCCTGACGGCGCCTCTGGGTGGGCCTGCGGGAGCCGGTGCCCCGCGTCCCGGCGCCACCGCGCCGCTCGGCCCTGTCCCCGCCTCCCCGCGCAGGGCTCCCGCGGGTGTCCCCGACGCCCGTACGCGGCGCCCCGGCGGTCCGGAGGGGCCCGTCGGCGGAGTGCGCCGCCGCCGGACGACCCTGCTCCTCGCGACGGCCGGCTGCGCCGCCGCGGTCGGCATCGGGGTCCTGGCCTTCACCGCCGCCCACACCGGCGAAGCGCCGCCGGACCCGGGTGAGACGGCAGCGCCCGTCTCACCGTCCTCCTCGCCGTCGCCATCGCCGTCGTCGGCGCGTACGAACAGGTCAGAGGTTCCGCGGACGCATCGGCCTACTGCTCCGGCGACGTCGGACGAGCCGAGCGCCGTTCCGTCGGCTACCGTAAGCACGTCGGCATCAACCACCCAGACGCCCACACCGGCTTCGTCCCCGACCTCGACCCCGACTCCGACGTCCACCCCGGCCACGGAACCCAGTGAGACTCCGCTCCCGACGGACGCCCCACCCGACACGAACCCTCCGGATGAGGGGGAGTGATGAGGAGAGGGGTCGATGATGGAGACCGGTGGCACCCCACGATGAACGGCAAGGGACAGTGCAGGAAATGACTCAGCCACGACTACTCGGCGGACGCTACGAGCTGGACGGCGTCGTGGGGCGTGGCGGCATGGCCGAGGTGTATCGCGCCCGGGACATCCGGCTGGACCGTGTCGTCGCCATCAAGACGCTCCGCTCCGACCTCGCCAGGGACCACACGTTCCAGGCGCGCTTCCGGCGTGAGGCGCAGTCCGCCGCCTCGCTCAACCACCCGTCGATCATCGCCGTGTACGACACCGGCGAGGACATGATGGACGGCACGCCCGTGCCGTACATCGTGATGGAGTTCGTCGACGGGCGGACGCTGCGCGATCTGCTGCGCGCCGACCGGCGGCTGCTGCCCGAGCGGGCCATGGAGCTGGTGGACGGCATCCTGCGGGCGCTCGACTACAGCCACCGGGGCGGCATCGTCCACCGGGACATCAAGCCGGCCAACATCATGTTGACGGTCAACGGCGAGGTCAAGGTCATGGACTTCGGCATCGCCCGGGCCATGGCCGACTCCGCCGCCACGATGACCCAGACGGCCCAGGTGATCGGCACCGCGCAGTACCTGTCGCCCGAGCAGGCCCGCGGCGAGCGCGTGGACGCCCGCAGCGACATCTACTCGACCGGCTGCGTGCTGTACGAGCTGCTCACCGGTCAGCCGCCCTTCACCGGCGACTCCCCCGTGGCGATCGCCTACCAGCACGTGCGGGAGGACCCGATCCCGCCGTCCAGGATCGATCCCGAGATCCCGCAGTGGGCCGACGCGATCGTGCTCAAGGCGATGGCCAAGGACCCGGTCCACCGCTACCAGAGCGCCGCGGAGATGCGTGGCGACATCCAGCGGGTGCTGTCGGGCATGCCGGTGGACCCGCAGACGATGGCGATGGCCACCCAGCAGTACAACGGGTACGGCGCGCCGGACCGCACGCGGACGATGACCACCGCCGGCGGCGCCCCCATGACGCAGAGCACGCGCGCCATCCCCGACTACGAGTACGCCCAGGAGGAGCGCGGCGGCGGCCGGTACGACGGGCGGCGGCGCAGCGGCGGCGGCAACACCGCGCTGAAGACCGCCCTGTGGATCCTCATCCCGCTGGTGGTGATCGGCGCCATGATCGGTGTCGGCTACGCCTTCCTCGGGTCCGGGGGCTCCGCCACGGCCGACAAGGTCGAGGTGCCGCGGGTGACGAACCAGACGAAGGCGGCGGCCGAGCAGGCCCTCACGGCGGCCGGGTTCAAGGTCACCTTCGGGCCGGAGGAGTACAACGGCGACGTCCCCAAGGGCGCCGTCGTGAGCACCGACCCGCCCGGGGGTGAGCAGGCCGACCGTGGGGCCACGGTCACCGTCATCGTGTCCAAGGGCGAGGAGAAGGTCACCGTCCCCGATGACCTGATCGGCAAGACGCCCGAGGAGGCCAGGGCCGAACTGGAGGCGCTGGAGCTGAAGGTCAGCATCGTGCCGAAGGCCTCCACCAAGGAGCAGGGCAAGGTCTTCGACAGCAACCCCAAGCCGGGCGAGAAGGTCGAGAAGGGCGCCCTGGTCCGGCTGTACGTGCCCAAGGAGATGACGGAGGTCCCGAGCGTCGTCGGCCTCACGCTCGAGGACGCGGCTCAGACGCTGAAGGGCGCCGGATTCAAGGTAAAGACGTCGGAGCAGCCGAGCGACGTGGTGCCGCAGGGCAACGTGATCGACCAGTCGCCGCAGGCGGGAACCAAGCTCAACCCCAACACGACGATCACGCTGACGGTCTCCAGCGGCCCCTCTCAGCAGCAGGAGACGCCGACCCAGGAGCCGACCCAGGAGCCGACGGACACGCCGACCGACGGTGGCGACAGCGGTGACGGCGGCGGCGTGCAGATCGGGCCGCCCGGAGAGGGCGACGACAACCCGTTCGGCAACTAGACGGGAAGAGCGGACGGCGGTCACCGCGAGGCGGTGGCCGCCGTCGGCGTTTCGCCGACGTTTCGCCACGGTTTCGAAGGCCCTGCCGCGCCACGGCCGGCGCGGGAAAGGCGTCGGGCATGAGGAAGGGCTTCCGCCACTCGGGGGCAATGGCGGAAGCCCTCACTCTTCTAGTCGTAACGAGAGCGGAAAGCGTTACACGATCTGCGCGAGCCAATTTCCGAGCAGCCGATGGCCGTGCTCGGACACCACCGACTCGGGGTGGAACTGCACGCCCTCGACGGGGGCGTCGCGGTGGCGCAGGCCCATGATGACGCCGTCGGGCGTGGTGGCCGTCACCTCCAGCACGTCCGGCACGGTGCCGGGGACCACGGCGAGCGAGTGGTAGCGCGTCATCGTCACCGGCGAAGGAAGCTCCCGGAACACGCCTCGCCCGTCGTGGGAGATCAGGCTGGTGCGGCCGTGCATGAGCTCGGGCGCGCGGTCCACCACGGCCCCGTACGCCACGGCGATGGCCTGGTGGCCGAGACACACCCCGAGCAGCGGCAGGCCGCGCTCGGCGCAGTGCCGTACGAGGGACACCGACACCCCGGCGGCCTCCGGCGTGCCGGGCCCCGGCGAGACGAGCACGGCGTCGAAGCCGTCGGCGTCGCCCACGGCGACGTGGTCGCGCGGCCGTACGTCGCAGTCCGCGCCCAGACCGCGCAGATACTGCACGATCGTGTGCACGAAGCTGTCGTGATTGTCGACCACGAGCACCCGGATCGGGCCCATAGGAGTCTCCCGCTTCACCGGGGTGGTGGGTGTGCAGAGCGGAAATCGGACTTTCAGCGTACGGCAATCCCGCATGGGGGATCGCCCGGCGGGGTCCGCGCCGACTATCCTTGCTCGGGACTTCACCGCCACAGCGATTACGCTATTGACACCAGCCCGCACGACCGCGCGGGTACCCACCAGGAGAAGCTCCCGTGCCCAAGTCGAAGACCCGTAAGAAGGCCGTTTACACGCCGCCGCAGAAGGCGCAGACGGTGAAGGTCAGCCCGCGTTGGCTCGCCCCCGTCATGGTGGCCTGCTGGATCATCGGTATCGCCTGGATCGCGATCTACTACATCGCGCCGACCGTTCCCGGTATCTCCGCCCTGGCGAACTGGAACCTGCTGATCGGTTTCGGGCTCATCATCGTCGGCGTCGTGCTGTCGACGAAGTGGCGTTAGGCTGCTTTCTTAATATTCTTTCCACAGCTTTTATCCACAGCCTGTGGACAGCAGGCGATGGGGCGGCCCCAGGACGGGTTCAGGCCGGATTCGGGCCGGGCGGCGCACTGCCCGGCCCTGCCCGGCCGTGAGGAGAGTCAGCTTCGGCCGAGCATCTCGGCGGTGAGGATGTTCCCCCCGAGGCCCCAGCCGCCGTCGGGCACCTCCTCCACGAGGACCAGGGTGGTCGCCCGGGCCCGCTCGCCGTACACGTCGGCGTAGGCGTCGGTGACGGCGTCGATGAGCTTCTTCTTGGACTCGGGAGTCAGGGTGTCGGCGGGCACCTTGAGGTTGGCGAACGGCATCGTCGTTCCTTTCGGGTTGTTTCGGGTGTTTCCGGGGTGGAGTGCGGCGGGCGTCAGACGATGCCGCCGTTGGCGCGCACGACCTGCCCGTTGACCCAGCGCCCCGCGGGGCTCGCCAGGAAGGCGACGACCTCCGCGATGTCCTCGGGGGTGCCGAGCCGTTCGAGCGGGGGCTGCTTGGCCATCCGCTCGATCGTGGCCTCGTCCTTGCCTTCGAGGAACAACTCCGTGGCGGTCGGGCCGGGCGCCACCGCGTTGACCGTGATGTCCCGCCCCCGCAGTTCGCGGGCGAGGATGAGCGTCATCGCCTCGACGGCGCCCTTGCTGGCGGCGTACGCCCCGTAGGTGGGCAGTTGAAGGCCCATGATGGACGTGGACAGGGTGATGATCGCGCCCCCGCCGCGCACGCGGCGCGCGGCCTCCCGCGCCATGACGAACGTGCCGCGGATGTTGGTGCGGTGCAGAGCGTCCAGCTCGGCGAGGTCGAGGTCCGCGATCGGGGACAACGACATACGACCCGCCGAGTTGACGACGACGTCGACCCCTCCGAACTCCTTCTCCGCCGCGTCGAACATCGCCGCGACCGCGTTCTCGTCCGCGACGTCGGCCTGCGCCGCGATCGCCCGGCCGCCGGCCGACGTGACCGCGTCGATCACCTCGGCCGCGGCCGAGGCGGAGCCCTGATAGCCCACGACGACGGTGAAGCCGCGAGCGGCCAGCGTCGTCGCGATCGCCCGGCCGATCCCACGGGAGCCGCCGCTGACGACGGCCACGCGCTGATCACTCATTGGAGAACCTCCTTACCTATCGCTGATACGAGGTATCCGTATCGACGTTACGAGACCAGACGTTAGCACGATCTGCATATCGGCGCTAGCGGACTTCCGTATCATTGATTACATGGCAGATGCGGACACCCTGCGCGCGGCGATGATCGAGGCCGCCGAGAAGCAACTGGCGACGTCCTCGGACAACGACATCGCCACGCGGGCGGTCTGTGAAGCGGTCGGCGTGACCCAGCCCGTGCTCTACCGGCTGTTCGGCGACAAGCGGGGGCTCCTCGACGCCGTCGCCGACCACGGGTACGAGCGCTACGCCGCGCTCAAGGCCGCGCAGGAGCAGACGGCGGACCCGGTGGCCGACCTCCGGGCCGGCTGGGACGGACACATGGCGTTCGCGCGGGAAAACCGGGCCCTCTACCAGCTCATGTTCACGCCTCGGCCGTGGTCCCGGTCCACGGCTCGCGATCGGGTGTTCGCCCTTCTGGAGGCCACGCTCGTACGGTGCGCGGCGATCGGCGCGCTGAGGGTGGAGCCGCCGATCGCGGCCCGGCTGATCCTGTCCGCGAATGTCGGGGCCGCGCTCGACCACATCGCCAGTCCGGAGCTGTTCGACGACCCCGCACTGTCCCACCGCATGCGCGACGCCGTGTTCGCGCACGTGCTGACCGAGGCGACCGTGCGGGAGGACGCCGATCCCCTCCGCGAGGCCGCGCTGCGCCTGCGCGCGCAGCTCGACCTCGCCGGCACCGAGGCCCTCGAGCCGGTCGAGACCGCCCTGCTCAGGCGCTGGCTCGACCGCATCACGCAGCCTGGCGCGGGGACCGTCAGGTGAAGGCGCCCTGCAGGAGGCCGTACGGCGGGAGCATGGTGACGAGCAGGACCAGTGCCACCAGCACCGCGGCGGCGACGCCGGCCTGCACAAGAGTGCGGTTTTGCCGCGGCGCGTAGGCGAAGCCGGCGGCGACGATCACGCCGGTCACGAGCCCGCCGAGGTGGCCCTGCCAGCTGATGCCCGGGACGACGAACGTCAGCACCACGTTGATCCCGATCAGCCACAGGACGCCGCGGGCGTCGTAGCCGAGCCTGCGGGCGACGACGAACAACGCACCGAACAGGCCGTAGATGGCGGTCGAGGCGCCGAGGGCCTCGGTGCCGAACAGGTAGACGGCGACCGAGCCGCCCAGCGCCGACAGCAGGTAGAGCGCGGCGAACCGGCCCGAGCCGAGCCTGCGCTCCAGTTCGGGGCCGAGTGCGTAGAGCGCCCACATGTTGAACAGGATGTGCCAGAACGACGGTGGCGGAGCGTGCAGGAAGGCGCTGGTGATCAGCCGCCACCACTCGCCGTTGTAGACCCCGAGCGACCACATCTCGAACTGCCGTATGACCTCGTTCGGGCGCAGGACCTCGGCTCCGTACGCGAGCACGTTGAGGACCAGCAGGGTCCACGTGACGCGTGGCGTGGCCACGGCCGCGCCGCCGAAGGTCGCTTGGGCCTGTCGCACCTCGCGACTGCCGTCGCGGACGCACTCGGGGCACTGGTGGCCGACCGCCGCCTCGCGCATGCAGTCGGGGCAGATCGAGCGCTCGCAGCGCTGGCAGCGGACGTAGGTCTCGCGGTCGGGGTGCCGGTAGCAGGTGGGCACGGCTTGCGCCCCCGGCTGCGGGGGCGGCGGAGGCTGGGAGGTCATGGGGTCCTTTCCTGGGCGAGTCCCTGTGCGGGGGCGCATCCACCAGCCAGCCTATAAGCCGGAAACGCCCCGGCCGCGTGTTCGCGCGGCCGAGGCGTCTCCGGAGCGGTGTCAGGACCGCTCGATGGTGACCTCTTCGAGGACCACGTCGTTGACCGGCCGGTCGTTGCGGCCGGTGGGGGTCTTGGCGATCGCGTCGACCACCTCGGTGCCCTCGATCACCTCACCGAAGATCGTGTGCCCCTGGTTGAGGTGCGGCTGCGGGCTCACCGTGATGAAGAACTGAGAGCCGTTGGTGCCCTTGCCGAACCGCTTGCCCGCGTTCGCCATGGCGAGCAGGTAGGGCCGGTTGAACTGGTTCTCGGGGTGGATCTCGTCGTCGAAGCTGTAGCCGGGGCCGCCGACACCCTGGCCGAGCGGGTCGCCGCCCTGGATCATGAACCCGTTGATGACGCGGTGGAAGATCGTGCCGTCGTAGAGCTTGGCGTTCGTCTTCTCGCCGGTCTCGGGGTGAGTCCACTCCCGGGTGCCCTCGGCGAGTTCGACGAAGTTGCGCACGGTCTTCGGCGCCTTGTTGGGGAAAAGCTGGACGCGGATCGTGCCGTGGTTCGTGCGCAGATTCGCGATGAGGTTGTCAGCCACGAGGGCCGCCCCCTTTGGTAGCTCGTGTTAGTTGTCCGGTGAACAGGGTATCGAGCATGCCTTCAAGCACCGCTCGTGATTGAGCCACGACCATCCGGGAAGGGGTCGTTCCGGGGCCCCGTCGATTGGGGAGGTTGATCGTGTCCCTGACAATGAACAGAAGGCGCCGCGCCGAGGTTGTCATCCCGCAAACGTGGCTGAGCAGGATGAGGGACCAGGCGATGAAGGCCAGCGGCCGGATGAGCCCGGTGGCGGAGACCGCACGGGATCTCGCCACGCACCGGATCGAGGACGCGAGGGTCTGGGCGGCGCCGAAGCTCGACCAGGCGGCGCAGTCGGTCGAGGAGCAGATCGCTCCGATCGTGAGCGCGTTCCTGACCGAGTTGGCCCGCCGCATCGACGTGACCAGCACCAGGAAGACCCGCCGGCGCTGGCCGGTCGTGGCGTTGCTGGGCGGAGTCGCGATCGGCGCGGTGGGTGTGGCGATGTACCGCAACAACGCTCAGCGCTGGGCCGAGACCATGCGGGAGAGCATGCGGCACACCGGCTCCGACGCCAGCAAGTGGGTCGGAGACAAGGCCGGGGAAGCCGGCGAGAAGGCCGACAAGGCCGCCGACGAGATCTCGGGAAAAATGTCCTAGCACATCCCTCACAGCCACCCTGTACGGCCGGCGTTCCCCCAACGCCGGCCGTACTGTGTTTCCCGCTTCGCTCATCGGGGCGCTCACATCCGCCGTCTTCCCTCGCCGCTCGGAGTCGCTCGTCCCTCGCTCCCCACTCGCTCCTCAGTCCAGACCGGCGGCGCGCCCCTCCGGCTCGCTCGGTGTTTCCCGCTTCGCTCATCGGGGCGCTCACATCCGCCGTCTTCCCTCGCCGCTCGGAGTCTCCCGCCGGGCGTCCGGAGGGAGCGGAGCGGAAGGGAGCGAGGACCGGAGCGAAGGCCCAGCGGAGCGGGCTTCGCGAGGACCGGAGGTTCCTTCCGGCGCAGTGACCGACCCGGTCGAAGCAAAGGCCCAGCCGAGCGGGCATCGCGAGGACCGAAGGTTCCCGGCGCAGTGACCGACCCGGTCGAAGCAAAGGCCCAGCCGAGCGGGCATCGCGAGGACCGAAGGTTCCCGGCGCAGTGACCGACCCGGTCGAAGCAAAGGCCCAGCCGAGCGGGCATCGCGAGGGCCGGAGGTTCCTTCCGGCGCAGTGACCGACCTGGGCAACATCCGGACGGTTCAACTACTCCAGGCGGTGCAGTACGGCGGGGAGCCCGTCCTCGTAGACCACGGTGAGCCGCCGGGTCGCCCGGGTGATGGCGACGTACAGGTCCTGGCCGCCCTTCGGCGACTGACGCAGGATGCCCTCGGGATCCACGACGACCACCGCGTCGAACTCCAGGCCCTTCGAGCCGCGCACGGTGAGGACGGCCACCGGGCTGTCCAGGGGATCGACGGCCTCGGGGAACAGGGCGGCGACCTCCGGGTGCCTGGCGTCCGGCGTGACGACGCCGACCCGCCCCTCCTCGATCTCGCGCAGCTCCGACTCCACGAGCAGCCGCAGGTCGGTGCCGTCGGCGGCCACGGCGCGGGGGCGGGCGCCGCCGAACCGGACCGACTCGGGCGGCTCCTCCCCGGGCGCCACCGCGCGCAGCACGTCGGCGGCGACCTCCATGATCTCGGCCGGCGTCCGGTAGTTGACCAGCAGGCGCTCCTCCCGCCAGCGTCCCTTCACGTACGGGTCGAGCATCTCGCCCCACGATCGCGCGCCCGCCGCCGAGCTGGTCTGGGCGATGTCGCCGACGACCGTCAGAGAGCGGGCCGGGACCCGCCGCATCACCGTCCGCCAGCCCATCGCCGACAGCTCCTGCGCCTCGTCCACGATCACGTGCCCGTACGCCCAGGTGCGGTCGCGGGCGGCCCGATCAGCCGTCGTCGTGTACGGCCCGTCGTCGCGGTTGCGGCCGGCCAGCAGGGTCGCATCGAGCACGGGATCGACGTCGGTGATGGTCAGGACCTCCCGCGCGTACAGTTCCTCCTCGCGGCGTTCCTCCTCGGCGCGGCGCCGCCTGGCCCCCGCCCCGTAGTCGTACTCGCCGAGCAGTTCGGCGGCCTCGTCCAGCAGGGGGACGTCGCCGACCGTCCACGGCGCCTCACGGGGCCGCAGCAGGAGCGCGCGCTCCTCCTCCGTCAGGTGGGGCCCGGCCGCCGTACGCAGCCGTTCCTCGTCCGACAGGAGTTCACGGACGAGCCGCTCCGGGGTGATCTCCGGCCACAGGGCGTCGAGCGCGTCGCGTACCGACCGGTGCTCCCACAGGGTCGTGGCGGCATAGCGCAGGTCGCCGTCCTCGAGCGGCCGGTCGAGCTTGACCGCCTCGTCCCGCGCCAGCGCCCGCAGCACCTGGTCCACGAACGTCCACCGGGCGACGTTGTGCTGCCGCCGCAGGCCGCGTGCGCGGTCGCGGGCCCGCAGGCAGGTGGCGTGGTCCACCCGCAGCGTCATCTCCTCGACCACGACCTCCACGCCGCCGCGGACCGACGTGCGGACGGGGATCTTCACCTCCAGGTCGCCCTCGGGCACGCGCTCGCGGTCGCGGACCGCCGCCTCGACCACCTCGGCCATGCGCGGGTCGCCCTTGACGACGGCGACGGCCGGCTCGTCCTCGGCGGTGGCGCGCACTCCGGGGTGGAGCCCGCCCATGCTCGTCAGCACCACCTGCGTCTCGCCCAGCGCGGGCAGCACCTGACTGATGTAGCGGGAGAACGTGGCGTTGGGGCCGACGACGAGCACGCCGCGCCGCTCCAGCGTGTCGCGGTGCGTGTAGAGCAGGTATGCCGCCCGGTGCAGGGCCGCGACGGTCTTGCCCGTGCCCGGCCCGCCCTGCACGACGAGCGCCCCCGCCAGGCCGGACCGGATCACCCGGTCCTGCTCGCGTTGGATGGTGGCGACGACCTCACCCATGCGTCCGGTGCGCCCGCGGCGCAGCGCTGCGAGCAGCGCTGCCTCGCCGACGAGCGTACGGCGGTCTCCGTCGGCCATCCGGTCGAGGTCGAAGACCTCGTCGTCGATGCCCACCACATCGCGGTGCCGCGTGTGCAGGTGCCGGCGGCGGACGAGGGAGCCCGGGTCGCTGGGGGTGGCGACGTAGAAGGGGCGGGCGGCGGGGGCCCGCCAGTCGACGAGCACGGACGTGTGGTCGTCGTCGCGCAGCCCGATGCGGCCGATGTAGAGGGTCTCGCCCCCGGCGTCGTCGATGCGGCCGAAGCACAGGCCGCGTTCGACAGCCGACAGTTGCGCGAGGCGGCGGGCGTGCTCGGCCGCCGTCACCTCCCGCTCCACGACGGCCTGCCGGGTTCCCGCGCCGCCGCGGGCCAGGACTTCCCGCATGCCGCGCTCGGCCCGTTCGCGGGCGATGTCGAGGCGGCCGTACAGCATGGAGACATAGGACTGCTCGATCCGCAGGGCCTCGGCGCGAGCGGAGTCGGATTGACGATCACCCATTCCTGTGATAAACTCCTAGTGAGAGTGTCTGACTTTCAGATATCTGGGAATCTGTCACTATACGGCATCGCGCCTCTGTAGGTGTAGCACGCCTTCGTCCACTCCGCTCTGGGGTGGATTTTTTGTTTTCCGAGACTTTTGTGACTGATGTGAGTGATGTCGCGTCGGTCCTGGGTAACCGGCGTACGGCGCGATCGGTGGGACGCACCGCCACATTCCGTCCGGATTCGCATCGCGCCATGGTCAACCGCCGCACGCCGCGGGACGTCTTTGGAAACAAGGAGGCCCGGATGGACGTCCTCGACAGCCTCGTGGACGACGAGCTCCGCCTGGAGCTCGTCCTCATCGAGGCGCTGCATCACGAGGCGGAACGGCTGGCCGCCCCGGCCGTCCGCTGAGATCACCGGCCCGCCGCCTCACACGGAGGCGGCGGGCACTCTCTCAGGTCAGGCCCAGGGGCGGAAGACGGCGCGGACGCAGCCGTCCTTCTTGTGCTTGAACATGTCGTAGCCCTTGGGCCCCTCGTCGAGCGTCATGGTGTGCGTCGCGAGGTAGGAGGTCTTCAGATCGCCCTTCGCGATGAGGTCGAGGAGCTTCGGGATGTACCGCTGGCCGTGCTGCTGCGCGCCGCGCAGCGTGAGGCCCTTGTTCATCAGCGCGCCGAGCGGGAACTTGTCCACGAAGCCGGCGAAGACCCCCAGCACGAACACCGAGCCGCCCTTGCGGCAGGCGTGGATCGCCTCCCGCACCGCGATCGGGCGGTCCTGCTCCAGGCGCAGTTGCTGTTTGATCCCGTCGTACACGCGCTGGATGCCGGTGCTGTCGGCCTCCATGCCGACGGCCTCGACGCACACGTCCGGGCCTCGTCCGCCGGTGCGCTCGCGCAGCTCGGCGGTGACGTCGGTGCTCGTGTAGTCGATCACCTCACAGCCGACGTGGCGGGCGGCCATGGCCAGCCGTTCGGGATAGCGGTCGATCGCGATGACCCGCTCGGCGCCGAGGAGCAGGGCGGCCCGGGCGGCCATCTGGCCGACGCCGCCGCATCCCCACACCGCGACCACGTCTCCCGGCCGTACGCCGCCGAGCTCGGCGCCCATCCAGCCCGTCGGGGCCGCGTCGGAGGCGAACAGGGCGTCGAGGTCCGAGACGCCCTCGGGGACGGTGAACGCGTTGTAGTCCACGAAGGGCACGCGGATGTACTCGGCGTGGCTGCCCCGGAAGCCGCCCATCGCGTGGGAGTAGCCGAAGATGCCGGCGGTCGTGCCGCCCCACATCAGGTCCGTGACGCCCGGCTTGGGGTTGCTGTTCTCGCACAGCGACCACTCATCGTGCCGGCAGGCCCAGCAGCGGCCGCAGCCGATGATCGAGCAGACCACGACCCGGTCGCCCGGCCGGTGCCGGTTCACCTCGGGGCCGACGTCGACGATCTCGCCGATGAACTCGTGCCCGATGACGTCACCGGCCCGCATGGCCGGGATGTAGCCGCCGAGCAGGTGGAGGTCGGAACCGCAGGTGGTGCTCGCCGTCACCTTCACGATCGCGTCCTGGGCGTTGAGGATCGCGGGGTCGGGCACCTGCTCGACCGACAGTTCGTTCACGCCCTGCCAGCACAGCGCCTTCACAGCCGGCCCCCTTCGGACGCGCGTCCCAGCGCCATGTCGAGCACCTTGCCCGGCAGGGTAGGCCGGGTCGTCGCGATCTCCTCGTCCGACCGCAGCACGTCGCCGGTCTCCAGCAGGGACTTCGTCTCGCGCAGCGCCGTACGGACCGTGGCGCGGGGGTCCTCACCCCGCAGCCGGGCGAGGACGCCGTCGGCGCCGACCCGGTGCTCCCTCGGCCGCGCGTAGATCTCCGTGCCCCGGTCGCCGGGCGCCCGGTTCATCCGCACCTCGGCGTCCACCCGGGCCAGCGGTTCGGGCAGGTGCCCGGCCGGGGCGACCTCGTCCGGCGGCCGGTTGATCGTGACGCCCAGCCAGCGGCTGGACTCCAGCGGGTCCTTCGCCGCGGCCCGCACCCGGCGATGCGAGGCCGCCCATCGCGCCACTCCCAAGCCGGCAGCCGCGAGCGCCGCCGCTCCGGCAACGAGACGTTTCATGGCCTTCGCCCCCTCCACGGCCGACTTCCTCGGGTGCTACCCCCGCTCATGGGCTCTATCCCGCCCGCGGCGGGCATGTGAGGAGGAGTTGGACGCCGGGTGACGGTCTCGGGACGACGGCCTGCGGGCTATTCGGCGTCGCGGGACGGCGCGGCGGCGAGGGCGTCCGCCAGAGTGGGGAAGATCGGGACGTGGGACGCCAGCCCGGTGATCCACAAGGCACGGGCCGCGCCCTGCTCGATCGCGACGAGGCCCAGCCAGCCCCCCTGGTCGAGCGCCCGCTTCCAGCAGTTGACCAGCAGCCCCGTCGCTCTGGAATCGAGAAAGTCCAGTTCGAGCAGGTTCACCACGAGGTACGGCCCGAACTGGGCGAATGCCTTGTCGAAGAATTCGGTGGCCGGTTCGTGCGTGGTGAAGTCGAGCGTCCCCCGCACCGTCAGCACTCCGATGCTTCCGCTGCTCTCGGCGGCGAACGTGGTCTCGGCTGTCGAGATGTTGTGAAGGTCGGACATCAGGACACTTCCAAGGAGTTCGGCAGAATGCGCGCGACCAGGATGCAGGTGTCGTCACCGGTGTTACTCGGGGCCAGGGCTTCCATGACCGCCGCCACCCGATCCTGCGGTGGCACCTTCGGCACCGTCTCGGCGATCGCCGCGCTGAGGATGTCCAGGCCCTCGAACAGGTCCCGGCCCGGCCGTTCGATGAGACCGTCGGTGAACATGAGGAGCAGATCGTCCGGCTCCAGCCGCATCTCGGCACAGCTGTAGCTCACGTCCTCGAAGACGCCGAGCAGCACGCCGGGGTGCAGCAGCCTGTGCACCTTGCTCCCTCTGACGAGCAGCATCGGCGGATGGCCCGCGTGGGTCCACCTCAGCGTGCGGTCCTTGGTGCGGTAGCGGGCCACGACCGACGTCGCCAGCACGTCGGGCCGCATCCGCCGCAGCAGCCGGTTCAGCGCCACGAGGATCTGCGCCGGATCGTGGTCGGCGAAGGCCAGCCCGGTGATCGCGTGCCGCAGCTTGGCCATCGCGGAGGCGGCGGCCAGGCCGTGCCCGGCGACGTCGCCCACGGCCAGCAGCGCCTCCCCGTGGTCGATGTGGATGGCCTGATACCAGTCGCCGCCCAGCGGCGCCGTCTCGGCCGGGAAGTAGCGCACGCCGATCTGCAGCCCGGGCACCGCGTCCTGCACCGGCAGGATGATGCTCTGCAGCCGCGCGGTGAGCTGCGACTCCTCCTCCAGCCGCTGGGTGACCTCGGCGAGCTCGACGGCGGTCCTGCGCCAGTCGGTCACGTCCTGCACGACGCCGTGGATCTCGACGGGCCGCCCGCTCGCGTCCCGGCTGACCTCGGCCGTGGCCCTGATGTGCCGGTATTCACCGTGGACGCGGATGCGGATCTCGAACTCGTGCGGCCCGCCGCTGCCGCTCAGCGTCGTGAGCGCGTGCTCGACGATCGCGATGTCGTCGGGGTGGGCGATCTCGCGGTAGTACTCCAGCGCGAACGGTCCCTCGGCCGGGTCGCGTCCGTGGATGACGTAGAGCTGGTCGGACCACTCGGCCTCGCCGGTGATCAGGCTCCAGTGTCCCCATCCGAGGTGGCCCAGGCGCTCGGTGTGGAGCAGCCGGGCAGACAGGCGCTCCTCCCTGTCGTGGCGGACCCAGGAGACGAGAAGGCCGCCCTGCAGCCGGGCGAGGCGGACACCGTAGGTGGACAGATGAGGCACGCCGCCCTCGTCCTCCCGGTGCACGTAGGGATCGACGTCCTCGGGTTCCCCGGTCTCCATGACGCGGAGGTAGGCGTCCCACAGAGGGGAGCCGCCGAAGCCCGGATACGCCTCGAGCGTGCGCAGGCCGACGAGCTCCTTGCCGGTCCTGTCGTTGACGTCCCTGGCCTCGGGACTGGCCGCGCACACCTCGAAGTCGAGGATCGCACCGGCCTGATCGCGGATGGGCACCAGCCATACGCCCTGGACCGGGACCGCATCGAGCATGACCTGCATCAGCCCGACCATCGTTTCGGGGGACGATTCGCCCATGCCGAGAGAGGGGCCGCTCACAGGAGTAAGCCGCAGGATGCGATCACCTCCACTCATTGAATCCGCCGGCCACCTTCCGCGAGGCATCCACAAGAGCGGACTGTCGGGAGGATCGCTCTTGCCTTTCCGATGAGGTTACCCTCCACCCTTCAGGTTAGGCACTGCATGCCCCTTGGTCTCCCCACGAGGTTCCCTCCGTCCCTGGGCACACTCCCTTGTCGGCTCTTAGGATCTTTCAGGAACTTTTTACCCTTCTCGGTTCCGGTAGGGGGATTGTCGGGATGGTGCTTCCGCACAACGCTCTGGACCATCGGTACCGGGGCGAGCACCCGCTCCGCACACTGGCCTATCTCTTCCGGGAGCACCGGCCCCGCCTCGTCCTCGCCGTCGTGGCCTTCACGGTCAAGCACAGCCCGACCTGGCTCCTGCCGCTGGTCACCGCGAACGTCATCGACGCGCTCGTCCGGCACGCGCCCGTCACCGACCTGCTGACGTCGATGGCCGTGCTGCTCGTCCTACTCCTGCTGAACCTCCCCGGCCACCTGCTGTACGTACGGTGCCTGCACGGCGCGATCCGGCAGGTGGGCACCGGGCTGCGGTCGGCGCTGTGCCGCAGGATGCAGCATCTGTCGATCGGCTACCACTCGCGCGTGAGCGCCGGGGTGCTGCAGACCAAGGTCGTCAGGGACGTCGAGAGCGTCGAGCAGATGGTGCAGCAGACGGCCGACAGCGGCCTGTCGGCGGTCACCATGCTCATGGGCGGTCTCGCGGTGATCGCCTTCCGGGTGCCGGCCGCGCTGCCGGTCTTCCTGCTCGTCGTCCCGGCCGCCGCGGTCCTGGTGATGCGGATGCGCAACCGCCTGCGGGCCGACAACGAGAGCTTCCGGCAGGAGGTCGAGCGGCTGTCGGCGCGCGTGACCGAGATGACGCACCTGATCCCCATTACCCGCGCCCACGGCCTGGAACAGGACGCGCTGCACCGCATGGACGGCACGCTCACCCGCGTCCTGCGCACCGGCCTGCGGCTCGACCTGCTCAACGGCCGGTTCGGCGCGATGGCGTGGATCACGCTGAACGTGCTCGCCGCGGGCTTCCTCGCCGGCTCCGCGCTAATCTCCTACTACCAGGTGCTGCCGATCACGGCCGGCGACGTGGTCATGCTCAGCACGTTCTTCACCACGCTCACCACCTCGGTCACCACGCTGATGAGCCTGACGCCTGTGATCAGCAAGGGCCTGGAGTCCGTACGCTCGATCGGCGAGGTGCTCCAGGCGCCCGACCTGGAGAACAACGACGGCAAGGCCGAGGTGACGGCGGTCCGCGGCGAGTTCGAGTTCCGGTCGGTGTCGCTCGCCTATGAGGCGGACCGGCCCGCCGTGGACGGGTTCAGCCTCACCGTGTCTCCCGGAGAGACCATCGCCCTGGTCGGGGCCTCGGGGGCGGGCAAGTCGACCGTGCTCAACCTCGTGATCGGCTTCCTGCGCCCCACCTCGGGCCGCATCCTGCTGGACGGCAGGGACATGGAGGAGCTCGATCTGCGGACCTACCGGCGGTTCCTCTCCGTGGTGCCCCAGGAGTCGATCCTGTTCGAGGGGAGCATCCGCGACAACGTCACCTACGGCATGCGGGACGTGCCGGAGGAGACCCTGCGCGCGGCCCTGCGCGACGCGAACGCCCTGGAGTTCATCGACCGGCTGCCGCACGGGCTCGACACGATCGTGGGCGAGCGCGGCGCGCGGCTGTCCGGCGGCCAGAGGCAGCGGCTCGCCATCGCCCGCGCGCTCGTCCGCGACCCGCGGGTGCTGATCCTGGACGAGGCGACCTCGGCACTCGACACCGCGTCGGAGGCGCTGATCCGGCAGGCCCTCGCCCGCCTGGTCGCGGGCCGCACGGTCTTCGTCGTCGCCCACCGCCTGTCCACCATCCGTACGGCCGACCGCATCGTCGTGATGCGGGACGGCCGGATCGCCGAGGTGGGCACCCACGACGAGCTGAGCCGCAGGCCGGGCGTCTACTCCGGGCTCCAGGCCGCCCAGCTCGCCTGAACCGCTCCCCGTTGTCGTCAAGAAAGGGTCCGCCCGCGCGGCGCCGGCCGCACGGTCCATCCACGTCCGCACACAATGCGCTGGTCAGCCGTGGTCGAGTGGGGAGGACGAGCGATGCCCCTCCACCTACGTCCATGGGCACCGGCGGGAGTCGCGCTGACCCTCGTGGTCGCTGTGGTCGCCGCGCCCGCACCCGTGCCCGCGGCGGAGCTGCCGCCGTGCCCGCTGGTGATCGGCCACGGCGGCTACCCGAAGAGCGCCGGCGCCAAGGCGAAGGACGTGATCCGCCAGCCCAACGTGCTGCGGGCCGTCGACGACCAGGCTTCGTGGGGCGCCGACGGAGTCGAGGCCGACGTCCAGCTCACGCGGCAGGGCACGAAGGCGGTCATGTGGCACAACAGGACGACGAACGGGCTGACCGGTCCCCGGCAGGAGATCCGCGAGATCGGGTGGGCCGACGGGCCCGGGAACCTGCGCGATCGCCGCGTCGCCCGCGGACCGTACGCGGGTGAGCGCGTGCCGACGCTGCGGGAGTGGCTCGACCACGTCCGCGCCCGGGGGCTGATCGCGCTGCTGGAGATCAAGAAGTCGGCAGCGCTCGTCCTGGCCGATCCGGAGTACGGCGCCGCCGCGTGGCGGGAGATCGTCGATCCCGTCGTCGAGCGGCAGGACGCGCAGCCGATCCTCGTCTACTCGCGCGACGAGTGGATCGAGGCGCAGCTCGCCGACCGGCTGCCCGAGCACCTGCGAGGATCGGCGGCGAAGTGGACCGACGGCGTCGAGTGGGACGAGCCGCCGCCCCCGTGGCAGCTCAACGTGCCGCGGTGGCGTGCCGTGTTCGACCAGGCTCCCAACAGCGTGATGACCAGCCACACCGCGGACTACCGCGCCTGGCTGGACGGCAGGTGCCGCCGCTACGCGGACGCGTGAAAGGGCGCCGTCCACCGGGTCGGCAGCCGTCGCATGAGACGTCACCGCGCCGGTCGGAAGGTCCGGTCGGAAGGTCCGGTCCGCTCCTCCCCGTCGAGTTCCGTGCGGCCGTAAATCAGGTGACGGGCGCGGGCGGGGACGGCACGATGGAATGTCGCTTCTCTTCCCCATGTCCCACGTTCTCCGGAGTTGTTCTCATGCCTGGCCTCCGCCGTGATCTCGGCCTGCTCAGGGACCGGCGGTTCGCCCTGCTGCTGGCGGCCCGGACGATCTCCGTACTCGGCACCGCCTTCGCACCGGTGGCCCTCGCCTTCGGCGTGCTCGGCCTCCCCGGCGCGACCGCCACGACGCTGTCCGCCGTGCTCACCGCCGAGGCGCTGCCGATGGTGCTGTTCATGCTCGTCGGCGGAGTGATCGCCGACCGGCTGCCGCGCCACCGGGTCATGATGGCGGGGGAGACGCTCAACGCGGCGGCGTACTTCTCCCTGGCCGCGATGATGCTCACCGGCTGGACGCCGCTGCCCGCCCTCGTGACCGCGAGCGCGGTGAGCGGCATCGCCGCCGCGGTCCTGTTCCCCGCCCTGACCGGGATCATCCCGGACGTGGTGCCCGCCGACCGGCTGCAGACCGCCAACGCGCTGCTGGGACTGGGACAGAACATCTCCCGCGTCACCGGCCTCGTGCTGAGCGGCGCGGCCGTGGTCCTGCTGGGAGGCGGATGGGCGCTGACGGCGAGCGGGGCGATGTTCGCCGTGGCCGCCGTGCTGATCGCGCTGCTGCGCCTCACCCCCGCCGAGCGGGCGGCCGGCGGCGGGCACTCGGTGCTGGCCGAACTGCGGGACGGCTGGCGCGAGTTCGTCTCCCGGCAGTGGCTGTGGGTGGTCGTCGCCCAGTTCTCGATCCTGGTCATGGCGCTGCAGGCCGCCCACGGCGTGCTCGGGCCGCTGGTGGCCAAGCAGTCGCTGGGCGGGGCGCCCGCCTGGTCGGCCGTCCTCGCGGGCGAGGCCGTCGGCATGATCGTGGGTGTGGTCGTCACGCTGCGCCTGCGGCCCCGGCGGCCCATCCTGGTCGCCACGCTCCTCACGCTGCCCACCGCCGCGCCGTACGTGCTGCTCGGCCTGAGCGCACCGCTGTGGACGGTCGTGGGCGGGGCGTTCGTGATGGGCGTGTGCTTCGACATCTTCGGCGTGCTGTGGCAGACCACCATGCAGCGCGAGATCCCGGCCGAGTCGCTGTCCCGGGTGAGCTCCTACGACGCGCTCGGGTCCCTGATGTTCGGGCCGCTCGGCCTGCTGCTGGCCGGGCCGGTGGCCATCGCGGTGGGACCGCGGCCGGCGCTGGTCGCCTGCGGGGCGGTCGTCATCCTGGTCACGCTGGCCGCGCTGCTGGCCCCCGGCGTGCGCGGGCTACGGGTCGCCGACGAGAAGCCCTCGGACGTACCGGCCGCGACCTGAGCACACCGCCCCGCTCGGCGGCGAGGGCCCGGCGACCTCGGGCCGGACGCGAACGCGGCACAGCCCTCGGACGTCCCGCCGTCGTCCACGCCTCATCCCGCTACGCGTAAGCGCGCGTCCCTACCGTGAACTCGAAACGCGACGAGTGGCGAGACATGGCTGTCAGATCCCCGAGCGTTAGGCCGGCTCGATGCCATGGTGTCGTTGATGATCCCCCTTGCCACCCCACGCCTGGACTCGGACCTGATCGCCGAGTCCAGGGCGCGGCCCGAGGCGTTCGCGGCACTGTTCGACCGCTACGCGGCGATGCTCTACCGCTACGTGTCCCGCCGCCTCGGGCCGGAGGTCGCCGAGGACCTGGTGGGCGAGACGTTCCTGGTCGCCTTCCGGCGTCGGGACCGCTACGACCTCGCCCGCCCGGACGCCCGTCCCTGGCTGTTCGGCATCGTCAGCAAGCTCGTCTCCCGTCACCATCGCGACGAGGCCGCCCGCTACCGGGCGCTCACGCGCAGCCCGCTGGACGATGTCGCGGAGTCCCCCGCCGAACGCGTCGAGGACGGCGTGAGCGCGACGGCCGTCCGCCCGCTGCTGGCCGCCGCGCTCGCGCGCCTGTCCAAGGGCGACCGCGACGTCCTGCTGCTCATCGCCTGGGCCGACCTGTCGTACGACGAGGCGGCGCAGGCCCTCGGCATTCCCGTGGGCACCGTGCGCTCACGCCTGAACCGGGCCCGCCGCAAGGTGCGCGAGGCGCTCGGCCACACCAACCCGCTGCGCGACGAGGAGTAAGCATGGACGACCTCACGATGCTCCGCGATCTCGGCCGCGGCCTCGAGCACGAGCCCCCGGCCGGCCTCGCCCGCCAGCGGCGCCGCCTGCTGGACGAGGCGGCGGGCGGACACCGCCGGCGCCTGACGGCATGGAGCGGCGGCCGCCGGGCGGGCTGGATCGCCCTGGTGGCGGTCGCGGTGGTCACCGCCGCGCTCGTCGTGGTGCCGACCGTGCTGCTGCGCGGGACCACCGGCGCGCACACCGTGGCGCCGCCCACCGGGGACCGTCCGCCCAAGAAGGGCGAGGCCCTGACCGTGCTGCTCCTCGGCTCCGACCGGCGCCCGACGTCCGGACGCGTCGGCGACCTGGGCGAGCGCAGCGATCTGATGATCCTCCTGCGGCTGTCCGCCGACCGGAAGCGGGCGACGGCCGTCAGCCTGCCCCGCGACTCCATGGTCCGGATCCCGCAGTGCCGATCCGCCGACGGCCGGACCGTCGCCGCGCACCAGGACATGATCAACCAGGCGTACGCGATCGGCGGCCTGACCTGCGCGTGGAAGGCGGTGGAGGCCACGACGGGCGTGCGCGTCGACCACGCCGTCGCCATCCGCTACGACGGCATGGAGAAGCTGGTCGACGCGCTCGGCGGCGTCGAGGTGACCCTCCCCCGCGCCGTGGACGACTCCAAATCGAAGCTGAAGCTGCCCGCCGGCCGCTCCGTCGTCGACGGCAGGACCGCGGTGGCCTACGCGCGCCTTCGGTTCGCGTTGGACGACGGTTCCGACATCGCCCGCGTCAGGCGGAACCAGGTCCTCGCTCAGGCGTTGCTGAAGAAGGTCTCCCGTCTCGACGATCCCGCCGCCCTGGCCGCCCTCGTCCGCGTGGCCGCGACGTCGGTCACCACGGACGCGGGTCTGGACCTGGACACCATGCTCGCGCTGGCCGGGGACGTGCAGCGGGCCGGCACCCGGGTCACGTTCGTGACCGTGCCCTGGCAGCCCTACACGAAGGACCCGAACCGGATCGAATGGAAGCAGCCCGAGGCCGCCCGCCTGTTCGCACGGCTCGCCGAAAGCTGAGTCACGACGCGGGCTCCCACAGGGCGGCGGCACGGGCCTCGACGAGACCGCCGATGCGGGCCAGCGCCTCGGCTGCGGGCATCGCGTCCAGGGCGCGGCCGTCGCGCAGGCGCAGCGCGACCTCGTCGCCCGCGGCCTCCTTCGCGCCGATCACCGCCTGGTAGGGCGCCAGCCGGGCGGCCCGGACGCGGGCCCCCAGGCTGCCGTGCTCGGGTCCGGAGACCTCCGCCCGCAGGCCGAGCTCGGTGCAGCGCCGTACGAGCGCCTCGGCCGGGGGCAGTTCGGCCTCGTTCACCGGCAGGACCACCACCTGGGTGGGGGCGAGCCAGGCGGGGAAGGCGCCGCCGTACACCTCGATGAGGTGCGCCACGGCCCGCTCCACGCTGCCGATGATGCTGCGGTGGACCATGACCGGCCGGTGCCTGGCGCCGTCCGGGCCGATGTAGTGCAGGTCGAACTGTTCCGGCTGGTGGAAGTCGACCTGCACGGTGGACAGGGTGGCCTCGCGCCCGGCGCCGTCGGCGATCTGCACGTCGATCTTCGGGCCGTAGAACGCCGCCTCGCCCTCGACGGCCTCGTACGCCAGGCCGGAGCGGCCGAGGACGTCGGTCAGCATGGCGGTCGCCCGCCGCCACATGTCGGGGGCGGCCACGTACTTCCCGCCGGCCCCCGGCAGGGAGAGCCGGTAGCGGACCGGGCGGATGCCGAGCACGGCGTACGCGCGCCTGATCATCTCCAGGGCCCCGGCCGCCTCGGCGGCGACCTGGTCGAGGGTGCAGAAGATGTGCGCGTCGTTGAGCTGGATCGCCCGCACGCGGGTGAGCCCGCCGAGCACGCCCGACAGCTCGGAGCGGTACATGCCGCCCAGCTCGGCGACGCGCAGCGGCAGCTCGCGGTAGCTGTGCGAGCGGGAGCGGTAGATCAACGCGTGGTGGGGGCACAGGCTCGGCCGCAGCACGACCTGCTCTCCCCCGAGGTCCATCGGCGGGAACATGTCGTCGCTGTAGTGGGACCAGTGCCCGGAGATCTCGTACAGCTCCCGTTTGCCCAGCACGGGGGAGTACACGTGCCGGTAGCCCGCCCGCCGTTCGGCGTCGCGGATGTACTCCTCCAGGGTGTGCCGGATGACGGCGCCGTCGGGCAGCCAGTAGGGCAGCCCGGAGCCGATCAGCGGGTCGGTGTCGAACAGGCCGAGCTCGCGGCCCAGCTTGCGGTGGTCGTGCATCGCGGTCTCCTCGCGTTTCGTGTGCGGCGAGGCGAGCGACCGGACGACGAAGCCCCGGGGCCGCTCGCCCCGGGGCTTCGATGAAAGTACGTGTCAGCGCGCCGGGACGGTCTCCGGCGTCGTCGTCAGGCAGGCGCGCATCATGCCGCGAACGCTAGCACAGCCGCTGATCAACCCCGAGCCGATTTCCGGCTCCATAGGAAGGAGGTCGCCGTCACAGCGAGATGGGGCCGAGGTCGGCGGCGGTCTGGGCCAGCGCGCGGACGGCGGGGCTGTCGGCGGTGGAGCGCCAGGTCAGGGCCCATTGGAGGGTGGGGGCGTCATGCATGGGCAGGAAGACGACGCCAGGGGGCCTGTTGTAGCGGGCGGCGATCTCGCCCAGCGGGTGGACGCAATGACCGGCGGCGACCAGGGAAAGGATCTCGTGGAAGGTCCGCGCGGTGGGCCCACGTGGGATGCGGCGGCCCAGCGGTGTACGCGTGGGGACCATGGACGCGACCCAGTACTCGGGGGCGTCGGGGCCGAGGTCGACGACATGGTTGTCGGCGAGGTCCTCCAGGGACGCGGTGCCGCGCTCGGCGAGCGGGTGGTCCGCCGGCACCGCCAGCACGCGGCCTCCGGTGAGCACGGTGGGGCCGACCGTGAGGTCCGGTTCGGCGACGGGCAACCACAGCACGTGCACGTCATGCTCTCCCGTACGCAGGGCGGTGAACGGGTCGCTGCCGTAGATTTCGCCGAACTGGACGTCGGCGCCGGGGTAGCGGGTGCGGAACGCGTCGACGAGGGGGCGTAGTACGTGTCCGGCATGGCCGAAGACGCCCAGCCGCAGGGTCCGGCCCGCGCCCAGGCCGGCCGCCTCGGCGCGGGCGAGTCCCTCCTTGAGCAGGTCGAGGGCCTGCTGGAGGTCCTCGCGGAGGCGCCGGCCGACAGGGGTCAGGGTCACGCGTCGGCTGGTGCGATCGAACAGGGCCACGCCGAGACGCCGTTCCTGCTTGCCGATGGCCTGGCTGACGCGGGCCTGGGACACGCGAAGGCGTTCCGCGGTGCGGCCGAAGTGCAACTCCTCGGCCAACGTCAGGAAGATCTCGATGTCGCGTAGCTCCACCAATAACCCCACTGTTATGGATCGCCCCACGAAGCTTACATTGTTCCGCCGCTGACCTGCCTCGATGCTGGACACATCACCACCGGACAGGCGCCACGCGCCTGATCGGCACATCGATAAGGCAGCTCCAGGAGCGACCAGAGTGACAACCGCGGCTCTGACCGGTGACTACACCCTCGACATCGCCCACACCCGGATCGGCTTCGTCGCCCGGCACACGATCGGCCCCAAGGTGCGCGGACAGTTCGAGGAGTTCGAGGGGAGCGCGCACCTGGACGGCGACGACCCGTCCAATTCGAACGTCCAGCTCACGATCCAGGCCGGCAGCATCCAGACCCACAACCCGCAACGCGACGACATGCTGCGCGGCAGGTTCCTCAAGCTGGACGACCACCCGACCATCACCTTCGTCTCGACCGGCGCGCAGCAGGTCGACGAGACCACCTTCGAGCTCACCGGTGACCTGACCATCCGCGGCGTGACCAGGCCGGTCACCGTAGCCTTCGCGCGGATCGGCGCCGAGCAGGACCCGCAGGGCGATGTCCGGGTTCATTTCAGGGGCAGCGCCACGATCAACCGCAAGGAGTGGGGTGTGAGCTGGGCCGCGACCGCGGGCCTGGTCGGCAAGAAGGTCGCGCTGGAGCTCGATGTCACCGCGATCCGGCAGATCTGACAAGCCGGCCCGCATCGAGGCTCTGCCGCGGATGCGCACCGGCCCCCGAGGGCAAGTGCTTATAGGTTGTATTCCTAACTAGATCGCTCTATGGTCTAGGTAGTTCGCTTACGTAAGAAGGGCGGCTTCCTATGAGCATCTCTGCGAGCTTCTCGACCCCGGGCCTGCTCCTGACGGTCGCGCTGACGGCCTATCTGGCCTTCGCCGCTCCCTGGCTGGGCAAGCGCCAGTACGACCGGCTGGCACGACGCCGCGCCCACGACCCCCGGGCGCTGGTGCACGCGTACCGGTTGTGGATCGCCGAGGAGTGGATCTGGCTCGCCGTAACGGCGCTGATCCTGGCGCTCTCGCCGGGACTCGACCCGGCGGATCTGGGATTCGCGATGCCGGGCCACCTCGACCAGGTCGCCCCGGCGGTCGTCGGCATGACCGGCGCCATCGTGATCGGCACGCTGCTGCTTCGCCGCCTCGCCCGCTCGGGCCGTGCCGTACCTGGTCAGGCGGCCTTCGCGGAACTGATGCCGCGCACCCCCGCCGAGCGGTGGCACGGCCTCGCCATGGCGGTGACCGCGGGCGTCTGCGAGGAGATCGTCTACCGCGGCCTGCTCATCGCGTTCGGCGTCGGCGTGCTGGGCCTCGGCACCGCCGCGGCCGCCGCCCTGGCTCTGGCGGTCTTCGTCGCGGGCCACCTCTACCAGGGCTGGAAGGGCATGGTCGCGGTGACCCTCCTCGGTTTCTGGCTCACCAACGTGTACCTGTCCACCGGCAGCCTGCTGCTGCCGATCCTGATGCACGTCCTGATCGACGTCCGGGGCCTCGTGTGCATGCCGGCACCCGCAGGGAAGACGGTCGGTCAAGCGGTCTAGGTAGTACTCCTACCGTGCGAGGATGAGGCACATGGCGACCGACCGCCGCGCGAGCTGGCTCAAGGGCGTCCTCGATTTGCTGGTGCTGGCCAGCCTGACCGAGGGCGAGAACTACGGCTACGAGATCGCCAAGATGCTCGCCGGCTCCGGGCTCGGGCAGATCCGCGGCGGCACGCTCTATCCCGTGCTCAACCGCCTGGAGGAGGCGGGCCTGGTGTCGGCCGAGTTCCGGGTGACCGAGCGGGGCCCCGGCCGGCGCTACTACCGGCTCACCGAGCAGGGCAGGCAGACGCTGGCCGAGCAGGGCCGCCTGTGGCTGGCGTTCGACGAGTCCGTACGCACGGTGCTGGCCTCGGGAGGGTTGAAGTGAGCACCTACCTCGACGAGCTGGAGACCCTGTTGCGCGCGGGCGGCGTGCCCGCGGCGCAAATCGAGGCCACCGTCGCCGACCTCGCCGCGTACGTCGCCGAGACCGGCGCCGACCCGGAGGACGAGTTCGGGCCGGTCGGGGAGTTCGCCGGGCAGTTGCTGGCGGCGCGGGCGCCCGAGGCCGACGCGGCGGACGCCACCGAGTGGCGGTGGACCGCCGACATCTTCACCGACCGCCAGATGCTGGCCCGGCTCGGCGACCAGGGGTGGGAGATCGACCGGGTCGACCACCTCGGCAGGTTCGTCAGCCACCGCGATCCGGAACGGCCGCAACGGTGGGAGTACCGCAGGGAACCGTCGATCGGCGGTTCCGCGCCGGCCGCGCGGCTGGCGCCCGAGGGCTGGGAGCCCTGCGGCACCTGGATGTACTGGCGATACTTCAAGCGGCCCAGGGCAGCCAGCGTGGGACCGGCCGCGCAGCTCGACTCCCCGCCCGCGGCCCCCGGCCGCAACGTCTTCTTCAGCCGGCGGTTCTACCTTGTGCTGGCCCTGGCCCTGCTCGCCCTGGTCACGCCCGGGGTCCTGTGGGGGCCGCCGGACGGCGACGGGCCGGGCTTCTTCGCCGGCATGGCCGTCGGAGGCTGCGTCGCGATCGCCGCCCTGGCGGCGATGTGGCTGTGGACGGCCCGCCGCCGTCCCTGAGCCCGCCGCCGGCCTTCCGTCCCGGGTGCTCAGCCCGTCTGCTGAGCCGGCTCGGCCGCGTCGGCCGAGCCGGCCCGTCCGCCGCCGAACACCTCCTGCACGAGGCGCTGTGTCGCCTGCTGGAACGCCACTCCCATGGACAGCGCGGCGTCGTCGACGTAGTTCAGCGCGGCGGTCAGGGTCGTGCTGCCGTCGGGCGTGCTGTACATCAGCGCCGCGTGGCCGGCCGCGCCGCCGTTGTGCGTGATGACGGTGCCGCCGCCCGGCGCCTGCTGTACGAACACGCCCAGTCCGTAGCCGGCCTTGGATTCCGGCGTGCGCATCTCGGCCAGCAGCTCGGCCGGCAGCAGCTTGCCACCGCACAACGCAGAGATGAACGTGTGCAGGTCCTGGGTGGTGGAGATCATGTCTCCGCCGCTGGAGATCCAGGACGGGTTGTGGCGGGTGACGTCGACCGTCTGGCTCTGGCCGTCCTTCTCGTAGCGGTAGTAGGCGTGGGCATGCGGCTCGGGGATGTCCGTCTCGGTGGTCGGCTGGATGGTGCCCGACAAGCCGAGCGGCCCCAGGATCAGCCGCCGCATCTCCTCGGCGACCGGGCGGCCGGTGACCTTCTCGATCAGCAGCCGGGCCAGCACGTAGTTGGTGTTGGAGTAGCTCCAGTCGGTGCCCGGCTCGAACCGCGCCGGCTTGGACAACGCCAGCCGGACCAGTTCCTCGGGCCCGTAGGTGGTGAACCGGTTGTCCACCCACTCCTTGCCGGCCGTGGTGGAGGGGATGCCCGGCACGAACGTGCCGTCCTCGAAGTACTCGCCGGTGAAGTTGAACACCCCGCTGGTGTGCTGCAGCAGCATCCGCACCGTGATCCGCTCGTCCAGGCCGAACTCGGGCAGGTAGTCGGTCACCGGAGTGTCCAGCCCGATCTCGCCCTCGGCCACCAGTTGCAGCACCACGGTCGCGATGAAGGTCTTGGTGTTGCTGCCGATCCGAACGTGTCCGTTGATCGGCGGCTCGGCGGCCGTGCCCAGCTCGCGCACCCCGGCGCTGCCGGCCCACTCGCCCCGCTCGTCGTGCACGCGCAGCGACACCCCGACGAAGCCGGAATCGACCATCTCCTCAATGATCTTCTGCAGCTCCGGGCGGTCCTGGCCGGTAAGAGTGACGGACATGGTGGTGGCTCCTTCAGGTCTGCGATGACTTCGCTCTTCGTTTCCGACATCGGAAACGCTACGTTGCATTTCCAAGTCATACAAGCGGCTTGTTGCGTTCACGAGATGTATGTGCACGTAATAGTCCACAAATCGTTGCAATGGACCTGAATTCAATGCAACAATCACGCGATGCAATCGTTGCAACGGATCAAACGTGAACGCTATGCTTTCGAGGCCACAGACCACGGAGGAGACCGCGATGCCGGGAGGCAGGCTCACCCAGCAGGACCGCCAGCAGATCGCGCTGGGACTGGCCGACGGCCTCGCCTACGCGGAGATCGCCAGGCGCCTCGACCGCCCCACTTCGACGATCACGCGTGAGGTGATGCGCAACGGCGGCCCCACCGCCTACCGTGCCGACCTGGCGCACCGCGCCACTGAACGCCGCACCCACCGCCGCAGGAAGGCCGCGCCCCGGAACTCCGGCACGTCCCCCCAGGCTCACGGACGCGATGCCGAGGCGGTGCGCGAGTACGAGGAGGTGTTCGCCACCGTCTTCATGCAATCGGGCCTGCCCAAGATGACGGCACGGGTGCTGGCCAGCCTCTACACCACCGACGCCGGCAGCCTCACCGCCTCCGAGCTCGCCGGACGCCTGCAGGTCAGCCCGGCGTCCGTCTCCAAAGCGACCACGTTCCTCGAGAGCCAGGGCCTCATCCGCCGGGAACGCGACGAACGCCGCCGCGAGCGCTACGTCGTCGACGACGACGTCTTGTACCAGTCGATGATGGCCAGCGCCCGCGCCACCGCCCACCTCGGCGAGGTCGCACGCCAGGGCGTCGGCGTGCTCGGCCCCGGAACCCCGGCCGCCGCCCGCCTGGAGAACATCGCCCGCTTCGTCGCCTTCGTCTCCGAGAGCATCGTCCGCGCCGCGGACCAGGCCCGCGAGATCCTCCACACGAGAATCGACACGACTTCGGACAGCGCTACCTAGCACGCCCAGATCGCGGGCAGACAGCCTCGGCGACCACCGCCGGGACGTCAGCCGGCTACCACCCGACCGCCGGCACGCCTGTCTTGAGACGTCAGGCGCGGCTGATGCGGGACTCGTCGTACGGACCCGAGCGGAGGGCCCACTAGCCTGAGCGGCGATGGACCGTATGACGACGGCGCGGGGTGATCTCGACCTCGCGCGCTTCCCCGAGGACCCCCGCGACCCGCTCCGCGCGTGGGACGCGGCCGACGAGTACCTGCTGCGGCACCTCGACGAGCGCGAGGGCGGGCCGGTGGACCTGTCGGGGAGCCTGGTCGTGCTGGGCGACCGGTGGGGCGCCCTCGTCACCGCGCTCGCCGCGCACCGCCCCATCCACCGACCCGTCCAGATCAGCGATTCCTTCCTCGGTCAGCAGGCCACCCGCGCCAACCTCGAGCGCAACGGCCTCGACGCGGACGCCGTACGGCTGAGCACGACCAGGGACGCGCCGCCGGACCGGATCGACGTGCTGCTGGTGCGGGTGCCCAAGAGCCTCGCCCTCCTGGAGGACCAGTTGCACCGCCTCGCCCCTCACGTGCACGAGGGCACGGTGGTGGTCGGCGCGGGGATGGTCACCGAGATCCACACCTCGACGCTGAAGCTGTTCGAACGCGTCCTCGGACCGACCCGGACCTCGCTGGCGGTGAAGAAGGCGCGTCTGATCTTCTGCTCCCCCGACCCCGGGGCGCCGCGTGGGGCGAATCCGTGGCCGCGGAGCTACGCCTTGCCCGCCGACATCGGGGTGGTCTCCGGCCTGACCGTCGTCAACCACGCCGGCGTCTTCTCCGCCGAGCGTCTCGACGCCGGCACCCGCCTCCTGCTGGGCAGCCTGCCCACGCGTACGGGGGCCGAGCACGTGGTCGACCTCGGCTGCGGCAACGGGGTGATCGGGCTCGCCGCGGCGCTGTCCAACGGCGAGGCCGAGGTGACGTTCATCGACGAGTCCTACCAGGCGCTGGCCTCCGCCGAGGCCACCTTCCGGGCGAACGCCGGCCCGGGCGCCGCCGCCCGGTTCGTGGCGGCCGACGGCCTGTCGGGCTTCCCGCCGGGCACCGCGGACCTGGTGCTGAACAACCCCCCGTTCCACACCCATCGGGGCAGGACCGACGCGACCGCCTGGCGCATGTTCAACGGCTCGCGTGCCGCGCTGCGACGGGGCGGCGAGCTGTGGGTGGTGGGCAACCGACACCTCGGCTACCACGTGAAGCTGCGCCGGCTCTTCGGCAACTGCGAGGTCGTCGCCAGCGACCCGAAGTTCGTCGTGCTCCGTGCCGTCAAGCGGTGATCAGAACAGGGTGAGCGGCTCGTTCGGCATGGGCTCGGGGAGCGGTTCCACGCCGGGCACCTCGGCGCGTACGTCGTCGTGGAACCGGCGGGCGAGCGTCAGCGCGTCGGCGTTGTCGGGAGTGTGCACGAACACCGTCGGCGAGCGGCCCTCGCGCAGCCACCCGGCGACCGCGTCCACCCAGTGCCGCCAGCCCTCGGCCGTACGCTCCGGATCGTCGCGGCCGATGTAGCGGACGATCGGGCGGTCGGTGAGTGCGGCGGTCCGCAGGGGCACGCGCGGTTTCTTCGACCAGGCGTCCCGTTCGGCGTCGCTGGTCGGCGGGCTGCGGAACAGGACCGTCGTGTCGAACGGCACCCACTCGGCGCCGGCCCCGGCCAACACCCGCTCCAGGAGCCGCGCGGCCCGGGGGTCCTCGAAGAACGCGCGGTGACGGACCTCGACGGCGTAGCGGTGGTCGCGGGGAAGGCGGCCGAGGAAGGCCGCCAGCACGCCGACGTCCGCCGGGCCGAACGAGCCCGGGAGCTGGATCCACAGCGCGTGGGCGCGCGGGCCGAGCGGCTCGATCGCGTCGAGGAAGGCCCGCAGGTCGTCGTCGGCCCCGGTCAGGCGGCGCTCGTGGGTGATCGGCTTGGGCAGCTTGACCACGAGGCGGAAGCCGGGGTCCGTCTGCCGCGCCCAGGACTCGACCGTGCTCCGCGAGGGCGTCGCGTAGAACGTCGTGTTGCCCTCGACCGCGTTGCACCAGGTCGCGTAGGCCCGCAGCCGCTCCCCCGGAGGAAGCGGGTGCGGCAGGAGACGCCCCTGCCACGGCGCGTGCGTCCACATCGCGCATCCCACATGAAGCCGCATGGCCCCGACGTTATCCGGTTCGGATCACTCCCCGGCGACGGGCGGCGGCGCGTCCGTCACCGACCAGGTCACGCGGTGGCGCAGCACCTCGCCGGGTGCGAGCGAGGTCAAGGGCGACATGGTCTCGGCCTCGACCAGCCGGGCGGTGGGGCGCAGGCCCGCCAGCCCCTCCAGCTCCTCTTCCTTGGGGTACTGCATCCAGATGGCGATCTCCGAGCCTTCGTCGGGGTAGGGCGCGCCCGGCCGCACGTCGAACCGCTGCGTCAGCGTCGCCCCGCCGGGGGCCACCACCGCCAGCCATCCGGCCGTGCCGCCGATGCCGATCTTGCCGACCACGTCGCGCACCGGCACCCGGCCCGCCGAGGGGGAGACCCGCTCCAGGACCGGCGCGCCGTCGGGGGCGAACAACGTCACCGGCGCCCGGTGCCGCTCGGTCAGCCCGACCCACACCCCGCACCGGGGATCGTCGTGGTCGCGGAAGGACTCGGTCTCGAACTGGGTCACCGTCCAAGCCGCCCACCGCACCGGGTGATCGGTGACGTTCTCCAGCTCGCTGTCGACCACGAGGACGGGCTCGCCGGCCGACATCGTGAGCGTACGGGTGGCGGCCAGGCCGGTGCGCGGGTCGTCGCCGCTGCGCATCCGTACGCGCAGGTCGTCGCGCTCCAGCACGGTGTAGGCGCCGGCGTCGAGCACGGGGTCGGGCGGCCCTGCCCACTCCTGCGCCGACGACCACCCCTGCGGGGCGGGCCAGGTCTTGTCTCCGCCCCAGTTCGCCCAGCTCGCGAAGCCGGTGGGAGTGGGCAGCCGCCGCGCGGCGGGGGTGAGCGCCAACGACTCGTCGAGCAGATCCGGATTGCGCCACAGCCACTCCCGGCTCGCGGCGCGCAGCGAGATGATCCGCCCGCCGCGCCCCGGCAGGACGACCGCCTCGCCCCAGGGCGCGGCGAGCCGGACCAGCGGTTCGTTCTCGTGGGTCGTCATCGGTCCAGCGAGGGGACCAGGCAGACCTTGCCGGTCCGCCCCGAGTCGGCCAGGCGGTACGCCTCGTCGGCCTTCTCCAGCGGCAGCACGTCGGTCACCAGCCGCTGCGGGCCGGCACCCCACCGCACCAGGCGGAAGGCCAGCTCCTCCATGGCCTGCAGCGAGGTGACCCAGGAGGCGTACAGGGTGAGCTGGCGGTGCAGCAGCAGGTCGGAGACCTCGGTCTCCAGCCGGCCGCCCTCGCCCACCAGGGAGACGCGGCCCCACTCGGCCGCGCCCCGGATCGCGACGCTCCGGCCCGCGGCCGAGCCCGAGCAGTCCATCGTCACCGAACAGCCGCGTCCCCCGGTTGCCTCGTCCACGGCCTCGGCGACCCCGTCGTCGGCGATCAGGACCTCGTCGAACAGGCCGAGGGAGCGGGCGTGCGCGGCGCGCTCGGGCGAGCGCTCCACACCGAGCACCCGGGTCGCGCCGAGACCGCGGGCGATCATCGCGGCGGCCAGCCCGACCGGCCCGAGGCCGACCACGAGCAGGTCGTCGCGCCCGCCGACCCCGGTGCGCAGCAGGCCCTCGTACGCCGTGCCGAACCCGCACGCGATCAGGGCGCCGTCCACGTAGGACAGCTCGTCCGGGAGTGGCACGGCCGTGCTCTCCTCGACCAGGATGTACTCGGCGTGCCCGCCGTCGCGCTGCCAGCCGTACGCCGACCTGCGCTCGGGATCGGAGCAGCTGATCATGTGGCCGCGGCGGCAGTTGGAGCAGCGCCCGCAGCCGGAGATGTGGTAGACGATCACCCGGTCGCCCACCCCGAACCGCCGGCAGCCCGGACCGGTCTCCACGACCTGGCCGCTGGGCTCGTGTCCGGCCACGACCCCCTTGTACGCCGCGCCCTCCTGGCCGACGTGCGTCTTGTGCCCCCGGTAGATGTAGGACAGGTCGCTGCCGCAGATGCCGGACGCGCCCACCCGTACGAGCAGCTGGCCGGGACCGGGCGTGGGCACCTCGACGTCGCGGAGCACGGCGGTGAAGTCGCCGGGCAGGAAGACGCCTTTCATGGTGGTCATGAGCTACGGGCTCCGTTCCGCTGGGAGAGCAACACGTTGATCAGCACGGCGCCGACGATGATGACGCCGCGGACCACGTCCTGGAAGAAGGCGTTGACCCCGAGCAGCACGAGGCCGTTGCCGATGACGGTGATGAAGGCGACGCCCAGCAGGGTGCCGAGCAGGGATCCCTTGCCGCCGGCGAGGGAGGTGCCGCCGATCACGACCGCGGCGATCACGTCGAACTCGAGGCCCACCGACGCGCCGCCGTTGCCCGACCCGAGGCGCGCGGCGAGCAGCAGGCCGCTGACCGCGGCGAGCAGGCCGGTCGTCGCGAACAGGATCACCCGGATCCGGGAGACGTTGATTCCCGCGAGGCGGGCGGCCTCGGCGTTGCCGCCGACCGCGAAGACCGAGCGGCCGTACGCCGTGCGGTTGGCCACGAAGAGGAACACGACGAACAGGACCGCCATGATGATGGCCGGGGTCGGGATGCCGAGGATGCTCCCGGACAGGACGTCGAGGAACCCGTTGGCCTCCAGCGGGACCGGCAGGCCGTCGGTCATGTACTGCGCCAGCCCGCGCAGGGCGCTCCACAGGCCCAGCGTGGCCACGAACGACGGGATGCCCCAGCGGGCGCGCAGGAAGCCGGCCCCGGCCCCGAGCAGCAGACCCACCGCGAGGCAGACCAGTACGGCGAGGGCGAACGGGATGTGCCACTCCCCGGTGGCCTTGGCCAGCAGAACCGAGGAGAACGCCACGGCCGGGCCGATGCTGATGTCGATCTCACCGGCCACGATGACGAGGGTCATCGCCCACGCCACGACGCCGATCGTCGCCGCGTCGCGCAGGATGGCCAGCTGGTTCGTCACGGACAGGAACCCCGGCGCCGTGGCGGAGAGCACCACGAACAGCACCACGATGGCCCCGATGAGCCCGATCTCGTTCAGCCGTTGCGTGTTGCGTCCCAGCCGCCCGCCCCGGGCGTCCGCCTTGGCCACGGGCGGGCCCGTGGGCGTGGTCGTGCTCATGTTCTCCCTCACTCCTCGGCAATCGCTAGGGCCATGACCCGGTTGAGCTCGATCTCGTCACCGCTCAGCTCGGCCACGGCACGCCCGCCGCGCAGGACGACGATCCGATCGCAGACGTCGGCCAGCTCCTCCACCTCGCTGGACACGAAGACCACGGCGCGCCCGTCGTCGGCCAGCAGGCGCATCTGGTCGTAGATCTGGCGTTTGGCCTCCACGTCCACGCCGCGGGTCGGCTCGTCGAGCAGCAGCACGTCGCTTCCCGCGTGCAGCCACCGGGCGAGCACGGCCTTCTGCTGGTTGCCGCCGCTGAGCGTGCCGATCGGCGTGCCCGGACGGGCCGTCTTGATCGCCAGGCGGTCGATGAGCGCCCGGGCGGCCTGCCGTATCGCCCGGCGGTCCAGCACGCCCGACCTGCTCACCCTGCCCAGGTCGCTGATGACGATGTTCTCGTCGACGCCCATCAGCGGCACGATCCCCTCGCGCCGCCGGTTCTCCGGCGTCATGCCGAGCCCCCTGCGGAGCATCGCGGCGAACGCGCCGGGCCGTACGGCCTCGCCGCGCAGGCGGATCTCACCGGAGGCCGGACGGTCGAGCCCCACCAGGGCGCGCAGCGTCTCGGTGCGGCCCGAGCCGAGCACCCCGGCGATGCCCAGGATCTCGCCGGGCCGCACGTCGATGTCGAGGCCGTTCAGCCGGTCGCTGACCAGGCCGCGCGCCGACAGCACCGGCGGCTCCTCGCTCGGACGGCGGTCCCGGGCCGCCACGGCCTCGGGCGCCGTGCCGAGCATCATCGCGACGATCTCGTGGGTGGAGGCCGTGCGCACCGGCAGCGTCTCCACGATCCTGCCGTCGCGGACGACCGTGGCGGTGTCGGCCACCTGCCGGATCTCGTCCATGCGGTGACTGACGTAGATGACCGCCACGCCCTGCTCCGCGACGGTCCGTACGACGTCGATCACCTGCCGGACCTCGGCGGCGGCCAGGGAACTGGTCGGCTCGTCGAGGATGAGCAGGGTGGGCCGCTGGCTGACGGCGCGGGCGATCTCCACGAGCTGCTGCCCGGCGGAGCCCAGCGAGCCGACCGGGCTGTCGACGTCGATGTCCACGCCGATGCGCGCCATCGCCTCCTTCGCGTCGGCGCGCATCCTGCGCAGGTCGAGCGCGCCGCGGGAGCGCGGCCAGGCGCCCAGGAACAGGTTCTCCGCGACCGTCATCTCCGGCACCAGGCTCAGCTCCTGGTAGACGGTCGCGACCCCCAGGGCGGCGACGTCCCGCGTCCCGAGGCCCGCGAGCGGCGTACCGCGTACGAGCGCCTCGCCGGAGTCGAGGTGCTCGGCGCCGGACAGCACCTTGATCAGGGTGGACTTGCCGGCGCCGTTCTTGCCCAGCAGCGCGCGGACCTCGCCGCGCCGCACCGCGAAGTCGACGTCGCTGAGAGCGGTGACGCCGGGGTAGCGCTTGGTGCCCGCACGCACCTCCGCGACGACGTCGGTGTTCGACATGGGAGCCTTCCTGGAAGCCTTCGGTGGGGACGAGTGACTGTGCCCTTTCAATACGAGGGACGGTTTACGGAATCCCGTCGCTGTGCTCGGTCAGCCACTTCTCGTTCGTCGCCTTGTCGTCGGCGGTGTAGAGGATCGGGTCCACCGGGATCACGAACGAGTCGTTCTTGGCGCCGCTCGACGCCTTGCGGGCGGCCTCGTACGCGAGCTTGCCCACGGTCTGCGCGGGGACGTCGATCTCCGCCTTGAGGATGCTGCCGTCGACCAGGGCCTTGGCGATGTCGACGGTCATGTCGCTGCCGAAGACGACGGTCTTGCCGACGCGGGAGCGCGTGGTGACGGCCTTGATGCCGGCCAGGGTGCCGCCGCCCGCGACGGCGTAGAACGCGTCGAGCTCGGGGTTCGCGGTGATGATGTTCTCGGCGACCGGGGTCGCCTTGTCGACGACCGCGCCCTCCTGGTCGGCGACGTACTGGGCGCCCGGCACCGACTCGGCCAGACCGTCCTTGAAACCGCGCTTGCGCTCCTTGCAGACCTCCACGAAGTCGCAGTTCAGGATCGCGATCTTCGGCTTGTCGATCTTCTGGGAGGTGAAGTATTCGCCGGCCTGCTCACCCAGCTTCTTGCCGAAGACGTACGGGTCGGACAGGACGTAGCCCCACACGTACTTCTTGGCGTCCGCGTCGTTGATGCAGGTGTTGTAGCAGACGACCGGGATGCCGGCCTTGCTCGCCGCCGCGATCGCCGGGGTGGACGCCGTGGCGGAGACGGCCGAGGTGATGATCGCGTCCACGTTGGAGGCGACCAGGGTCGACATGTACGAGGACTCCTTGGCCGCGTCGCCCTGCGCGTTGTTGCCCAGCAGCTTGAGCTGCGAGTCCTGGGCGGCGGCGGTCTCGATGCCCTTCTTCACACCGGCGTAGAAGCCCTGCGAGTCCAGGTAGATCACCCCGACGCGCAGCTGTTCCTTGGTGCCCGAGGCGCCGCCGGACCCGGCGGACTGACCGCAGGCGGCGAGCACGGCGCCGACGGCCAGCAGGGCGATGCAGCGCATCGCCGTGAGTCGAACTGATGCCACGAATGGCCTCCCATGAGTCTGTCTTCGGTTGGCGACGCCACCGGGTAGGGCGCGCTGCGCCACGTCCAGATGATGAGGCGGGCGTAACGTGCCTGTCAATAAATTGTCATAAAAAAACACTTATCGTAGAGTGGCGGCGTGAACCTCCCCGGACCTTCCACGGAGGCCGGATGCTGCGCGGTCGTGACCGGCGCCGCCTCCGGCATCGGCGCGGCTACCGCCAGGCGTCTCGGCGCGACGGGCGTGCCCGTCCTGCTGTGCGACATCTCCCCGGCCGGGGAGGACGTCGCCGCGGCTGTCGCCGAGGCGGGCGGCACGGCAAGATTCGTGCGCATGGACGTCAGCGACGAGAGCGCGTGGGGGGAACTCCGCCGCGTCGCCCACCGGGAGTACGGCCCGGTGCGGCACCTCGTCAGCAACGCCTACGTCGTGGACGTGAGACCCGTGCACGACCTGGGCGCGGCATCGTGGAACCGGCAGCTGGAAGTGAACCTCACCGCCTCCTACCTGGCCTTTCGCACGCTACACGAGGATCTGAAGGCGACGTCGGGGGCGGTCGTCCTCGTCTCGTCGGTGCACGCCCTCGTCGGCCTGCCCGGCCACCCGGCGTACGCGGCGACGAAGGCGGCGCTGGTGGGTCTCGGCCGCCAGCTCGCGGTGGACTACGGCCCCGAGGTGCGCGTCAACACCGTGCTGCCCGGGCCGATCATGTCCCCCGCGTGGGACCGCGTGGCGGAGGAGGACCGGCGCCTGAGCGCGGAGGCCACGATCGCCAAGCGGTTCGGCGACCCCGCCGAGGTCGCCGCGGCGATCGCCTTCCTGCTGTCGGACGAGGCGTCCTACATCACCGCCACCACCCTCGTCGTCGACGGCGGCTGGAGCGCGACGAAGAACTCCTCCTGAGAGGGATGACCGCAGAGCATGAGCACCTACAAAGGGCGTGGCATCCACGGCCAGGTCGTCGAGACCATCGGCCGCCGCCTCGTCACCGGGCAGTTCGCCGAGAACGGGCGCATCGACCTGGTCGAGCTGGAGGCCGAGCTGCAGGTGTCCCGCACCGTGGTGCGCGAAGCGCTGAAGGTGCTGGCAGGCAAGGGCCTGGTCGACTCGCGGCAGAAGCGGGGCACGGTGGTGCGCCCCCGCAGCGAGTGGAACCTGCTCGATCCCGACGTGATCAGCTGGGAGTTCGAGAACCGGGGCAGCGAGATGCTCGGACAGCTCGCCGAGGTGCGGCAGATGTTCGAACCGGCCGCCGCCGCGCTGGCCGCCGACCGGCGCACCGACGCCGACCTCGCCGAACTCGAGGCGGCCCTGGAGGACATGACCGCGGCCAGGACCCCGGCCGAGGCCGCCTCCGCCGACCTGCGTTTCCACCGCGCCGTCCTGGCCGCGACGGGCAACGAGCTCCTGGTCCGCATGGAGGTCGTCATCGAGTCCGTGCTGGCGGAACGGGACCGCATCGTCCACGACGTCGTCACCGCCGACGACCCGGTGCCGAGTCACCGCGCCCTGCTCGACGCCATCCGGGCGGGGGACGGCGAAGCCGCCAGAAGCTGCGCGCTCGCGCTCCTCGACAAGTCCATGGCCGACGTCGACCGCGCGGCCCGCCTCCAGGGAGACCGGTGAAGATCACGCGCATCGAAACGTTCCTGGTCCCGCCCCGGTGGCTGTTCTGCCGGGTCGAGACCGACGAGGGACACGTCGGCTGGGGCGAGCCGGTCGTCGAGGGTCGGGCCCACTCGGTCAGGGCGGCGGTGGGTGAGATCGCCGAACTGCTCGTCGGCGCCGACCCGCTGCGCATCGAGGACCACTGGCAGGTCATGACCAAGGGCGGCTTCTACCGCGGCGGGCCGGTGCTCGCCAGTGCCGTCGCCGGCCTCGACCAGGCCCTGTGGGACATCGCCGGCAAGGCGCGCGGCGTCCCCGTCCACGAACTGCTCGGCGGTCCCGTACGCGAGCACGTCCGCGCGTACGCCTGGATCGGCGGCGACGAGCCCGGCGAGATCAAGGAGGAGGCCCGGCGCCAGGTGGAGGCGGGCTTCTCCGCGGTGAAGATGAACGCCAGCGGCCGCATGTCCCCCATCGCGGGCCCTGGCGAGATCGACGAGGTCATCGACCGCGTCGCGGCGGCCCGCGAGGTGCTCGGCCCGGGCCGGGACGTCGCGGTCGACTTCCACGGCCGGGTGTCCTACCCGAACGCCCGGCGGCTGCTGCCGCTGCTCGAACCGCTCACGCCCCTGTTCGTCGAGGAACCGGTCGTGCCGGAGTCGATGTCCCAGGTGCGCAGCCTCGTGGAGGCGTCCAACGTTCCCATCGCGATGGGCGAGCGGCTCTACTCCCGCTGGGACTTCCTGCCGGCCTTCCAGGCGGGCGTCGCCGTGGCGCAGCCGGACCTGTCCCATGCCGGCGGCATCTCGGAGGTCCGCCGCATCGCCGCCCAGGCCGAGGTGTTCGGCGCCCTGCTCGCTCCGCACTGCCCGCTGGGACCGATCTCCCTGGCCTCCAGCCTCCAGGTGGCGTTCGCGACCCCCAACTTCCTCATCCAGGAACAGAGCATCGGCATCCACTACAACGACGGCAACGAACTGCTGGATTACCTGGTCGATCCGTCCGTCTTCGCCTTCACCGACGGCCGGCTCTCCCGGCCGACCGGGCCGGGGCTGGGCATCGTGGTCGACGAGGCGGCAGTGCGTGAGGCCGACAAGCAGGGCCACTCGTGGCGCTCTCCGATCTGGCGCTATCCCGACCGCTCCTTCGCAGAATGGTGACCGGCGTGCAACCACACGATCTGCTCGACCTCCTCAGGACCAGGCGCCTGCTGGCCATCGTCCGCGGCGACGACCCGGAGGCGGCGCTGCGCAGCATCGACGTCCTCGCCGAGGAGGGCGTGACCCTGATGGAGGTCTCGCTCAGCGGCGCCGACGCGCTGTCGGTCATCCGGAAGGCGGCCTCCACCCTGGGCGCGGGCGTGCACCTCGGCGCCGGGACCGTGCTGACCGCGCGGGACGCCGTCGCGGCCCGGGACGCGGGCGCGACGTTCGCCGTCACCCCCGGCCTCGGCGAGGGAGTGGACGAGGCGCTGCGCCTCGGACTGCCCGTGCTCGCCGGGGCGATGACCCCCACCGAGGTCATCGCCGCGACCGCGCAGGGGGCCGCCGCCGTCAAGCTCTTCCCCGCCTCCGCCGGAGGGGTTTCCTACCTGCGCGCGCTGCGCGACCCGTTCCCCGCCGTGCCGTTCGTGCCGGTCGGCGGCGTCGGCCTCGACAGCGTCCACGACTATCTGGAGGCCGGGGCCGTCGCGATCGGCCTCGGCTCGCCGCTGCTCGGCGACGCCCCGCGCGGCGGCGACCTCGATGACCTGCGCCGCCGGGTCAGGACGGCGCTCGACCTGGTGGACGCTTCATGAGGGCGGACGTCCTGACGATCGGCGAGGCGATGGTCACGGTCCGCTGCGCCGGACCGCTGCGCCTCGGCGGCGACTCGCGGGTGTCCACCGCAGGAGCGGAGGCCAACGTCGCCATCGCCCTGTCCCGCCTCGGGCACACCGCCCGCTGGACCGGCGCCCTCGGGGACGACGAGCCCGGCGAGCTGGTCCTGCGCACGCTGCGGGCCGAGGGCGTGCTGACCGACCACGTCGTGCGGCGTACGCAGGCCCCGACCGGCCTGCTGCTGCGGGACGTGGCCGCCGGGGGCCGGGCCCGCGTGCACTACTACCGTAGGGACTCGGCCGCCTCGACGCTGTCGTGGGACGAGGCGCGACCGGCCGTCGAGGCGGGCCAGACGGGCCTGCACCTCACCGGCATCACGCCGGCGCTGGGGCCCGCGCCGCTGGAGGCCGTCGCCGCCGCCGCCGAATACGCCTGCGAGGCGGGCGCCTGGGTGAGCCTCGACGTCAACCATCGCTCCCTGCTCTGGTCCCGGGAGGCGGCCGTGCGGGCGCTGCGTCCGCTGCTGCCGTACGTCACGGTGCTGATCGCGTCGGACGACGAGCTGGATCTGGTGGCGGACGGCGACGGCGAACGCGACCGCGTGGCGGCCCTGCTGGACGCCGGTGTCGAGGAGGTCGTCGTCAAGCGCGGTGCGGCGGGCGCGAGCTACCACGACGCGCGGACCTCGTTCGACGTCCCGGCTCGCAGGGTGCCCGTGGTGGACGTCGTCGGCGCGGGCGACGCGTTCACCGCCGGATATCTGTCCGGGCGGCTCGACGGGCTCGACGCGTACGGCCGGCTCGAACGGGCCACCCTGCTCGGCGCGGCCTCCGTGGCCTGCGCCGGGGACTGGGAGGGACTGCCCACCCGGGCCGAGCTGCCCGCGCTGGCCCTGCCGGAAGGGGAGACGCTGCGGTGACATCGCCGGAGACGCTGGTCGACGCCGGTCTCGAGCTCGGCGAGGGCGCCCGTCGGCTCGGGGACCGGTGGGTCGTCGTGGACATCCTCGACGGCGCGTTGTACGAGGTCTCCCCGGGACCCGGCGCGGGGGCCCGCGTTCTCCCCGGACGGCACGCGGCTCTATCTCGCCGGCAGCGCACGCGGCGTCGTCAGCGCCTATCCCCTGGATACGCGCACCGGGGCGCTCGGCGCCCCGGAACCGCTCATGCGCCTGGACAGCGGAAGCCCTGACGGCATGACGGTGGACGACGAGGGCTTCCTCTGGACGGCGGTCTGGGGCCAGTCCCGCGTCCTGCGCGTCAGCCCGTACGGCGAGGTCGACCGGGTGGTGCACCTGCCGTGCCGGCAGCCGTCGTCCGTGGCGATCGGCCGGCGAGGACGGGACACGGCTGCTGGTGACCTCACGCGGGTACGGCCTCGCCGACCCGGCACCGGCCGACGGGGCGTTGTGGACGTGCGACGCGGGGGTGACCGCTCCACCGGCCCGCGCCGCCGTCCTGTCCCGCTACCCGGAGTAGACCTCCAGCTCGCCGACCTGGGCGGCGGGCCAGCCGGTGTTGCCGGTGACCGTGATCCGCACGTACCGGGCCGAGGCGGGCGGCACCGTGATCGTCACCGTGTTGCCGGAGGCCGGGTCGAACGTGTAGCCGCCAGGCCCGGCCAGCGTGGTGAACGACGAGCCGTTCGTGCTGATTTGCACCGACAGTGTCTGCGTACGCCTTTCCCATGCCGTGGCGGGCGGCAGCTTCAGCACCACCCGCCCGACCGTGGCGGCGGCTCCGAGGTCGACCTGCACCCACTGCGGGAACGCGTTGTTCGGGCTCTCCCAGTAGGTGTTCGCGTCGCCGTCCACCGCGTTGCCGGAGGCGTAGTTCTGCGTGTGCCCGCTCTCCGACGTCGCCTTCCCCCGCGCGAGGTTGGTGTTCCGGTCCGCGTCGGTGGTCACGGACACGCTGTTCGAGGCGGGTGAGACGTTGCCCGCCGCGTCCCGCGCCGTGACCGTGAACGTGTACGCGGTCGCCGGGCTGAGCCCGGTCACCGTGTGCGCGGTGCCCTGGACGGTGGCCACGACCGTGCTCCCCCTGCGGACCTCGTAGCCGGTCACGCCGGTGTCGTCGCTCGCGGCCGACCACGACAGCGAGACGCTGGTGGCGGTCTTCGCGGTCACGGTCAGGTTGCCCGGTGCGGTGGGGGACTTCGTGTCACGGTCCCCCGCCGTGCCGTACACCTCCAGCTCGCCGATCTGGGCGGCGGGCCAGCCGGTGTTGCCGGTGACCGTGATCCGCACGTACCGGGCCGTGGCGGGCGGCACGGTGATCGTCACCGTGTTGCCGGAGGCCGGGTCGAACGTGTAGCCGCCAGGCCCGGCGACCGTGGTGAACGACGAGCCGTTCGTGCTCGCCTGCACCGACAACGTCTGCGTACGGGCCGCCCACGCCGCGGACGGCGGAAGCTTCAGCACCACCCGCCCGACCGTGGCGGCGGCTCCGAGGTCGACCTGCACCCACTGCGGGAACGCGTTGTTCGGGCTCTCCCAGTAGGTGTTCGCGTCCCCGTCCACCGCGTTGCCGCCGGCGAAGTTCTGCGTGTGCCCGCTCTCCGACGTCGCCTTCCCCCGCGCCAGGTTGGTGTCGCCGCCACCGCCGACGACGGGCGGCGTCGGGCGTACGGAGGTGAGCGCGATCTGGCCCTTGAGCATCCGGCCGCCGTCGCGGGTGAGCCGCAGGTAGTAGTCCGACGAGCAGACCGTGCCGTCCTCGTCCAGGCCGAGGAGACCGGAGCCCACCGGGATCATCGAGGCGTTCTCCGCGGTCTTGGCGATCTGGTTGCCCTCGTTGAACTCGTCGAACATCGAGATGTAGATGCCCTGGGCCCCGGCGCGGACCATGTTGTAGAACTGCCGCCACATGAAGTCGCCGTGCGCGCGCTGCCGCGACTTCACATCCCCCGGCAGCACGCACGGCTGGTAGTCGATGCCGTGGGCGTCGCAGTACGCCTGGTCGGGAACGTTGAGATTGGCGTAGAACCGGTCGGAGTCGGCCGCGTTGCCGATCCGGCCGACCATCCACGGCGAGAGCATGTTCAGGGCGTTGAAGACGTCGATGAACCCCGGCCGGCAGTCCTCCACACCGGTACGCCAGTAGGTGGGCACTCCGCCCATCACGTAACAGCCCTGGGCCTTGAACCAGTTGACCACGTCGAGGCAGGCCGCCGGGTCGGACGGATGCTTGTCCTCGTTGAACCCGAAGCCCCAGATGCCCACGACGGGTTTGCCGTTCTGGCGCGCGTACGCAGAGGAGGCCGTCAGGGCCGACATCTTGGTCGTCCAGTCGGTCTTGATCTCGGGCTGGAAGTTCGTCCAGCCGGACACGTCGTACATGACGTAGAACTTGCGGCCGTACGCCTCGGCGGCGGCGCGCACCTTGGCGGCCATCGCGTCGCGCGTGGCGCCCTCGCCGCCGTTCGGATTGAAGCGCTGCAGAGCGGCCGTGTCTATCTCGTTGTCCCGCATCCAGCGGAAGTGGGTGTCCACGGTCTGCTGGTCGTACGACGAGAAGAGCGTGGCGGGCTGCCCGTTGCCGAGGTTGCCGTACGCGGTCGGGTAGGCGTGGGTGAACTCCCGCATGTCGGGCCAGGCCACGATGGCGGTGTTGCCGGGGGAGGGCGCCTGGGACCAGTTCTGGCTCCAGTGCCACCAGCCGTTGATGGGAGCTCCGTCGCCCGGGCAGGCGAACCAGCCCTGGTAGCCGACCGTGATCTTGCCCACCACGTCGCCCGGGCCGCTCGCCGCGCTCGCGGCGGAGGTCAGCGCGGACACCAGCTGACTGGACGACACCGCGGCAAGGGCGGATCCGGAGACCACGGACGTGATGAACGTACGGCGAGAGAACGGCACGTGCACTCCTCATGCTGGGCAGCGTTCGCTGACCGCGCCGTCCTTCCGGAAGCACCGGGGACGCCAGGAGGCACGGAGCGGCCCGGGCCGTTTCCGTCCGGCGGACCGCTTGCCGTAATGGTTACCGCGCCCGACTTCTTCGTGCAATAGGCCAAAATCTTGCGGTGGTTTGCGCCGAGGCTTGCAGGAGTCTTGCGCACGGTTGCGCTCGACCCCAGCCTCGGACTGGGCGATCTCGTCGCCGTCGCCCGGGCGGGATCGGCGAACCGGTCGCCGTCGTAGACGAGCACGTCATGCCGTTCGGCCAGGGCCCGGGTGACGGTGCTCTTGCCGGCTCCGGCGCCGCCGGCTATCCAGCGGACATGCGTGAGCCTGCGGCGGAGATCGGCGAAGGAAGGCCGGCTTGTCATGCCCGGCAGTGTCACAAAGGCGAGGGGGGCGGTTCCAGGGCCACCGTGGCCTTCAGCAGGTGGGCCGGTAGTCCACCGTGGGAAAGTAGGCGGCCCACTCCGCGCGGGTGAGGTCGCGGCCGATCTCCTCGCAGAGCTTCCCCACGAGCGGGCCGGGCCGCAACTCCCACCGGATGATCCTGCCGTCCTCCCCGCCCGAGATCAGGTCTCCGTCCGCGGTGAAGGCCAGACCCCTGATCGGAGCGGTGTGCCCGGTCAGCGTGGCCGCCGGCCTTCCGGTCGCGAGGTCCCAGACCATGATCGTGCGGTCGTCCCCCGCGGACGCGAGCGAACGGCCGTCCCGGCTGAAGGCGAGGGCCTGGACGGGGGCGGTGTGGCCGGCGAGCGTGGCGTACGACGCCCCGGTCCTGGTGTCCCAGAACTTCACGGTGCGGTCGGCGCCCGCCGTGGCGATCGACCTGCCGTCCGGGCTGAAGGCGACGTCGAGCACGGAGCCCTGCCTGGTCCTGAGGGCGCGCACCTCCCGGTTACGGGCGAGGTCCCAGACGACCAGGTCGCCGGCGGGACCTGTGGTGGCGAGCAGCGGCTCGCGGGGGCTGAACGCCAGCGCCGAGACGAGATAACCGCCCGGGATCGGCACCTCGACCGGTTTGCCCGGATCGCGGACATCCCAGCGGAATCGGCCGAGCGCGGTGGCGACGAGGAAGCGCCCGCGCGGATCGAAACCGACGTCGGTGGACGCGCCGAGCCCCCGGTACGCGGCCGTTCCGAGCCTCCGTCCGCTGCCGACGTCCCAGAGGGTGAGCGTGTGGCTGCGGGTGACGGTCGCGAGCAGGCGGCCGTCCGGGCTGAAGGCGACGGCCCTGACGTGATCGGGATGGTCGCCGAACGTGGCGATCGGGTTTCCGCGCACGTCCCACAGCCGGACGGTCCTGTCACTGCTCGCCGACGCGACGAGCCGGCCGTCCGGGCTGATCTCGATGTCGTTCACGGCCTGGTTGTGTCCGCTGAACGGGGGAACGGCGTGCTCGCGGACCACGATGGTCCGGCCCAGCCCGGCCGAGGCGAGCATCGAGCCGTCGGCGCTCAGGGCGAGGGACAGCGTCTCGGTGCGGCTCCTGTCCTGGTAGGTCTCGACCGGCTGCCGTCGTGCCACATCCCAGATCGTGATCAGGCCGTCCTCGTCGGCGACGGCGATCCGGCCGGCGACCGGAGCCGACATGTCCCAGGTGTACGGCGACCGCTTGGGCAGCCCCGGCAGGCGAGTCACACGACGGTGAGCGATCCGCCAGAACCGCACACCGTAGTGCGACGATCCCGTGGCGAGGATTCCACCGGCGGGATCGAAGCCCAGCCTGTGGACGTTCACGGCGTCGAGCGCAGCGAGCTTCGCCCCGGAGGCGGCGTCCCACACGATGGGCTTCTCGGTCCCGCCCGTGGTCGACACCAGGAACGCCTGGTCGGGGCTGAAGGCGAGAGCCACGACCTCCTCCCGGCGTCCCTTCAGCGTGCGCATGCTCCCGTCGCGCAGGTCCCACAGTTCGACGGCGCCCTTGCCCACCCCGACGGCGATCCTCGTCCCGTCGGGGCTCAGCGCCATCGCGTCGGTGAGCCTGTCCCGCTGCCGCTGGAACACGGGCCTGCGGGAGGCCAGGTCCCACACGACGACCACGCCCCTGCTCGATTCGAGCGCGGCGTCCCTGACCACGGAGGCGAGCAGCCTGCCGTCGCGGCTGAACGCCGCGGCCCTGGCGTGGATCTCCCCTGGTCCCGTCCGGGGCAGCGGCCCGGGGAAGGTGGCGACGCGGGTGCGGGTGCGCAGGTCCCAGAGGCCGACGGCTCCGTCGGTGCCGGCCGCGGCCAGCCGCGACCCGTCCGGGCTGAACGCCAGCCCGAACACCGCGGGCCCTTCCACGTTGAGCTCGATCCGGCGGCGCACGGCGGCCGACACGCTCAGCAGGGCGCCCCGTGTCTCGGCCTCCGGGTCGAGCCGGTACGCCGCGATCGCCAGCAGGCCGGCGAGATCGGGATCGGTGGCGAGGAGCGATCGGGCCTGCAGGGACTGCTGCCGCGACAGGGCGACCACCTGCTGGTGGCCGGCCTCCCTGCCCTGCCGTACGGCGACGCCGCCGCCGAGCAGGGCGAGCAGGAAGAGCGCGGCCATCCCGGCCAGCAGGCGTTGCAGCAACCGGGTGCGGCGCCGCGCCGCGGCGCGCTCGCTGTCCTCCAGCGCGCGGCTGGCCCGCAGGAAGGCGCTTTCGATGTCGTTGAGCTCCTGCGGGTGGTCCTCCGCCCAGCTTCCGGCCACGAGAAGCTGGGCGCCCCGATACAGGGCTCCCGGGTCGCGGTCCAGCTCCCGCCACGTCTGCGCGGCGTCGGTGAGCCGCCGGTGAACGAGCAGGTTCTCGCGGTCGTCGGTGAGCCAGCGGTGGAGCCGCGGCCAGGCCCTGATCAGCGCCTCGTGCGCCACGTCGACCGTCTCCTCCGCGAGGACGACGAGCCGCGCGGCGGCGAGCCGGTCGAGCACGCGGGCGGTGACGTCGGGGTCGGCCACGCCGACGAGTTCCGTACGGGAGATGGGACGCCTGGTGTCCTCCGTCCCGTCTCCCAGCGCGGTCAGCCGCAGGAAGATCCTGCGGGCGGCTTGGCGCTCGGCCGGGGCGAACTCGCCGAAGACCCGTTCCGCGCTCTGCGCGATGGCCCCGCGTACGCCCCCGGCCGCCTGGTAGGCCGCCAGCGTGAGCCTCGCGCCGGTGGCGTTCCGCCAGGTTTCCAGCAGCGCGTGCGAGACCAGCGGCAGGCTGCCCGGCTCCTCGGCGGCATCGGCCAGCACCGTGGCCAGCAGGTCGGGTTCCACGGTGAGCCCCGCCCGGGCGGCGGGCCGTACGACGATCTCCTGGAGGTCCGGCGACGACACCGGCCCGACGAGCATCTGGGCCTCGCCGCCGAGCGCCTCGACCAGGGCGGGGTGCTGGGTCAGGTGGGCGAGGAAGTCGGCGCGGACGCCGAGCACGAGGACGACGCGGCGGCCGGCACCGAGGGCGACGCCGAGGATGGCCTCGACGAACCGGCGGCGCTCTCCGTCGTCGGCGCACAGCGTGAAGATCTCCTCGAACTGGTCCACCACCAGCAGCAGGCGGGTCTCCGGCGCGCCGCCGAGCGCGGCGGCCAGCGCATCCGGATCGCGGGCGAGGTCGTCGCGCAGCGCCACCGGGTCGCCGCCCGACGCCTTGGCCACCACGTCGGCCAGCGCGTCCAGCGGGTGTTCCCCCGGCGTCATCAGCAGGCTCCGCCAGGGTGCCGCCTGGCCGTGCTCGCCTGAGACACCGTGATCGCCTGAGACACCGTGCCCGCCTGAGACACCGTGCCCGCCGGAGGCGGACCCCAGCAGGCCGGCGCGCAGCAGGGACGACTTGCCGCTCCCCGACGCGCCGAACACGCCGACCACGGGCAGCCGGTCGACCAGTTCGCGGAGCCGGTCGACCAGGTGGGAACGGCCGAAGAACCAGTCCGCGTCCTCCGGCTGGAACGCCATCAGGCCCCGGTAGGGGCAGTCGTCCGTCTTGCGCCGCTCCGCCTCCGGGGGCGGGGCCAGGGCGGGGAGGAGGTCCTCGTCGCCCCGGAGCATCGCCTCGTGCAGACGCTGGAGCACGGGGCCGGGTTCGATGCCGAGCTGGGCGTTCAGGACGTCGCGGGTCCCGCGGAAGACCTCCAGCGCCTCGACCTGACGCCCGGACCGATACAGCGCGAGCATGAGATGCGCGTGCAGACTCTCCCTGTAGGGATGCTCCCTGGTGAGGTCGGCGAGTTCGGCGGCCACCTCGGCGTGCCGGCCCAGCGCGAGCTCGGCCTCCGCCAGCCGCTCGTGCACCACGAGCCGCGACTCCTCCAGCCGCCGGGCCTCGTCGGCGACGAGCGCGCAGTCGGCGAACTCCGCGAACGCCGGCCCTCGCCACAGGTCCAGCGCCGCACGAAGCCCGTCCCGAGCGGATTCGAGGTCTCCCCGGTCCAGGGCCGCGCCTGCCTGCGCGGCGAGGCCGCGAAACCGCGCCGCGTCGAGCGCGTCGGGGATGATCGCGTAGCCGCCCGGCCGTCCGGGCAGGACGTGGGCGCCGTACGCCCGCCGCAACTGGTGGACGTAGAGGTGGATGTTGCGCCGCGCGGACGCGGGCGGCCGGTCGCCCCAGACGGCGGCGATCAGCCAGTCGACGGACACCGGCTGGCCCGCCTTCGACAGCAGCGCGGCCAGGGTGAGCCGGAGTTTCGGCGCTCCGCCGACAGGGACCAGGTGCCCACCGCGAGAAACGCTGAGCGGCCCCAGGACGTGAAATTCCACTCGGATTCCGCCTCTGTCGGACACCGGAGTGAAGAATCCAGGATCATCGCCCGATTTGTCAATCATCCAGTCAGGCGGCGGCTCTCGGCCGATCGGAGGCCGTCCGCCGGGCGGCGAATGCTCCCACCAGGGGCTATACGCCTCGTATACCGACCCGTCCGATGCTCGTTCCGACCCGATCCCGATCCGGGAGGAGACACAATGACCACAGGCGGAAGCGGAACGCGGATCCCGTTCCGGCGGCTGACGGCGGGGGGGAACCGTGGCGTCGGCGTTCCTGGGGACGGTGCTGGTCGCCGGGCCGGCCTCGGCGGAGCCGTACGGCGCACCCGCACCTGCGACAACGCCCCTCCACTGATCTCGTGCTCGACGGGGGTGCTCGAGCCGCACAGCACGGAGGGGTGGCTCTCGATCCGGCTGCGCAACTGGGCCTGACCCGGCGACCGACGGGCGCGGACCGCACCGGCGGCCGTCCTGCGGGAAGAGGACAGGTGGGGTATCGGCAGGGGCATACCCCACCCTGGCCCACACCCGGCCAACCGACAAAAATTATTGTCTTGACAGTTCCACTCGTCGGGTGCGAGTCTGGAGTCACGCAAGCGCGAGACGGAGGAGATCCAGATGAGCAAGATCGTCGCCAGCTTCTTCATGTCCCTGGACGGCGTCGTCGAGGCGCCCGACCAGTGGCACTTCCCCTACTTCAGCGAGGAGATGGGCGCGGCCGTCGGCGCGCTGATGTCCGAGGCCGACGCGATGATGATGGGCCGGGTCATGTACGAGAGCTGGGCGGCCTACTGGCCGGGCAAGAGCGACGCGGACGACCCCTTCGCCGGCTTCATCAACAACATCCGCAAGTACGTCGTCTCCTCGACCCTCGACACGGTCGAATGGCAGAACTCCACCCTCGTCAAGGGTGACTTCGTCGAGGAGATCACCAAGCTCAAGCGGCAGCCTGGCAGGACGATCGGCATCAGCGGCAGCACGAACCTCGTCCGCTCGCTGATGCGGCACAACCTGCTCGACGAGCTCCGGCTGCTGGTCCACCCCATCGTGGTGGGCAAGGGGCAGCGCCTGTTCGAGGACGGCCTGGAGATCCCGATGACGCTCACGTCCTCGGAGACCTTCCCGACGGGCGTGCTGTCTCTCGCCTACCAGCCCGCGGAGAAGTGACCGCCGCGGCCGCCGAAGCCCAGCCGGAGCGTGGGTAGTATCCGGCCACGTGACCGAAGCGCAGCCCGTAATTCGGCAGGTGTCCTCTCGAATCGTCTACAGCAACCCGTGGATGACGGTCCGAGAGGACGCGATCGAGCACCCTGACGGCTCTCCGGGCCTGTACGGATACGTGGTCAAGCCCGACTTCGTCCTGATCGTGCCGGAAGAGGACGACGGCTTCCACATCGTGGAGGAGTACCGATACCCGATCGGCCGCCGCTCGTGGAGTTTCCCCCAGGGGACGGCCGAGGCGGACACCCGCGAGGACGAAGCCCGGCGCGAGCTGGTGGAGGAGGCCGGGCTTCGGGCCGGCATGCTGCGTTATCTCGGGCGCATGGACAACGCCCACGGGATGACCGACCAGGGGCTGCACGTCTACGTGGCCACCGGCCTCACCAGAGGCCAGCCTCGCCGCGAGCACACCGAGCAGGACATGCGCCAGCGGTGGGTGCACCGCACCGAGTTCGAGCAGATGATCCTCGACGGCGCCGTCAGCGACTCGTCGTCCATCGCCGCCTACATGCTCTGGCGGCTACGCCGACCGTAGCCGCCGGGCCGTGTCGTTTCTGTACAAGACCCGGGCGAGCGTTCCCGCCTAATCTCCCATTCGCAGCCACCGTCATACGGCAAAAAGCCATCGTCATACGGCAAAAGGAGCGGAGCCATGGCCAGGATCGTCGCGAACTTCTTCATCTCCCTGGACGGCGTCGTGGAGTCGCCCGACCAGTGGCACTTCCCGTACTGGAACGACGAGATGGGCGCCGTGGTCCAGGCGGGCATGCAGAACTCGGCCGGGATGCTGATGGGCCGCACGCTGTACGAGGAGTGGTCCGCCTACTGGACGACCACCGACCAGGACCCGGAGATCGCCGAGGCCTTCAACAACGCCCCCAAGTACGTCGTGTCGAACACCCTGGAGAACGCGGACTGGAACAACACCACCGTCGTCAACGGCGACGTCGCGGCCAGGCTGCGCGAGCTCAAGGAGCAGATCGAGGGCGGCGACCTCCAGATGTCCGGCAGCGCGACGACCGTGCGGTGGCTGCTCGCCAACGGGCTGCTCGACGAACTGAACCTGCTCGTCCACCCGATCGTCGTCGGCCACGGGCAGCGGCTGTTCGAGGACACCCCGACGCACAAGCTGAAGCTGGTGAAATCCGAGACGTTCAAGACCGGCGTGCTCAACCTGAGCTACGTCCCCGACGCCGGCTGACGGCGTGCGTCAGACGTAGTAGCCCTCGACGGGTACGCGCGCCTCGTCGAAGAGCGCCGGCCCCTCCTGCCGGAAGGACGACGGGGCGGCCGGCGGCTTGAGCCCGCCCAGCTGATCGCTGGAGAGCGCGAAGACGACCCGGCCGAGTCCGGAGCGCTCGATCGCACCGGCGCACATGCCGCACGGCTGGCAGCTCGTGTACATGGTGACACCGGCCGCGGCGGCCGGGCCGAGCTCACGGGCGGCCCAGCGCGCGAGCTTCAGCTCGGGATGAGCGGTGATGTCGGCCTCCGTGAGCGAGGTGTTGCGCTCCTCGGCGAGCACGTCGCCGTCCGGGCCCACCAGCAGGGAGCCGAACGGCGGGTTGCCGCCCACTCGTGCCTCGGCGGCCAGCTCGATCGCCCTGCGCAGGAACTTCTCGTCGTCGGATGTCATGAATGCTCCTTGCTGTAAGCGGCGGCCACTGTCTCGAGCAGGTGCCACGCCGTCTCCGGATGGTTCGTCTCATCGGGGTCCCCGCAGAAGGGGTCGAGCAGGACGGTCTCGGCGCCCAGGAGGCGCAGCCGTTCCAGGTCGTCCATGATCTGATCGAGGGTGCCCTCACCGGCCCGGCGTCCCTCGCCGGTCACCGGCGTGCCGGTGAGCCGCAGCAGGATGCGCGGGGCGAGCACGGGTGCGGGACGCCCCAGGCTCTCCGCGACGGCGGCGAGCCGGTCCACCCGCTCGCCCAGCCACGGGAGGGTGAAGCGCAGCGGGTGCCACGCGTCACCGAAAAGCACCGCCCTGCGGAGAGCGGCGTCGCTGCCGCCGCCGACCCAGATCGGAATGTGCCCGGCCCGGTAGTCCTCCTCGTCCTGCCAGGCCAGGCGAATCGCCCGCAGGTGCTCGTCGGTCAGCGCCCCGCGCCGCCCGTACGGCACGCCGAGCGCCTCGAACTCCTGCCGGGCCCAGCCCACGCCCACGCCGAGGACCAGCCGTCCCCCGCTCAGCTCCTGGAGGTTGGCCGCCATCCGGGCGGTCAGCAGCGGGTGCCGGTAGGGCAGGATCAGCACGGTGGTGCCGAGCCTGATCCTGGTGGTGATCCCGGCGAGCCAGGACAGCGTGGTGAAGGGCTCGTAGAACGGCGCGGGATACTGCTCGGCCACGTCGGGGGTCACCACAACGTGGTCGGAGACCATGAGCAGGTCGAACCCGAGCCCCTCCACCGTCTCGGCCCAGCCGCGCAGCGCGGCGGGGCGAGTGCCCGGCCCGAAGTTCGGGACGTTGACGCCTAGTTTCACCGGACCAGAGTATTCAGGCGATCAGGCCGTCTGAAAGAAAGAAGTCCCTGTTAAGGGACGGTTTCGCCGTGGATTCCACGGTATATTCGGCCGATGGCCGAGAGTCTTGACGCGACGGACTGGTCGATCCTGGCCGAGCTGCAGCGCGACGGCCGCGTGCCGCTCACCGAGCTGGCCCGGCGAGTGAGCCTCAGCGCCTCCGCGACGACCGAGCGGGTGCGGCGCCTGGAGACGGCCGGCGTCATCAGCGGCTACCGCGCGGTCGTCGACCTGGGAAAGGCCGGATACGCCGTACTCGCCGTGGTGCGGTTGAAATATCCGGGCAGCCGGCACGAGCCGCTGCACCGGCTGCTCGGCGAGCGTACGGAGATCCTGGAGTGCCTGCGCACCACCGGCGACGACTGCTACACGCTCAAGGTCGCCGCGACCTCCATGGCCCACCTGGAGAAGGTGGTGGACGAGCTCGCGCAGTTCGGCAGCACCACCACCAACATCGTCTACAGCGAGACCCTCCCGTACCGGGGACCGCACGCCCCGTGACATCGCGCGGGTAGGCGAGGGTCCCGAGCCACGGCCGTCGGCGCTCAGGACGAGACCGCGACGGGACGGCCGAAGGTCGACGGGTCATCGAGGCGGTCCACCACGAAGGCGGCCAGATCGGCACGGGAGGTCCGGTTGCCGACACGCCCGGTCGCGCCGATCGAGACGCGCGGACGGCCCGTGCCCGGCCGGTCGGTCAGCCCGGTCGGCCGCACCGCCGTCCACCTGAGGCCGCTCCCGGCGAGCAGCTCTTCCATCCGGGCCATGTCGGCGTACGTATCCCGCATCAGGCGATGCAGGACGCGTCCGAGCAGCCGGGCTCCCGGTCCGGCGTCCGCCGGGACCGCGAGACCGGCGGACGAGATCACCAGGAGACGGGCGTCCGGCGGCAGCGCCGCGACGATCGCGGCCGTCCCCGCCGAGTAGACGGTGGTGGGTCCGCGCCCGGCCGAGCCGAGCGCGGAGACCACGATGTGCAGTCCGGCCAGTGCGTCGCGGAGCGCGCCGGGGTCGAGCACGTCGGCGGCGCGGCGGGTGAGGCGCGGATGGTCGAGGTCGAGGTTCTCGGGGCGGCGGGCGACGGCGGTCACGTGGTGCCCGGCCGCCAGGGCGCGTTCGACGACGAGGCGGCCGGTGCGGCCGGTGGCGCCGACGACGGCGAGATGGGCCATGGGGTCCTCCGGTCCAATGGGCTTCGGCGGGCTTGGGCGGTCAGGCGGCGGGCCTGGTGGCGGGCTTGGTGGCGGGCTGCGCCCGGAACGAGATGGCCTCCATGAGGGCCTTGTGCTTGGTGTTCTGGAAGGCGGCCACCTTCCAGTCGCCGTCCGCCTGGCGGACCAGCGTGTAGGTCTGGATCTTGCCGAGCTTGCCGGGCCTGCCCTTGTGGACGTCCCCGCGGGTGACGACCAGAGCGGTGTCCGGGCCGGTGAAGCGGATGCCGACGATCTCGCAGGCGAGCCGGGTGCCCTTGAGGAAGCTGCCGAAAAGCGCCTGGTGGGCGCTGCCGATCTCGGCGCCGCCGACGTAGAGGGTGCCGACGTAGGTGATGTAGGTGGCGTCCGCGGTGAACTCGGCGCCGTAGGCGGCACCGTCTCCGGCGTTCCAGGCTGCGGTGAGACGGTCCAGGACGGCGGTGACAGCGGCGGTGTCGGCGGCGATGGAGGCGTTCATGAGCCCTACCCTCTCGTGATAGCTTCTTTGAAGCATTTGCTTCTTCGAAGATTTCTCTTCTCTAAGGAAGAGATTAGGGATGGAGTCGGCACGTGTCAACACTCGACAACGCGGGAGCGGTGTACCGGCGCTACCTCAGCGCCGTGATGCTGCACGGTCACGCCGGCGCCAAGGCCGTCGGCCTGGGCGCGACCGACCTGTACGCGCTGAACATCCTGGGGCTGGGCGGCGCGATGACCCCCGGCGAGCTCGGCCGGCGCACCGGCCTGACCACCGGGCCCACCACCCGGCTGATCGACCGCCTGGAGCAGGCGGGCTACGTGCGCCGGGCGCCCGACCCGGACGACCGCCGCAAGGTCATCGTCGAACTCGTCGCCCGCCCGAGCGGCCTCGACGAGGCCCTGGCCCCGGCCCGCCAGAAGATCGGCGCCATCGTCCAGGGCTACTCGTCCGAGCAGCAGGCCGTGCTGTTCGACTACTTCGCACGCGCCGCCGACGCGTACCTGGAGGCCACCGCGGAGCTCCACGGCAAGCGGACCGATTGACGGACGTCTACCGGCCGGGACGCGCCGGACCGGGTCACGGCTCCTGTGTCAGTCCGGCCGGTCTCGCGACGGCGGCGCAGCGGTCCTCGCCGGGAGCCGCCCCGGTCGCGGCATGCTCCAGCAGCGCCCGGAGGACACGCCGGTCCTCGGGCGGGAGGGTGGAGAGCAGTTCCTCTTCGGCCTGCGCGACACGCGCGTCCACTTCGGCGAGGACCCGCCGGCCGTGGTCGGTCGGCACGATGCGCCGCGCCCGGCGGTCGGACGGGTCCTGCCGGCGCTCCAGGAGATCGCACCCCTCGAACTTGTCGAGCAGATAGGTCATGACCGTGCGGTCGATGCCGAGGCGGGCGGCGAGCGCGGCCTGCGTGGGCGGAGCCTCGTGCACGACCGCGGAGAGCACCTGGTAGCCGCGCACGCCGTGCGGCAGGTCGCGTGAAGCGTCCTCGACCCGTGCGCTCCACTCCCGCAGCAGCACGGTGAGCGACCACCCGAGCACGGAGCCGTGCGATGACGCACCCTGCGATGACGACGGCGGGGAGACGGCTGGTTCGAGGGTGGTCACATCGTCCACTCTAGCCCGGAATACGATGATGCTTCGATAAGTTGTGCCGCATATCGTCTGTTCCACAGATTACTTCTCGGAGAGGCCCGGCATGACGGACTACGGCCACGAACTGGCCTTCGGCACGTTCCTCACCCCGCAGAACCACGACCCGCAGGGGCCGGTCCGGCTGGCCCAGGTCTCCGAGGCCGCCGGGCTGGATCTCGTGACGTTCCAGGACCATCCGTACCAGCCGGGGTTCCTGGACACCTGGACGTTGCTGTCCTGGGTGGCCGCGCGGACCGAGCGGATCACGGTCTCGGGCAACGTGCTGAACCTGCCGCTGCGCCCGCCGGCCGTGCTGGCCCGGGCCGCGGCGTCGCTCGACCTGCTCTCCGGCGGCCGGTTCGCGCTCGGCATCGGCGCGGGCGGCTTCTGGGACGCGATCGAATCGATGGGCGGCACCCGCCTGACGCCGGCCGAGTCCGTGACCGCGCTGGAAGAGGCCATCGAGATCATCCGCGGCATCTGGGACGTGCGTAAGCGCCGCATCCTGCGCGTCGACGGCGAACACCACCGCGTGGCCGGGACCAAGCGCGGCCCGGCCCCCGCGCATGACATCCCGATCTGGATCGGCGCCTACAAGCCGCGGATGCTGCGCCTGGTGGCGCGCGAGGCCGACGGCTGGCTGCCCTCGCTCGCCTACCTCAAGGACGGCGACCTGCGGCGCGGCAACAAAATCATCGACGAGGCCGCCGAGGAGGCCGGGCGCGAACCGGCGCAGGTGCGCCGCCTGCTGAACATCAATGGCGCGGTCACCGAGGCCCGTCAGGGCTTCCTGCAGGGGCCGGTCGAGCAGTGGGTGGAGGAGCTGACCGCTCTGGCCCTGGAGGAGGGCATCGGCACGTTCGTCCTGGGCTCGGACGACCCGCGGCTCATCCGGGTGTACGGCGAGGAGATCGCTCCGGCCGTACGGGACGCGGTGGCGCGCGAACGGGCGGCCACCGGCACCGTCCCCGCGACCGCCCGCCGCGGAGCCGCCGCGATCGCGTTGCGCCGCGACGGGATCGACTACGACAAGGTCCCGGCGAGCCTCGCGGCGGACGCCGTCGAGCCCGGCGACCGCGCCTACGAGTCCGTGCGGCACAACTACCTGCGTGCCGGGTCCCCCGGCCTGGTGCTGCGGCCCAGAACCGTCGGCCAGGTCGTCGAGGGGCTCGCGTACGCCCGGTCCCAGGACGTGCCACTCGGCGTACGCTCCGGCGGGCACGGGATCAGCGGCCGCTCCACGAACGACGGCGGCATCGTCCTCGACCTCGGTGCGCTCAACGCCGTCGAGGTCGTGGATCCGGCCACACGCCGGGTGCGGCTGGGCGCGGGCGCGACCTGGGGCGAGGTCGCCGAGGCCCTGGTGCCGTACGGATGGGCGATCAGTTCGGGCGACTTCGGCGGCGTGGGCGTGGGCGGCCTCGCGACGACGGGCGGCATCGGCCTGCTCGGGCGCACATTCGGCCTGACGATCGACCACGTCGTCGCCGCGGAGGTCGTGACCGCGGACGGGCGGGTGCTGCACGCCTCGCGAGAGGAGAACCCCGACCTGTTCTGGGGCCTGCGCGGCGCCGGCGGCAACCTCGGCGTGGTCACCTGGGTCGAGATCGAGGCGATGGAGCTCGGCGACGTCGTCTTCTCCCAGATGGCCCTGGACGCCCGTGACACGGCCGGCCTCCTCCAGCGCTGGGGCGCCGCGGTGGAGAAGGCCCCGCGTGAGCTGACGAGCTTCCTCATCCTCTCCCCGGCGCGCCGCGGTCAGGACGCGGTCGCCCAGCTCATGACCGTGTACGCCGGCGCGGACACCGAGGCCGCGGTGAGCGAGCTCGAACGGCTCGCCGAGGCCGGCCCGCTGCTGGGGCACCAGGGATACGTGCTGCCCTATTCGGGCGTGGTGCAGCCTGCAGAAAGGCACCACACCGGCGGCGGGAGCCCCGCCGTACGCTCCGGCCTGGTCGCCCACCTCGACGGGGACGTGAGCCGCGCCTTCGAGAGGATGGCGCACACCGGACTGTCCTACTTCCTGCAGATACGCGCCACCGGTGGGGCATCGCACGACCTCGCTCCCGACGCGACCGCCTATCCGCATCGGCATCAGAACTTCGTGCTGACCGCCATGGGCGCCGCACAGTCGGCCCTGGATGCCGCGTGGGACGCCGAGGTCGCGCCGTACACCGACGGCCTCTACCTGTCCTTCGACACCGACACCCGGCCAGAACGGCTGCTCGACGCGTTCGGCGAAGCCAACCTCGCCCGGCTGCGGCAGGTCAAACGCGCCTACGACCCGGACAACGTGTTCCGCGCGAACTTCCCCATCCAACCGGCGGACGACTGAGCCTCAGGCCCGCTGGAACCTGGCCCCCCAGCTGTGGATCTGGTCGACCAGTTCGGGCGGGCCGACGACGCGGAAGTCGACGCCGACCATGCCCAGCCACATGGTCGGCCAATCCAGGGAGTGGGTGGTCGTCCGGATCCGGCAATGCTCGGCGTCGACCTCCTCGACGGTGCACCAGCGGCCGATCCGTTCGCGCACCGTGGGGGCCGGAGCGTCGACAAGCACCTCCACCCGGTAAGGATGAGGCAGGTTCTTCAGGCCGGCACGGACGAACTCGGCGGCGTCGGCGGCGGGCAGGTCCCGTGGGCGGAACCGGGAGCCGGTGCCCTCCGGCGCGGTGAGCCGGTCGGCCCGGAAGCTTCGCCAGTCGTGCCGGCTGAGGTCGTACGCGACCAGATACCAGCGGCGGCTGAGACAGACCAGCCGATGCGGTTCGACGTGCCGGTCGGTCTGCCTGCCGTCGGCCGCCTGGTAAGTGAAGCGGAGCTGTTCACGGTCCCGGCAGGCCAGCGCGATCGCGGTGAGCACATCCGGGTCGACGCCCGCGTCGGCCGGGCCGCCCCACCCGGCGGCTACGGTCATCGTGCGCAGGGCTTCGACCCGGTGCCGCAGCCGGGCCGGCATCACCTGCGCCACCTTGGCCAGCACCCGCACCGATGACTCGGCGATGCCCTCCACCGCCTCCTGAGCGGCGGTCTGCAGTCCCACGGCCAGGGCGACCGCTTCCTCGTCGTCGATGACCAGCGGCGGCAGTGCGGCGCCCGCGGCGAGCTGGTAGCCGCCGTCGACTCCGCGCTGTGCCTCGACCGGATAACCCAGCTCACGCAGCCGGTCGATGTCCCGCCGTAGGGTGCGGACGGAGACTCCCAACCGCTCGGCCAGTTCGGTGCCCTGCCAGTACCGGTGTGTCTGGAGCAAGGAGAGCAGCCGCAGCGTCCGGGTGCTGGTGTTCGCCATGTTCCGGATTCTCTCGTCGATTCAGGCCAGAAAGTGACCGCTATGACTCCTAGCGTGGTTCCTGACCGACGAGCGGAACAACGGAAGGCGGAGACCGTGAACGAGACGACCACTCGCGACCTCACAGACGCGCAGGCCATCACCGGCGAACGCGCCGACCTGCTGGCGGCGCTGGCCAAGAGCCGGCACTTCCTGCGCTTCACCACCCGCGACCTCACCGACGAGCAGGCCGGGCAGCGGACCACGGCCAGCGAGCTGTGCCTGGGCGGCCTGATCAAACACGTCACCCTGGTCGAGCGGAACTGGGCCGACTTCATCATGAACGGCCCGTCGGCGATGGGCGACGCCACGACCATGACCGAGGCCGACTGGGCCCGGTGGGCCGACCAGTTCCGGATGCTGCCCGGCGAGACACTCGCCGGTGTGCTGGCCGACTACGCCGAGGTGGCCCGCCGTACGGACGAGATGGTGGCCACCCTGCCCGACCTCGACGCGACCCAGCCGCTGCCGAAGGCCCCGTGGTTCGAGGCCGGCGCGCGATGGTCGGCCCGCCGGGTGCTGATGCACATCATCGCCGAGACCGCCCAGCACACCGGCCACGCCGACATCATCCGCGAGTCCCTGGACGGCGCCAAGAGCATGGGCTGACTCGCGAGGCCCGCAGCAACCGATCCGCCCAAGAGCGCGGGGATCCTCCCCGAGCCAAGGCCCGGGCGTGCCGGTGGCGTGAAATTGTCTTGAGTTTCGAGTAGCTCGAAGGTGCAGGCTCGTCCTCGTGAGTGACGGAGCAGAGCTTTACACCGTGGGCCAGATCGCTCGGCGTACCGGTCTTTCGGTTCACACCATCCGCTTCTGGTCCGACAGCGGCCTGATAGCACCCACCGACCGGTCGGCCGGCGGTTACCGGCTCTACGACGCCGCCACCGTGGCCCGGTTCGACCTGGTCCGGGCTCTGCGCGAACTCGGTATCGGGCTGGAGGCCGTCCAGAAGATCCTGGCGCGACAAGCCACGGTGGCCGAGGTGGCCGAGGTGCACGCCCGAGCGCTGGACGCGGAGATCAAGGCTCTGCAGCTTCGCCGTGCCGTGCTGCGCACGATCGCCGAGCGCGGCGGCACAACCGAGGAGACGATGATGACGCACAAACTCGCCCAACTGTCCGCCGCTCAGCGGCGGCAGGTCATCGACGAGTTCATCGACGACACGTTCTCGGGGATCACGCTGGACGACGACGCCAAGGTGGTCGCGAAGTGGATGCGAGAGCTGCCCGATGAGCTGCCGGACGATCCGACGCCAGGCCAGGTGGACGCCTGGATCGAGCTGAGCGACCTGGTCACCGGCGAGGACTTCCGGCAACGGCTCCGGCAGATCGCACTGACCGGTGCCTCATCGGTGGCGTCGCGTTACGGCTATGAGCTCCGGTCACTGACCCTGGAGCACGCCAACCGGGCGATAGCCGAATCAATCCCACCGGATTCGGCCGAAGGCCGGTCGGTGCTGAACCAGATCATCAAGCCCGGCATGCCTGCCGATGAACGAAGCGAACTGCATCGGTGGCTTGAGACCGTCGCCGACGCCCGGGTGGAGCGCTACTGGCAGCTGATCGCCGTGCTCAACGGCCGTGAGCCCGCTCCGTCGGCCATGCCCGCATTCACCTGGCTGATCGCCGCCATCCGCGCCCACAGCTGAGCCGTCCGCCCCCGCCGGATGGATCGCGCGGGGGCGGCGAGGTCGGAGCAGATCGGCCGTTTCCGGAGGGTGGTCAGGGAACGGCCGGACCGGCCCCTACGGCGAGGTGAGCGGTTCGGCCTGGTAGGCCCGGTGCAGCACCTGCACGAAGGATGACGCTTCGGGCAAGGACACAGAGCCGATCCGATGCACCGCCACCCCCGGAGTCCATGAGTTCATGACCACAGCCCCCGCCAACCTCGGCAGGTCCGCGACCGTGACCTCCTGGACGCGTTGGGGCACACCGAGCCGGTCCAATTGCCGGCGGACGATACCCATCGTGATGCCGCTCAGCACCTCGGCCTCAGGCCACACCACGGCGGTGCCATCCCAAAAGGCCAGATTCCAGATCGACGCTTCACTCAGCCGGCCCCGCCGATCGACGAAGGCAGCGTCGTCGAAGCCCTGCCGAACGGCCTGGCGGAGAAAATAGGTCTTCGCTACCTCGCCGACATGCTTCACGGCCGGGAGGACCCGTTCGTACTCGACCACTGCGAGCGCGAGCGGACCCTGCGGACCGGACGCGGCGGGTCCGGTCCGCACCAGCAACTCGGGCTCCGAATGAGCCCCCGCCACCGTGAACTCGCCCGGTGGGAGGTACATCGTGGCTGTCAGCGAAAGGTCGGCTGGACCGGCCTGTAGCGCCGCCCGCAGACAGGCCCGTACTCGGTCGTCGGGCAACGCCCGGCCGAACAGTTCCACGGAGGCGGATCGCAGCCGCTCCAGGTGGAGGTCGAGGCCTCGGACCTGGCCTCCACGTACCTGCATGGCGGTGAAGTGGGCATAGCCCGCGAAGGCGAGCGGCGCCAACTCTTCCGCGCTCGCCGGGTGGCCATTACGTTGCGCAACATAAGAGGACATACATCACTCCAGCAGTGCGAGATGGATTGGATGCGGACAACCGCACGGAATGTCCGCCCATGGGGCGACGTTATGGCCTCACACCAATGAAAAGGTCAACTTCGGGTGGGCGGGTCGCATGCTGATCGGAGAGTTGGCCCGGCGTACCGGGGTCAGCCCGCGGCTGCTGCGCTACTACGAGGCGCAGGGATTGCTTGACACCAGGCGTGGTCGGAACGGCTACCGTCACTACGACGAGGACTCCGTGGTCACAGTGCGGCAGGTCCGTGCCTTGCTGAAGGCCGGCCTGTCCACCGAGGTGATCCGTTCCGTGCTGCCGTGTGCACGCGGCGAGCGCCCGGACTTCGAGTGGTGCGCAGAGCTGTGGGACATCTTGAACGGGGAACTGGCGGCCATGGATGAGCGTATCGACAACCTCCAACGCAGCCGCGGCGCCCTCGCCGGCTACCTGGCACGCCCCTGAGCCGTCGCCGCATGACCAGCTCCGCGACGACGCCGGGCGGTCGCGATCGCTCGCGGTAAGTCGACTAGCCAGAATTTGGCTAGCCGAATGCGCTCGGCGCTGCCGCACGCTGAAACTCCCTCGGTAGCGCGCAAGGAGGAGGGCATGCGATCAGAGGTCGGCTTGGCCCAGCTGGGCGAAGAACTCGCCCAGCTCACCAACCTGTCGGCTATCGCACCCCTGTCCGAAGCAGAAGTACAGGCACTCGAAGGCGTCGTGGGGGCGCCTCTGCCGGAGGAGTTCCGTTCGTTCCTCCTTCAGTTCGGCCCCGGTGTCCGCCCTGGCCCCATGCTCAACCTGGAGTGGATCACCGACGAGACTCTCCACGAGCAGCGAATGTTCGCGGAGGAACCGGAAGCCGCGGTCTCCGCTTCAGCTCCTTTCCCGATCAGTCGCACCGACGTGGCCCGCCTGCCACAGCTCGCGGCCGAGGGCACCGAACCCATCCTCTGGTCCGGCAAACCGATGCCCGGGACCATGCTCCTCTGCTCCCACGGCTGCACCTGGATCAGCATGCTGGCAATGAACGGCGACCTCGCCGGCACGGTCTGGATGACGGAGATGGGCTGGGCCGAGAACATGTACTGGTGGCCGTCCGCCCCCTGGCTCAATCACGATCGCTGGGGCTTCCCGCACAGCGGATGGACGGAACCGGTGCCCTTCCTCGACTGGTACATCCGATGGACTCGCGGCCTCCGGCACTGACTTCGGCGCTCAGGGGTGCAGGCCGGGCCGGAGGTCCGGCGGATCGGCAAGGGCGTGCACGCCCGCCCGAATGCGTTCGGTGTCCATGTGCTGATGCCGGCGAAGATAGTCGATGACGTCGGTGCGGAGTGCGGTGAAGACGGCGTGAGCGAGGTAACCGGCATCGACGGAGGGCCGGGCGGCATGGATCCGGTCGGTGAGTTCGTCGATCCAGAACTGGCTGGCGGGATTGGCGTAGTAGGCGTGCGGCCCGTAGTGCTCCAATGCGCGGATGAGGGTGCGGTTGTCCAAGACGAAGTCGAACAGGACATCGAGGTAGGCGTGGAGCCGTACACCGGCATCTCCGCCGGGTCCTAGTGGAGGTTCCCCGGATCGCACACGATTCTGCAGCGCGGTGACGCGTGGCGCGATGAGCGCTTCGACCAGTCCCGGCAGGTCGCCGAAGCGGCGCATGACCGTGGCCTTGCCGACGCCGGCGGCCTGGGCGATGCGGGCCAGGCTGACATGCTCGAGGTCCTCTCGCTGGAAGAGCGCTTCCGCGGCGGTCAGTACGGCTGCGCGGTTGCGGGCGGCATCGGCGCGTTCGGTCACAGCCACACCTCCTCGCATATATGGACCAACGGACCGGAAGTTACCGGACCATGGGACCGGTTCGCGTACTTCCGGCTTCGTTTGAAACGCCTGGACCAGGCCCCATCCGCATGGGCGCCGCCTGAGGAGGAGAACCATTCAACGGATCTGTCTTATGTTCTCCGAGTACGGCGAGGCCGAGGTCTTGCATGTGACTTCTGAAGTGATCTGTGGCCCTGGGGTGAGTGAGACAGAATTCCGGCGTATGAGGGATAAACCGGCAGGTCTGGCGGAGGCCGAACTGGTGGAGGCACTGACCGAGGGCTGGGGCATAGAGCCCCACTCGGTCGAGTACCTTCCGGTGGGCGCAGGCAGTTACCACTGGTCGATGGTGGATCAACGTGGGACGGCGTGGTTCATCAAGGTGGACGACCTCGGCGTCGAGGACGCAAGACGTGATGATGCGTTCGACCGGCTCGGCCGATCCTTCGGTGCCGCCCTGGCGCTGCACCGGGATGCGGGGCTCGACTTCGTCCTTGCGCCGATTCCGACCACGACGACCGACGCCGCGATCTGGCGGCTGACCTCGCGATACGCCCTGTCGGTGTTTCCAATGGTGGCGGGTGCCGCTGGGCACTTCGGCGTACACCGGCCCGAGGACCGTGTCGAGGTGATCGACCTGCTGGCCGAGCTGCACGAGGCAACCCCGATCGTCGCGGACACCACATCGCGGGCTGACCTGGTGCTGCCCGGACGGGACAAGCTGGAGGAGGCGCTGCGGGACCTCGATCGAGAGTGGACCGGCGGGCCTTATGCCGAGCCGGCCCGCAAGTTGCTGTCCGTCCATGCCGGGCAAGTCCAACGATTGCTCGCCGAGTTCGATCGGCGGGTCGACCAGGTACGAAACACCGCGGCGGTGTGGGTGGTCACGCACGGCGAACCGCACCCCGGGAACATCATGCGTACCCCGGCTGGACTGCGGCTCATCGACTGGGGCACCGTGCAGATCGCTCCGCCGGAGCGGGACCTGTGGATGCTCACCCCCGCCCTCGCCCGCATGCTCGGCAGGAATCCGGTTGGCGATGAGGACGTACTCGTCCGTTACACCCGGGCCACCGGCCGGACCGTCTCACCGGCCGGCCTCGCTCTCTATCCGCTTTGGTGGCGGCTCGCAGACATCGCCATCTTCGTCGACGAGCTGCGCCGGCCGCACGGCATCGGTGAGGACATCGCCGCATCCTTGACCTATCTCACCGGCTATCTCGAATCCAGCCGAGACTGACCCTGCGGTCCGGATGGCGGTGCGACGTCCCATGCGGCGGGACGCGTTCGTGCCGGCGGTGGCGTAACGGCGGGCGGCCCGACTGCCGCACGCTGCGATGCGGACAGGGGCACCCCACCCCAAGTCGCTGATCAACGGCTGTTTCGCTGCGAGGTCTCGACTAAGGCGTCAGAACGGGGGACTTGAGGTCCCAGACTTCCTCGGCCGGTGGCGCAGTAATGATCACCTCAGATCCCCAGCCGCGGTAGTAGATGTCTTCGCTCAGAAGCTCTTTGGCGGCCCTCCTGCCAATTTTGATCTTCTTGGTCGTAGTGGTCATCTGTCGCCTGATCAAACCATCGGAGCCGATCCACAAGCGCCAGCCGATCCGCTGCGCGCCCTCCTTCGCAGACATCCTGGCGCCGGGAGACGCCTGCTTGGCCGTGATCACGCCGGTATAGAGCGTGGTCTTCACGCCATCAAGCTCCATGCCGGGCGCCTTGGTCTTCGCCGTAGCCAGCACGGCCTTCAGCGTGGCCGGGTCGAGAACGTCGAGGAGGGAGTAGTGCCGAGCAGCGACAGTGCCCTTGGGCCCGGTGATTCGCGCCCAGATTTTACCGTCAGGCAGAAGGTGGTCATAGGCACCGGTGATGTAGGTCTCGTTGTCAACGGCGATGGAGCGGGTGGGTTCCTCGCTCGTTCCGACGAAGATGTCTTTCGCTTTGTTCTCGACTTTGGCCTGACCGGCGAGATCGAAGGTGATTACTCCAGACGCATCGAAGCCCAGGTCACCGGTATGCCGGTATTTGATCGATGCTCCGCCCTGGTCCATCTTCCAGACACTGGAGATCTGTACACCATGATTGAGGACAAGGTGCCTTTTGAGCATGGCGACTGGATCCGTGACCGCATGGGCGGGGGTCACCACCCCCAGTACAGACAACACAACAACCGCCATGCTGGCGACAAGACGCTTCACAGGCCCTCCCTGTCCGATGAGCCCAGTCTGCGCATCAAAGATCACAGTGGAGTTGCAGGTGCTGAAGAGGTCCCCAAACCACCGAGGCTGAGAAACGACGCCCCCGAATCGTCGATCGCCCCCAGACATGTCGCGAGAGGCGATCGGATTAGAAGTGAAGGAGACTTCTCCGGCTTTCCAGGGCTTTGACCTGCTGAGCCAGGCGTCCGAGGTCACCCGAGGAGAGAGATCATCTTGTGCAGATCCCGCAGACCTACCGATCGGCTGCCTGATGCCTGGCCCACTCTCGTAGCCGGCGTTCGTACTGGCCGCATACGACCTCTGGGCCTAAGACATTGACCTGGACCAGGCGGAGATGACGGTCGGCCGGCAGATCCAGGGTCACTCGACGTTCACCCACGCATGGCGATGCAGATCCTTCGGCACAGCCAGATCTCCGTCACGATGAACATCTACAGCGAGGTCTCGTCAGAGGAGACACGCCCGAGCGCTCAAGAAGCTCGGTGATCATCTGGACTCATAACAGTCTTCTCCGCCGACGCAGCCCACTCCTCAGTCACGAGGAACGGCCTCCGACATGAGACAAAGACCCACATCTTCCCCTGCGGTACCTCCGCGAGGCTCTCTGAACTGACGGCGCCGCTCACGCGAATCCCCCCCAAGCCAACGAATCACGATGATAGAGATCCCAACAAGAGCGGTGATCCCTCCAGAGAAGAAGGCAAGGGACGCCACAGCAACCTCGCCATCTGGATCGCCGAACCCGGGAGGTCGCCCGTCGACCCAGCTCATCGTGAGCGAAGCCTGCACTGCGACGATCACTCCAAAGATGGTGGTGATCGCCCCCAGAACATAGCCAGGAGTAGGTGTCCACGATCTCGTAGCGACAAGGACGGAGCCAACCACCATCCCGGGCGGCACAGTCACGAACTGGCCCATGGCCAACGCCATCAGGGCTGCAAGCCGTGCGTGTTCGAAGCCGCCGCCACCTTGAAGCCACAAAAGCGGCACAGCTAGAACACCACAGAGAAGGCCAAGCGCCAGCATGCGGAGAAATGCCACGGCACCATGGTCCTGGACTTGCTCGCCCCTACGCCACCTCGTTGAACAGGTAGCTGTACATTTCTGCTGTACGAGACCACCAAGGCCACTTCTTGATCATGGGAGGTGGCCTTTGATGTGGGGTGGAGCCTAGGGATTCGAACCCCTGACTTCCTGCTTGCAAACACGTAAGCCGATCATGGTTGGTCTGCATGTTCGCTGCTGGGGCGACTGATTGTGTTCCCCCTGGCTCCCCGCCGCTCCCCCTTGATCTCCGCCCCATCGGGCACGCAACGGGCACGCGAGCACCTGTCCCGGAAGGGCCGGCTGGGCACGACATGCAACGATCAACGCATGTCAGATTCCCATACCCAACTCCGGCTGATCGGCTATTGGTGGAGCCCCGACGCTCCGGAATTGCCTCGGCCGCAAGACTGGGTCGATCCTGGCTGGAGTCCCGAAGAACGCGACCTGGTCGCCCTATACCTCGAGAGTGGTCAGCGCGCTCCCTATACCACAGCCGGCTTCTCGCTATGCCGGATTTGCGACAAGACCAACGGAAGCCTGGAATTCACAGATGGCGTGTTCCTATGGCCACAGGGGTTGGCCCACTACGTAGGAGAACATTCGGTACGACTTCCAGACGAGATCATCAGGCGTGCTCAGCAGTGGGCTGAGCCGACGAACTGGGAGGCGGATCTGACGTGGTGGAAGGAGCAGAAGGCGCGCGAGTGATGTCGAATCGGGCCTGCCAGCTTGGGAATTGCATGGATCACGGCCCGTAGAGTCGCTGACCTGCGTGCGAGACCGGTCATGAGTGACCGCGGTTGCCCCCTCGTCACCCTGCTTAATGGCCCGGCGAACGCAGTCGTGGCCAGGGATTCCACCTTGTCGGCCCTCTGCCCTACGGTGTGCCATCACGACGTTGTCCTTGTGATCGGAGTGATGAGCATGGGGCTAACGACGCCCTCAGCACCGTTTGCTATAGCGGCCATCTTTCCTGAGCTGGAAGGTCAGAGCAGGACGACCGTTCGACTGCATCCGCGCCGCGGTGAGCCGACTATCACGGATAGTTCTCTGGGCGGCCCGCTGCTGTGGCCTGCCGATGAACCCTGGCCCATCTGCCCAGCGCCTCAGACTCATGACCCCTCGGAAGGGTTCGATCCGCTTCCGCTGGTTCCAGTACTTCAGCTCTTCGCCCGGGATGTTCCCGAACTGCCGTTTCCCGATGACACCGACACTCTCCAGGTGCTGTGGTGTCCAGTCGATCACGAGCCGTTCTGTCAGCCTTACCCGGTCGTACGCTGGCGTAAGGCGATAGCAGCCGGGTCTCTCCTCGTCGAGGCACCCGAGCCCCATGCCGACAGCGACGAGTCGTACCTCCCTGCCGCCTGTGTGTTGTCGCCAGAGCGAGTGGAGGAGTATCCGGCTGGCTGGGCACTGTCCCGTGAGTTCAGGGCTCGCATCTGGGACTGGGAGAAGAATTTCCCGAGTCCCGATGGCTGGGGATATTTTTCCCACCTGTCAGCGGCTCCGGGAAGCAAGGTCGGGGGGTGGGTCCACTGGATCCAGGATCCGGTCCAGGTCGAGTGCAGCCGAGGCCATGAGATGGAGCACCTGTTGACGGTCGCAAGCTGGGAGCACGATGCGCACTCCTGCAAGAGGTGGACGCCCTTAGAAGAGCAACACCTGCTACGTCGGTATCAAGTCCCGGAGCTTCAGGAACCCGCAGACATCATGCTCGGCGATGCAGGGTCGATGTACCTCTTCGTCTGCTTGCAGTGCCCGGAGCATCCGGTGGAGACGGTTGGCCAGTGCTCGTAGCCCGCCAGTATGCGCGTCGCGCATGCGTACGCCTGCCGATCACCCCGTGTGCCGTCGACCCGCCCGAAGAGGGGAGCGGGCCAAGGCCGCCGGGTCCAGGTGGAGCGCCCAACTGGACGAACGACCTGGACCCGGCGGTCGCTACCTTGTCGGGAACCTGGTAGCAGATGGACTGGGGAGTGCTGACTATGAACATCTCACGGGCTGATATTGCCTGGCTGTATCCCGAGTGGGGCTTGGGTGATCTCTGGTGTCTGACCTTCGTCCGGGACGTTGACGAGGTTGAGGCTCTTCGCCGGATGGGTGCCAGTGAGGAGAGCGTTGAGCCGCTCACGTACGAGCAGTTGATTGATGGGGGGCTGTTTCCCGACACGGTTCTGGCTGTACGCCTAGGCGATTGGACCGCGCTTATCGAGGTGTACGGGTGGCAGGCGACCGAGATTGAGACGCTACGGGCACTGTCGAGCGGGACAGAGTCGGTATGCGTCTTACGGCACGACTACGCGAGTGATGACTTCGCGTACGCCGTCGACGGGGAACTGATTACCTGCTTCAACCCTCGAATCCCCGCGTGGCGTTCCGGTAGTGATCCGGATCGTCTGCTGGAGGTGATGCGGGATGCGGGCCTCGATCCCGGCTACACGCCGGGAGACAGTCACGACGGCGCGACGGCCATGCGTCCAAACGTGGCTTCGGCACTGCTGCTCACCGCCAGACTGACCGGGGTGATGCTGACCGAGGAGATTCTGAACGGACCGTGGCTGGGCGGCACCGTCGCCTAGAGACTGCGGTGGCGTGCCGGTGGTCGGTGTGGAGATGACTACGGCGGGATGGGTGCGCGGCGGGCGCCCCGAGCTGCCGGCGCCCGGGACGGCCCCCCAGGCCGCATGCCCGGCCGCCGAGCGGGCGCAGGGCCGCGAGGCGCCGCGCCGCCGCCTTGACAGCCTCGCGCGAGGACAACTCAAGAGTGGATCGGGCACGCAACGGGGCGCGGAAGAGCGCGAAGGCCGACTAACGATCAAAGCCCAGGCGGGGGAAAGGGTCCCTGGCCTGGGCTTTTGAGTGGGTGGAGCCTAGGGGATTCGAACCCCTGACTTCCTGCTTGCAAATCGGCATGATCACCAGGGACAACGGCCTCGACCTGGGCGAGAGGCGGCCCGCGAGTGACCGTGAGTACCCCCTGTTGACCGCCCTTAATGGCCCGCTAATGGCCCGGCCGTCGTGTCTTATCTCTGCCGAGCATCTTCAGGCGATGCCTGACGATGAAATCGTGCAACTTGTACCAAATTGCTACTCGGTGGCGCTGTATGTACTCGGTGGCGTGCGGCCGCTGACACGAATTCGGATCTGTTCGACGCATGACCCTTATCGTCGCGGCCGCTGGTCAGCGTCGCGCTTCGTCGGCTGTGGCGCAGAGTCCTCCACGAAGCGAGGACGGCAAGCGAACCAGCCGGCGATCACCCCTGGGATGGCGGTCGCAGCGAGCACCAGGAGCGGGATCGACCATGATCCGGTCGCCTCGCGCAGAAGGCCCAACCCGATCGGGCCGAAGCACGCCAGCCCATAGCCGATGCCTTGAACGAAGCCCGACACGGCAGAGGCTGTCTGCGGGCTCTTGGTTCGACGGTTGATGAGGGTCATGCAGAGCGGGAAGGTGCTCACCCCGATTCCCAGCGCGCACACCCACATCAGCGTGCCGTCGAGCGGGGACAGGAGCAGGCCCAGGTATCCCGCTACCAGGAAGATCGCGCACCCGACGACCACGATGTACGGGTTCATCATGCGCGTGGCCACGTGGGGAACCACCAAGGCCGCGAGCATGCCCCATGCCGAGTAGAGCGCGACCATGGAGCCGCCCAGGGCCGCGCTGCCTCCTGCGTCGGTGAGCACTGCCGGGACCCAGGTGACGATTCCGTAGTTGGACAGCGAAATCATCGCGAAGAGGATCACCAGACCCCAGACGGTTGCTGATCGGCTGATCCTCGGTCTCGCATCGGTCGCCGTCACGGCCGCGGGCGCGTGGTGATCGGCGGGCAGCCTGACCGCCAGGACGAGCCAGACCACACCGGCCACAGCAGCCGGTCCCGCCCAGATGCCTACCGAGAACCGCCACGTCGCCGCTTCTGCCACCGGGACCGCGATGAGCGGGGCGACGAACTGGCCCGCCTGCATGAGGATCAGGTAAAGCGAGGTCCACAGGGCCAGCCGGTCGGCGGACCAGGCCTTCACCAACGGAACGACCACGACGTTCGCGGCTCCGATTCCGGCCAGTGCCAGCACGGTCGAAAGCACCAGCAACGAGGGCGTTGGAGAGAAGGCACGCATCAGAAGCGACAGAGCCGTCAGGCCCAGCGCCACAGTGGCCGTGCGCTCCAGTCCGAACTTCCTCGTCACCGCTGGGGCCAGAAACCCGAAGATGCCGAAGGACGCCACTGGCACAGTGCCGAGCAGGCCGGACAGCGCCACCCCGAAGCCGAGATCGGATCCGATGATCTCCAGGAGCGGAGTGAACCCGGTCACGGCCGTTCGCAGGTTGACCGCCGTCAGGGCAATGGCGAGCCCGGCCCACAAGGTCAGACGCCCACGGTGCAACGGAACGAGCGATGAGGCGAGCGATGTCACGTTATACTCCGGTGTAAGGTCAGCAGATGATGGGATTATGGGATGAGTCACGAAGAGTCTGGCACGCGACAGCCCGTGCGTCGAGTGGGACTCATCGACCAGGCTGCCGAGCGCTTCCGCGAGGAGGTGGCCTCTGGACGCTGGCCGGTCGGTGAGCGGATACCGACCGAGGCCGCACTGGTGTCGGAGTTCGGGATCGGTCGGAACACCGTGCGAGAGGCGGTGCAGTCGCTGGTGCACGCAGGTCTGCTGCGCCGTGAGCAGGGCCGCGGCACCTTCGTCATCTCCAGCTCCGAGCTGACAGGCACTCTTGAACGTCAGCTCGCCGGCGGCACCCGTCGCCACTACCTGGAACTACGCCTTGCCCTTGACAGCGCTGCGGCGTCACTGGCCGCAGTGAACCGCTCAGATGCCGACGTCGAGCTGCTGCGCGAGCTGCGCGACCGTCGAGAAGCGAGCTGGTCGACCGATGATCTCGACCTGCGAGCGAGCGCGGACCTCGCCCTGCACCGCGCGATCGTGGCAGCGACGCACAACCCTCTCTACGTCAAGCTGTACTCCAGCATGCTCGACGTCTTCGCTGCCCACATGCGGGACGAGAAGAGCGAGGACGAGGACGCGGCACACCGCTACCACCACGATCTGGTCGAGGCAATCGCGGACGGGGACGCTGACCGTGCTGCCACGAAGGTGGTTTCCATCTTCAAACCCTTCATGCGCTGAACCACGCAATTGCCTCCCCGCTCGGGCGAGGCGTCTCTGACGATGCCCCGCAACGCGAAGCGCTGCAGGCCGGTGAGGTGGTGGACGATGGCACTGCAAGGACCCATTCCGATCAAGCTTTGAGCTGCTGTTCCCGCACAACTGCTACGTCGTGGTGAGGTGACCGGGCTTCCGGTCTGGCAGGTTCCGGTGATGGACGCCGACCCCTCGCTCAAGGCCGCGCAGAAGACGGTGACCGTGAAGATCCTGTCGGAGGTGCAGCCGGTCGTCCCGCCGTCGCTGCCCGGGGTGCCGCTGGCCTCGGCCGAGTTCGACGGGTTGGAGGTCAAGCCGTACGTGCGTCAGGCGGCGGAGCGGCTGGCCTACTCGATCTCGGCTCGGGTGATGCGGGCTCCCCGCTCGGCGGCCGGCAAGACCAACACGTCTGCGAAGGACGCGGCGCGATGGGGGCGGCGGACGGTACGGCCTTCGGCCGTGATCAGCCTCAACACCGGGGGCGGACTTTCTCGGCAAGCGCGGTGTGGTTCCTCCGTGGTGGCAACTTCCGGCGTGAGGCCAAGTGGGCGGAAGCGCTCAAGGAGATGGGCGTCAGGGGCCTGCACTTCCGTGACCTGCGGCACACGGGCAACACGCTCGCCGCGCAGTCGGGTGCGAGCCTCGCCGACCTCAAGGCCCGGATGGGCCACGACAGCGACCGGGCCGCGCTCATCTACCAACACGCGACCCGCGACGCCGACCGGAAGATCGCCGACGCGCTGAGCGCGCGGGTCGAGGCGGAGCGCGATGCCGGCAGAAGCTAATGGCACGTTGATGGTACGAACGCCGCTTCCCATGATCGGAGAAGCGGCGTTTTGGCTGGTGGAGTCTAGGGACTTCCTGCTTGCAAACGGGAGCCAGTCACGACGTAGACGGCTCCGCTCCCTGCTCGCCAGGTGGTTGCGGCTCGGCCGTGGGTGCCTGTGTGAGGTGGTGTTGCTGTACTTCGCTGCTGTACACAGCCGTTCGCTACCGCTTCTGGACGCGGTACCGCTGCAGCAGCGCGGTGATCTTCTCGCTGTTCTTCTCGCCGTTCAACTCGTTCTGAAGGTCGTCGGGGCATAGCTCGTAGAGGTCACCCCACCAGCGACGGGCCTTGTTGTCCCAGATCCGGTAGCCGCCGGGCACGCCTCTGGCGACGTATCGCCTCTTGCTCACACGCACAGAGTAGGCCCCATAGGAACGTTTGGCCTGTAGGCCGGGTTCTAATTCCGCATGCTCGCTACCTGCACGGATTCGCTCTGCACCATAAGCGACCTGCAAAAACGCTTCCATTCGTTGTCATCGCTTGCCTGCGTTCTCCGAAGCCATGTGCCCCCGAAGTGCCCCGGCTCCGTCATGCCCACAAGCCTGGCTTCCGCTTTTCGACAAGATCCAGTCACAATGCAAGCTGCTCCTGTGCGGAGTCCTACACGCGATCGACGAGGGGTAGCATCGTCGCGCCTAACCTGTCCCCTCGTGTTAAGGACAGGCGATGTCCCGCCTGATTGACAGCCTCACGGACGTGATCACCGTCGAGTATCGACAGGTTATGATCATGGACCTCGATGGAGCGAACGGAGTACCGGAAGGGGCCGAGGACCTCTGGGAACTCTCAGACCGCGCGACCGTGACCAACTGGTTCATCGCCACGGCGAACGTCGGCATTATCACCAGTGAGGCGGATGACTGGCACAGGGTTGAGGTCACGCTGGAGCTCTGGGATGGGGAACCGCCGGCCGATGACACCCTGTGGGCCAGAAGTGAGACGGTAGAGCTGTACTCGAGTTCCGGCAAGCTGCGTATGGTCGGACCCTTCGGTAATTCCTCCGACAAACTCATTGACCTCCGCCAAAAAGCTCGGAACTGGCTCGTGCGTGCAAATGTCCGCCCTGGTCCCGGTGCGCGCTACCCGGACGAGCAGCCTCCCGAAGGACTTGAGACGTACCGCCTGCAATTCTGGCCCGCACTGCCGTGACACGCTTGCTTATCAGGCAACGGCACAGCTGTTCGAACTGGGCTCACAGGGTCTCCACCTGCGGAGACCGTCCACTGCTGTCCGTCAGTGTCCACGGTTATCCATCGGCGTCGTCACGCAGTTCGTCACGCAGTGATTCCGGCCCTACTGTCCAAAGGAGAAGCGGAGCTGAGCGTTGATCAAGAAGTTGAGCCGGTAACGCAGATGACCGATCACAGCCTGCTCGGGAGCTTCTCCAGGCGTCAACAGCGTCCAGCACAGTGCGCATCCGTTCTCGGCTGGCCGTATATCGAACCGGATCTCATCGTCGGGCCTTTCAGGCCACAAGGACGACCAGACCACGAGTTCCGGCTTCACCGCTTGGAGGATGCGCGGCTCAACCTCGTCGGGACGCAGATCAAGCCATCGCCGTCCACCAGGTCGCCATGGGTTGGCCAGGCTCTCCCACACGATGTGGGGAGGCGGCGGTTGGTTGCGCTCTCGCGAGCCCAGCTCGATCACTTCGACAGACTAGTAAGGGAATGGGACCAGTGCAGCCCACACGTGATCGCATGTTGGCAGGTCGGCGACCGCCGCTTCTCCTGCGTGGTCGGCGTCGAATACGACCCTCAAACCGGGGAACCAGTGCGAGCGGAACTGGCAAGCCCGCTCTACCGGCACGAGGACACCTGATGCGCGTCGCCTTCGCCAGCGAACCCGCCCACCCCGACCGGCCCAACGAAGACTTCATCGGCGCCACCACCGACGCGTCGTCCTGCTCGACGGCGCCAGCATCCCCCCAGGGGTCACCTCGACCTGCTCCCACAGCGTGCGCTGGTACTCCCACACCCTCGGCTCCACCCTGCTCGCCGAGATGACCCAAAGCGCCGGCCCCCTGCCCGAACTCCTCGCCCAAGGCATCAAGCACGTCACCTCACTGCACGACTTCACCTGCGACCTCACCCACGGCGGCTCCCCCTCCGCCACCGTCATCATGCTCCGCCACACCGCCGACCACCTCGACTGGCTCGTCCTCGGCGACTCCACTCTCATCCTCGACACCGGCACGACCGAACCACTGTTGATCTGCGACGACCGGCTAGACCAAGTCGCCGCACCCCACCGCACACGGCTCGACAGCCTCCGCGGCGGCACCCCCGAACACACCGAAGCCCGCCGCGAGTACGTCGAAACCCTCGGCCAGTACCGCAACCGCGACGGCGACTTCTGGGTCGCCTCCACCGACCCCCTCGCCGCAGACCAAACCCTCACCGGCACCACCCCCACCGACCAGGTACACGCCGCAGCCCTACTGACCGATGGAGCCGCCGATGCCGTCAACCGCTACCACCTCACCAACTGGCGGCAACTCCTCCGATTCCTGGCGCAGGACGGATCAGCCGAGCTGATCCGCCGAGTTCGCGAGGCTGAGCAGTCAGACCCGCACGGGGAGCGCTGGCCGCGCAGCAAACCCCACGACGACGCAACGGCGGCCTACTGTCACGTAACTTGATCTACTCCACCCACCACCAGCCGTTGCCAAGGTCGCGGACTGGATAGCCGACATCGCCTGCCGCGGTCTCTACTACCCTCTGACTGCCGTTTGGCAGGTAAGCGATCCCCGCCCCGGTCTCCCCACGCCATTGATCAGTGAATACGGGCAGGTAGAGCGCGTTACCTTGCCGCTCGACCTTGCCGTTCACCGACAGGTGCTCCATCCATGAGGGCACCGTCATCGGTCGGCCGCTCTCATAGGCGTTGGCGAGTGCGGCGAAGGTATCGCGATGGAGCCAGAACATCCCATTCACATAGAGGGCATTCCAGTCCGTCATGCGGACACCGACCCACACGGTCAGCATGACAACGGTCGTCACGACACATCGGCTGTACGCCCTGCCCGCCAGATAGGCAAACGCAGTCTTCGTTGACCAGACGATCGCCCATCCCCAGGCCATAAAGATCACGAGCCAACTGAGCCACAGGCTCATCCGGGAAAGCGGAATCCACAGGACTTCGAGGCCGACAAGGGCAAGCCAACCGGAGCAAGCAAACACGAGAAGCCGGGGAAGGCGTCTCCGCGATCCCGTCGAGACACAAGCTGCCACAGAGACAGTCTGATCAGCGGGCTACGCGGCAGCCATCGGTGCGCGAGATATCTGCATGCCCTTCACATTCGCCGCACAATCCCTCCCCTCCCGGTATCGGCCACCGCCCTCACCATCCCCGAGACCGCAGAGGAGGACAGTTGATCGATCTCACCGACGCCCACCAGGCCGGGGGAGACCAGCCGACCTCCCCCGCTCGCCTCAACGATCGATCGACTCCCCGCGCCGTGCGGATGGCTCAACCGCTCGCGCGGGACGTGGTCGAGGAGATCGCCAAACAGATGGACGCCGCGATCGTGGAGCTGGACGAGGAGATCAACCGGGCCGGGATGCGGGGCAACGTCCTCGGCCGGGCCTCGGAGCGCTCGCGGTCCACGAAGCGGCGGCAGGACGCGCCGGATCTGCCCAAGCGGCAGATGACCAAGAGCACGCTCGGGCGGACTTTCACCGGCTCGGACGGCAAGACCTACCGGCCGTCGATGTTCGTCACGCTCACGCTCCCGTCGTACGGGCGGGTGCTGGAGGGCACGCCCCTCGACCCGGGCCGGTACGACTACGGCCGGGCGGCCCGCGACGCGCTGCACTTCTCCCAGCTCGTCGACCGCTTCGTGCAGAACCTCCGCCGCGTGGCGGGATACGACGTGCAGTACTTCGCCACCGTCGAGCCTCAGAAGCGGCTCGCGCCGCACCTGCACATGGCGATCCGCGGCACCGTGCCCCGCGCGGAGCTGCGGCAGATCATCGCGGCCACGTATCACCAGGTGTGGTGGCCCTCGACGGACACTGTCCGATTCGAGGGTGACCACCTGCCGGTGTGGGAGGACGGGGCCGGCTACCTCGACCCAACCACGGGGGAAGTCCTGCCGACCTGGGAACAGGCCCTCGACGCCCTCGACCAGGACGACGAGGCCGAACCCCTGCACGTGCTCCGCTTCGGCGACCAACTCGACATACAAAGCGTCCTCGCCGGAACACCGGACGCCGACCAGCTCATCCAGTACCTCTCGAAGTACCTCACCAAGTCCCTCGGCGACGCCCTCGGAACCGACGACCCACGCCGGAAAGCACATGCCGAACGGCTGCTCGACGCTCTGCGGTTCGAACCATGCTCCCCCACATGCCCGAACTGGCTGCGGTACGGGGTGCAGCCCAAGGGCGCCAAGCCCGGCATGGCTCCGGGCCGATGCAAGGGCAAGGCACACAAGCCCGACCACCTCGGCTACGCGGGCCGCCGCGTCCTCGTCTCCCGCAAGTGGTCCAACAAGACCCTCACCGAGCACAAGCAGGACCGCCGCACCTGGGTCCTGGAAGCCCTCGGCGTCCAGAACGAGCCGGTCGACCCCCACCGCTACATCTGGCGACCGGTCAAGCCCGGAGATCCTGAACTCGCCCCGATTGGCGTGCGCCTCCTCCGTCCGGTCCATGGGAACGCCAGCGCTGGCGCAACCACCTCGACCGGCTCGAAGCCGCGGCAGACGGACAAGTTCTTTGGGCAACTGAAGGGAGGGCAGCATGACGAACGCGATTTCACCGACCACGCCACTCCCGCCAGAGGCCCAAGGCCGACTCCTTCGAGTGGAAGAGGCGGCCGAACGGCTGAACACCTCGGTCCGCTTTCCTCGTCGGCTGATCGCCGAACGCCGTATCTTCTTCGTCCGCGTCGGCCGGGGCGTTCGCATTCCCGAAGCCGCCCTCGAAGCGTTCATCGCGGCCGGGCTCGTCGAGCCGGTCAAAGCGCCGAAGGGACGGGCGGCCTGATGGCGAACAGAGATGGTCACCGGCGTTTCGGCAATATCCGCAAGCTTCCCTCCGGCCGCTTTCAGATTCGCTGGCGAGCCGCCCTCATAGATAAAGGCGTCTCAGTGTCCACGGCCGCCAAGGCGTATCGGCTGCTGCGGGCCGTGCTGATGACGGCGGTCGAAGAGGACAAGCTGATCACCCGGAACCCCTGCCGCATCAAGGGCGCGGACAACGAGCAGACGCCGGAGCGGCCGATCCTCACCGTCGCCCAGGTCTTCGAGCTGGCCGATCGGATGGCCGACCGTCGATTCCGTGCGCTGATCCTTCTCGCCACCTTCGCGAGCCTGCGTTGGGGCGAGGTGATCGCGCTGCGGCGGTCGGACATCGACCTCAATGCGCGTACGGTCCGCGTACGCGAACAGCTCATCGAGCTGGACGGCGGAGACATGGTGCTCGCGCCGCCCAAATCGCGGGCCGGCAAGCGGACGGTCAGCATCCCCTCGGCCATCGTCCCGGCGCTCGTCGACCACCTCGACCAGTTCACCGGCACGGGCGAGGACGCGTTCGTCTTTCTCGGCAAGCGCGGTGCGTTTCTCCGCGGTGGCAACTTCCGGCGTGAGGCCAAGTGGGCGGAAGCGCTCAAGGAGATGGGCGTCAAGGGTCTGTACTTCCACGACCTGCGGCACACCGGCAACACGCTCGCCGCGCAGTCGGGCGCGAGCCTCGCCGATCTCAAGGCGCGGATGGGCCATGACAGCGACCGTGCCGCGCTGATCTACCAGCACGCCACGCGCGACGCCGACCGGAAGATCGCCGATGCGCTGAGCGCGCGAGTCGAGGCGGAGCGCGATGCCGGCAAGAGCTAATGGCACGTTGATGGCACGAACGCCGCTCCTCATGATCAGAGAAGCGGCGTTTTGGCTGGTGGAGCCTAGGGGATTCGAACCCCTGACTTCCTGCTTGCAAAGCAGGCGCTCTGCCAGCTGAGCTAAGGCCCCGTGGCGGGTGCGAACTGCGCAAACGCAGATCCACAGGCCGCCGGTGCGTACACCGTAGCAACAGCCCGCACCCGAGCGCCACTCGATACCCCGTCGCGTCGCCCGGGTGGCCGTGTGCCCGCCGGAGCAGACCCGCAGGGGGAACCGACCGGCGATCAGGAGGCCGAGGTGGCCACCGGAGAGGCGCCGACCTCGTTGCCGAGGACGAGCCCGGGGAAGTCGGCGATGGAGTCGATGATGTGAGTGGCGCCGCCGCCGAGCAGACGATCCTTGCTGTGGACGCCGGTGAGCACTCCGGCGACGATCGAGGCGCCCGCGCGCCGGCCGCACAGCATGTCGCTCTCGGAGTCGCCCGCCACGGCCACCTGCCGTACGTCGTCGACGCCGGAGCGCAGAACGGCGGTGAGCACCATGTCCGGGTACGGACGGCCACGTCCGGCGTCCTCGGGACACAGTGCGAGGTCCAGCATGTCGACCCAGGTGAGGGTGCTCAGCACCCGTCCCAGGGTCGCGCGGCTGAAGCCGGTGATCAGGGCGATCTTCAGGCCCGCGTCGCGCAGCTTCGCGATGGCCTCGACGGTCCCCGGCAGGGGCACGAGACCGGTCCGTTCGATGGCTCCCTCGTAGGAGCGCTCGAAAGTCAGGTTCGCGGCCTGCGCCTGGGCCTCGTTGCCGGGGAAGATGCCCCGGAAGACCTCGATTTTGGGACATCCCCGGGACCTGTGCACATGCACCATGGCACGGGCATAGGCGCTGGTCCCGGGGACGATGCCCTGCGTGGCGATCGCCTCGGCGAACGCCCGTTCCACCATGTCGATGTCACCGATCGTGGTTCCGGCCAAGTCAAGACAGGCCAGCTTCACGGGGGTCATTCCCGTACCCTTGCCACGATCAAGCACCATCCCTGGTGGTCAGTTCTCGCTGCCGGTAGCCTCGGTCCACAGATCGAGCTCGGCACGGTCGGCCTGCACCTTGCGCCAGACCAGAAGCCCGCCGACGGCGACCAGAGCGAGAACAAGCAGCTTCTTCACGGTGTGACCCCACTTCTCGACGGTCTCACCTGCCGGGTGAGACAACGCCCGGTTCTACGGTTCCCTGCAGCCTAGCAAGGCTTCGGCGTCCGACCCGGATTGCCCGAAATTTCGGTGCACCAAAATCATGATTACGGCTCGCCCGCTTGGCCTGCCGTCCGACCCTGGCGGCGGGGCGGCGAGATCAGAAGTGCCCAGCTCACAGTGGCGCTAACCATGCGCGCAGACGGAGTTCGGGGAGATGGGGAAGCCTGGTTTCGGTCAGGCGGTCCGTGCTCCGCTCTCAGCGGAAGTCAAATGTCGATCAGGGAAGCGTCACGCAGAGGCGGATCGTCGTTCCCTCGGCCCCCGTACGCACGACGAGGTCGGCCAGGCGGTTCATGAGCCACAATCCACGTCCCCCGAAGTCGAACCGCGTCGCCGACTCCTCGCGCTCCAGCGCCTCGTCGGGAATGCCGGGACCTTTGTCGGTGATCTCGGCTACCAGCACCCCCGCCTCACGCCACATGGCGATTCCCCGCGGCGGGGAGCCATACCGGACGGCGTTGGTGACCGCCTCGTGCACCGCGAGCACGAAGTCCTCCAGGGCCACGCCCTCGAGTCCGGCCTCCTGCGCCGACACCATGACGAGATGCCGCACCCTGGTGACCGAACTTCGGTCGAACTCCAGGCTGAGCATGCTGCCCGCCAAGGTTCTCACCGCCCTCCTGCTTGCCCCACGGTGTGGTAGTACTCCATTTACCGCCCACGCGCACCTGACACGTATTTTCGGGTACGGCTTGCGCCACCGTCTCCTGCGGGCGTGCGGCAGCGGAGGTCGCGCACGTGACGCTAGCGCATCGTCACAGCTCCGTCATGAGCTGCTGGAGCATCCGCTTGGTCTCCGACGCCGGTTTGGCCTGGATGCACAGGCGTTCCATGACTGCGAGATAGCGGTCGATGTCCTCCCGTTTCTCGAGGTAGATCGCGCTGGTGAGCTGTTCGAGGTAGACGACGTCGGGCAGGCCGACCCCTGCGAAGCGCAGGATGCTGAACGGCCCTCCGGCGGCCGCGTGGCCGCCGGCGCTGAACGGAATGATTTGGAGCGTTACACGAGGCAGGGCGATCATCTCGAGCAGGTACTCGATCTGGGCCCGCATCACCTCGGCCCCACCCACCGGACGGCGCAGCACGGCCTCGTCGATCACCGCCCACAGAATGGGAGGATCCGGCCGGACCAGCACCTCCTGGCGGTCCATCCGCAGCCGGACGCGGCGCGCGACCTCCTCGTCCGGCGCGTCGGGATGGCCGAGTCGCACGACCGCCTCGGCGTACTCGGGGGCCTGCAGCAGCCCGGGCACGAACTGCACCTCGTAGCAGCGGATCGCGCTCGCGGCCTGCTCCAGGCCGACGTACGCCTCGAACCAGGAGGGCAGGACGTCGTCGTACTTGTGCCACCAGCCAGGGGCGTTGGCCTGGGCGACGAGCGAGAGCAGCGCCTCCCGCTCGCTCTCGTCGGTGACGCCGTACAGGGTGAGGAGGTCGGCGACGTCACGGCGGCGGAACCCGACGCGCCCGAGTTCCATCCGGCTGATCTTCGAATGGGAGGCGCGGATGGCGTGGCCGGCCTCCTCCAGACGGATATGCCTGCTCTCACGGAGTCGTCGCAGTTGAGTGCCGAGCAGAATGCGCAGGACGGTGGGGCTGCGGCGTGATCGTGCCGCCAAGTCGAGCGGGTGGGGCACACCCTCCGAAGGGGCCGCAGTCATATGGGGTCCTTTGAGGTGCACCGATGTTTACGCCACGTTCACGATACTCGCCAGGTCGTCCCGCGCAAGTGGCGAGATCATTTCTCCACTTCACCAAGGAGGTCGTCGAATTCACCCTCCTTGGCGGAGCGGAGGAATGCGGCCATGTCCTGAAGGGGCACGATCAGCGCCGGTCCGGACGGGTGCCGGGAGTTGCGCAGGGCCACCCGGCCATCGGGCAGCGCGGCGATCTCGACGCAGTTGCCGCTCGGATTGCTGTGCCGGCTCTTGCGCCAGGCCTGCTGCCCCAGGTGAGATGAGGGCATTCCGTTGTAGATCACGGACACGGGGCGCCTCGTTTCGGAATCCGAGCCCAACCGACAACATTCGTGCGTTTGCACGTGCATCTGTACTTGCACAGGAGCATCAATGGGAGCAGTATGACTTACTGAGTCATCCCGCCACATGGTCGACATCAACCTCATAAGGCTCTCAATGACTGGTTATCGGACAGACCGCGCTTCCCTCGCAGAAGCCGATAGCGTTGCCCGGGATCCCTGGCTGGGCACGCTTGAGCAGGTCTTTCCGGCAGGCAGGCGCTGGCCCTGGACCGGCGGCGAAGAGCCGTGCGGCGTTCCCCAGGTGGCTGTGCACGAGTTCCACCGTGAGAGTCTCGCCGCGCGCACCGCGCGACACTTCACCACCGGGGTGCTGCGGACCTGGTCCATGGAGGACGTCACCGACGACGCCGCGCTCGCGGTCTGCGAACTGGTCACCAACGCGCTGCGCCACGGCCTGCGGCACCAGGCCATCCATCCCCTGCCGGTACGCCTGTTGATGTTCCGTTCGTCCCGCGCGCTGCTGTGCATGGTCACCGACCCCAGCAACGACGCGCCGGTGCTGCGCGAGCCCGACTACGTCGCGGAGACCGGGCGCGGCCTGCAGGTCGTCGCCGGGGTCAGCCGCATGTGGGGCTGGGCGCGGCTACGTCCCGTGGGCAAGGCCGTGTGGGCCGGATTCACGGCCGAGGCCGCCGTCTACCGCTGAGCCCCGCAACGAAGGCCCGAAGGCCCGACTCGCGACACACGCACGAATCCTCACTTCAGCCTGTATTGCACCGGTAATATCGGTCACCAGGGCTGAACGGAGGATCATGCCGGGTTTCCCCCCGGTCGAGCCTGTGGGTTTCGACCCGTCCGTCCCGAACGAGGCCCGGGTCTACGACTACTGGCTCGGCGGGAAGGACAATTTCGCGGCGGACCGCGAGGCCGCGGAGGCGGCGCTGCTGATCGCGCCAGAGCTTCCCCTGATGTGCCGCGAGGGGCGCAAGTTCCTCCGCAGGACCGTACGGTTCCTGGCCGCCGCCGGGATCCGCCAGTTCGTCGACATCGGCTGCGGTCTGCCGACCCAGGGCAACGTGCACGAGATCGCACGGGAGTGCGCTCCCGACGCCCGCGTGGTCTACGTGGACAAGGACCCCGTCGTGGTGAACCACGGCCAGGCGCTGGTGGAGGAGAACGAGCGCGTCGCGGTGATCCAGGGCGATGTACGCGACCCCGACTCGATCCTCACGCATCCTCGGCTGCGGGAGCTCGTGGACCTCGACGAGCCCGTGGGCGTCCTGCTCGTCTCGGTCCTGGCGGCGATCAACGACGACGACCTGACGCTGGCGATCACCGCCCGCCTGCGCGAGGCGATCGCGCCCGGCAGCTATATGGTCATCAGCCACGCGATCTCCGACCTCCGGCCGGAGGTGACGGACAAGCTCGCCCTGCTGTTCGCCAACGAATGGGCCGTCAAGGACGACGGCCGCCTGCGGCTGCCCACCCGGGCCGAGATCCTGCCCTTGTTCGGCGATCTGGAAATGGTGGAGCCCGGCCTGGTCCAGGTGCCCGAATGGCGGCCGGAGCCCGACGAGCTACGACCGCCGAAGGACACGGTCTGGGCGGTCGGCGGCGTCGGCCGCAAGCGGTGAGAAGCGCCAGATCTTTGATCTTCGTTGAATATTAACTGGGCTAACCGTTGACAGATGCGCTGTCGGACGGCCACGCTCAGTGAGTATTTCCACTTGCAGCGAGGAGGTGGGACCGTGACGACGTTCACCGTGTCCTGCTCCGAAAATACGCGCCCAAGACGGGCGGACAGCGCTTCGCGCACCGGTTCGCCGGGCCGGTGCGTCTCGTGAATCCAGCCGGCGGCCACTGCGGCGTTCTCTACACGGACACCTACCTCAGCGTCAGGTGGTCCTCTGCGGACTCCTCCGTGATCATCGAGGGCGAGGTCGACGTCTCGAACAGCGCCGCCCTGGCGACCGCGCTCGCCGAGGCGAGGAGCGAGGGCAGCGAGATCACCGTCGACACGGCGGCTCTGCGGTTCATCGACCTGTCGGGACTGCGGGCTCTGCTGGCTCCGGTGCCCCCCGCGGCGAGCGACGCCGTACGGCTGCGCAACGTGCCGCCCTACCTGCGCCGCCTCCTGGAGATGCTCGACGAGTGACGGCCCCGCCCGCCGGGCTCAGACGAGCAGCCGCCGCGCCAGGGTCTCTATCCGGTCCCGCCATGCCTTCAGGGCCCCGGCGGGGTCGGGCAGGCCGGTCTCCGTGACGACCAGCCGGGCGCCGTGCCCGGTGCCCTGCGACAGTTCCCAGCGCACCTGCCTGCCCTGCTCGCCGGACTCCACGTACGCGGGAAGCTCGGCAGCGGGTTTCCGGACGGCCGTGACGATTCCCTCGCCGATGTCGTCGGGCACCGGCTCACCGGGTGTCGCGGCCGGTGCGCCGACGGCGGTCCAGACCTCCTCGACCGGCCGGGTGAGCTGCCGCTCGAAGCGCACCCGCCATCCGCCGCCTTCCTGCTCGCCCAGTCGCCCGGCCACCCCCTCGGCCAGCCCGAACGCCTCCACGTACGCCTCATGGAGGTGGGCGAAGTTCCCCTCGGGCCACTCGGCGGGTCGTCCGCCGGCGACCGCCTCCAGGGCGTCGAGGCAGACCTGCCAGCCGGACGCGTAGCTCGCCGCGGCCGGCCGGTCGTGGAAGACCTGGGTGAAGACGAGCAGGCAGCCGCCCTCCTCGGGCAGCAGCTCGAAGCGCAGGAGGTTGTCGCCCTCGCGCGGCATCTCCCGCGGCGAGTGCTGGAGGAAGGCGAACAGGCGGGGCGGGTCGAGCTCGGTGATCTCGGCGTCCATCGTCATGCCGCCGCCGTCGAACGTGATCCTTCCGCCTACCCGCAGGTCCATCTCGACGACCGTGAACGGGAACCACTGGCCGAGCCGGTCGGGCTCGGTGACCGCCCGCCAGACCTTCTCCGGAGGGTGGGCCAGCCTGCGCTCCATGCGCAGCGACGGCCGCCCGTCGAACATGCCGAGCGTCGCGTTCACGGTGTCTCCTCTGAATGTTCGGGCATCGTGTCCAGGTGCCGTTCCAGCGCGTCGAAGCTCTCCGACCACAGCCGCCGGTAGGGCGCGAGCCAGGCGTCGATCTCGGCGAGCGGCTCGGGGCACAGTTCGTACCACCGGCGCTGGGCGTCCCGGCGCACACGGACCAGCCCGGCCTCCCGCAGCACCTTGAGGTGTTTGGAAGTGCCGGGCTGGGTCAGGCCGAGCCGCTCGGTGAGCTCCCCGACCAGACGGGGGCGTTCGAGCAGCAGGTCGAGGATGCGCCGCCTGGCGGGCTCGGCGAGTACGTCGAAGGTCGCTGACACATCTTCGAAAATACCCGATCAGCTATATAGCCACAACTGCATATAGTCAGCTCGCGATCTCGTTCAGCTCCTTCAGCGCCGCCTCGTCCGGTCGCCAGGCCGCCGCCGCGACGTTGGCCTTGATCTGCTCGGGCCGGGTGGCCCCCGCGATCACGGAGGAGACGGCCGGCTGCGCGAGCAGGCCGCCGATCGCGACGTCCAGCAGGGACACCCCCTGCCGCTCGGCGAACTCCTGCAACCGCTCCACCACCTCGAACCGCGAGTCGGTCAGATACTGCGGCCGGCCCGCGAGGCGGGTGCCCGCCGGCGGCTCCTCCCCGCGCCGGTACTTGCCGGTGAGCAGGCCGTTGGCCAGCGGGAAGTACGGCAGCAGGCCGACACCGTGGTGCAGCAGCGCCGGGACGAGCTCCTTCTCCACCCGCCGGTCGAGCAGGCTGTACTCGTTCTGCGCGCTCACGAAACGCTCGAAGCCGCCGGTGCGGGCGATCCATTCCGCGTCGGTGACCTGCCAGGACGCGAAGTTGGACGAGCCCACGTAGCGGACCTTGCCCTCCCGCACCAGGTCCGTCAGCACCGACAGGGTCTCCTCGATCGGCGTGGACGGGTCCGGGAAGTGCAGCTGGTAGAGGTCGATCCAGTCGGTCTTGAGGCGGCGCAGCGACCGCTCCACCGCCAGGCGGACGTACCGCCGCGAGGCCCGCGCGCCCCAGTCGGGCCCGTTGGCGCCGTTCACGTCCCCGCCGAACTTGGTGGCGATGACGACCTGGTCACGCCGCCCCTTCAGCACCTCGCCGAGCAACGTCTCCGACTCGCCGTAGATGTCGGCGGTGTCGATCAGCGTGACGCCGGCGTCGAGCGCCGCGTCGACCACGGCGCGCGTGGCGTCGAGGTCGATCCTGCGGCCGAAGTTGTTGCCGCCGAGACCGAGAGCCGAGACGACGAGTCCCGAGTCGCCCAGCCGCCGGTAGGTCATTTCGGTCATGCCCCTGCATCCCTTCTTCACGGAGCCCCTCCCTGCGGGGAGAGCTCTCCTCACCGTATTTCGGCCCCTTCCGGCAGCGGACGCCGGACCGTCCGCGAGAGGATGCCGGACATGACCTCCGTACGGCACAGCGTCCGGGCCATCCTGTTCGACGGCGACGACGTCGTCCTGTTCCGGCGCGTGCGGCCGGAGCGGGAGCCGTACTGGGTCACGCCGGGCGGCGGGGTGGAGCCCGCCGACGCCACTCCTGAAGCGGCGCTGCGCCGCGAGCTCGACGAGGAGCTCGGGGCGACGGCGGGACCCGCGCTGCACGTGTTCACCCTCGCAGAGCCCGGCCGCCTGAGCACGGTCTTCGCCTGTCGTCTTGTGTCGCTCGACCTGTCGCGCCGCAGCGGCCCGGAGTTCCTCGAACCGGACATCGGCCTGCACGAGGTGCGGCGCGTACGCCCGGAGGACGTGCGCACGCTGAACATGGTCCCGCCCGAGCTGGGGGAGTTCATCTCCGCGAACGCCGCGGCCCTGCCCGCGCTGCTCGACGCCGCGACGTACGCCCCGGGCCGCTACCGGCCGGTCGTCGACGTACACCTGGTACTGACGGACGGCGAGAAGGTGCTGCTCGGCCGCCGCCAGGGCACCGGCTACGCCGACGGGGAGTGGCAGATCATGCCGTCCGGGCACCTGGAGGAGGGGGAGTCGGTGGTGGACACCGCCGTGCGGGAGGCCCGTGAGGAGCTCGGCGTCGAGGTGGACGGCTGCGTGGTGGTCCACGTGATGCACCACCGCAATGCGGGCGGGACGGCCCGCATCGGGATGTTCCTCGTGGCGCGCTCCATCACCGGCACACCGATCAACGCCGAGCCGCACAAGTGCGCCGAGCTCGCCTGGTTCCCGCTCGACCGGCTGCCCGAACCGACCGTGCCGTACGCGCGGGCGGGCATCGAGGCCGTGCGGCGGGCGCTCGCCCCGGCCCCGCCGGTTCCCACCGCGTCCGCCGGCGCCGCTTCCGGGTCGCCGGTCTTCTCCCTGCACGGATGGGACGTCCCGGGCTCCGCCGATCTGGCGGCCGAGGCCGTACGCGCCGGGTTCGAGGAGGTCACGGTCTGCCTCATCGGGTGGCTCGACGACGCGGTGTTCGTCCACTCCGACGACGAGACCGACCGCCTGCCCGCCACGGTCGTACGGCCGGGTGAGGGAGTGGAGGCGGCGCTGGCGCGGCTCGCCCCGGTGGGGGAGGTGACCTTCGCCGGTGCGGACGACTACGTCTCGGCCTCGGGACGCGTCGGACGCCGTCTCGCCTTCTCCGCCCGGCTGACGGAGGCGCCCGAGGGCATGGTCCCGCTCCCGGCCGGGTCGCTCGGGCGCCTGCCGTACGCCGAGGGGGTATTCGTCCGCCACGCCTCTTCGGGGCTTTTGTACGGCTTATCCGGCCGATAGCCTGATGCGGGGCGTGCCGGGAAGTCTGGTCGGCGAAGGGTCTCCCGTACCCGGGGACCGTACCGGCGACCGGAAGGCAGACGTGAGCACAGCCGCACGTGGCAGGCAGGTGAGACCATGCGTGCCCGGGATCTCGTAGTGCCGTTCCCCACCGTGGAGCTCGACTCCCCCATAGCCGACGCCGCGCGCCTCATGGCCGAGCGCGAACTGCCCGGCCTGATCGTGCTGGACGAGCGCGGGGCGCCGGTGTCGATCCTGCCGGGCACGCAGGTGCTGCGCCTGGCCGTCCCCCGCTACTGCCAGGACGATCCCGCGCTGGCCCGGGTGATCGACGAGGCGCACGCCGACGCGTTCGTCCGGGCGCTGGGCGAGCGCACGGTCCGCCAGGCGATGCCGGAACGGCCGCGCGAGCTCCCGGTGACCGATCCCGACGCCACGCTCCTGGAGGTCGCCGCGCTGATGGCGCGCACCCGCAGCCCCCTGGTCGCGGTGCTCGACGGCGACCGCCTGCTGGGCGCGGTCACGCTCTCCGCGCTGCTCAAGCGGCTCACATGACGGTGACCGCATGGGTGGCGGCGATCGTCTTCGCCGCCACGTACGTCCTCATCGCCAGCGAGAAGGTCCACCGGGTCAAGGCCGCCCTGGGCGGCGCCGCGGTCCTGCTGCTCATCCACGCGACCGCGGCCGACTCCGCGTTCTTCTCGCAGGAGTCCGGCGTGGACTGGAACGTCGTCTTCCTGCTGCTGGGCATGATGATCATCGTTGGTGTGCTGCGGCAGACCGGCGTGTTCGAGTACCTCGCGATCTGGGCCGCCAAGCGGGCCAGGGGACGGCCGTTCCGGCTCATGGCGCTGCTCCTGGTGATCACGGCACTGGCGTCGGCGCTGCTGGACAACGTCACGACCGTGCTGCTGATCGCGCCGGTCACGTTCCTCGTCTGCGAACGCCTCGCCCTGCCGGTCGCGCCGTTCCTGATCGCCGAGGCGATGGCGTCCAACATCGGCGGCACCGCGACCCTCGTCGGCGACCCGCCGAACATCATCATCGCCTCCCGTGCCGGGCTGACCTTCAACGACTTCCTCGTCCATCTCGCACCGCTGGTGATCGTGCTGACGGCGGTCTTCATCGGACTGTGCCGGCTGCTGTTCCGCAAGGCGTTCCGGTACGACCCCGAGCGGGCGGCCGAGATCATGCAACTGGACGAGCGGGCGGCCATCCAGGACAAGGTCATGCTCGTGCAGAGCCTGTCCGTCCTCGGCGTGGTCATCGCGGCGTTCGTGCTGCACCCGGTGCTGCACTACGAGCCGTCGGTCGTGGCGCTGCTCGGGGCCGGGCTGCTCGTGCTGGTCACCAAGATCACCACCGACGACGCGCTGCGCGAGGTGGAGTGGCCGACGCTGGTGTTCTTCGCCGGGCTGTTCGTGATGGTCGGCGCGCTCGTCGAGACCGGGGTCATCGACCAGGTGTCACGGGCGGCGGCGGAGGCGACGGCCGGACGGCCCGGTGTCACCGCCATGGTCCTGCTCTGGGCGTCGGCCGGGCTGTCCGCGATCGTGGACAACATCCCCTACGTCGCCACGATGAGCCCCATCGTGGCCGACCTCGCGCAGCACGTGCCCGGCGGCGACCACAATGTGCTGTGGTGGGCGCTCGCGCTCGGCGCGGACCTCGGCGGCAACGCCACCGCCGTGGGCGCCTCCGCCAACGTCGTCATCCTCGGCATCGCCGAGCGCAACGGCGCGCGGATCAGCTTCTGGCAGTTCACCAAGTATGGCCTGGTGGTCACCGTCGTCACGGTGGCCCTGTGCGTGCCGTACCTCTGGCTGCGCTACCTCCTGTAGGCCCGGCGGGCCCGCCGGAACCGGGCCCCGGCTTGACGGCGAAATACCCCAGGGGGGTACGGTGTTCACATCGATGAGGAACGAGTTACGGGAGTGATCGTCATGACCAGCACCTACACCGTCACCGGCATGACCTGCGGCCACTGCGTCAGCTCGGTCAGCGAGGAGGTCGGCGCGGTCGCCGGCGTGAGTGACGTCCGGGTGGACCTCGCCTCCGGCCTGTTGACGGTCGAGACCGACGGCGGCGTCGACGACGCGGCCATCGTGGCGGCCGTCCGGGAGGCCGGATACGACGTGGCGGGCGTCTCGTGAACACCTCCGCCCGGCTCGGCCCGTACGCCGCAGGCCTCGGGGTGATCTTCACGGCGGGCGACCTCGCACCGGGCCGGGTCAGTAAGCTCGTGTTCACGGTGAGCGAGGACGGCAGGCCCGTCGGTGACCTGGTAAGGATCCATGCGGGCGACCTGGCTCACTCGCACCTGCACCCCGAGGAGGGCGCGAGGGGGCGCAGCGGCCTTCGCCGCGTCGGCGCCGAGCGGCGGGGACTCCCACCTGTCCCCGGACTTCGCGCACGAGGGAACCGTCCGCCGGCGGCACGACGCGAGAGGAAGGAGCGGTGATGTCGGCGACAACCGATGAACGGCCGACCGGCGCGGTCGAGCTTTCGATAGGCGGCATGACCTGCGCGTCGTGCGCGAACCGGATCGAGCGCAAGCTCAACAAGCTCGAGGGCGTGTCCGCGACGGTGAACTACGCCACGGAGAAGGCCAAGGTG